>JAQBQE010000062.1 GCA_028287135.1 Myxococcales bacterium
AGCTGGGACACACGGTCTCGACGGTCCACTACGTACGCGTTGCATCGCTCGTGAGCGCGCTGGCTACGCTCGGCGGTGCACTCGGCACCGTCCTCGAGACCAACGCGGCCGTGCGCGCTGCGGCGTACTGCATTCGGCCGGTGTCCAGAGCCAACGAGCCGCCGCCTCCGCGAGCTCAAACCAATGAGAAGCCGACAAGGACAGCGTCGACGAGCCCGTCGAAGGTAAACTTCTGGAGTCGTGACGAAAACGATGTCGCTCGGTCGTCGAACGACTCGTTGAGATGATCGTTGCCTGCGCGGCCCGTCATCGTCGTTGCATGGCGGAAGCGCATTGCAATCCTACGTGACCCTATGTGCGCGCGACGCGGATCGCTGATTGCAGCCTCGCACTTCGGAACGCAGAAGCCTTTCAGCCAAAAGTGGAGAAAGCGATGACAGCGATTGCCAAGCAGAAGACCCACGATGCCGCTGCGATTCGTCCGTTTCGCGTGAGCGTACCGGAATCGGAGCTGGCGGAGCTGCGCAGGCGGATCGCGACGACAAAGTGGCCCGAGTCGCAAACGGTCACAGATGCGCAAGGCGCGCGGCAGCTCGCAACCGTTCAGAAACTCGCACGCTACTGGGCGAACTTACGGGCCGATCCGTTGTCGCTCGGGCGAGCGCAACACCACCCAACCGCGGCGGTCTCGCTTCGGACACACGATCGGATTCGTGAGCACGCGGGGCTCGGCGACATCGAGCAAGGTCGCGTAACGCGCCTCTCGACGATCGTCCCAGAAGCCGGCGATCTCGGCACGGATCGCTTCGCCGAACTCCCTGCGAATGGCCGCGAGGCGGAGCTCGTCGAGCTCGTAGTACATCGCCTTCGCGACGTGGGCGACGCCGACGACTGGACCGGAGGATGCCTTGATAAGGAGCGCGTCACCCTCTCGCACGAGCCCGTACGGTGCAAAGCGCCGGACCGCGAAGCGCGACTCCACGGTCTTTGTCCCGTCGAGCATGAAGCTGAGATACGGCTCCTGGAATACCGCTAGGTGGATGGCGTGCTCGCCTCCGCCGCGACCGCGAAAGAGCTCGAGGCGTTCCGACCAGAACGGATCATCGCCTAGCTCCTCCGCGAGAACAGGGAGCATCGACGAGCACCAGCGCGCTAGATCCGCCACTCCTGTTGTTACTCCTGACTCCCGACGGAGGCACGCCCATTTGAGCGCCCGAGAAGAGAGGTGCGCTCTCATGCAGGAGCTGGTGGTCAGGAAATCTGGGGCTGGAGCACGACCTTCGTCCAGCCGCTGTCGCGCGCGTCGAAGTGCTGGTAGGCGTTCGGCGCTTCACGCAGCGGCAGCGTGTGCGAGACGATCCACGACGGCTTCGCTTTGCCGGTGTGGATGAGATTGCGCAGATGACGATTGTATCGCTTGACGTTCGCTTGCCCCGTCCCAACGGCGCTGCCCCTTGAATCAGAACAGGCCCATGTCGAACTCGAGTCGCCCCTTGCCTCGCCAGTGGATCGGGCGCGCCCGGATCTTTGGGCAGGAAGAGTCCGAAGACGCAGATGCCACCAGTGAAGCTAACCGCCGAGAAATTGGCGGAAGCGCATGGGAATCGAGCCTGGGTGAGGCACCAATCCCGACGAGCACTTGCCCTCGTCTCGCCCAGTTAGGTTCCGATGCGTTCCGGGTAGTCGGTGGTGATTCCGAGAGGTCTGGCATCAGAGTGGCAGCAGCTCTGCTGCCCGATCACGTCTGCTCGAACGACGCGATCACCTCGATCAGCCCCACGATGTTGCAGTTGAACTCGGGAAGTTCCTCGGCGGGAAGGCTGCTTCACGACCTCGACCTGCATGATCAGCTCGTGGCTAGGTGCGCGCGCGGTGAGCTGAGCTGGGCGGACTTCGATCGGGCCTACGACAACCAGTACCCGCGGTACCCGCTCGATGAGCAACGGGGCAGTCGAACGGGTCAGACTCCAGTTGCTGAAGTTGTCGCGCTACATCCGTACTAGAATGCGCTGATGGCCGAGTTCGTTGCGGGTCGAGACATCCGGATCAATGCGAGCGAGGCACCGGACGGCACGATGCATCTGGTGAGTGAGGGCCTCGCGCGCCACGGCCTTCCCGAGCTCGAGCTCGTCGGCGTGCCGCACGCTCATGCGCGCGAGGGCGCTGTCATCATCAACCAGATCGCGGAGTACACGGCGAATCGAGCGCGCATCGCGCCTGGCGAACGCGTCGGGATCGCTGGCGTGTGCGGCGCGCTCGTGGCGCGGTTGGTCGCCAGCGCGAACGCTCCCCGCAAGGGACTCGGCCGGCTCTTCGGCGGCGGCACGCCAGGTCGCCTTCGCATCGAGGAGCCGATCGACGACATGGCCCCGCTCGCGACGTTGCTGTCGACGGTGCTCTTGTGGCGCGCCGAGGCGGCCTTTGAGGACAATGACGACGAGGCCGGAGTTGCAGCATTGCGCGCTGCAATCGAGCTGTTCCCAGGTGACCCGACGCGGCGCGACGCCCCGAACTTCGGGATCGAGCATAACTGGGAGAATCACCTTGCCTACGCCACGCTGTCGCTGCGCGTCGACGGCGACGAGGCCATCGAGAGCTGGGAACGAGCAGCGGAGCGGTGCGGCCGATTCGAGGTGAACCAACTCGGCGATGCCGGAGCGGAGCTTCGACGCCTCGAGCGCGGCGCATTGCTCGAGCGCGCGCGCCTGATCGTCGAGACCAATACGAGGAAGACCGAGCAGAACGACATCAACGAGCACGTGTTCATGACGCTGTCACCGATCTGGGGCCCCGCGCACGACGACACGCACACCGGCCGGGCGGCGCGCAAGATGGTTGTCGTGACTCGCGAACGGGCGTACGGCGGCGAGCCGCTGCTCCGCGATCCGGCGCTCGTCGCAGCGGCAATCGAGCTCGTGCTCGCACACCGAGATCGGCCGGCCACGCTCGTGTTCGCCATCGCGGACACGCTCAGGCATTGGGAAGGTGGCTCGGACGACGCCCCGATCGTCGATGCAGGCGCGCCATATCAGACTGGCGACCGGGTGCTATCGCTCGCGCTCGCGCACGTCTCGCGATACGTGGCGGGCGGGATGACGGCCTCCGAGGTGCGTGCGGCGTGCGGCCTCGACGACGATGCGGGCGCGCGCGAATCCGCGCTTTCGAAGCGGGCAGTGCTCGAACACGCCGAGTTTGAGGATCAGGTCGCGGCAATCTCTGGCTAGCGGCGATCCACCTCGTCGTGATGTCTGCCGAAATCAAAAACGGAGCCCGGCCACGCACCTGAAGGTGTGAACGCTCAATACGCGATCGCGGCGAGGTCGTTCTTCAGGTCGGCCAACGTTCGCTCGGTCGTGATGCGCTCGACGAGCTTGGCGTCGAGCTTCTTGCCCGCAAGGACGTGCGCGACGGCGTCGACGGGTATCGTTGCCCCGAAGTAGTCCGCTGCGTACGCGCGGTACGTCTCCGGATCACCGGTCAGGATCGCGAGATCGTCGGCCATCGGAACAGTATTCCCGCGGAGCGTCCACGTCGTTCCATCGTGCCAGCCGCCGAACGTGACGTGCTGCATCGAGAACGCCGGCTCTGTTAGCTGCAACGCCAGTGGCGCAGGCAGGCCGTCGTAGATCTTCGTGACGTCCTCATGCGGATACTCATGCCAGAACGCCTTCATGAACACGCCGCCTGCATCGAACAAGATGAACCATTCATCGCCGTGACCTGTCGGGCGTGCTTGAGGACAAGCTGCCGGCGGCACGAGATGCGCTCACGCCGCTGCTGATGGACATCAGCGACGTGCATCTCGATTGATGCTTGAACGAGATCCGCCAGATCCCAGCGTTTCGTTTCTTCAAAAACCGCGTGCGAGCCGGGCAAAGCTTCTCGCCAGGTGGCCTGCGCTTTGAAACTTTCGTCGTGCTCTGCTTCGTCCTTGGTGGGGAGAGCGCGGCGGCGTGCCGTGGCGGAGTTGAGCGATGACCGTGGCGACTCGTCGTGATCGGTCGCGGCCGCGACCGGGCTCGTCCAAGAATATGAGGTCGCGCCAGCGGTGTCCGAGGTTGCTCGGGCACTCCACCATCACGATGACGAATCGGTACGCGCACCTCGGGCCCGGTGCGTTGCGGGCTGCGGTAGCTACGCTCGACGAGCCGGCGCCGAGCTGGAATTGCAGCGACGTTGCAGCAGACCCGAAAACGGCCACCAAGTAACTGATAGTGGCGGAAGCGCATGGGAATCGAAATCACGGACGGGCAACGCGAGACCTCAACCAACTCGCGCACCTGCAATGACCACGCGGTGTTGCCCGGATCGTTCGTCCCTGTTCGTCATTTCTGATCCTCGTCGGTCATTTCTCGACTTGCAGCAGATTTGCAGCAGGTGTTGGCGCACGGCGGTCGGCTGCCCCGCACCCGAAGAACTGGAACTGATGGTCCACGCTGCGTTGCTTCCACTCGAGCGCTTACAGATCGGGGTGGTTGGGCCGGGGCTTGAAGCGCAGCCGTTTTCCAAGCTTGCCGCGCAGACGAGAGCGCCACGCGTCATCGATCTCGAGCATACCGCGCGGATATTCACGCTCAGGGTTCATGCGTTCGGCCCGCCGGCGCCGGTCGCGCGAGCCGATCCAGAGTTCCTCGAGGTTCATGAGGCGCTCCGCATGCGCATGGAGCTGCTCCGCGCCCGCGTTCGTAACATTGTCGGTGAGATCGACGCATCGTAGTCGTTCTAGGATCGGCGACTCGAGGAGCGCGGCAAGTAGCTCGTCGCCATCGTTCTCGGGACACCGCACTTCGCGAATTGCCGGAAAAGCGTCGACCGTTGTAATCGCCTTGCGCGCCCACGGCACACCCCATGCTGCGTGACGCGGACGCAGGATCAGCGTCTCCAGGTCCGGGAACACGCTGTCGTGGAGCTCTACGAGTTCGTCGCGAAGATCCAGGATGCGGACGTTCGCGAAAACACCGTGGAAATGTGTGATTCGGTTCCACGTACCAAGGCGGCCGCACGAGAGGTTCTCGATCGAGACCATGCGTGCGCCGGACAGGAACACACGCTCGTGTGGCACCAGCGCGCGGATCGCGTCGAGGGCCCAGCGAAAGTCGACCTCGGGCATCGTAGGGAGGCTCGCTCCGAGGGACAGGTACTCCAGGTCAGGCGTCTGCGAGAGCAGCGCTACGAGTTGCGCACGCGCGTGGTCGTCGGGTTGTTGCGAGACGCTGATCTCGAGCCCGGTGATGCGGCCGTCGCGGGTAGTGTCTTGGACCTGGAGCCGGGGATATGCGGCGCCATAGTCGATCGTCGACATCGAGCGAGTGTTACACCGTCGACAAGGCTGCGAGGTCCAATGCGCCGCCATTCTGCGCAGGCACGTACTGCGCGCGGACCTCTGACGAGGCCCGGCAGTGGAGATGGCGACCGTCGGTCACCGGAGTGACCACAGGTTCGGCAGGTGACGGTCGGCGGAGACGAGCAGTTCCTCGGTCTCCTGCCGATCATCGAAGCCATACGTGGGCGTCGTATGTGCTGCGTCGTTGCGGCGCCGCCGAAGTGCATCCGCGAACTGATACGCGGCGTGGACGGCGAACCATCGTCACGCTCCTTCGGCGTCGTCCCGGGAAGGACCACGTCGATGACACCGCGAATGTTCGAGGCCCGCCTTGCGGCACCCTCGGCGTCCTGGATGCGTCCACTCTGCACACTGCGAGGGGCCTCCGAAGAACGGTAAGAGCCGCACGATCGGTCTTCCGGCAAGCGCACTGACTGCGCTCAATGAGATCACGCGGCGCTAGGTGCCGGCGACTATCGCGTGACCGCGTACGGCTTCGACCCGCCGGGCGTTCGGTGGGAGCTTATCGTCGAGGACCTAGCCAAGGCCTGATTCGTCTCGCTGCACGGGGACGAACCGTGGACTGTGGCCGGGTCACTTAACGATCGGTTGTTGCGCTTGGTGGTAGATGCGCAGCACCCAGAACGCGCTTGGCTGACGTTGGTAGTACACGCGCAGGGGAGGGACCGGCCAACTCCGCACGACCTCGCCCGAGACCAAGGTCTGTTCTGGACCCTCAAACTCATCGCGGGCGAGCTTGTCGATGACCGTGAAGATGCGGTCGCTGAGCTCCCTGGCGGCAATGGCGTTGCGCTCGGCGAGGTAGCCGATGATCGCCGCGAAGTCTGCCTCCGCCTGGGGCGCGAAGTAGAGCGTCACCGACGAACGATCGAATCGATGGTCTGGCGAACCTGGTCGACCGTGCGGCCTTCGCCCGCTCGCAGCGATGCGAGCGCGTCCGCGAGGCCTTGATCCTCATCAGCGGTCAGCGCAGGTGCAGTCTCGACGGCTTCGACCATGTACGTTCCCGCGGGCAGCTCGCGCAGCTCCTCCGGGATGTCCTTGCCGTTCCAATGGAGCACGCGTGCGCCGGCCATGAGTCACCATATCACTGGCATGGCAGCTCGCCACGCTCGCACTTCGGAGTCCCCGACTGCTCTCCAGGAGCGGGCTGAGGTTACGGCAACCACAGGCAGAACTCGTGGAAGCAGGTCACCGAGAAGGTGTTCCGCCAACCTCCGCTCTTGGCGAACGGTATGCTCAGGTTGTGCGGACACGGGTGCTGGTCGTTGTTGGCGCGGCGGCGGTCCTCGTCGCTGCCGCCATCATCTGGTGGAGGCCTTCGAGATGATTCGACGCGCTCGACCTCGAAGCGGAGAACCGGCACTAGAATCGGCGCTCGGATGCCACGTGAGCCGGTGAAGCCTGCGTTGCTCTCGGGTCGCGTGACGCGCGCCTCGGATGGATCAGCGGTCGGCGGGGCGGTCGTGGCACGCACCGGAGAACGACACGTCTTTGGCGAGAGCACGTCGACGATCGTCGTGACCAGCAGTAGCGACGGGCGGTGGGTGGTGGAGCTGGCTCGATTGCCGGAGGTTGCTGCGCAGGCCCGGTCGTTACGATCCGGGCGGTGATTGGCTCCGGTGGCGAATCTGAGACTGGCTCGTCCGCGGATGCTCTCAAGCACAGCCAAGCCACAGCGCCTGCCACGACCACGATGCATTGCGAGCCACCTCGCCCGAGCCGCCACGCGTCGACGATACGCGATCTCAAAACCGCCGGGCGTCGAGATCCGGCGGCGTGGCACTTGGGCTAACGCGTTTCACGAGCACGAACGTCGAAGCGGTGGTGCAGAACGCACCAGCCGACGGATCGGCTCGTTCGCCACGCTTGGTGCGCGGTGGGGCGTCCGGCTTCATGGCGGGCGAGATGCGGCGCCTACGAGTAGCCCAGCACATCGCAGGTTGGTAAGCGAAGGCCGTCGAGAAATGGGAGGACGTGCTCGGCCATGCCTTCGCTCGTGTCGGGGACCGATCCGGTGGAGCGGCCACCCCGGCATTGTCGAAGAGGATCACTTCGCGTCCGGCGCTGAGTGGATCGATGACAGCCCGGTCCCAGTTGTCGAGGGTGCCAGTGAAGTGTTGGAGGCAGAGCAGCGGCGACTCGGAGTGCTTTCCGAACCTGCGATATGCGTATGTCACTCCGTTCGCGTCGAGGAACTGTGTGCGTGCAGGTCAAGCCTCGATCCAGCAAGACGCGTGCGCGACCACAACGAAATTTCTCCAGTCGCGCCGCGCATGGCACAGAAGACGCAGCGCGAGTGGGAGGGTTGCTCCGATTGTTGATTCGCGTGGAGGCACTACATTCAGTTCTCAAAGGCGAACACGACCGCAGCTGCCGCCTTATTCCAGGCGAGTGGGCGGTGCACGCGGCGCTGCGTCGGTATCCGATCGAAACGAGGCACCATGGCGAGCATTCAACTACGTGTTCGGCGGAGCGCTCATCCCCGATCAAGTCATGCAACGCGAGCTGGGACACACGGTCTCGACGGTCCACTACGTACGCGTTGCATCGCTCGTGAGCGCGCTGGCTACGCTCGGC
>JAQBQE010000065.1 GCA_028287135.1 Myxococcales bacterium
GTCGACACCGCCTCGCCCCGCTTCTTCACCGCTCGGATCAGCTCGCTTCGCTCGGATGGCTCTCGCATCGGGGCAGTCTCGGCGGCCGAGCACGACGCAGCCAGGTGGGGTTCACACAGCGCTTACGACCCAACTACTCTCAGCGAGCGAGTGACCAGAGCGCCGGCAGATGCCGCCCCGCTGAGATCAGGAACTCCTCGGTCTCGCCTCGGTGCGCGAAGTCAAAGCGGGGCGTGGTGTGTGCAGCGTCATTCCGTCGGAGCCGGAGCGTGTCGGCGAAGTCATAGGCGCGTTCTGCTGCGGTGCGCTCATCCGTCGTGGGCAGCACGACGCTCGCGTCTGTCGAGCGGATCATCTTGAGGATGCGCGCGATCTTCTCCGCAGGCTTCTGCGTTGGCGTGTTCGTGTGCAAGAGAGCCTTGGTCACGAGCGCGTCGACGACGTGCTCGATAGCCAGCTCGTAGGCCACTCCCATCAACACGACTGCTGGCCGCAAGAGGCCGACATCGTGGCAGGCGCGGGCATCCACAAGTAGTGATTCGACGCCGTCGGGTAGGTTCGGGCAACGCAACCGAACGCGATCGAGGAACCCCGGCAACATGGGGTGGTCGTCCCGGTCGGACAAGAACCGGATGCCGCGCGCAGTGACACGCACCGCCACCGGATAGCCGTGCTTATCCTCGCGTTTGGTCACCTCGCCGAGCCCCGCGCGAACGAACCACCAGATGAACTCCGCGACGCCGCTCATCCACGTGTTGTAGAGGGCGAGAAAGGGCTCCTTCAACGAGTGGGTGTCGTACGTGTCGAGACCCTTGCGCTTCGCCAGCAACGGCACAAGCTCGCGGCCGAGATCGCCGTGCATCTGGATCACGTCAACGCTCGGTCGATAGTGCTCGTCCGTCCACTGACCGGGCTTGTGCTTCGCGTGCCAGTTCTGAAGCGCCTCCACGCAGAGCGCATGGGTCTCCGATTCGGAGAGTCCGTCGAGCAGATCGCGAACCTTCAGGTGCGTCTCGGCCGTGGGCATCGAGGCACGCTAGCAGAGTGCTGTGACGACCATCGACTGTGGTGCCGCACCGTGCGCGCAGTTCTGCGGCAGTCCGGTCCGTTTCGGCTCCATCCGTACGATGTGCTCAACGAAACTCATCATCCGAGTTACCAACGAAGCGCATCATGTCGTGCGCGGCATCGATCGGCTCCTCGCAAGCGACTCCGAGGGTCTGCGATCGATACCCAGGATGCTTATCGAGGTCTCGGCGACTGCGGTACGTTCGCGACATGGGGAGCACGAAGTTCATTCCACCGGGCCCGCACTCCACGAGCGGCAGCTACAGCTACACGCAGCGGATTGGCGTCGACGCGTCTCAGCCTTCGATGGTCTTCGATCGCACGTCGAAGGAGCACCCGTCCGAGATCGTCGAGTACGAGATCCGCATGTTCCGGTTCACGTACGCCGAGGTGATGCGGCTCCACTCCGACGAGACACAGAAGGAGCTGTGCAACGCGCTCTTCGAGTCGTACCTGATCCACTACCGTGGGCTGCTGGAGCTGTTCATCGCCCGAAGACGAGAAGACGGCCGACCGAATCTCCGGGACGAAGACCTCAGCATCACGCGGGCCAGATCGTGGTTTGGTCGCGATCTGAGCGCCGAAGAGATCGAGGCGCTCGACACGGACGCAATCAAGCTGCGCATCCTGCACAACCGTATCGGCAAGTACTTGGCGCACCTCTCGGAGCCACGGGCCACCGAAGGGATGACGTGGGCCGTCCCCGAGATGCACGAGTTACTAGACGCCCTGCTCAGACGCCTTGTGGCGCTACGGGAGCAGTCTCCGTGATCTGGGCGATACGAAGCGAAACCGATCTCAACCGGCTTGTGAAAGTAGGAACAACGACAGAGTCAGCACAGCTCGACTTCAAGGGCAGTCTCGATCGCGGTCCGGGCGCGCAAGCCGAGCTTGGTCGGGACGTCGCGCAGTTTACGAACACCGACGGCGGCTGCCTGCTCATCGGTGTTGAGGAACGCAAAGATCCGACGACGAACATCAAGACGGCGATACGGGTCGTCGGCGTCAAGGATGCTGACAAGGACCGCGAAGACATCGAAGCGTGGATCCGCAACGTGCTGACACCCGCCGACCTCGACCGGAAGATCGAGTTCATTCGCACACAGGGTGTCGTAGTTCTCGCCGTAAACGTTCCTGCAAGCCGCCGCTTGATCTGGGTCAACGATCCTGGGCAGCCGAACAAGCTCGAAGTCGTCCGACGAACGAATCACGGGAAGGAATACATGCGTCCGAACGAGATCGAACGTCACTGGTCGAACACGCCGCGTGCTGCACAGATCGCGTTCGAGGAAGCGTTCAAGACGGTCAATGAGATCAACCCCACGCAAACGGCGCTTCCGGTCGAGATCGTGGGTGGCATCTTGCGGGTGAACACCAGAGCAAGCACGTCGCTTCAGAAGATCATCAAGCGCCCAACGTTGGGCCTTCGCGACGAGACCGGCTTCGAGCTGCGAGTACCGCTTGGCGACTCTGTGCCGACCATCCGCGTTCCGTTTGAGCTACTGGCGACCGCGTGGGCTGACAACGCGATGATCAACATCCTCTGTCGCGCTCCCATCGTCTACGACGCCGAGAACGAACTGCTGCGTTTCGATCCCTTTGGCTATCTTGCGCGGTGAGCACGACGCCCACTCTGCGATCGGCCGGAGATCTAGCGACGGCGCGGCGGGCTGATACTGACGCCGTCGCCACACTCGCGCACGCGCATCGCTAGGAGCGGGTCGCAATCTCGTCGAGAATATGCTGATGGCGACGACTCAACCAAAGCTACCGAACCAGTACACCGACGCAGAGTGGAACGGTCTCTCAGAGGACGAGCAGCGCGCATCGTGGCACCTTGTTGTCGATGCGATGAACGCGGCACTTGGACGGCTTCGACCTTCCGACCCTTGGATGATGGAGAAGCTGCGCTCGCTCCTCGACGCGATGCACGAGGCCGAGAAGAAGGTTGCGAATCCGACATAGCTCAGCGAGGGCAACGGCGACTCGTGAACGACACGCTCGGTAAGGCATCATGACCAAGGAGTACGGAGCATGAAGGTTTCGGAGTGGCGAGCAGTCGCGGCTGCGATCTCGTTCTGCGTCATCGCATGCAACAAGGACCCGAAGTGCGTGACGGGCGAGAGCGTCGCGTGCGCGTGTTCGACCGGAGCGACCGGCGCGCAGGTGTGCAGGGCATCCGGGACCTTCGAGCCCTGTGTTTGCACAACGCCGTCGACCCCACCTGCGCACCCGGTGACAGATGCTATGGGACCTCGCGATGCAGGGACCGTCGAGGCGTCGCAGCCAGCGATTGCAGACGGACGCCAGCCGGACACAGCAAAGAAGCCGGTCGAGAGCTGGTACCGACGTTGCGTCAAGCAAGGCATCCAGGACCACATCCGCCGGTACGGATCACGCTCCGACCTCAAGGGAGCCGAGGAGACGGCGATCTTCGCGTGTGAAGCGACCATGGGGTGCAGCGGCCAGCGGGACTGCGATGCGAAGGCCGCGCGTTCGGCGAAGAGCCAGCGCGACACGCTCAACAAGTGGAAGTGAACGCTTCACCTGGCGCTAACTGACGCGATAGCGATTCCGGCTGCTATTCACCGCCGCTGCGATCGACGAGAACGCCCACGCACAGGAACGCCCCACCCGTAGCACTTTGCCTCCGGGCTCGTTTCCAGCTCGCCGCGCGCGACCTGTCCGATCACGTCCGCGCAGCTCACGCAGATCCGGATGTACTGGTCGCGTCCATCGCCTTGCTCGGCGTACTGCGGATACCAAACGTCCGCGAGTTGCTCGGTCCGCTCGCCACAGATGTGGCACCAGTCGGTTGGATGCTTGCACGCGGTCGCCATCGTTGTTCGCTCCTCTCGGTGATCAGACAGTTGCAGGCCGCGCGAGCGTGACGAACGCGCCACACACCGCGAGCACGGCACGGATCTCGTCGCGACGAGCAGCATCGAGCGGTAGAAGATGCCGAACGGACCGCACGCCAGCGTGTTCGGCCAACACCGCGAGCACGAGCGCACCGGGCCATGCCTCGCGTACGCCCATGCGATCGCGCCGGCCCGGCGCTACGCCGGCCTCGAACGCCGCCTGCGCTTCGACGAACTCGCCGGACACCTCGCCTGCGTGCGGTGCGCCGAGCAGGGTCGGCAGGTCGAGCCGGAGCTGGTGCTCGTGTAGCTTCGGCTGATCGACTGGGCGCAGGTACGCACTCACACGCGCCAGGGCTCTTCCGCGTGGATGCAGGTCGACCGGGACCTCGTCGGCGATCACTACGACCGCCGTGGCGATCTCGCGATCGCGTGCGCGCCAAGCGTCGAGCCACAGCTCGCGTGCGTATACGCTCGGGCTGCAGGCCTGCTGTGCAGCGACGCCGCCCTTGCAGTTTAAGAGCAGCTCCGTCGTGGAAGTGACGTCGGCACCGACGTACACGCAGCCGAGCGCGATCACGAACGCGCGACTCTCAGGCGTGTCGCTCGGACGCGGGCCTTCCTCGGCGATCACGCGCGTCGGCGAGTGCAGGAGCTGGAGTAGCTGGTCGACGGGGACGCTACGCGACGGCATGCGCGCGACGAGATGTTCGATCGGCGGGCGGCATAGCGCTGTGGACGCTGGCGAGGACGACGACGTGGAAGGTCCCCACGAGAAACTACTACCGATCAGGCAACCGCCAGTGGGGTGGCCCTCGGCGTCAGCGTCAGCGGTCGGCGTGCTCGGCTGGTTCACGGCCAATTGCACCTCACCGCACGCCACCGCGAGCGCCAACCTGTGGTCGAGCAACTCGGCCCAGCCCATGTCACCGACGGTGTACGCGTCGGCGAGCTTGTGCAAGATCTCGCTCTGGTGCGCGCCGGAATCCGTCCACGGTGGCACGCAGATCGGGTTGTAGCTGCGCAGCAGAACATCGAACGCATGGTTGTTGACGCCGTCCCCGTTGGGCACGCAGTAGCCGCGCACGGTCGTCACCGAGGCGCGAAGCAGCGCGTCGTGTCCGCGATCGCGATGGATCGCCGCCGGCACGATCCCGCACGACAGCCGTTCGGCTGCGAAGCGGACGCGAAGTTCTACCGGCGGCAGTGAGTATTCGGAAGGTCGATCGCTAGGTGCCTGCTTCGGCGTCGTCGACAACTTGCGACGTGGCGACGCGACCAGCTCGATGATCCAGCTCGGCACGTACGCGAGCCGCATCTGCCACGGCGGCGCAGTGATCCAACGGCGCCCGTCGGCCGGCGGCGCGACGACGTAGGACGGCGCGGCGCGCCGCAGTTCGCCGATTCGCACACCGTCGAAGTAGAGGTTGGTGGTCGGCCGCCCACTGACGTCGCGGACGTAGATGTGCAGGCCCCCAGATGGCGTCGACGCGATCGGAGTGTTCGTCGGCAGGTCGTAACGTGCCAAGAACTTCTCGACGAACTCGCCCTCGATGTCGATGATCGCAAGATCATCGGACGGCGCCCCGGTCATGATGCCGATGTCGCAGCCGCCAAGCGCGAACCAGCTCCGCGCCTGCGACGGGTTCATGCGGTGACGATGCACCCAGGACCAGACCGCGCCGCGACGCTGCGAGGCCGGCTCCTTCGCTCCGGGCGCCAGCGGCACCAGACACCATCCGAGACCGATGTAGCGCAGGGCATGTTCGAGAAGCTCTGTACGACGGTCGGTGATGGCGCTCGACGTGTTCGCGCCCGTGAAGCCGCGCGCCCCACCACTGGCCGTTGTTTGATCGGTCACACCACCGACGACGTTGTCACTCGTGCTCATGATCGTCTTCTCCTTGGGGCGCCGCGCTTCCGTCGGTGCCGTCGCTGCTGATGCTGGTGTCCCCCACGGGCGCCGGCCCGACCTCGTCGGTCGCAGCAGTCGCGTCGCCGACGTCGTCACCGACAACCCCGTTGTCATCACCGACATCCCCGAGCACTGCATCGAGAATCGCCACGACGGCGGCGACGTCGCCGACCTCGTCGGGGTAGCAGATTTCGTCGGGTAGGTACTCCCCATCGGCCTCGGGGGCGCGCTTGCCGCGCACATCGTCGACCGGCACCGACTTGTCGATCACCGGCTGCCACCGTGGCGGTGGCGAACCGAGCACGTAGATCGTGTTCCCGCGCACGATGCTCTTCCGACGGCGCTTGGTCATGGTGCGCCTCGCAACCAGCGGCGGAACGAGCGCTGCGATCGTTCGCCAGCGTGATCGCTCGCGCGATCACAGTCGGCGCCAGCGCGTGCGGCCAGGACGACGCTCGCCTGGTCTGTCGTGGGTCTAGCGTCGAGTGAACGAATGAAGGATGAACGACGGTCTTCGAAGACCCCTATACGGCGATCGGCCGCGTGATCACCGGGATCCGTGATCTCAGCGTTGCTATTTCCTTGAACCTTCACTGTGTTCATTCGTTCACTTCGTGAACCACTGCACATGGTTGGCGAGTGAATGTTGGGAGCCCCGGCTGCCCGGCTTCGTTCACTGTTCATTGCTGACCTCGACCGGAAGCAGGCCGGCTACCTTCCCGTCAGCGCCGAGCCGCGCGCGCGCATTCGCGTGCACGAGCTTGGTCGCGTCCTTCCACTGGCAGGTCGGAAGGCCGAGTGCTGCGGCGAACGCCCACCAGGCATCGGTCTCCTGACCGGCCTCGCACGCGATGACCTCGTACTGCAGTTCCCGCTCGTCGCCGTCGACCAGCTTTGCAGCGAGCACCGTGCCCTTATTCCCGGCCAAGGCTCGAACCTGGTACCCCGCGAGGCGAACATCGATGGGGTTGAGCACGAGCTTGTACAGACGCGTGTTGTTGGTGCCCTTGCGAACGGGATGTCCGGCAGCCTTGAGCTTCTTCCCGAACGTGCCCTTTGACGGCGCCCTGTTTCCGTTCGCTTCGCACCAGCGCTTGAAGTCGTCATACAGCGTGCCCACGAGCGCTTCGTTCGTACTCTCCTCGCAGCGCTCGCTGATCCACTGCAGGATCGGAGTGCTCTCCTGTCGCCACTCCTCTGCGGCCGTGACCGCGCTCGGCACGTGCGTGTACTTCTGCTGACGCATGAGCCGGATCGCGCCCGCGACGGCCCACGCGGCGACGCCGGGCATCTCGGCCGCGACGATCTGCTGGCGCAGACCGACGATCTGATCTTCAGTTCCCCGGAACTTGCGGTTGAACATGAAGATCAGAGCGCGATCAAACGCTGCGCTGCTGTCGTCGCTCATATGCGGCAGGCCGTTGCCGAGCACGAGATGCGCGCAGCGCGGATGAAATCCGAACACGCGTCCGTAGGGGTTTCGCGCCGAGACGTAGTCACCACTGGTGACGGCCTTCCACGTTTCGCTTGCCGGCATGTCCGCTACCGGCAGCTCAGTGGGAACGTTCAAGTCCGCGTTCGCGAGGGCGGCGAGCTTGTAGTCGTGGCTGAGATGGTGCGGCGAGATCGACGTGACGTGCTGGTAGAGCGCCTTCTTGACGAACGCGAACACCGACTTACCGGAGCCGGGCTCGCCGATGCAGAACGCCGCCCTTTCATAGTCGGTCGAGATGCCGACGAGCGCGCCACCCGACCACTCTTGCAGAGCCGCTCGCTTCGCTTCGGCGTCGTCGTCACCATCGAAGACGTCACCCAGGTACTTCTCGAACATCGGCGCCTTCGCACTCGGATCCCATGCATACGGCAACGCGAAACGCGCGCGGTGATCCGGCGAGTGCGGCTTGAGCGTTGCTCCACAAGCGTCGACGACGAGGAATCCGTTCGAGAACTGGATGCCCGAACGAGCCTCGCCGAAGAAATCCGGGTGATAGACCTCGTCGTAGAGCCGGTTGATGATGCCCTTAATCCGGTGGTCTTTGATCTCGACGAGCTTGTTGGGGTTGCCGTTGATCGGCGTGCCGTCGTACGAGTTGATCTGCACGCCGATGAACTCACGTGGCACGACGTGCCATACGCCGTCACTCGGGTCGTAGTAGTGCAGCTCCCCGAGGTCACCGGCCAGCACGAACCCACTGCGGGCCCAGACACCGCGTAGGTTGCGCGCGAAGATTACGTCGCTCGTGTTCACGGGCCATGTTGCGAGCGGCTTCCCGGGTTGTGCGATGGCCTGGAGCTGCGCGGGCCACGGTGACGGAGTTGCGCTCGGCGCTGTCACGATGCTGCTCGTGCTCGCGACGGCGTTCGCAGCCGGCATGCCGTTGACCACGCCGTTGGTGGTCCCGGTGCTCACGACCACGCTCCACGTTCGATCGCTCGCACGATCGCGACTACGAAGATCTGGTTGACGCCCGTTTCGTCGACGGGCAGAATCTGATCGTCACTCGACATTCTTGCTCTCCACGAGATGGCTCGATGGACACGACGAGGCCGCGCGCTAACGCGGCCTTCGTCACACCATCGAGGTCGAGCCGTTGTTCCTCGACGGTGCCAAGGGCAACTACTTCGGCTGGCGCAAGGCGTAGAGGTCCGACAGCCGGAAGCGAGGCTTGCCGAGCACGTGGACGACGGGCACGCGGCCGTCGCGAATCATGCGGTGCAGCGTCGCCAGCGAGACGTCGAGCACGGCGGCTGCGGTCTCGCGTTTGACGAGCGTCTGGGGATCGCCGGTCGCATCTCCGAGCTGACCGCCGAGCGTGTGCATCTTGTTGAGCGTCATGCGATTCACCCTAGACGCGATTCGATTCGACGCTTGGTGACAGCATGTCGGGTTTCTGGGCCCCGCTGTCACCAGTCTGCTGGGCGATCAGCGCCTGCGATGCGAGCGAGCACCGACCCTGTACTGCTTGATCGTCGACGCCTTCAGCGGCGCGAGGTTCGCCGCCGTCGAGAACGCCGCCGTGATTTTGTCCAGATCCGTCGCCGAGAACCCGAACGGCTGCAGCACGATGCGAACACGCTGTAGAACGTCGTGCGCGTGACCTGCGGACCTGCCTTCGATGCACCTTACCAGCACCCGTCTCGCGAGCGCGTCGAGGTCGACGATGGCGCGATCGGTCTCTTCATCGCCCAGTTCGGGAGCGGCGCTCTCGATGGCGATGCGTGCCCATCGAAACCCTTCGGCGAGCACCTGATGCGGCGGTTTCGGCAGTCGTATGGTCGGCCCGATCTCCTCTGTAGGTTCCAGGCCAAGAAGATCTGCGAACGTCACGGCCGGGACTTCGGTGGGTGTCGTGCTCGTGGTGTCGCCGACGAACGACATCAACGCCTGGAACAGGTCTGGCGAGCGCAACACACCCCGTGTGTGGAACTCCTGCGCCACGCCCGCTAGCAGCGCGAAATGTGGAGAGACCGGGCCTGTCCACTTGGCTCGGAGCTGCCGGTTCGTAGCGCGGCAGCCAGGCGTAACTGCGCCGACTGGCGATCTCACGTCGAACTCGAACGTGATTCTGACGATGTCCTCGCGGGCGAGTCTCTTCAGCGCTGCACGCTGCTTGTCCGTCGTCAGGCTCACGAGCAACCCGGGGCCACCTGGCAAGCGGACACTGCCGGTTCGGATCACCGCGCTGAGTAGCAGTGCCTCAACAGTCGTGCGAATGCGAGCACGGAAGGCCTGGCGCTCCTTCCAGCGCGCGTCGGTCTTGCGTCCACTCGCCACCACGCAACCGTTATCGCACAAACGCGCGGGGCTTCGCCTTGAGCAGCTGCAACGTTGGCGAGTGGCTCGCGACGATCGCGCGAACGATCGCGGCGAACGATCATCCGATCAGGTCGTTCCCTCTGGCGGCGTGACGTCTTCGGCGCGTTCGTACGCGATGCCGGCTCCGAACCACAACAGGAACACGCGATCGAAATCGGTCTTGTAGCGGCGGTCCCGGAGCAGCGAGAAGCCGCCATCTTCCATGACGCCGGCACCGAGCCCAGAGATCGCGAGCCAGTACTCGCGGAACGTGTCGCCGTTCTTGCGTCGGTACTCGGTGAGCTTGGCGTGCTTGCTTTCGAGGGCGATGTCCGCAAGCGTCTCGCCCTTCCTCGTGGAGACCTGCCAGCCCACGCCGACGAACGTGTGCTCGGCGGGCTTGGCCTCGATCCACGCGATGCCCGAGATCTGGTGCGCTGCCAACGTATCGGCGTCCAAGTTGATCGCACCGCGCGTTGTGATCAGCTGCGTGAGTCGATCAGGGACTTCACGATCCCACGCGCGTTTCGTGGATCGGTCCATGCTCTCGCTCATGGTGGCCACGTCGTAGTAGGGCTGGAACACGCCAGTGATGCCGGCGCCCTGCAACGCTGCGCGAAGGGCTGCGCTACAGGACTCCATGCGCTTTCTCAGATGCAGCGGGCGTGGGTCTTCCGTCCGTACGATCTCCAAGCCGACGTGATAGCCGTCGCTGTGCACGAGATCTGCGTCCGGTGACTCTCGCATCTCGTGCAAGGACATCCCATCCACCGACGCGGCCACGCAGGCTGCAGCAGCGCGCTCCCTTTCTCTCTGCCACTGCCTTCGGTCCATGGATGCTGCCGTCATTACCGTTCGAACCTAACGTTCAACGTAGAATCCGTCGTCAACGGCGGCGATCCCGCAAGGACACGCGCCCGGATCGGGATCCCGCCGATGTTGTCGTCATGGATCTCTGCCCAGACGGCGTACGCGATCCTTTTCGACTGGAGAAGCCGCCGGATCTTGATCTGAGCATGCGCGCCCGTGTCGCCATCCCAGTCAAGGTGGAACGACTCGTTCACTTCCATCGGATGGAGTGGCCTGCGGATCAAGGAGCTGAAGTCATCGAAGTGCGCCCGCCGCCTTGGCTGCGACGGCCAGTGCGGCTCGCTTCGGTGAACATAGATACCCGGCGGAAACTGAAATTCGACCAAGATGTCCTCGGCCGGAGCGCTGCCATCGTTCACAACGCCAAGGACGACCTCGACGCGGTTTGCGTGCTGCTCATCGAAGGCGTGGATGCTCTGAATGTAAGTCGCCCACGACTCGACGGTTGGTTCGCGCTCCTCGTGAAAGCTCGCGAAGCCGCCAAGGCGAAGCGCGTTGCGGCCGTACAGGCCGTACACACCACGCGCATTCTCGTCGGCGCTGGTCTCGGCGGCGCGAAGGCCCTCCATGGCATCGTTGAGCAGGTGCTTGGCCGACAAGCCGACTCCCAGTGTCAGGTTGGTGGTCAGCTCTCGGCCGTCTACGTCGAGGATGCCCGCTCTCAGCTGTGCCTTGGGTACGATGTGCTTCTTCGGCTCTTCGTCCCTGATGAGATAGGTCTCTGGGATAGTGACGACGCGGAGGTTGAGCCCGTCGGCCTTGAGTCTCATCGTCGTGTCGCCAGTTGCGATGAACACGTCGTGGCCCAACTCGGATGCGGAAGCGAGGATCCGATCGTCGGGCACAGCAAGGTCTAGGCCTGCGGCGGCGCCCGGCTCGCGAACGCGTACTCGGAGCACCACTCCATCTGCGATGGTAGGGGTTGCCGACGCCGACGGAAGCCAAGTGTTGATCTTGGACAGAACGTTTCGTGCTCGGCGCCGCAGCTTCTCGCTGTCGCCGTTCTTCTTCGCATCGAGTTCGCGCAAGACCTGCGAGACAAGCACGATCTCGACTGACGTCGCTTTCGCAAGGTCTCGCCATGGAATCTGGTCGAGCGGCTGCGAGTGGAGCAGCACGTTCGTGTCGGGCACGATGATGGCGTGGTCGCCCATGATCGCTATTTCAACACGCGTGCCTGACACCCGGGTTAGGCGTCGAGGAGCGTCCCTTCGGGCAACGCCGTGTGGCCGTGGCCGGCGGGCTCGCCGTTCTGCCACCGGAAGACATTGCCGTCGAGGAAGCATGCGTGCGCGTGCGGGAACCAGCCGGGCGTAACGCCGTGGTCGGCCATCGGGTTCACGAGCACAACACACCCGTACGTCAGGTTGCCGACACCTCGAACGTAGTCGAGCACAACCACGGCACCGATGTGCCGCCACCACGGGGTGAAGAACCAACCGCGCTCGGCGTGCGGTAACCACACTCGTCCAGTTCGATCACAGAGCGTTGATCCATACAGGTATCCGACCAGTGGCTCTGGCTCGCCTGAGAGCGGCCAACCGCGCCTCGCGCAGATGACGATCACGTTGGTCGCTTCTCCAAACGGAAGGAGCTGGCCGGCGGCCTTGCGGAGCGCGGTAAGCACCCGATCGTCGTACTCGCCATCAACTACGCGCCCGCCGGCACGACTGCCCGGCTGATCGGGTGCCTTCACCTGCGTGTTGATCACGACGCCACCAGGAGCCGCGAACTCGACATCGACGTCGCCGTTGCCGCCCGTAACTGCTTCCCACTGGCGATACGCCCAGCCGGTTCCCGTCAAGTAGTGCACGACCATGGCCGGAGCCATCTCCGACTGCAGATCGAGATGTCGCTGATCATTCGGATCGACGGTTGTCGATCGCGAGCCCCGGCGCGCTCGACCGAGCACGCGGTCAACGAGCTGGCCTTGGAAGCCGAACGTGCCGGCGGTGTGCAACCAGTGCCCGAGTTCCGCTTTCCAGTCGCGCTGCCACTCACTCTTGAAGCGGTACTTGATCAGCGGCGACGGCCACTGTGATTCGTCCCCCAGCAGACGCTCCACAAGCGCGAGCGCTTCCGCCTCGCTGATGCGGTGCAGATCTGCCGCGGTGATGCTCGGGCTTGAGCGCTCTGTCGTCGCCATGGGACGTCGGAACGATGACCGAGGTCGATCGTCGCGGCAAGGTAGAGATCGGCAACAGGCTTCGCTCTACCCACCGCGGCAACGTGCCCGCCGCGCGCGCGTCCGTTGCGACTCGTCGCTTGTTGTCAGATTCGTGAGCGAGAGTAGCGAGGATGGCGTCGCCACGCATCCCAACGTTGGACCAGGTCTTCGGTGCTTTGAGCGGGTTCTGGAAGGTCGTTGAGCAAGAGGCTGCTCTGCCGCCGACGGAGAAGCGATTCGCGTTCGGTAGTCGGCTCGGTCACGAGAGTCCGGGCAGCTTCACTTCGATTCGACTCGGTCCCCAAGGACGGGAGGCCTACGAGGCACTGCAGTCGAAGCTGTGGGCGGCGACGCACTGGGGGCGACGAGGTCGTCTCGACCGGCTGGTGACGCTGTGCAATCGCTTTGTGCTTGAGATGGCGGTCGACCCTGGACCTGGAAGGGCTGCGATCCGTCACCGGTGTCGGCAGCAACTCGAATTGCAGATCGGAAGCACCATGCGGCGTTGGCGTGTCGCGAGTCACGTGCCAGCGCGACTGCGATTCCCACACGAGATCCGACTCCTCGGGCTCACGTTTCGTTGCATGACTGACGACCAGAAGAAGAAGCTCGATAGCCTGCTTCGTCATGGGCTGAAGCGGCGGAAGTCGACGCCAGGACAGCCCATCGAGGACTTCGAGCATCTGCAAGGGGCGGACGTCGTCTGCATCGCCGATGTCGAAGCGCCAGACCTGGAGACCGCGTTCATCGTCGCACAGGAACTGATCGACGACCGCCTCGACTGCATCGCAGGCATCGCCGCTCTGCTTCGCGAACCGGGCGATAGGAGCAACGACCCGCGTCGATGGGCAGGTCCACGTATCGCCATCGAACTTGGCGCGGCACGCGGTCAGGCGCACGTCGGTGGCACGGCTCCACACGAAGTTGACCTAACCGTCATTGCAGAAGATCGTCAACATCGCGATGTGAAGCGGCTGCTGAGGTTAGTCACTAATTCGTCGCCTCGCGAAGGAGAACTCCGGCTGCTGCGCGCGATTCGTTGGCTTGGGAGAAGCCGTCGTGCGCGAACAGAGATCGACGCATACCTCAACGCGTCGGTCGCCTACGAGACGGTCCTGCAGGGAAGCAACAAGCTGGGAATCGGGTTCGGCCTTCGACTTCGCTGCGCCCAGCTCTTGGCGACAAATCGCCGCGCTCGCCGTCATCTGTTCGAGAACGTCGGCAACTACTACGAGAAGCGGAGCATGATCGTCCACGCGAACCGCCATACACTCGACCTCGACGAGTTGGTGGGGTTCTGGTCGCTGTTGAACCACATCATTCGCGCTTACATGCAGCGCGGATTCTCTCGGAAAACTGAAGCGGAGATCGAACGTTGGTTCGAAGATCAGTCCTTGTGACGTTGCTGTACTTGCGACAACAACGGAATCACGACCGCGGTGTCTGCGACCGACGCCGGATCCTCGCTCGCGCCAGGTCGTGATCACCACTGTGCGGGTCCGGCCCACCGAACCCAACCGCACCTGCCACACGCATCGCGGCGGCGTTTCCTGCTGCCCGGCCCACGCCCAGCGCGTACAGCTCGCTCGCGAGCTGGTCGTCGGGCAGCCTCTCGACAGCCGCGCCGGCTGCGCGCCACGCTGCGTCCACAGATGCTGGGTTCGCGCCCGCACCAGCCGCCTCGTTCATGATCGCGCCCGCGATCGCGGCTGTCCTCGCGCCCCGCCATGCCGTGCGCCACTGCTCGCACGCAGCCGTTGCCGAAGCGAGCTGCGCTCGCAGCTCGGCAGCCTGTGCCTGCAGCTGCTGCACGACCGCGCCAGCGGTACCTGGCGCGTGGATGGCCGTGACCGGTTCCGGCCTGTAGAACACTCGGTACGTGCTCGGGTCGATGACCGGGGTGCCGGTCGGGTACGACGGCCCGGCGTCGGTCCCCGAAGCCCAGAACGGCGGCTGGTACGTCTGCTCCTCGTCGTCGTCCCCGTCGACTGGGTCGCCGTCGTGCTGATCGCGATCGCTCTCGCTATCACACGCCTCGACTGCGGCAGCCATCCACGGCGCGAGCGACCCCATCGCGGCCGGCGGCGCCGACGCGATCACGACCCCTGTCGCCGGGGCCACGGCCCCGCTCACCGGACTCGGCGCGGCGGCAGCTCCGGCCGAGATTGACCCGGCGCGCTCCGCGCGGAGCCGGTCAAGGTCGTCGGCGTCGAAGCTCCACGTGCCGTCGCGGGCCTTCGTTGCAGACAGCTGACATTTCGCGACGAGCCGCCGCAATGAGGTCCGTGGGAGTCCAGCCCGTGCCGCTGCTGCATGCAAACCGATGACGATCGACATGGACCCACGATCTCTCGTCGAGGAACAGCACGCAAGATGATGGCGGCCCAGCGGTTGGCCCCCGGGGTGGCCCACGTGCGGCCCTCGGTGGCCCGGGTGTTGGCCCACGTGCGGCCCTCGGTGGCCCGGGTGTTGGCCCTCGGCGTGGACCCGCTCGGCACCTTGTTCGCGGCGCCGTCTGGTCGGCTGTACCCGTGGTGGAGCGGCGCCATCGGGTCGCGCTCGACCCGAGCACACCCTACTCAGAGGGCGGCTTGCCCTTGTCGACAACCTCAGGAATCAACGCCATCACCTCTGGCGAGAACATGCCCTGCTGCTTTGCGGAGTAGAGCATTAGCGCCCGGCCGAACGCCGATACCCTGTAGAGCATCATGTCCTCGGCGGGGGTGTCGTCGGCCGCCTTCAGGAGTTCCGGCGTTGCGCCCACGAACGATGTCGTCAAGGCTCCCAGCTCCAACAGCCGCTGGATCGCCACAACGCGCTTCATGTTGCTCAAGTGCTCTCCCATCGTTCTCATCAGCGGCGGTTTCATCCCACCCTGCGTAGCGATCGCTGTGAAGAGGATCATCCACGCATCGAAGTCGAGCGACTCTGCAACACGACGGACATGATCGGACGCCGATAAGTCGATCGACCGAAGCCGATCCTTGGCGATGTTCGAGAGCACCTGCCGCGCCGAGGCGACGTCATTCGGGTCGTAGTTGAACGCTCGGAACTGCGTCAGATCGAACAGCGAGTCCGCGTTGTCGGACCGGACCACAATGACCTCGTCCGGCATCCGCAGTACGTGTGCGATGCCGAGTTCCCACATCACGTTGCCGTTGCGCACCGGCCATCGCGTGTCCTGATCGTCGGTCAACTCGGTGGACGTGATGTCGACGAGAACCAAGCGCGCATGAGCGATGCCATCGAGGATGTCGTGGACGACCGACTCGCCCGACTTGCCGAAGTCGACGCGGCTCGGCGTGAGCTTCAGATCCTCGCGGATGCAGGGCTCGATCACTCGCTGCCAGCGCTCCTCGAACTCGGGCGCGAAGCTCATCGCGACGAAGACCTCTTCGCGCTTCGTCGGCCGGAACAGCGTCGAGTAGAACGTATGCGGGTGCACGCACCTACGATACCGAGCTGAAGATCCGCGATCTATCGAAGAGTTGCGTAGCTCGCCGTCGTGGATGTCAGAGGTGCGCGCTACCGTGGTTGGGAAGCTCGCATGGGTCCGCTCATTCGCATCATCGTCGGGGTTGGCGTGGTCGTCGGAGTGGCGCGAGTTCTGGAGAAGCTCATGCACAAGAAGGTCTTCGTCAGCTTCGACTACACCAACGACAAGCACTACAAGTTCCTGCTGCAGGCCTGGCACGCGAACAAGGAGTTCGACTTCCGGTTCGACGACGCTTCTTCCGGTGAGATCCAGTCGAACGACATCGGACGGGTGAAGGCCGCGCTCTCCAACAAGATTCGCGACTCCGAGGTGACCCTCGTGATCGTTGGCAAAGAGGCGAACAAGGCGCATCGCGATCGGTCGCTGATCGGACACAAGAACTGGATCAACTTTGAGATCGCAAAGACGAAGGAGTTTCGTCACCCGATCGTTGCCGTGATGATCGACCGAGGTTACGAGTCGCCCGACGAACTCAACGGAGCCGGCGCGTCGTGGGCGATGTCGTTCAGCGACGACGCGGTGACGAAGGCGCTGCGGGCGGTCTAAGGCACCGCGATGACTACTCTGCCGCCGGACCAACGCCTTGCGGTCCTAACCGACCACCACAAGGAGACGTTCGCGCACGTTCGCGACTACATTCGCGATCGGAATCGGTTGTTCGTCTACGCGCTAGTTGCCGTCGTGGCCCTCGGCTTCCGCGCGGCCGACGCAGCCGAGTCCAACCGAGTGCTTCAGCTGCTCGCGCAGCGCTTGGCCGGCGAGAAGATCCAGCTCGACGCAGGCTTCGTAACCGCCTTCCTGTGGTTCGTGCTCTTCGCGATCGTGCTCAGGTACTTCCAGGCGGCACTACACGTGAATCGCCAGTACGAGCACCTCGCGGCCATCGAGGACGAGATCGAAAAGATCGTCGGTGGCGGCGTGCTCTCGCGTGAAGGCAAAGGGTATGCGGAGAGGTACAAGCAGTTCTCGACGTGGAGCTGGCGCGTATACGCCTGGGGCTTCCCGCTGTCGCTGCTGGGGGCCGCCTGCTCGAACGTCATTCTCGACGCGCGCAACGTCGACTCCGTATCGATCAGCCTCGTCGTCTCCGGGTTGTTCGCCCTCGCGACGATCGGGATCACTGTGCTGTACCTGTTCGCGATGAAGGAGAAGGCTCCCGAGAAGGCTCAGAGCCGCCTCATCGCTCTGTAAGTGCGCGGGGGCGGTCAGACTTTGAAGCCCTTCGCGACCGCCCACGCCTTCGCATCGTCGGCCATCACGCGCCGCGCCTTTCGCACTGGGTTCAAGGCTCAGGTGGTCGTGCCGCTGACGTACGTGATCCTGCCCGCTGCCGGCTGGAGTTCATACTCGACGCCGCCGAAGAGTTCGGACAAGCGAATGTGGCGCTCTCGACAGACCTGGTAGAGCGTGTGGAGCGTGGCGTTCGTTTCCCCGGAGAGAAGCCTGTCGATCGTGGTGATGGAAACCTGTGCGCGCTCCGCGAGTCTCTTTTGGTCGTTTCGAAATTCGGGCAGACGCGATTGGAGTTCTCGTGAAAGCACCGCGATGAACTCGGTGAACTCGATGTTGTAACGCCACTGAGGAATGCCGCGCGGCGCCGGCTCCCGCTGGACTAACTCGACGCGGCCCGACGCTTCCATGGCAGCGGATGTCGTCACGCGGGGCTCTGCGCCTCGCTTCCGCAAGAGCCAGACGAGCGCTGCGACTAGGGCCAGGACCGCTGCGCCGAGCACGATCACGAGCGCGTTCATCGCGCCAGTGTAGTACGTGCGACCGGACCCCCACCGAGTCGAACGCGACCAACGGCGAGCAACCTGTCGAGAGCGATGGACCGAAGACCTCTTTCAGACCTTGAAGCCTTTCGCAACCGCCCACGCCTGCGCGTCCTTCGCCATGACCTTCCGCGCGCCCTTCACCTGCTTCAGCCACGGCGAGGTCGGGTTGTCTTGGATGTTCAGCGGTGGCACGAGCCGCGCGAGCACGCGCTTCTCGACGTCGTGTAGATCACCGCATTCGGGCGCCTTGGCCCAGACCGCGAGCTTGAGGTTCGCTCGCATCCACTCGGTCAGCGCGATCTCGTGCTCGTCGCTGAGCGCGTAGTGCGACCACTTGCGCGGGTTCGACTTGTCTCGTGGCACGCCACGGAACCCCAGCGCATCGCGCAGCATCGCTGCGAACGTCCGTCGCACCGTCGAGGACCCGGTCGCGCCGGTCCCGAAGTGCTGCCGGAGATCGCGGGCCCTCAGGCTGGCCTCGGCCTTACCCACGTACAACGGTCGGTCGTCCGGTGGATCGCCGAGACCGAGCTGCTGCCAGATCTCCGGCGCGCCGTGGATCGCGTACAAGCCGGCTCCGTCGGCGACATGCGGCTCGGCTTCAGCGATCGTGTGCTTGATGCCCGCGAGCGCGGTACATGCAGCCGTCACGAGTTCGCTCTCATCTGGCATCCGCGTTACCGAACCGCCTTACCGCACTCGCCGAAGCCGCTCGCATCGCGGCCTCTGAAAACCGCTCGTACTTCTTCGGGGAGCGATTCTCGACGTACGCCATGACGCGGGAACGAATGATCGGCAGTACTGCGTACTTCTTGGTGTGCGGAGACCTGATCGAGGATTCTCGCTCGAACCAGTTGAGCACAACCTCGGCCGCGACGTTCGGAAGCATCGCTGCAATCGAGTCCTCGTTCACGACGTCGAGAAAACAAAGCGCCTGCATCCACTCTCGTTGCTCGACGGTCATCCACCGCGTCGTGCGATCCACGAAGTTGCGAAGGCTGAGTGCGGTGCCGCCACCGGAGACGAAGTCCTCGATCTCGCTGTCCAAGAGGTATGGATAGCCCTCGGTGTCGCTGATGATGCGTTGGACAACAACGTCGTCGACATCGGGACCGAGCCGTGAACGGATCAAGTTCGCCGACTCGTCCTTGGCAAGGTGCTTCAGTTCAATGTCTCCGACGAGGTTTGACGCATAGTGCTGCTTCCAGGAAGCCCCGGAGCCACTGCCGCCGGAGTCGCGGACCCGATCTCGGCCGACAACAACCAAGGTTGTCTCGAACGCCGCGTCCCGAAGTCTTGGCAGCAACTCGTCCAAGAGGAATTTCCCCAAGACTGGTTCGAGGCTCTCGTAGTCATCGAGCAGGAGCAGCAAGCGACGGAACCGGTGTCCATCGACCAACTTGTTGAGATCTGCAAACAGTGCCTGCGCCAAGTGACCGGACACGTTGGCTCGCACGCGGTTCCGCTCTCTGACACCGGAGCGCCATGCCAGGATCCCGGTCTCGCTCCGATACGCCTGCTCCAAGGCCTTCGCGAAGCGTTCCACCTGCTTCTGGTCGATTTCTCCAAGCACTTCTGCGAGTGCGCGCGTGTCCTTGTGAAGGTTCATCGCGCCGACGCCGAGGTTGAATAGTGTCGTTGCCGACTTGCTGAACTCGGAATCGGCGCCGGTAAGTTGTTCGCGATGGCCGGCGAGGAGTTGCCGATGATGGTGGTCCGACGACGCATCGCGCGTTATGCCGCCAAGTGCGCCGTCTCGTAGTCGGGCGGTGGCGCAAAACGCTCCACTGCATCAGCGCGACAAGCGCTCGCGGTTCGATCTAGGGTGGATCCGATAGGTCGGTAGTGGGTGGTTGCTGAAGCGATGGGGATCGCTTCCAGCGTTGCGCGCGTGCACCAGAGTGCACGTCGGTGAACGAACCGTGACCGTTCGCCGACGAGCGCCGGCTCTGAGAGAGAACACGAACAACGAGCATGCAATGCACAACTGGGAACTCTCGAATCTTCGTCTTGGCGCTTTCGCGATAGCGCTGGGGTTTGTTGTCGTCCTCGTCGTGGTCGTTGGAGTCGTCTCGAAGAGCACGACGTACAACCGATGGTTCCTCGGAGCCTTGGTTTCGGGATCCGACGGCAGGTTGAGCACCTCCAAGTTTCAGGCGGTGATTTGGACGGCCGTCGCGCTCTTTGGGTTTGTCGAGGTGTTCACCGAGCGGCTCCTGGTCGGGGTGTCGGCCGGAGACTCGACGATCCCAGTCAGCATGCTCATCGCGATGGGGTTCAGCGCTGTGACGATGACCGCCGCGAAGGGCATCACGGTCTCGTACGTGACCAACGGTCTCGTCAACAAAGAGGCGCCGGCAGCGCAGCGCGGCAGGGTGCGCCCGAAGTTAGGCGGGCTCGTTACCGACGATGACGGAGTTCCAGAGCTGGCGAAGATCCAAATGCTGGCCTTCACGACTATCGCGGTCGTTTTCTACTTGGTGAGGATGTCGCTGCAGGAGTCCGTGCTGCCCGCGCTGACAGACATCGAACCGTCGCTGATGGCGTTGATGGGCCTGTCGCAGGGCGCATATCTCGGCAAGAAGCTCACGACCACCGAGACCCCGAAGGTGACGGGGATTTCGCCCGCGATGGGCAGGGCCGGTGACATCGTGAAGCTGACGGGGATCAGTTTCGGCGCCGAGCAGGACGGCAACGTCGTGACAGTCGACGGCACGCCGGTTCCTGAGGTGACGGCGTGGACCGACAAGGAGATCAAGTTCAAGTTGCCGGCTGAACGATCGCCCGCGGTCGCCTGGAAGGATGGCGACCGTGCAACGGTCGCCATCGTCGCCAATGGGCGAGAGGCGAGTGCTCTGACGCAGTTTGTGTATTCCGCGACGGTGACGAGTTCGCCAGTGCCAGGAGCCAATCCATGAGGAACAGCACCGTTCGATTGATCGTGTCGATCACAGTGCTTACCGCGTTGGCCACAGCGTGCAGTCCGAAAATTTCCAACTTCGAGGCAAAGCCACGGCACATCTGCCCGGGCGACGAGGTCGAACTGATCTGGGAATTCACCGGCAACGGCGCCATCACGCCAACGGTCGAAGTCGCGGGGGCGCCGAACGGTTCGGTGAAGAGTCCCGGCAGCGCGAAGTTCAGACCAACTAAGCCGATGTCGATCGTGCTGCACGTCAAGCGCAGCCTCCGCGCGCCGAAAAAGGCTCAGCAGGACATCGAGATCGAGCCCGGCACAGAGGTTTCTGCGAGCATCGCCGACCCGACGGCCAAGTGTGAGAACGGCGTCGTTTCGAGCACCAAGCACGTGAATAGCTTCGGCGGGCTGACCATCACGATGATCGGTGTCGGCGATGGAAATAAGCGCGCATCGCTCGATGTCACCCGCGACGATCCGAACAACGCAGGCGCCACGGTGACCGCCCACGTGACGCCGGACCAGACCTCGCGCGCGCTGGCCGGACTGCCGATCAACGGAGACTGGGTGATCTCGTCGCCACTGTTGCCCGGTGAGACATGTGACGGCCCCAAGCCGGTACTGCCGAACAACCTCATCGTGCGCGCCTACGCGCAATGCAACTCGGAAGGTCAACCGTGACGCCAGACGAACTGAAGAAGAACGTCGACACCATCATCGTGGTCATGATGGAGAACCGATCGTTCGACAACGTACTCGGCCATCTTCGTCACCCGTTGCACGGCAACCGGACGGACATCAACGGCATCGAGGATCTTAACAACGACGACTACGCCAACAACAACTCAAATGGTCAACCAAAGCGCCCGTTCTGGATGTCCGATGCGACGTTGATCAGCGATCTGCCGCACGGTCCCGACGAAGTGCAGAAGCAGTTGCTGTGGGCGCAACTTGCGAAGCGCCACTTGATGACGGGTTTCGTGCAGGCGTTCGAGGACCAATTCCATTCGCAAATGAGCGCTCCTCCTGTGATGGGGTTGCTTACTCCGAGAGACCTGCCAACGACAGCGAGCCTCGCGGATCAGTACACCGTCTGCGACAACTGGTTCGCTTGCCTGCCGACGTCCACCGCGCCGAATCGGCTGATGTCGATGGCTGGCTCGTCGCAGCTGCGCGACACGAACATCCTCGTACCGAATCAAGACACCGTCTACGACTGGCTGTCGGCGCACGGAGTTTCTTGGCGCGTGTACGCGGCGGGGCTGCCGTTCTTCGCGCTGATGCCTCGCATGACGCCGCTCGTCCTGAGCAGCCATTTTCGCCGCATTACCGAGCTGCCTGGTGACATTGCAGCTGCGAAAACCGCGAACGACTGGCCCGACGTGATCTTCATCGAGCCGGACTACTTCGACGCTCCGGTCCACTTCCAGCCCCCGTGCTGTAACCATCCGCCGCTGGGCATGGCCCCCGGCGAGGCGTTCGTCGGCAGCGTCTACAACACGTTTGCCAACGATCCGAAGTGGCAGCGGAGTGTCTTCATCGTCACTTACGACGAGCATGGCGGCTTCTTCGACCACGTTCCGCCGCTTCCGATCCACTACCGCAACCCGAACGGCGTAACGTTCGAGACAACAGGCCCACGACTCCCGACGATTGTCTGCGGGCCCTACGCACCGAAGCGTGGCGTCTCGCGTCTGCAACTCGACAACACGTCGATCCTGCAGCTGATCGCCGAACGATTCGGGGCGCTAGGCGAGGCGTACTCGTCCGAGGTGCATGCGCGAGCCGCGCAGGGCATCGACAGCGTGTCGAAGGTTCTCGATCTCGCGGCGAAGAACACGGCTGTGTCCGCGCTTGGCGCGGGAGCTGCTCAGGCGACGCCGACCCTCGTGATTCCTTCGAACATACGACAGGGGTTCATTCAAGCCGCGCGTGATCTCAAGGCGCAGCACAAGCTCGAAGCGCTAAGCAAGTACCCGGAGATCGCGCCGCTGTAGTCGCACGCTCGTGTCGAGCACCAGATTGTCGTTCGGACGCTCGGACGCAAACGAACACCGAGGAGGAGGACGCACAATGAGCATCCATGTGGAAGCCGATTCGCTTATCTACACCGTCAAGCACGACTCGAACGTCCAAGTCCGCATCGCGATCGGCGATGCACAAAGCGGCGGGATGGACGCTGACCAAGATTCCTCGCCGGCTTCGGCGCGCAGGGGCTACTCGGCATGAGCTTGGATCCTTCAGGAACCGCGACCAGAAACGCTGCGACTCCTTCGCCCAACGCGCAGAAGGACGCAATGACACGAGCCGAAGCGCGACAGCGCTTGGTGCAGTTTAGCTTGGCTGCTTCCGCTGGCGCGCTTGTGTTCTTTACGGTTGCGCCAGCGCTTGGGTACCCGCTCGACTACGAGCAGGCACTCAGATTGCTGCAGATCATTATACCCGCATTCTCGGGCTATCTGGGAAGCGCTACGATATTCATATTCAAGGGCAAACGCTCGGAGCCACCTCTCTCTGAAGAACAGGCGTCGTTGCTTGGGGTTCTCGTAAAGGGACCGCCGCTATTGTTCGCGGTCGCTACTGGCGCCGTCCTTGTTGGCTTCGGATTGTCAAATTCGTCATTCGCATCGCTGGGCGCGGGAATGAGAGTTGACACGCTTGCAACCGTCTTGTCAGTGTTACTCGGCGTTCTCAGTCTAACGACTAGTGTTCTCGTTACATATCTCTTCGTCGCTCATTCCACCACGACCTCCGACAAGTCATCCAGCGCGATTCCAGGCACGGATCGAAAGGCGGAAGAGCCGACTGCTGAGAAGGCAGGAGGGCGGGCGATGTCACTGGATACGGAACATGAAGATTAGAGTAGCGTGTTGTCTGCCGCTGATATTGTTGTTTGCATGCCTTCCGAAGCAAACATTCCTTGTTCGGCACGATACATTTTCCACGGCGGCTATGCGCAAGGACTTGGCTGGCATTCGGTTGCCAGTAAGATCTCAAAACACCGACAACACATATTACGAGAGACGACTCGAACAGGTTCGCTCTAGCTCGCGCTTGCAGAGATACAAGTGCGCACTTGGAAGCGAACTCGTCGATTGCCGGGGCGACGGAGGAGTCTTCATATTTCAAGCACCGTATCCGCGGCTCTTTGCTACGTCACAACTGGTCGATCCCTATCGGTGGCAATTGCTGTACGACTGGGTCCCGTTACACCTTATTCGAGGCGGAAGGAAGCTACTCGACGATTGGCGGACGCTTGCTAACGCTGGCGGGGTTGTGATGTGCACCCAGTGGAACTGCCAGACATTCGTAGGTGTCTCGGGTGTCGATAGCGAAACACTTGCAATGTGTTCTCTGTCGAGAGATGAAGTCGAGGATGGTCTTCCTGGCTACTGCGAGACGGTGGCGCGTCGAGAGGGAACGACGTGGAAGCTCCGCATCGCTGTGGGCATAACATCAGCTCCACAGCGCGTGGAGGGGGAGCCTGATTTTGTTGTGTCCGTCAGTGGAGTGGTTACCCCCGAATCGATATATTCGGCCATATCCATAGCTCTCGTGTCACGGCCCCTTGGTGAGATCGTTCGACGAATCGATGAAGACATACTAGGTACTCGACGTGGATTAGTGTCCGATGTCCTGTCGACAGGTCTTCAGTACTGGTTCGAACGTGTCACGGTCAGAGTAGGTGTACGAAAGAACTACTTGGGAGTCTACGGGCTCACGGTCTCCAGTACGATATACGTTAACCGGCAAAACACCGATGCTCCCTCAGACTGGCGTCTGCCGCAGCCAGAACAACAAGAGGCGTACAATCAGGCTATTCTCGCAAGTCTCCGGTCGGCGATAGACAAAATGTGCCGCGGAACTTGGAGTGACGCACGGACAAGGAAGTGTCAGTGATTGTTCGACGTGACACAACGACGGGAGTCGAGCGCGCACTCGTGTCGCTCTCGCATGAGGGGCCGCGAATGCCAGTTCTGTCGGTCAACGCAGCTCCGCGCGCGGCTGGATGACGTAGCTCCAGTCACCGTGGAATTCGTCTCGATCTTCAGTTCGCTGCGGTTGGTATCGGGAGGCACGGAACGTAGGTTCATGATGGAACGGAGGGTCAGATCTGAAGCAGACTGCGCTGCTGGTGGTAAGCACGATGGTTCTCGTCGGTTGTCTTCCGACGGGCCGAGCTTGGTCCCGCGCGCAAAAAGGCGCTCGCACCAACCCGGGTCCGTCGCCGCGATGAAGCCGCGGACCCGACTTCGAGCGTAGCGAGGTCGAAGCCTGTCACAGCGGCGTTGTACCGTCGGAGTGTTAGGGAGGTGGTCACATGAGGCTAGCTGCAGTTCTCGTCGCAGTGGTTCTTGCTGGTTGTCCGGCGGGCAGATCAACACCGGATCCTTAAAGCTCGCTGTACGTCGAAATGTTGACTTTGAATTGACCGAGTTGTCGACAATCTCGTACTCGATGCTCCAATCCTTCATGCTTTCGTCAAGAAGACCACTCTTGCTGAAGAACTGGCGTGGTTTGACGCCATCGTAGGCGCAGGCAGCGGCGCCAAGGATCGTCGTCTTGCCGCCGCCGTTCGGCCCGATTAGGGCAGTCACCGGAAAAGCAAATGACACTTCTTGCTGTACGAACCCGCGAGCATTCTGAAGAATCACCTTCGCGAGATACTTTCCGTAGTTGTGCTTCCGAGCTTTCTCAAGGAGCTGGTTGATCTGGGACTGGCGAATCTGTCCGCGATAGGTGGGTTGATTTGGCGCCCACGAGGACGGTGCTTTGGGTGGTTGGTCTTCGGGAAGAGAGGATTTGGCATGGGAAGTCTTCGCTCTCGCGTCGGCGGTCTCAGCTGTCACTGACGTCAACGGAGAAGGCGAAGCCGGAGCGATCGCTGCGAAGCTTGTCTGATATGGCAGAAGTTGCCGCCGCCAAGAGAGCAGTGTGCCCGCCCGTCTATCGGCGGTGCTGCTCGCCAACCCTGTCAGCTTCGTGATTTGCTCAGCTAGGGCCTCGCGTCCCGGTGGTGTAGTCGACAACAGGTCTGGGGCGATCTGTTGCAGGGTCGGGCTGCGCGCGATCTGCTGCGCGAGCGCCTCGCGATAGTCTGGTGACGAAGCGTCGTATTTCAGAAGCTGCTCGCCAGCGGGCGTCAAGCTCGCGCCCGCGCCCGGGGTCTTCACGAGAAGGCCCAAGACCTCGGCGGCGTCGATGTAGTAGTCGATGTGGCGCGCAGATAGCTTCGTCGATTCGATTATCTCAAGAATCGAGTCGCGCCGGCGGACAGCTTCCAAGAGTGCCCGGATCTTGTCGAGTCGATCAGCCTGCGGCACGTCGACTGGCTGAATGCTTCCCTCATCCTTCACAGACGTGGCTCTGCCAGGCAGGTGGGCGTTGGTGCATCACCTGATCAGGCTCGCATGAAGGTCTGACACGCGCATGGCGCCGTCAGCGCCGGGCTCGCGTTGTATTTTGGTTGAGCTGCTAGACCGTCGTCGCTGCGTCAACAGCGCCTTCCCTGCCCTGCCGGGATGAACAGCGCGAAGAGATCAACCACCGCCCCCGACAACCGATCAGGGGCCCGGGTACGGAAGCGCGTCTAGCCGGCGCAGCTACGCCAGCGCGTTCGCCATGCGCCAGCGCGCGAGCAGCGTGTCCTTGATCGTGCTCTTCGATCCGACGAGCGCTGACGACAGAGCTATACGTTGCCCCGTCGCGCCGAGCGGCGCTCAAGCAATCTCGGACATTGTCGCGCGCAGCCGCGAGGTCGTTCGTCGCCACCTGTTCTGCGCGCAAAGCGGCTGCGAGGCAGTCGAGCGCCGCTCGGGGCGGGCGAGGTCCGTCGAGCTTCGTGCCGTCGAGCTTGCTCGGCTTGCAGGGCTGGCTCGCGGGATCGCGAACACTCCCACGCCGCCCGCCAGGAAGCCGGCACCGAGAAACCGGGTCTGACGAGCGGCGAAAGAAGGACTTCAGGCGCATCGGCTAACGAGGGCCGGGGCCCTGCGGGTCGCCGGCAGCGCCGAGGTCGTGATCGTCGTCGTCTTCTTCATCATCGAAATCGCCGTTGAGATCCTCGGGATCTCCGAGATCTCCGTCGGGCGGTGGGCCGTAATACTCGATCACGCGGCGACGCAGAGGTGGGTTGGACATGTCGTCACCTTGCTCCTCGACTGGGCGCTCGGCAACGCTCTCTCGGGAAGCGGCACTTCCCGGCGCTCGACACCGCCGCCGCGCCGTCACGGCGCGTGTTTTCAACGCTGCGGCGACGCGCTCAAGCTCGTCGGCCGTGTCGTCGAGGTCGAGTGCGACGATGACATCGTGCGCGAGCTGCTTGTACGCAGTGACCGGGCTCCCCGTCAGCGTCGCGTCGATTCGAGCGCGGACAGCGGCAAGTTGCTCCACGTGTCGACGCTCGCGGGCGAGGAGTCGAGCGAGACGCGGCGCGATAGTCCGATGTCGCGTCGCAGGTTCGGCGCGTGCTGCACGTGATCTCGATCGCTCGCGCGATCGAGACGGTCGCTTCTTCGGGGATCGGCGCACGCTGAGTCCACCGTCGCTAAGTGGCCCCCGCTCGTCAAGCGCAGACGTCGAAGGCTACAGCGAGCGGTACTCGGCGATCAGGCGCCTCATCAACGCGAGGCAGCGCTCGGCGAACTCGATCACTTCGAGCGAGGTGGCGTTCGCAACGGTCACCTGATGCACCACTTCGCCCCCGAAGTGATTTCCGAAGTAGTCCGGCCCGAAGTAGTTGCCGAAGTGACCGCCTCGCCGGACGCGGTGAGGAATGACCGGCGCGTTGTGGATGTCCTCGTTGCGGATGTCACGCAAGGCTGTCCAGGCCTGCTGGTCTTCAGCCGGCAACGACTGGACCCAACGATCAAGCCGTGTCCAGTCGACGGCGTGCTTCGCGATGTACTGGACGATCGAACGTAGGGACGTCATCGCCGATGAGAAGTGCGTCTCGATCGCGGTGGCGTGGCCTGGCGTACCTGTACCGATCGTCTTCATCTCTTGCAAGCTGAACTCGGCGTGCGCCAGCTTTCGAGAGAGGTCGTCATCGAGCGACATGAGCGTAGTATGTGCCCGAGGGCTGTCATTCTCGGCTGCCGCTCTTGGAACTGGTCCCACCAAGAAGAACGGCACGCTTTCGCGAAGCGTTCGCGGCCGGGATGGGGACCGCATGAGCGGGTGCTCACAAGCGAGGAGCCGCGCCGTCATCGCCGCCTGCCGGTCGCCGCCAGCCGGTACGGGATCACCTGACCGGGATGCAGTCGCGCATGCGACTGCTCGGTACCATAGGGCTGGGACGGCGTAGGCCCGCGAGGTGCAGCTACGCTTGGGCTCTGCTGTCGGTACCCCGTATGATCGTCAAAGCATGAGCGACACGGGCAAGACGGCTGAGCAACTGGACGCAGATGTCAAAGCGGCGGAAGCGGAGCTAGAAGCTCGCGCAGCGGACAGAGAGAAGATCGTTGAGCGCTTGGTGGCCGCACTCGTGCCGCTGGTCCAAGCGTCCTTCGATCGAATGATCGCCAGCATCGTCGTGGAAGAGTCCGAGGTGACCACGAAGCTGGGGCCACAGCTTTCGCTCATCAAGCAAAAGTTGAAGAGCGTCGCCGCCACGATCCCGGAGCAGGTGAAGCGGTGGGTCGCCCACGACCACTGGCAGGATCGCTTCGCCAACCGAAGCAACAATACGTATGCACCCATCAGTTGGAAGCTCGATCCGCAAGGTCATCGAGTACGCGTGGATGATCGGAACTCTCTGCAGCTCCACGTTGAGAAGATGCTGACGTTCTTCGTCAGGGAAACGATGTCGAACTATGGCTACAAGGCGCCCCATCACTACGGGGTGTCGTGGATAGGCGAGCCAACGGGCATCACCTCTGAGTACGAGAACGCACTCGTAGAGTTCGAGAATGCGAGACTGCGCCACCAGGCCGCCGTCACCGAGCGCCAGCGATTCGAGGCGAAGTTGCTCTGGGACAAGGCGTGAAGTACGCGTCGTGCGACGCATGAACCACATCAGCACTGGCGCGTTGACGACACCGTCGTTCAGCGTCAGCTAGATACGTCGAAGAAATCCGAGCGGTGGACGCGACGGGGCCTCGGGCGGGAGCGCGTACGTGTCGAAGTACTCGCGAACAGTGGCATAGACGTCGTCAGCAAACGCGGTGAACGTGGTCGGGTCGCCCGAGTCGATCGGCATAGGCGAGTGCGATGCTCGTTCCTCGAACGCGATCGTCCAACGTCCGTCACGCAACGGAATCACTTCGAGCTTCGAGCAGACGCCGGTCGCGTAGTGCTTACCGTCGTCAACGGGCCACGAGACCGCTACGACCAAGCTCGTGTGATAGCCGTTGCCGTCGTCGGGGACCATCTCCGGGATCAGGTGAGCCCAGATGTCGTCGTCTCGACACTGCTCGCCGGTTTCCGGGCGCACGAAGTACGCGACGCTCGTGTCTCCCGGTCGACCGAAGTGCTCTCGGATGTGTCGAACCAACGTAAGCGCTGTGTGAACCCCACCTGGCTGCGTCGTGCTCGGCCGCCGAGACTGCCCCGATGCGAGAGCCATCCGAGCGAAGCGAGCTGATCCGAGCGGTGAAGAAGCGGGGCGAGGCGGTGTCGAC
>JAQBQE010000002.1 GCA_028287135.1 Myxococcales bacterium
GCGATGTCGGTGCCGTTGAACATGTCGGGAAAACGAGCGAAGCCGATCGACACAACCGGTACGCGATCGCACGGGGCGAGGCGATGGAATGCGGCGCAATCATCGACGTCGTCCGGCTGGTCGGCGCCGTGCCTGAGTCGGACCTGTCGGCGGGCAAGCAGCTCTTGGTCCGCGTGGTCGGAATGCTGAGCAAGCTCTGCCGATGATCGTGGACGTGAACGAGCACGTGGCACGTGGACGTGCACGAACGACCTTAACCGAGTGGCATTGGGGCTAGGCTGCCCTGACCATCGCGCGCATCCGGTGTGATGCGTGCATGGTGGTCTCCGATGCGCCGTTTGTGGATCGGGTTCGTGGTCGTCGTCGTGGTCTCGTTCGCGATCCTCGCGTGGGTCGGCACGCGGATCTATCAAGAGGCGCCTCCGATCCCTGACCAGGTGATCACCGAGGATGGGCGCGTCGTGTTCGCCCGGGGCGACGTCGCGGCGGGCCAGGACGCGTGGCGAGCTCTCGGAGGAATGGAGCTCGGCTCGATCTGGGGACACGGGTCGTATGTCGCGCCCGACTGGACCGCCGACTGGTTGCACCGCGAGCTGCTCGAGGTGCTCGAGGTGTGGGCGACGAGAGACGGCGCTGCGTCGTACGACGCGCTGGCGCCGGAGCGTCGGGCGGCGCTGCGTGAGCGCCTGCGTGGGCTGTACCGCGTCAACCGGTTCAACACCGCGACCATGACGCTGACCGTCTCGGCCGACCGCGCTCGCGCGATCGACGCGAACATTGCCTACTACACGACGCTGTTTCGCGACGGCCGCGAAGACTACGCCTTGCCGGCAGGATCGATCGTCGACCCCGCGCGAGCGCGCATGCTGTCCGCCTTCTTCTTCTGGTCCGCTTGGGCAGCGGCGACGCATCGCCCAGGCGACAACCTCACGTACACGAGCAACTGGCCCCACGAGCCGCTGATCGGCAACGTTCCAACGTCCGATGCTCTGGTGTGGACCGGTGTCAGCATCCTGCTGCTGCTCGGTGGCATCGGTGCGATGGGCTTCTGGCACGCGGCGCGGCGCAACGAGGGTCCCGCGGAGATTCCGGAACAGGATCCTCTCCTCGGCGCGTCGCCGACGAAGTCCCAGCTCGCGACGGTGAAGTACTTCTGGGTGGTCTGTCTGCTCATCGTGCTTCAGATCGTCGCTGGCATCATCACGGCGCACTACGGGGTCGAGGGCAGCAGCTTCTACGGCATCCCGCTCGCCAAGATCTTCCCGTACTCGGTGGCGAGGACGTGGCACGTCCAGCTCGGCATCTTCTGGATCGCGACCGCGTGGCTGGCGGCGGGTCTTGCGATCGCCCCGATGGTCGGCGCGGAGCCGCGAGGTCAGCGTCTCCTGGTCAACGTCCTGTTCGGCGCACTTCTGGTCGTCGTGCTCGGCTCCCTCGCGGGCGAGCTGCTAGCCGTCTATGGCGTGTTCGACGACGACGGCGTGTGGTGGTTCGGGCACAGCGGGTACGAGTACATCGACCTCGGTCGGATCTTCCAGCTCGCGCTGATGGTCGGCCTCGCGCTGTGGGTGTTCCTGGTCGGGCGCGCGATGTGGCCGGCCCTCAAGAAGCGCGACGCACAGCGGCCGCTGCTGATCATGTTGCTGATCTCGACGGTCGCGATCGGTGGCTTCTACTTCGCGGCGCTCGGTGCCGGCCGGCACACCAATCTCGCGATCGCAGAGTACTGGCGGTGGTGGGTCGTTCACCTGTGGGTCGAGGGCTTCTTCGAGGTGTTCGCGACGGTGATCATCGCGTTCCTGTTCGTGCGGCTCGGGCTGGTTCGCGCCGCCGTGGCGAGCCGCGCGACGGTGCTTGCTGCGACGATCTTCCTTGCGGGAGGCATCATCGGCACGCTCCATCACCTGTACTTCAGCGGGACGCCAACCGCGGTGATCGCGTTCGGTGCCGCGTTCAGTGCGCTCGAGGTCGTGCCGCTGGTGTTCCTTGGCTACGACGCCTGGGAGAACTGGCGTCATACGAAGTCGACACACTGGATGCGCGGCTATCGCTGGCCGATCTACTTCTTCATCGCGGTCGCGTTCTGGAACCTCGTCGGCGCCGGTCTGTTCGGCTTCATGATCAATCCGCCGATCGCCCTCTACTACATGCAGGGCCTCAACACGACGCCGGTCCACAGTCACGCTGCGCTGTTCGGGGTCTACGGCATGCTCGGGATGGGCCTCGTGCTGTTCGTCGTCAAGTCGCTGCGACCGACCCTGGCGTGGCCCGATCGGCTGCTCAAGCTGGCGTTCTGGGGCATCAACCTCGGCCTCGGCGCGATGGTGCTGCTCAGCGTGCTCCCGGTCGGGCTGCTGCAGACCTGGGCCGCCGTCGAGACCGGATACTGGTACGCGCGCAGCGCCGAGTTCCTGCAGTCTCCGCTGATGGATACGTTCCGCTGGCTTCGCGTGATCGGTGACACCGTCTTTGCGCTCGGCGCCTTTGTGTTCGTGGCCGCGGTGATCCGCATGACCGTGGTGCGCCGCTCGGCGTAGCGCAGGCTTTGCGGGTCGACCTCTCACCCGCGCAAGGTGTGCGCGGTCGGGGCCCGCGACATGCAGATCGGGTGGGCACGCCAGTTGCGAGAGTGGCCGCCGATGCCCAACGAGTCTCTGCGCTACGACGACGCGATCGTCAGAAAGTTCGTGACCGCGACGATCGTGTGGGGCGCCGTCGGGATGCTGGTAGGCCTGTGGTGCGCCCTCCAGCTCGCGTTGCCGAGCCTCAACGTCGGCCCCTACTTCACGTTCGGTCGCCTTCGTCCGCTGCACACGAACGCGGTGATCTTCGCGTTCGCGGGCAATGGCATCTTCGCCGCTGTCTACTACTCGTCGCAGCGCCTGCTCAAGGCTCGGCCTCTCGCCCGGCTCTCGAGCCTCCACTTCTGGGGCTGGCAGGCGATCATCGTCGCCGCGGCCATCACCCTGCCGCTCGGGTTCACCCAGGGCAAGGAGTACGCCGAGCTCGAGTGGCCCATCGATATCGCGATCGCGATCATCTGGGTCACGTTCGGCGTGAACTTCTTCGCGATGGTGCGCAACCGGCGCGAGAAGCACCTCTACGTCGCGCTGTGGTTCTACATCGCGACGATCGTCACGGTCGCGATCCTCCACATCTTCAACAACCTCGTGGTCCCGGCGGGACTGTTCAAGAGCTACTCGATCTACGCGGGCGTCGAGGACGCGTTCATGCAGTGGTGGTACGGCCACAACGCGGTCGCGTTCATCCTGACGACGCCGTTCCTCGGCCTCATGTACTACTTCCTGCCGAAGGCGGCGGAGCGGCCGGTGTTCAGCTACCGGCTGTCGATCCTTCACTTCTGGTCGCTGGTGTTCATCTACATCTGGGCCGGCCCGCATCACCTCCACTACACGGCGTTGCCCCAGTGGGCGGCGACCCTCGGCATGATCTTCAGCGTAATGCTGTGGATGCCGTCATGGGGCGGCATGATCAACGGCCTGCTCACGCTGCGCGGCGCGTGGAACAAGGTCGCCGAGGATCCCGTCCTCAAGTTCTTCGTCGTCGCCATCACGTTCTACGGCATGGCCACCTTCGAGGGCCCGATGCTCTCGATCAAGAGCGTCAACGCGCTCTCGCACTACACCGACTGGAACATCGCCCACGTCCACGGCGGCGCTCTCGGCTGGGTCGGTTTCATGGTGTTCGGGATGATCTACTGGCTCGTCCCGCGCCTGTACCAGACGACCCTGCACTCGAAGAAGCTCGCGACCACGCACTTCTGGGTCGCGACGATCGGCATCGTGCTCTACGTCGTCTCGATGTGGGCGGCCGGGATCACGCAGGGCCTGATGTGGCGCGCCTTCGACGAGACCGGACGGCTCCAGTATCCCGACTTTCTGCAGACCGTGACGCGGCTCGTGCCGATGTACTGGGTCCGTGCGCTCGGCGGCTCGCTCTACATCGCGGGGCTTCTGATCGGCGCGTACAACATCTTCAAGACCTGGCAGTCGCGCCCGAACGTGTACGCCGACATCGAGGTCGAAGCACCGCCGATGGTCCGCGACGCGCGTGTGATGGCCAGGGAAGCGCGCGTGCTCGAGCGAGCCGCGCATGCGCCGGAGCACTGGCACCGCCGCTGGGAGGGGCTGCCTGCGCTGTTCACGACCCTGACGGTCCTCGCCGTGCTCGTCGCCTCGGCCTTCGAGATCGTCCCGACCTTTCTGATCGCCGACAACGTGCCGCGGATCAAGACGGTCAAGCCGTACACGCCCCTCGAGCTCTACGGTCGCGATATCTACCTCGCCGAGGGTTGTTACAACTGCCACTCGCAGATGGTCCGTCCCTTCATCGACGAAACCGTTCGCTACGGCCAGAACGGTCAGCCGGCGGAGTACTCGAAGGCCGGCGAGTTCGTCTACGACCATCCTCATCAGTGGGGCAGCAAGCGGACCGGGCCTGACCTCGCGCGCGAGGGCGGTCGGCGTGACGAGCTATGGCACCTCCGTCACTTCGAGAATCCGCGTGCCACGTCGCCGGGCTCGGTGATGCCGGCGTACCCGCACCTGCTCGAGGACACGATCGCATGGAACGTGATCCAGGACCGCGTCGACGCGATGGCGATGCTCAACGTCCCCTATGACGCTCGTGCACTGGCGAGCGCCGAGGACATGGCTCGCGAGCAGGCGAGGGCGGTCGCTGCACGCTTGGTCGCGCAGGGTGGTCCCGACATCGCCGACAAGGACGTGATCGCCTTGATCGCCTACATGCAGCGACTCGGCGTCGATATCCGCCTGTCGCAAGGAGGTACCCGATGATCCGTCTGTCCGAGCTGGTCTCCGCGTTGACGCCCGCGCAGTACGCAGAGCTTGCGCTCGTGCTGTTCGTGCTGGTGTTCATCGGTGTCGCGATCCGTCATGGCGGCAAGCGCCGCGCCATCGAGCACGCGTCGTGTGCGCAGTTGCCGCTCGCCGATGATGCGTGCCCGCGCGGAGGTCTGTCATGAACACGCCCGGCGCGGATCTCGAGACAGGCGCGCGGGTGCTGCCGCACGACTACGACGGCATCCGCGAGTACGACAATCCGATGCCCGGCTGGTGGAAGTCGATCTTCATCGGCTCGGTCATGTTCGCGGGGTTCTATGGTCTGTACTTCCACCTCATGGACTGGGGGCACACGGACGCCCAGGCGTACCGGCTGGAGCTCGCGGACTACGACAGCAAGAAGGAGGTGCGAGCACGTGCCGAGGCGGCGAACGTCTCGGAGAATGCGCTCGCGAGCGGCGCGCGGGATCCGAGGATGCTCGAGCACGGTGCTGCGGTGTTCAAGACCAAGTGCGTCACCTGTCACGCCGACGACGGCCGTGGGTTGATCGGGCCGAACCTGACGGATCTCCGTCAGCTTCACGGCGCGACGCGGATGGATCTGTACGCGACGATCACGAACGGCGTCCCGGGGACCGCGATGCTCGCATGGGGCGAGCAGCTCCCGCAGACCGACATCCTCGCTGTTGCGGCGTTCGTCACGACGCTGCGTGGTCAGAACATCGCAGGCAAGGCACCCGAAGGCGTCGCCGTGGAGCGCTTCGCGCCATGAGGCTCGCATGACGCCACCTCTTGCGACCGAGCGCGTGCTGTCCACCCTGAATCAGGATGGCTCGCGCCACTGGATCCATCCCCGCCTCGCGCAGGGACGGTTTCTGCGCGGACGCAAGATCGTCGGCTATGCGCTGATCGCGATGTTTCTCGCCCTTCCGTTCGTCCACATCGGGGGCCGTCCGGCGCTGCTGCTCGATGTGCTGACCCAGGAGCTCAGCGTGTTCGGCGCGGTGTTCAAGGCCAGCGACGGTGTCCTGTTGATGCTGCTCGGCCTGACGATCGTCGTCGCCGTGTTCCTGGTCACCGCACTGTTCGGCCGTGTGTGGTGCGGGTGGGGCTGTCCGCAGACGGTCTACCTCGAGCATGTGTTTCGACCGATCGAGCGCTGGCTCGAAGGGTCACCATCGCAGCGTCGCAAGCTCGATGCGAGCTCCCGGCCCCATGGCCGCCGCGTGCTCAAGTGGGTGATCTACGCGGCGCTGTCGTTCGTGCTGTCGAACGTGTTCCTCGCGTACTTCGTCGGCGTCGACCGCCTCGCGCTGTGGGTGCTGCACTCCCCGCTGCAGCACCCGGGCGGCTTCATGGTGGTCGCCGGGGTCGCGGCGCTGATGCTGTTCGACTTCGGATACTTTCGCGAGCAGACCTGCATCGTTGCGTGCCCATACGGACGGTTGCAGTCGGTGCTGCTCGACCGTCAATCGTTGATCATCGGCTACGACCAGCGACGCGGCGAGCCGCGCGCCAAGCCGAAGAAGCACCTGCCGGTGATCGGCGAGCGTGGCGACTGCATCGATTGCAGCGCGTGCGTCGCGGTGTGCCCCACCGGGATCGATATCCGCGAGGGCCTGCAGATGGAGTGCATCGGCTGCGCGCAGTGCATCGATGCCTGCGACGCGGTGATGGATCGGGTCGGCAAGCCGCGGAACCTGATCGGGTACACGTCGCAGGACGAGCTGGCAGGCAAGCCACGACGTCTGCTCCGCGCGCGCACGATCATCTATCCCGTGCTGCTCGCGGCGATCGCGGGGCTGTTCGTGTGGTCACTCGGAGGGCGGGTGACGAGCAACGTGCTCGTCGAGCGCAGCCAGGGCCCGAGCTTCGTCGAGCTCCCGGACGGTACGATCTCGGCCCAGGCGCGGATCCGGATCGCCAACGACACCGATGGTGACCGCAGCTATGTCGTCGATCTGTCGCGCGCCCCGGATGCGAAGCTGCGCACGCCGCAGCTCACCTGGCAGCTCCACCCCGGGAAGTCGCTCTCGATCCCGCTGTTCGTCGATGTGCCGAGGGCGTCGTTTGTCCTCGGGAAGCGCACGATCCACCTCCGGATCCAGGACGACCTTGGCTTCGCACGCGTCCTCGTGGTCACGCTGCTCGGCCCCGAAGGAAGTGCCCGTTGAAGGCTGCAACGAAGTGGACCGCGGCGATCGTCGGGTTGCTCGGGGGCAACGTCCTCGCCATGGTGGCGCTCGCGGTCAGCGCGCAGCACGGCACCGCGCAAGTGATCCCCGGCTACTACCAGAAGGCCGTGCACTACGACGACGCGCTCGATGAAGCGGCGCGCAGCAGCGCGCTCGGATGGTCCGCCGAGGTCTCGGTGGTCGCAGGGACGGTCGAGGTCCGCGTCCGCGATCGCGCGGGCGCGATGCTCACAGGTGCACGCGTGCACGTCGGTGGCTACCAGCGGTCGCGAGCGGCCGACCGCTTCGAGCTCGAGCTGGTTGCCGCCGGCGATGGCGTTTATCGCGGTGTGCTGCACGGCAGCCGACTCGGATGGCACGATCTGACGATCGCGGTCGAGCACGGAGGCCGCCACTTCACCGAACGCGCGACGACGGAGGCTCGATGATCGCGCTCCTCCCAGGCATCCTGGTCGCGAGCCTCGTAGGTAGTGTGCACTGCATCGCGATGTGCGGGCCGCTCGTCGGTCTGCACGGGACCGGGCGCACGCTACGGCTGGCGCTCGTCCACGCCCTCGGCCGCCTGACGACGTACGTCAGCCTCGGTGTCGCCGCGGGCCTCGTCGGAGGCGCGCTCGACATCGCAGGCCGGCTCGGCCAGGTCCAGCACGTCGCTGCGATCGTCGCTGGCGTCGTGATCGTCGGCTGGGGGCTCTACACGATCGCCGTCGCGCTGGGCTGGCGGCACGAAGCCCACCTCCAGGCGGTGCTGTTCCGGCGCGGGCTCGTCCAGCTCCGTGCGCGCCGTCCCGCGACACGGGCGTGGCTCGTCGGAGTGCTGACCGGCCTCCTGCCTTGCGGCTGGCTGTGGGCGTTCGTCGTCTCGGCGGCGGGAACCGGCAGCCCGGTCGGCGGCGGTGTGGTGATGGCGGTGTTCTGGCTGGGGACGGTCCCGGCGATGACCGGCGTGCTGACCGCCGGCAGGCCCGTGATCGGCTGGCTGCAGCGGCGCCTGCCGATCGTCACCGCGCTGGTGCTGATCTCGCTCGGTCTCGGCACGCTCGCCTGGCGATGGTCCGATGCCGGTGTGCAGGGCGTCGCTCGCCCGTCGTGTCATGACACGGCAGGTGGACGATGACCGCCGTCGCGAACCGGCTCGCCGAGCCGGCGTGTGCGCACTGCGGTCTGCCGGTGCCAGCGGGGCGGTCGGTCTCCACCGGAGACGCGTTCTGCTGCGCGGGCTGCGAGATCGTTCACGCCGCGATCGCCGAGCATGGTCTCGAACGGTTCTACGATCTGCGCGGCGAGAGCGATCGGATCGCCGCACCCGCCCACCCCACGGCGCGGCCATACACCGAGCTCGACGATCCGGCGTTCCAGCGAGTCCACGTGCAAGTGACGGCCGATGGCTTCGCGTGTGCGGCGCTCTACCTCGAAGATCTGCAATGCGCTGCATGCATCTGGCTCGTCGAGAGCGCGCCGCGGTGCATCGCCGGCGTCCGCGAGATCCGGGTCGACCTCGGCCGGGGTCGCGCGGATGTGATGTGGGATCCGCGCACGACGACGCTGTCGGCCGTCGCGCGCTACCTCGATCGGATCGGCCATGTCCCGCACCCGTATCGCGGCCTCGACCGCGATCGACAGCGCCGCGGCGAGGACCGCACGCTGCTCGTCAAGCTCGGCGTCGCCGGTGCTGCGATGGGCAACCTGATGCTGCTCGCGGTCGCGCTCTATGCGGGCCTGTTCGACGGCATGTCAGGTGCGGATACCTCGTTCTTTCGCTGGGCCTCGATGGCGGTCGCGATCCCGGCGCTCGGGTATGCGGCAACGCCGTTCTTTCGCACGGCGCTCGGTGCGCTCCGCGCAGGTCGGCTGCACCTCGACCTGCCGCTCTCGATCGGGATCACCGCCGGGCTCGGCTGGGGCGCAGCGAACGTCATTCGCGGGACCGGTGAGATCTACTTCGACAGTCTCGCGATGCTCGTGTTCCTCCTCCTGGTCTCGCGCTGGGTCGTGCTGCGCCACCAGCGACGTGCCTCGAGCGCGGCGGAGCTGCTCCTCGCGCTGACGCCGAGCCGCGCGCGGCGGATCGATGCCACGGGCGTGGTGGATGTCCCGATCGAGGCCATCGTCCCGGGCGACCACTTGCGCGTGCTGGTCGGGGACGTGATCCCGGTCGATGGCGTCATCATCGAGGGAGTCTCCGCGCTCGACGTCGGTCTCCTCACCGGCGAGTCGCGGCCCGCGGACGTTCGACCGGGAGATGCCGTGCATGCCGGGACGGCCAACCTCGCCGGGCCCCTCGTGATCGAGGCGACGGCGGTCGGCGAGGCCACCCGCGTCGGTGCACTCGTCGCCAGCATCGAAGCACTGTCTGCACACAAGGCTCCGATCGAGCGGCTCGTCGATCGGATCGCCGGCACGTTCGTCATGGTCGTCGCACTCGCGTCCGTGCTGACGTTGCTCGGCTGGTCATTCGTGGCACCGGCGCTTGCTGCAGAACATGCGATGGCGCTGCTGATCGTCACGTGCCCGTGCGCTCTCGCGCTCGCCACGCCACTCGCCGTGACGGTGGCACTTGGCCGCGCCGCGCGTCGTGGGATCCTCGTGAAGGGCGCCGACGCACTCGAGCGCCTGGCGACGCCGGGCACGATGTTCGTGGACAAGACCGGCACGCTGACCGCTGGCCGCCTGGCCGTGGTGTCGTGGCGCGGCGACCTCGATGCAGCAGAGCTCGCGGCCGCCGTCGAGGCCGGCAGCGACCACCCGATCGCGCGTGCGATCCGCGCGTATGCCGCGAGCTCGCACGTGGCCACGGAGATCCGCGAGGAGCTGGGGCGCGGGATCTCAGCCCTGGTCGCCGGACGCAAAATCCTCGTCGGTGCGCCGCCGTGGGTTCGTGCGCAGGCCACCTCGCGGCCGGTGATCGAGGGGTGGATCGCCGAGCTCGCAGAACGTGGCGAGACGCCGATCGTGATCGCCGTCGACGGCGTGCCGGTCGCGGTGGCCGGGCTCGCGGATCCGATCCGCGACGATGCGCGTGCTGCGGTAGTGGCACTGATCGAGCTCGGCTGGCGCGTCGAGATCCTGTCGGGCGATGACCAGCGCGTCGTCCAGCGGATCGCTGGCGCGCTCGGCGTCCCGTCGACCCGGGCCCACGGTGGCGTGTCACCGGAGGGCAAGGTGTTCGCGGTGACCTCGGCGCGAGCGCACGGGCCGGTCGTGATGGTCGGCGATGGCGTCAACGATGCAGCCGCGATGACGGCCGCGACCGCGGGCATTGCCGTCTCCGGTGCGGCCGAGATCGCGATCGAGGTGGCGGATGTCTATCTGCGCTCCCCTTCGATCACAGCGATCGCGGCGACGCTCGCGGGCGCGCGCGCCACCCTCGATACGATCCGCCGCAACCTGCGCTTCTCGCTCGTCTACAACGTCGCTGCCGGCACGCTGGCGATCACCGGCGTGATCCATCCCCTGATCGCTGCGATCTTGATGCCGCTGAGCTCGCTGACCGTGCTCGCGAGCTCGTTGCGGTCCCGCGCATTTCGAGGTCCGTCGTGAGCGTCCTCTACCTCGTCCTTCCGCTCGCGCTGTTGATCTCGGCGTGCTCGGTTCTCGCCTTCGTGTGGGCGGTCCGAAGTGGCCAGCTCGACGATCTCGACACGCCGGCTCTACGGGCTCTTCTCGATGAGCCGACCACGACGCCGATCCGCGCAATGCTTGCATCATCGAGGGTGAACGACGCAGATCCTGCGTGACGATCTTGGAGCCTACGCACTAGCCCCCATATCGCGGGTGTTCACGTCGGCACGCATCGTGTTACTGGCCATACGATGCGCGTTCTCGCCCTGGTCTGTGTCGCTCTGATCGCCTGCGAAGGTCCGGCGGGCCCCCCGGGCGCGAATGGGATCGATGGTGATCCAGGCGATGCCAATCCCGGCGAGCCGGGGCAGCCCACCGGTCCGTGGGTCGTCGGCGACGGCGTCGACATCACGGTCACCGCGCTGGCGGTGTCTGCGACCGCTGCGACGGTGCGGTTCACGCTGAAGGACGGCGCGGGCAAGCCGCTCGATCGATCCGGCATGCTGACCGAAGGCACCGTGAGTGTGAGCTTCGTGCTCGCGCAGCTCGCGGTCCTCTCCGACAGCACGCCCGGCCAGTACACCGCGTACACGCAGAATGCAGGTGCCACCAAGGCCGTCGCCGAGTCGACCGGCACGTTCGCCACCATCGATCTCCTGCAAGGCATCTACGAGTACACGTTCGCTGCGCCGCTCACCGGCTTTGACGCCCAGCGGACCCAGACCGTCGCCGCTCTCGTGGTGCGGACGTTCCGCGGCGCGCAGACGATCGATCGCGACACGTCGTCCATGGTCCCGGGCGGCGGCACGCCGGCACATCGTGAGGAAGTCGCCGACGCGCGGTGTGATAGCTGCCACGGCGATCTGGCGTCCCACGGCGGTCGGTGGAACAGCGTGGACCAGTGCGTGATGTGTCACCAGCCGCAGTCCTCGGACCTCGGCGGCAAGCCGATCGACTTCAAGGTGATGGTCCACAAGATCCATCGCGGCAAGAACCTGCCCACCGTGATCGCCGGCCAGCCGTACCAGCTCACCGGGTTCGGCAACTCGGTGCACGACTTCTCGACGGTCGTGTATCCGCAGAACATCGCGAACTGCACGTCGTGTCACGCCGGCGCGCAGGGCGATCGGTGGAAGACGAAGATGTCGATCGCAGCGTGCACGTCGTGCCACGACACCACGATCTTCGACGGTGTTCCGATCCCGCCGCAGGTTGCGCACTCCGGTGGCACCGGTCCGAACGTCAACGAGGCGAGCTGCGTCACCTGCCACTCCGCGGTCTCCGTGATCGCCCCGGTCGACACGCGGCACATGAACGGCCTGCTCGATCCCGCCGCGCCGAAGTTCTCGATCGACATCCTGTCGATGACGAACACGGCACCGGGGCAAACGCCGGTGATGACGTTCAAGGCGCTCGAGAACAACGCGCCTCGCAACTTGCTGACCGCGCCGATGAGCATCGTCGCGACCGTCGCGGGCCCGAACACCGACTTCGCGAGCTTCTTCCAGGCGCGCATCCAGGGCACCGGCGCCGTGGGCACGCTCGCCGCCGTCGATGCGATGATGGGCGTGTTCTCGTACACGTTCCCGGCGACCGCCGCGATTCCGCCGACGGCGACCGGCAGCTTCTCGGTCGGCATCGAGGCCTCGTTCAACCCGCCGATCGTCGCGCCCGCCACGAGCTCGCCGCGGTACGCCCCGCTGTCGCCGGTGTTCCCGTTCGCGGTCACCGACGCGACCGTCACGCCGCGCCGCCAGATCGTCGCCGCGGCGACGTGCAACGGCTGCCACAACGACCTCTCGTTCCACGGTGGCGCGCGCAAGAACCCGAACTACTGCGTGATGTGCCACAACCCGAACAAGGCCAACGATCAGCGAATCAGCCGGTTCGAGGGCTCGACCGTGATCGCGGAGTCCGTCGACTTCCGCGTGATGATCCACAAGATCCACATGGGCGAGGAGCTGAGCCAGCCCTACATCCTCGGCGCCAACCCGACCCCGACCGCCGCGAACCCCGCGGGCACACCGACGGACTTCGGCGAGGTCCGCTACCCACGCAAGCGGACGGACTGCGCGGCCTGCCACACCAGCATGAACTGGACGCTGCCGATGATGGCGTCGACCGCGTATCTGCCGAGCACCGCGCTCGAGATGACGTGCACCGAGCCGCTCGGCAATGACACCAACAGTCTCTGTGATCCGCCGTTCTGGACCGTGAGCAACACCCTCAAGACCGCGCCGCAGGCATCGGTCTGTACGAGCTGTCACGACTCGCCGTCGGCAGCAGCCCACGCCCTGGTCAACACGACACTCATGGGCGCGGAGTCGTGCGCGACCTGTCACGGCGACGGCAAGGAGTTCGACGTCTCCAGGTATCACGGCCTGCCGTGAAGTGGCTCGTCGTGCTCCTCGTCGTGGGTTGTTCCGAGTCGCGCGAGCTCTCGGTACCCTGCGTCGATTGCACGGTCACCGTGCATCCGCGCGGGATCCTCGACCAGGCCAGCGACGACTTCCACGGCAAGGAGCTCGCGCGTCAGGGCTACGACTTCGGCGTCTGCGCGAGCTGTCATGGGGATGACCTCCGTGGTGGAGCGGCGAAGGTCGATTGCATGAGCTGTCACTCCGACGGCCCGTCCGCATGCGTGACCTGTCACGGCGACGGGCCGACGACCGGCGCCCACCTCGCACATCGCGGCACGACGCCCTGCGCCGAGTGCCACACGGTCCCTGCCGCGTGGGACGCCCCGGGCCACATCCTCGGCGACCGCGCGCCCGCCGAGGTCACGTTCGGTGCACGCGCGCGGCTGACACCGGTGGCAGCGGATCGCGAGGGGCCGCCCGCGTTCGCCGATGGAACCTGTTCGAACGTGTACTGCCACGGCGACGCGCTTGGCGCCGCCGGCGGCACTGCGACCCGGCCGCGCTGGAACGAGGCGGCTCCGACTGGCACCTGCGTTCGGTGCCACGCGGCACCACCGCCCAGCCACCTCGCGGCGCAGACCACATGCATCGCGTGTCATCCCGCATCGGCACACATCGACGGCATCACGCAGGTCGGTTCGTCGAGCGGATGCGATGGCTGTCACGGCACCGCGGCGTCTGCCGCCCCGCCGCGCGACCTGCTCGGCAACATGTTCACCACCGCGCTCGGTGTCGGCGCTCATCAGGCGCATCTGCAGGCACCCGCCGGCCTGCGTGGACCGATCGCCTGCACGACGTGTCACCTGGTGCCGGGGGCGCTGACCGCCACGGGCCACATCGACAGCGCGCTCCCCGCCGAGATCGAGTCCACGCTCGCGTGGGATCGCACGTCCGCGACCTGTTCCTCCGCGTGGTGTCACGGCGTCGCGAGACCCGTGTGGACGCAGACCGGCGGCGCGGCGTGTGGCAGTTGCCACGGTATCCCGCCGGCCACGGCCAGCCATGCGCCGGGCATGCCGCTGACGAGCTGCGCAACGTGCCATCCGCAGACCGTGACCTCGACGGGATCGATCGTGATCACGGCGGGCCCGAACGGGTCGACGAGCGAGCACATGGATGGAGACATCGATGCACCTTGACCCCTTCATCGCTCTCGCGCTCGCCACCACGGGCATCGCGGTGGTCCTGCTCGTGTGGTTCCTGATCAAGCGACCCACGCTGACGCGCAACACCAAGCTCGTCCTGCTGTTTGGCATCGGCATCCTTCCGGTGATGACCGCCGCCAACGGCAACGTCGCCGGCTATCACGCGATGAAGACGCGGACGTTCTGCGGCTCGTGCCACGTGATGACACCGTACAAGGACGACTCCGCAGATCCGAACAGCCTGGGGCTCGCCGCGCGACACGGACGCAACGAGGCCTTCGGCGCCGAGAACTGCTACACGTGCCACGCCGACTACGGGATGTTCGGCACGATCACGACCAAGCTCGGCGGATTGCGCCACGTGTACGAGTACACGCTGAACTTCCACCAGCTCACGCTCGAGGAGGCGATCCCGAAGATCCACATCCGCAAGCCGTTCCCGAACTCGACGTGCATCCGCTGTCACTCGACGCAGAACCCGCTGTGGATGAAGATCGGTGAGCACGCGAGCACGCTGGTCGAGACCCGCGCGGGGACGCTGAGCTGCGCGAGCGCGGGCTGCCATGGTGCAGCGCACCCGTTCAGTCACGACATCCACGAGCGCGCAAAGCTGGGTGCGAAGTGACCCGCCTGCTGCGATTGTCGGCGGTCCTCACGATCGTCGCGCTCGCGCTGATGGTGTGGTCGATGCTCGCGCCCACACCGATGCCGGTGATGGTCGCGATGACGGTCGGGCAGGGGCTCGGCACGCTCGCGTTTGCGCTCTACCTCTTCGTGATCGTCCGCGATCTGCGGGAGCACTGGCGCGCGGACCGGGTGGAGCAGATCACCGTGGACATCCCGGCGCTCGCCGAGGGACCCCGGATCGACGACGGGCCGCCTTCGTGAAGCTCGCGCCGCTCGTCGGGATCGCGCTCGCTGCAGCGCCGGTCGCCGCGGACCCGTTGCGTCTGCGCGCCGACGCGCTCGCGACGACAGCGTCGCCCGCGGGCTTGCTCGTGCTCGAGGCCGATGGCGCGCTGCGGTCCGGAATGTCGGCGGAGGCCGTGGTCTGGATGGCAGGCGACCGCACGTCGGGGGAGGGCGCGAGCGGTGACGTCCTCGTGATCGCCGTCCAGGCGCAGACCAAGACGGGGTTCGCCCGTGGCAAGGTGGGACGCTTCGTCTCGAGCCTCGGTGCGCTGCGCCCGGTTCACGTCGACGGCGGCGCGTTGCGGCTGCGGCTTCCGAAGCGCTTCGATGCCGAGGTGTTCGCGGGCATGCCGGTGTCACCTGCCGGCTTCATCGACGGACGCTCGTGGGACTGGATCGCAGGTGGCCGGGTGGCTCGCCGCCTCGGCGACTACGGCTCGGTCGGTGTCGGCTACGCACAGCGCCGCGATGCGGGACGGCTCGCGACCGAGGAGCTCGGGCTCGATGCGGGCGCGGCGATCGACAAGCGCCATGACCTTGGAGCACGTCTCGCCTACGACCTCGTGACACCGGGACTCGCGGAGGTCGGGGTGTCCGCGAGTCGGCGCACCGGCGGCGTGCGGACCGAGCTGTACGCGCGGCATCGATCGCCTTCTCACCTGTTGCCCGCGACCTCGCTGTTCTCGGTGATCGGAGATGTCCCATCGCAGCGCGCGGGAACCGTGATCACGTGGCGCGCCGCGCCGCGGCTCGATCTGATCGCCGACCTCGCGGCGCGCCGGGTCGATGACGAGTACGGCGAGGAGCTTGTCGGGCGTGCTCGGTTGCGGCTCGATCCGCGTGGCGCGAGTGTCGTCGGCGGCGAGCTGCGTCGCAGCGGCGGTGGCCTGTCCGCGTGGACCGGAGTCCGGGCACTCGCGCGGATCGCATTGCCGCACGCGTTCGCGATCGCGACCGAGCTGGAGCTCGTGATCCCCGACGAGGATCGCGGCCGTGGCGGTGTGTGGCCCTGGGGGCTCGTCGCGACGACCTGGGAGCGTAGCGACTGGCAGGCCGCGGTAGCCGTCGAGGCGAGTGCCTCGCCCGAGTACCGGCATCGCATCGACGCGCTGTTCCAGCTGTCCCGTCGCTGGAGCGTGAAGTGAAGCGCGCGGTAGGGGCACTCCTGTGCGTGGCGCTCGTCGCGTGTGCCGGGATCCTCGGGCTGACCAGGCCTGCGTCGACACAGTTCCCGCATCGTGCGCACGTCATCGCCGGCGTGACCTGCACGAAGTGTCATCAGGGCGTCGAGGCTGGCGGGCCGGGGCTGCACCTCCCCGACGATGCATCGTGCTTGACGTGTCACGCCAAGCCCCACGACACGCGCTCGTGTCTCGGCTGTCACGTGCCACCGGGGCGGATCGAGGCGCTCGTCGAGGCCAAGCAGCACCTCATCTTCGATCATGCGAAGCACCTGAAGGGTGAAGCGCAGGGCAACTGCATGCGCTGTCACGTCGGGGTCGCTGACGGAGACGCGCGCATGCGTCCCGTGATGGCGACCTGCTTCAAGTGTCATGGCGAGGCGCAGAGCGCGCGGAAGTGCGATGGCTGCCACAAGGATCTCGCGGAGGACGGCTCGCTACCACAGAGCCACCTCGCGCACGACGGCAACTGGGTCCGCGACCACGGCATGCGCGCGGCGTCGTCGGGCGATCTGTGCGAGACCTGTCACAAGCAGTCGTTCTGCGCGGACTGCCACGGCCAGACCGTACCGACCCTGACATCGAGACGGCGTCTCGCTGATCCGTTCAGCGCGAGCGCTCATCGGGCGGGTTTTTCGGCCCGCCACAGCCTCGAGGCGCGCGCGGATCCAGGAGCGTGCGCGACCTGTCATCAGCCCGACAAGTGCATCGCATGTCACACCGCGAAGCAGGTCGCGGGCGACACCCGCGCGACGCCGCACCCACGCGGCTGGGTGGGCCTGACCTCGGCGGAGAATCTCCACGGCCGCGAAGCGCGTCGCGATCCTGCGGCGTGCGCGAGCTGTCACGGTGGAGCCGGCGAGAAGCTGTGCGTGCAATGTCATGCCGTCGGTGGCGTCGGCGGCACGCCGCATCCGCCGGGCTGGTCGAGCCGTCAGCCGCTCAGCGCGATGCCGTGCCGGCTGTGCCATCCGATCGGAGCGCGGTGAAGCCACGGACGATCGCCGTCGCGGGCGTCGCGATCAGCGTGCTGATCGCCGTGCTCGGGGTCGCGTGCGGCCGGGATCGCGCACCACCGCGCACGGTGCCGAAGAGCTGGCAGGACGTCCGGACGAGCGCGGGTCACACCGTGCACGTCCAGCAGCACAAGGTGCCGTGTCGCGACTGTCACGGCGACGCGGGGTTCACGCCGCCGCCCGCCGAGGTCTGCGAGCGCTGTCACGGTCCCGTGCAGACCCCACTTCATCCGACGAATCCGATCGGGCTCGTCCCGGTTCCCGCGTGTCAGGACTGTCACGGGTTTGGCGCGGACCTGACGGTTCGTCCGACGAGCTGCATGCGCTGCCACGAGCAAGCCCAGGGCCTTCATGTGCCTCCCGTCGGTGCGCACGCGGACCAGCCCTGCGGCGACTGTCACCGCGCGCACGCGACGCCCACGCTCGACGTCAAGCCCTGTACGTCGTGTCATCAGGAGCAACAGACCAAGCACGCGGGGACGCGCGGCTGCCTCGATTGCCACTCGATGCACGAGCCCGCGCTGGTCGCGGACGCCACGTGCGCCCGCTGTCATTCCAAGCAGCCCGCCAAGGCCGGCAAGGTCACGGTCGCGGCGCTGACCACCGGTCATCCCAGGTGCACGAGCTGCCACACGCCACACGCGTTCGGCGCCGACGAAGCGAGACCATGCGCGAGCTGTCATGCGGCCAAGCCCGTGCTCGCGTCGGCGAAGCATGCGGCGTGCACGACCTGCCACGATCCGCACGAGGCCTCGGCTCCACGGTCGTGCGCCTCGTGCCACACGAAGAAGGTCGAGCATCCGGGCACGTGCATCGGGTGTCACCCCGCGCATTCGCTCGCGGCGGGGCAGATCGCCGTCACCTGCGAGAGCTGTCATGCCAAGCCGCATCACGCGACCGCGAAGTGCCTCGATTGCCACACGCCGCATGCCGGTAAGCCCGCGCTGACCGTCGCGCTCTGCGCGAAGTGCCACACGGAGAAGGTGCGTAGCGTCGGCGCGACGGGCCACCGTGCGTGCGAGGGCTGCCATGCGCAGGCCGCTCACGTGCCGTCGGCTCCGGCCCCCGCGTGTGCGATCTGCCATGGGCCGATCGCGTCGAAGGTCAACACGGGCCACGGTACGTGCCTCAGCTGTCACACCGGAGGTGCACACGAGCCGCAGAAGCCGCCGCCCGCGTGCGCGAGCTGCCACACCGCCGAGGCGTCGAGTGCCCCGAAGGGACACCAGGCCTGCGCGTCGTGCCACGATCCACACAGCGGCAAGATCCGACCCGCCGCGACCTGCGCGAGCTGTCACGCGGACAAGGCAGCGACCGGTCACGGCAAGCATGTGGACTGCGCGAGCTGCCATCGGCCCCACGGACCCGACGGCGTCGCGAAGCCGCCGACCTGCGCCAGCTGTCACGCGCCCGCGACGAGGCCGGGCCTCCACCGCGTGCCGGGTCACGCCACGTGCGCGAGCTGCCATCTCGCGCACGAAGGCGTTCCGAAGGATGACCGCGCGAGCTGCCTGACCTGCCACAAGACCCAGGTCAACCACGAGCCGACCGCGGCGCGCTGCTCCGGCTGCCATCCCTTCGGCGACGGCTCGTAGCGGCGGTCACTGCCAGCGGGGGAACGTCAGATCGAAGCGCGTGCCGCGCGTGGTGCTCTCGAGCGCGATCGAACCACCGTGCAGCGAGATCAGGCTGTGGACGATCGACATCCCGAGCCCGGTGCCACCTTCCTTGGTCGAGAAGAACGGCTCGTAGATGCGCGCCTGCACGTCTGCGGGCATGCCGCCGCCGTCATCCTCCACGTTGATCATGAACGTGTCGTGCGATCCGGCGAGCGCGACCTGCACGACGCCGTTCGCCGTGACCGCCTCCACCGCATTGCGCACGAGGTTCAGCATGATCTGTTGCAACTTCGGAGCATCAACCCGGGCAGGGATCGCGATCGCCGGGTGACTGAACGTCAGCGTCGCGCCGCGCTTCTCCGCGGAGATCCGCTCGAGGTCGCACACGTGGCGGACGATGCCGACGACGTCGTGGTCCTGGAGATGCAGCTCGGGCGGGCGAGCGAAGGCGAGGAAGTCATTCAGGAGGTTGGTGAGCCGCTCGATCTCCTTCTGCGCGAGCTCGCTCGGTTCGAGCAGCCGCGGATCGTCGTGCTCGCGGCGTAGCCGACGTTCGAGCAGCTCGAGTTGCAGCTTTGCAGCGTTTAGCGGGTTGCGGACCTCGTGCGCGAGACCGGCGGTCATCGTCTGCATCGCGGTGATCCGGTCGGACTGCATGCGCCGTTCACGCGCGACCAGCTTCTCGTCGGAGTCGAGCTTGTAGTGCCGCACCATGATCGAGAGCTCGATGTCGAGGAGCTTGTTGACGGAGCGCAGCACCAGGCTCGCTTCGGCCGCTGGATAGAGCTCGGCGATCATCTCCTGGTACGCGGTCCTCACGACGTTCATCGACGTGAACATGTACTGATGCGCGAGCCCGATCTCGACGTGGCGGCGACCGATCCGCGACCGCTTCTCGTAGAACCGGTCGTCATACGGACCGAGCAGGCCGGTCGACATCCAGTCGATCAGCGACGCGCGTAGGCGCTCGACCTGCGCAGGACTGTCGAGCACCGAGGCGGTGCCCGGATTCGCCCACACCGCCTCGTAGAACCGCTCGGCGATCGCCGGGAACCGTGGCGACAGCTTCGGATGAAGCGCGAGCAGCCGGGTGCGGTCTTTGTCGTCGAAGCTGACGTACCGCAGGATCTCCGCGAGGAACGTGCTCACGACTCCCCGATGGGGTCCGGCCGAAGAGGTTCCTTGCGGACCACGTCGACATCGGACCGCGGAGCCTCGTTGTACTGATGGAGACGGTACTGGATCGTGCGCACGCTGATCCCGAGCAGCTCCGCGGCCTTCGACGTCGAGCCGCCGGTCGCCTTGAGTGTCTCGAGGATCGCGTACTTCTCGATGTCCTCGAGCGTGGCGCCCGGGATCAACGGCATGCCCGCCGGTGTGTGACGCGGTCGGACGTTGGGCGGCAGGGAGCGCGCTTCGATCGTCGTGCCGTTGGTGAGCACGACGGCACGTTCGATCGCGTTCTCGAGCTCGCGCACGTTTCCGGGCCAGTCGTACGCGATCAGCAGCTCCATGGTCTCCGGTTCGAAGCTGTCGATCGGTTTCGCGTTCTCCTTCGCATAGCGATCGAGAAAGAACTTGGCGAGGGCAGGGATGTCGGTCCGCCGCTCACGGAGCGGAGGCATCTCGAGGGCGACCACGTTGAGCCGATAAAATAGATCTTCGCGGAACCGCCCCTTCGCGACCTCCTCCGTGAGGTTGCGATTGGTCGCCGCGATCACGCGGACATCGACGCGGACCGTCTGCGTGCCGCCGACCCGCTCGAACTCGTGCTCCTGGAGAAACCGGAGCAGCTTGACCTGGATCGACGGCGAGATCTCACCAATCTCGTCGAGGAACAGCGTGCCGCCGTCGGCGAGCTGGAACCGGCCATCCTTGCGCGCCATCGCGCCGGTGAACGAGCCCTTCTCGTGACCGAACAGCTCGCTCTCGAGCAGGGATTCCGCCAGCGCCGCACAGTGCAGCTTGATGAACGGCCCGCTGGCGCGAGGGGATCGCTGGTGGATCGCGTTGGCGACGAGCTCCTTGCCGGTGCCGCTCTCGCCCGTGATCATCACGGTCGCGCGGCTGGGGGCCACCTGGTCGACGACCTCGAACACGCGCTGCATCGGCGGGCTGACGCCGACGATGTTGCTCGGTGCGACGCGGTCCCGGACGCGCAGGCGGAGCTGCCGGGTCTCGCGCCGGAGCGCCTGCTGATCGAACACCTTGTCGAGCACGACGAGTAGCTCGTCGAAGTTCAGTGGCTTGGTCAGGTACTCCGCCGCACCTGCTCGCATCGCATCCACGGCGGACGACACGGCGCCAAACGCGGTCATCACGACGACCGCGGCCGCATCCTCCATCCCGCGGATCTTCTTGACGAGGTCGATGCCGTCCATCCCGGGCATCTTGAGATCCGTGACCACCACGTGCGGGGTGAACGACTCGTACTTGCCGAGCGCCTTGAAGGCATCGGCGGCGGTCTCGACCTCGAAGCCTTCGTCACGCAGCAGCTCCGCCAGCGCGGTGCGCGCGTTGACCTCGTCGTCGACAACCAGAACTCGGCCGGATCTCATGGGTACCTTCGGGTAGCCAGGATCGTGCCATCGCGATCTCGGCTACTTACGACGCCAAGTGTGCACGGTTTGCGCGCCACGTCGAGCGGGCGCAAGACTTGCGCGAATTCACGGTGCGCTGTCAGGTCGACCGGGCAAGCAGCTCTTCGAGCACCAGCGTCAGCTCGGCGACCTTCACCGGCTTGGTCAGGTAGCGATAGAAGCCGGCATCCATGGCGCGAGCGGTGTCGCGGGGCAGCGCAGCCGCCGACAGGCCAATCACCGGGATGTGGTGAGTCTCGGGCCACTCGCGCAGCCGCTTGACGGCATCGAAGCCGCTGATCCCCGGGAGGTTGATGTCCATGATCACCACCGCTGGTCGGTGCGTGCGGATCAGCTCGAGGCCGATCTCCGCCGTGGGTGCGACGATCAGATCCACGCGCGGGAGCTCGCCGATCAGGTCGCGCATGAAGGCGATGTTCGACGGATTGTCCTCGACGTAGACCACCTTGTGGCGCAGCTCGGTGGCTACGGTGGGAGGTGAGCTCTGCCCGATCGGCTGCGCAGCGGGATCCCGATCGCTCGCGCTCTCGTGATGAACCGGAACCTCGACCCAGAACCGTGAGCCGGTACCCGCGGTGCTCGTGAATCCGACGGCGCCGTTCATGAGCTCGGCCAGTCGCTTGCTGATCGTCAATCCGATGCCGGTGCCCTCGATCGCGCCGGCCTCCTGACCTGCGCGCTGGAACGGCTCGAACAGCTTGTGGCGTTTGTTCTCCGGGATCCCGATCCCATCGTCGGTCACCGTGATCCGCAGCCTGTCCGCGCGTGGCGTGACGTCGAAGCTGACATGACCGCCAGGCTTGCCGTACTTGATCGCGTTGGAGCCGAAGTTGATCAGGATCTGCGCGAGCCGCGTGCGATCGGCGAGCAGCGTGGGTAAGCCGTCCGGAACACGCAGTGACGCGATGTGAATCTCCGCACGCGTGGCCATCGGCTCGAGCGTCGCCACGACCTCCTGCATCAGCTCGGCGACGCCGACGTGCTCGACCGTGATCGTGATCCGACCTGCCTCGATCTTCGCGAGATCGAGGACATCGTCGATCAGCCGCAGGAGATGCTCGCCGCCACGCAGCACGTACTGCAGGCGCTCGATCTGACGCGCATCGAGCGGGTTCTTTCGATCGCGTTCGAGGAGCTGGGCAAATCCGAGGATCGCGTTCATCGGTGTGCGGAGCTCGTGACTCATCGACGACAGGAACTCGCTCTTCGCAGCGCTCGCAGCCTCGGCGGTCTCTCGCGCGGCCCGCAGCTCCTCCGCGCGAAGGACATCGTCGGTGACATCTGCGATCATGGAGACGGTGCCGTGCTCGGCAGTCTTTCGCTCGGTGACGCGCAGGTAGCGGCCTCGGCCGGTCCGGACGTCGAGCGTGCCCGACGGTGCGTGGTGATAGCTGATCCATCGATCGTAGAACGAGTCGCGGGTCTCGTTGCTGAAGTCGAACGTGCCGCTGCCGAGTGCGTTGCGCAGCACTTCGTCGAACGGTAGTCCGACGATCGAGCCGCCGAGGTTGCTGCCGAGCAGCTCGCGCCCCGCGCTGTTCACCATCACGACACGGTCGTGCTCGTCGAACAGCGCGAAGGCATCCTGCACGGCATCGACGGCCGACGTCAGGTACGCAGTCGCTCGCCGCTTGTCTCCCTCGAGGGCGCGGCGCTCGGTGATGTCGCGGATCCCCGCTGTGATCAGCAGGCCCTGCGACGTCTCGATCGGCGACAGGCTGATCTCGACCGGGAACTCGCTGCCATCCTTGCGTGTCCCCTTGAGCTCGAGCCCCGAGCCCATCGGGCGAAGCCGAGGCGTGCCGGTGAATCCCGCGATGTAGGCGTCGTGGCGATGGCGCACGGATGCGGGCACCAGCATCTCGACGGGCTTGCCGATCATCTCGTCGTGCCCGTACCCGAACATCCGTGTGGCCTCCGCGTTGATGAGCAGGATCGTTCCCTTGGCATCGCACACCACCAGCCCGTCGGGGGTGGCGTCGAGCAGTTCGCGGTACGGGAGATCAGTCAGGAACATCGGGGAACCTCAGGCAGAACACCGCACCAGGCGCCGCATCCTCGATCGAGATGGTTCCGCCGTGGGCCTCGACCGCGAGCTTGCAGAACGCGAGGCCGAGCCCGCGGTTCTCGGTCGTGGTGCCGCGTCCGCTCTCGAACCGGTGGAACACCTGCGCACGCTGCTCCGGGGGGATCCCGGGACCCGCGTCGCAGATCCGGATCTGCGTTGCGCCCGCGAGTGGACGCGTCGTGACGGTCACCGCGGTCCCCTCCGGGGCGTAGCGGATCGCGTTCTCCACGAGGTTGGTCAGCACGCGATGGATCAGGCCGGGATCCGCGTCGACCGTCGCCGCGCCGACATCGGCTCGTAGCGCGACCTGGGACGCTGCGGCCCGCAGTTGCATGTCGTCGAGAGCGGCCCGGATGATCGTCTCGGTATCGAGGCGCTGGCAGACGGGCATCAACCGTCCCTCGTCGGCACGGCTGACGTCGAGCAAGTTCAGGATCATCCTCATCAGCGCGCGGGCCTCGTCGCAGATGGCGTTGGCAGCGCTCCGCGAGCGATCGGTCGCGCCCGGATCGCGGAGCACGCGCTGGACCTGCAGCTCGATCGTGCTGACCGGGTTCTTCAGGTCGTGAACGAGGAAGTTGGTCAGCTGCTCCTTGTGGAGCTGGAGGCGCTGGAGGTCATCGCGCTGTCGTTTGACCTGCTCGAAGAGGCCAGAGCGCTCCCCCGCGAGCTTGCGTGCGCGAAGTGCCGCCTGCACGCGAACGACGAGCTCGCTGGGGCGGAACGGCTTGGTCAAAAAATCATCGCCGCCGGCCGCGATCGCGCGATCGAAGGTCTCGACCTCGCGCTGCGCGGTCACGAAGACGATCGCGACCGTCTCACCGCCGGGCAGTGCGCGGATCTGTTCGCACGCGGTCAGGCCGTCGACGCCGGGCATCCGTACGTCGAGCAGGATGCAATCGGGGTGATGCTGCTGGAAGGCGGCAATTCCGGTCGTCCCGTCGGTGGCGAGCACGACGCGATAACCTTCGTCCTCGAGCGCCGCGCGTGCGAGTGCTCGGTTCTCGGCATTGTCGTCGACAACCAGCACCGTGGCGGAGGTGAGCACCGAGGCGGACCATACCCCGCTGCGCAATTCTTGCGTACACGCCATCCGTGCGCGAGGCGTACCTCCGGTCAGCGGCGGAATGCGATGGGTCGACGAGCCGAGATCTCGTCGAGAACGGCACGAACACATGCAACGCGCGCTGCCGAAGGCGTCCGCGGCTCCTCGAGAGGCTCGCCCGAGCGCACCTGTTCGATCGCCCGGTAGAGCTCGGTCCGGGACGGCGCCGCCACCAGGATCCGCGCGACCGTCCTGACGTCGAGACTACCCAGCAGTCGCTGGACGTCGGTCGTCGTCGCAAGTTGATCCATCGATCACCGGTCGTGCAGCACGCACGCCACGCCCGACCCCGCCACGACCGATGTTGCGCGGGTCCTGCGCGCATTCCGTGCACAACGACGACAACCGTGCAAATCCTGCGCGTCACCGCGGAGGGAGTGACGCGAGGACGCGGCGGATGCTGGCGACCCGCGCACACGAGGGTGTCTTTGGTTCGCCGGCGGCGCGGGTCCCTCCTCCACCCACGGCCTTCTCGAGCTCGAGGCGTGTCGGGAGCGTTGAAAGGATCAGCACGACGGTCTCGGGGTCGAGGTTCCCGAGCAGCCGCCGAACGTCGTCCGCGGTTGCGAGGTGATTCCCGAACATCATCTGGTCGACCGGTGCAGGGCACGAGCCACCGGAGATCGGCGGAGGCATCGCGGTCAGTCCACATCCACGCATTCCGTGCGCAGCGCGATCGAACCGGCGCAGGTCGTGCGGCGAGCGCCGTGGCGCGTCCTCGTTCCACGCACGAGGGTGGTCTCGTGCGGTTGCCCCATCGGGCACGCCGCATGCTGTGATCTGGGAGCATGAAGGCCAAGCTCGCCTTGCTCGCACTCCTCGTGCCCGCCGCGACAGCGACGACCGCGCCGTCTTCGCAGCCGGGCTCGCATCCGGCGTTGCCGTGGCTGGTCAATCTCCAGGACGTGGTCGCGGCCGACGCCAACGATCCACTCCAGACATTTCCGATCGAGCGATCCGGCGATCCGGCCAGCGATCCGGGGCTCGAACCTGCGGATCCGATGTGCCGCGACGACGCCTCCCAGGGACTCGTCCTCTCGGCCGACGTGTCGCCGGCCCCAGGATCCGAGACGCTCCTCGCGTCGTTCTCGCAGGGCGTGACCGTGCTCGGCAGCGAGGGCCAGGAGCTCGCCTCGACGCCCGGCTACCCGTGCTTTGGCAGCGCCGATCAGGTCGACGTGCTCGCGGCGGGCACGGCGTTCGGCACGCCGACCGTCGTGCTGGCGGTCACCGTGGGGGGCCGGCGCGAGCAGGCAACCTGGCTCGCGATGTTCCGGATCGGTACCGCGGGTCGGCTCGAGCCGGTGTTCACGACGGTCGTGGAGGAACGCGAGGACGAGATCGTGCGCCGCGGCAGCGTCACCGTCCTGCGCGACGGACTCCTCGTTCGCCATCCGTCCGGGCGCACGGCGGTCTGGAGGTGGGACGCGGCGGCCGGGGTCTATCTGCCGCCGGTCGCCCGCGACGAGCTCGCAGGCGACCACGGCCAGAGCTAGATCGCGACCGGCTCGAGATCGGCCCAGGTCTTCCCCGCCTCGACGCCGACGACGAGCGGGACCTCGAGCTCGAACGCATGGCGCATCGCCGTCGCTGCCACCCGCGACGCCTCGGCGAGCTCGTCCTCGGGTACCTCGAACAGGACCTCGTCGACGACCTGGAGCAGCGGCACCGCGCGGAGCCCGGCGCGTCGCAGCGCACGGTCCGCCTCGAGCAGCGAGCGACGCGAGACGTCGGCGACCGAGCCCTCGTGCGTCGCGCGGCGTGCGAGGCGCTCGGCGTACGATCGATCGTGCGGATCGAGCGACTCGAGACCTCCGATCGGCCACCTGCGTCCCGCGAGCGTCACGATGTACCCGCGCTCGCGCGCGAGTCGGAGCTGCTCGTCCTGGAAGCTGCGGACCATCGCGTAGCGCTGATCGAAGCGCGCGATCAGTGCCTTGGCTTCCTGCGGTGGAACGCCGAGCGCCAGGGCGAGCGCACTCGATCCCTGGCCCGCAAACGTCGCGAAGTTGACGACCTTGCCGATCTGCCGGTCTTCCATGGTGATCGCCTCGACGGGCTTCTCGAGCACGGCGGACGCCGTCAACAGGTGCATGTCGTCGCGGCGGCGCAGCGGCTCGACGAGCGCCGGATCCTTCGTGAGGTGCGCGAGCACGTAGAGCCCGAGCTGCTGGAAATCGACCGACATCAGCAGGCAGCCGGGTGGTGCGACGAACGCGCGCCGGATCCGCGCCATCTCGGGAGTCCGGCCCGGGACGCGGCCGAGATCCGGGTTGGTGTTGACGAGGTGGCCCGAGAACGATCGCGCGGGATGGAACCGCGAGTGCACGCGCCCGTCGACGTCGATGCAGCGGCGCAGGGCGATCACCCAGCTGTCGCGCAGCCGGCGCAGGAGTCGCCAGCGGATGACGAGCGGGACGATCGGGTGAGCGTGCTCGATCTTCTCGAGCGCTTCGGTCGCCGTGCTCCACCCGGTCTTGGTGTGGCTCGCGATCGGAAGCTTGAGCTCCTCGAACAGCACGCTGCCGAGCTGCTTGGTCGAGTTGATGTTGAAGGTGTGACCCGCGAGCGCCTCGATCTGCGCTGTCAGCTCGGCCTCGATCTCGGCGAACGCGACCTCGGCGCGCTCGAGCTCGCCCGGATCGACGATCAGGCCGGTCAGCTCCATGCGGACGAGCGTGCGCTCGAGCTCGAGGTACTCCGCGAGCAGCGCACCGTCGACGCTCGGCGCGAGCGAGCGCCACACCGCGATCGACGCATCGGCGCGCTGGGCAGCATGGGCGGCGGCGCGCTCGACCGGCAGCGCTGTCCACGGCTTGCGCGCACGGCCGACACCACGCACGACATCCTCCTCGGGGAGCGCCCGGCCGAGCACGTGCTTCGCGACGATCGTCAGGTCGTGAGGCGCCCAGTTGCTCGGCTGCGTGAGATGAGACGCGCACGCGGAGTCGCCCGCGATCCCGGCGAGCTTCACCCCGGCCCGTTCGAGCGCGACGATCGTGCCGACCAGATCGTGGCCGAGCTTGGTCGCCGCATCGTCCTCGAGCCAGCGCACGAGCGCGGGCCACGCCGTGCTCGAGCATGCGACGTAGTACGCGATGCCATCACCGATCGTGAGCGCGATGCCGGCGAGCTCTCCGCGCACCGCCGCCGGGTCCTCGATCAGCGCGTGGATCGCGATCGGACCGGCACCCAGCTGCACGAGTGCGGCGTCGACGTCCTCGGGGCGCTCGCACAGCTCGACGCGAAGCGAGCCGCCGTCCGCGACGAGGAGCTCGGCGAACCCGAGGCGATCGAACAGCTCGTTGAGCCCCGCCGCCGCGGGTGGCGCGTACGCGAGGTCGGCGAGCGGCACGGGCAGGGCGCGGTGGGTATCGAGCCGGGAACGCGCGACCTCGCGTGGAATGCCCTCGCGCGCCGCGCGCAGCGCATTGCCGAGCCGGCCCTTGATCGTGTCGATCACGGCGAACGCGCCATCGATCGAGCCGTAGGTCTCGATCAGCGTGGTCGCGCCCTTGGCTCCGATCCCGGCGACGCCGGGCAGGGCATCCTCGTCGCCGACCAGCGCGAGCCACTCGGCGACCGCCGTCGTCGGCACGCCAAACCGCTTGTGAACGATCTCCGCGGTGTACCGCGTGTCCTTGTTGACGTCGTACCACCACACCCGATCGCCCACGAGCTGCGCGTAGCGCTTGTCGACGCCGACCACGATCACGTCATCACCGGCATCGAGCGCGGCCTGCGCATACGATGCGACGACGTGGACCTCGTCGCGCGCGTCGACGACCTGGATCCCGAGCGCGGAGAGCAGCCCGGGAAGCGGACCGAGCTGGGCGCGCAGCACCGCCGGCCAGCCGGTCGTGTCGACCCTGGAGTCGACCACCGCGACCGCCCGCGCGGGTGCCTTCAGCGCGATCACCCGCTGGATGCCGCGAGCGACGGCGAACAGCGCATTGACCGGCTCGCCCGCGCGCGACTGGCGATCCGTGGGCACGACAAGGAATCCGCGGGTCAGCAGATTGGTGGCAGAGGCAACGAGCGTCCGGTCCGACATCTGAAGCGGGTCCGGGGGCAAGTCTACGTCACGACCGAGCGGTCCGCGTCTCGCAGTGCGCGTGCGCTCGTCGTGGTGTGAGGGTGTCATCCGGTGGCTGGCTCTTGTCGGACCCGAACCAGGACCTAGCCTGTTGCATGCAAGCTTATCGACTCCTCTCGCGTACCTTGATCGCCGCCACGCTCCTCGGCGCACCGCTCGCCGCCGCTGCCGAGCCCGCGGCTCCTGCGATCGCCGTCGTCACCCAGCAGCCGGCAGCGCCGGTGCCCGCCGGGGACGCGACTGACTACGCCCAGCGCGAGAAGACCTCGACGGCCGCAGCGGACTATGCAGGCGGCGGCAGCAGCATCTACATCGGTGGTGGTGCGCTGACCGTCGTGCTCGTCGTGCTGCTGATCGTGATCCTGATCTGATCCGGTTCTGACGTCGCGTGGTAGACCGTCGTCAGCGGGATGCTGCTGTTCAAGAAGTCGTTCTGGGAGGGTCTGCAGAGCGGCGCGATCACCCTGACGTTCCGGCGGTGGGCCAAGCCCCACGTCAAGCCGGGCGGTCGCTATCGCTGTCATCCGATCGGTGTCCTCGAGGTCACGACGATCGCCCGGGTCACCGCGAGCAGCCTGACCGCGGACGACGCGACGCGCGCCGGGTTTCCGTCGCCGGAAGCGCTCCGCGCCTATCTCGGTGAGCTCGGTCCGCTCGACGACGCCACCGAGCTGTGGCGGGTCGAGCTGCACCACGGCGGTGACGGTGATCGCGTCGAGATCGCGCTCGACGACGCGCTGACCGCCGACGACATCGCGGCGATCCGCGACAAGCTCGCGCGCCTCGATCGCACGACACCGTGGACCAAGAAGACGCTCGCGGTGATCGGGAAGCACCCGCGCACGGCGGCGTCGAAGCTTGCCGTGAAGCTCGAGCGCGAGACCCAGGAGCTCAAGACCGACATCCGCAAGCTCAAGCGCCTCGGGCTGACCCAGAGCTTCGAGGTCGGGTACGAGATCTCTCCGCGCGGGCGCGCGTTTCTCGCGGCACGGCCGGCTGCCAGGCGCCGCGCCGGTTGAAGTGCCGGTCGAGCCCGAGCCCGAGCCCGAGCCCGAGCCTCAAATGGGCACACAACCGTGGTCGGGACCCGCAATGTCTGCCAAGCCGTCGCAGCAACGCTGCCTCGGGAGAGGATGCCTGGCGGACCCACTGCGCCGAGCCGCGAGCTCGATCTCTTTCGGGCTCTCTCGGGCTTGCCGTCCGCCGGCGAACGTCGCGATGCTGACGCGGATGGTGAAGCGAACGGGCTCGGGCTCGGGCTCGCCCTGAGCCAGCTCGTACTAGCCGGGCGAGTCAGACCGCCGGTGCATGCTCCGGCGATGCAGGACGCGACCGCCGACGACATCTCCGATCCTCGGCTGTGGAAGAAGGACGGCTGGATCGCACGCGTGATCAAGAACGAGGACGACGATGGCTGGGCGATCGAGATGATCCGTCGCGGCGACTCGGAGCCCGCGCTGGTCACCCCGTGGACGATGGGGCGCGACAAGAAGAACCCCAAGCCGCTGGATCACGCGTCGTTCCACACGCTGGTCAAGACCGTGACCGAGGTGCTGCGACGTCACGAGCACGCGGCGCGTGCGCAGCTCCATCGCACGTTCTCGTATGCGGACGGCGACGGTCGTCGGATCCGGATCGATCTCGATATCGTTCCGGACGATGACGATCCGCATGCGATCGTCGGCGCGTTCGACGAGCGGACCAACGAGCTGATCCGGTCGGGGCGGACGAGCCCGACGTTCAAGCTCACCGCAACCACGGCGCAACGCTTCGTGCGGACCGGCGAGGCCTAGCCCCAATGCTGGTCAGTTAGCGGGTTCCGTCGTCGTGCACGTGCACGTGGCACGTGGCACGTGGCACGTGCACGTGCACGTGCACGAACGACCTTAACCGAGTGGCATTGGGCCTAGCCCGCGGACGACTTCAGCCGCTCGGGTGCCGCTGCGGGCGTCGCGGTGCCGAGGTGCTCCATCAGCGCGTCGATGCGGAACGGCTTGCGGATGAAGCCCGCCCACGAGGGCACGGTCGCCTGGAGACCCGAGACCACGATCACCTTCATCGTCTTGAAGCCGGGGTGCTTGGGCAGGGCGCTCAGCACCGTCCACCCGCTGCCATCGTCCATCTCGAGATCGAGCAGGATGATCGACGGCGTATCGCGCGCGAGATAGGCGATGGCTTCGGCGCCGCTGCTTACTGCTACGACCTCGAAACCCCGTCGTTCCAGCGCTGACTGCATCAGCGCGCGGATGTCGTCCTCGTCGTCCACGATCAAGATCCGGTTCGTACGCACGTGACGAACCTATCCAATCTCCGTGCCGCATGCGATCCAGTGAGGGCGACCTACCGAAGAGGCGTCAAAGCGCTCCCGTAGGGGTTTCTAGGGGGTAATCGCCGATCGGAGCGCGGGTCGGACGCCGGTACACGACCTGGACGTGCGTCACGTACTGGAGCAGCTCCTCCGCACTGTGGCGCAGTGTCTCGTGGTGTCCGAGATCGACGCCGTGCTCCAGCGCCGCCGCGTGACGACCGATCTCGAGAAAGCCGAACTCCACCGCGCTCAGCTTCAGCGCCTGGGCGGCCTTCCGGACGTGATCGAGGTGGCCGGTGTGGAGGGCGTGGGAGATCCCCCGCACCTCGTCGCGGACGTCATCGAGGAAGTGCGGAATCCGGTCCGCGAACCACGGATCCGCGAACACCGGAGCGAACCTTTGCCACATCTGCCCGGACACGCGCGATGGGCGGGTCAGCGGGGCGTCGCCGCCCACCTGGTTGCGACCTTGCGCCTTGGCGCGGAGCAACGCGGCGTCGGCCGCCGCGACCAGGCGATCGACGGACAGGTCTCCCAGCACCCGCAACGACGCGAAGCCGGCGGTGATCGTGACGACCTGCGAGCACATGGACGCGGCGTGCGGGATCGCGAGCGCTTCGACGGACGACCGCAGGCGCTCGGAGACGATCTTCGCACCGACCGCATCGGTGTTCGGCAGGACTGCGATGAACTCCTCGCCGCCATAGCGACCGAGGAAGTCGGACGGTCTCCGCAGGCAGGTGACCATCGCCTCGGTCACTCGCTGCAAGCAGGTGTCTCCGCCGAGGTGGCCGTACTGCTCGTTGTACGAGTGATAGCAGTCGAGATCGATCATCACGACGCCGAGCGCGAGCCGCTCGCGAGCTGCACGTCTCCACTCGGCCTCGAGCAGGGCGAACGTGTGCCGGCGATTCGCGACGCCGGTCAGCGGGTCCACGCAGACCAGGCGCTCGAGATCTTGCTTCTCCTGCTGGAGCGCGGCGATCGCGTCTGACATCTTGCGCTCGCGATGTGTGCGCCGAACATTCTCGTTACGAAACCGCAGCGTCTTGCGCAGCCGGCTGCGTAGCTCGTCGGCACGGATCGGCTGGACGGCGCAATCCGCCACGCCCGCGGCGAACGCGACGTCCATCGTGCTCGCGGAGCACAGCGCGACGATCGGGACCTCGCGGAAGCGCGCCACCAGCCGCTGCAGTACGCCGCTTCCGACGGCGGGCACGTCGACGACGATCAGGTCAGGCGTGGGATCCGGATCGCCGAGCAGCGCGTGCTCGGACGACGCGGTCTCGATATCGAGACAGCCCGCATCCGACAGCGCATGGCGGATGCATGCGTCCTGGGACGCGTCGTCGTTGATCACGAGTGCGTTGAACAAGCCGGCGAGGTTCATCAAGTCGTGTGCCAGCGACGAGGTCGCGTTCGCACCCACCTACGTTGGGCACGGCATCAACTCTTCGAGGTACTTGGACGCGTTCGCCGCCACTCGCGCACGTTGCAGCGCGATCACGCTGTGTTGACGACGCGCGCTGCGACGGCAGCGCACTCCGCGATGCACGACCCGCTCCCACACGTGGGGGCGCCCACGTAGCGTCGCCGCCGGTCAGTCGATCAGTGCAGGTGGCGTCGAGCGAAAGCCTTGCGGCCTCGCGCCCGTGGTCACTCGCACCCGGATTCGCCCGACCCCACCGCCACCGCCGCCGCCGCCATCGTCCTGGCGCTGGCCGTTGTCACCGGCGCCGGGCGGCGTGGTGCCGACCCCGCCGTTACCGCCGGGATTACTTCCCAGACCTGCGAGTGCAGCGATCGACGTGCAGGTCGCGTCGAGGCCGTCCTCGGTCGACTCCGCCTGATGGCTGCCGGCGCCGCCGCCGCCACCGTTCGCGCACAGGATCGCATTCGCCGCGATCGTGACGCTCGGGCCCTCGATCAGGATCGCGCCGCCGCTGCCGCCGCCACCGCCGCCCGCGCCCACGTGATAGCCGCCGACGATCGGAAGGACGTTGGCGGCGCGGCCACCGCCTCCGCCGTTCGCGGCAATCGCCGCGGTGTCACCGAGAGTGAGCGCGTCACGCACGCTGATCTGGATCGCGCCGCCACCGCCACCGCCGGCACCGGGGGTCGAGCCCGACTGGCAGCGCGGATCTTCCTGTCCGCCCGACCCGCCGCGACAACCGCCTCGCAACGGGACGAGCTGCGCGCTGCCTTGCGCCGCCATCGGCGTCCCGCCGGCGGTCTTCGGGAATCCTGGGTCGGTGTCGCCGAATCCACCACCGGCACCGACGGTGCCAAACGCACCACCCGCTCCACCGCCGCCGGCACCCCAGCGTGGCGCGGTGCTCGGACTTGCGCCCTCCATCGCGACGCAGTCACCGCCGCCGGGGCCGGGCTGGGCGAGCCGCGCCGACGCGACGATCGCACCGTCGATCACCGCCGGCCCGTGGACGCTGATGATCACCGGGACGGTGCCGAGGATCTCGAGCCGCGCGGTCGGCTCGATCGTGAGCCCCGCCAGCGAGAGGATGACGGGCGATGTCCCCGTGGTGGTGAGCGTGGTGACGGTCGTTGGTCCCGTCGTCGGGCCGGTCGCCAGCACGCCGGTGGCCGGCGAGAACGTGAAGGTCGCCCCACTGAGGGTCACCACCGGGTTCGGCGCGCCCTGGGCACATGGATCGAAGTTCGAAGGGGTGTACGTCCACAGGTCCGCGCAGGTCGGGTCGACCGGGGCATCGATGGCGACCGGCGCATCGGGATCGCCGCCACCGTCGCCGCCGACGCTGGAACTGCCCTGGACCTCGAACGAGCACGCCGCGAGGAGGGCGCAAGGAACGAGCGCGCGGTTCAACACGCGCGCAGCTTACGTCAACACCGTGCACGCGTGGACGATTGTTCAGGCCCGTGGCACGGTCGATGTCGATGCGCATCCTCGGCGTCGGTGACTACAACGACTTCGGCTCCTTGTACCTTCGTCTCGCGGCCGAGGGTCACGACGTCCGAGTTCACATCGCCGAGCCTGACTCGCGCGACGTGCTGGCGGGCATGGTCGAGCTCACGCCGAGCTGGGAGCAGGAGCTGCCGTGGATCCGGGAGGCCGGTCCCGATGGCTTGATCCTGTTCGAGGATGCCGGGCGCGGCGAGCTCCAGGATCGGCTCCGCCGTGAGGGCTATCGGGTCGTCGGTGGCAGTGCGATCGGCGATCGGCTCGAGCAGGATCGCGCGTACGGGCAGGAGGTCCTGCGCGGCTCGGGGCTGCACACGCTGGCCTCGCATCCGTTCACGGACTTCGACGAGGCGATGGCATTCATCGCCCACCACCCGGGGCGCTACGTCCTCAAGTTCAACGGCTCGTTCCTGCCATCGGACATGAACTATGTCGGGATGCGCGAGGACGGTGCGGATGTCGTCGCCGCGCTGACCCGTCATCGTCGGACCTGGGCCGATGACTACGACGAGGATCCCGAGTTCATCCTGATGGAGTTCGTGAAGGGGATCGAGACCGGACTGGGCGCCTTCTTCAACGGCCGCGAGTTCGTCGGCCCGATCAACCTCGACTGGGAGCACAAGCGGTTCTTCGCCGGCGATCTCGGTGAGTTGACCGGCGAGATGGGGACCGTCGTCACCTATCGTGGTGGCGAGAAGCTGTTCGACGCAACGCTCGCGCGGGTGGCGCCGATCCTTCGCGAGGCGGGTCACGTCGGCTACGTGAACCTCAACACGATCATCAACGACCGCGGGATCTGGCCGCTCGAGTTCACGTGCCGGTTCGGCTACCCGGGATTTGCGATCCTCTCGGCGCTGTTCGAGGAGCCGTGCGCGACGATCCTGCAGCGGATCGGATCCGGATCGTCGACGCCGCTCGCGACCTATGACGGCTTCGCGGTCGGCGTCGTGCTCACCGTTCCACCGTTCCCGTACCACCACGGCTACGAGGAGCTGTCGAAGGGGATGCCGATCTGTCTGCCCGCCGATCTCACGGCCGAGGAGAGGACTCATCTCCACTTCGGCGAGGTCGCGATGGACGGTGCGCAACTCGTGACCGCGGGGCAGGTCGGCTACATCATGGTCGTCACCGGACGCGGAGCGACGATCGCGGACGCCCAGCGCGCCGCGTATGCGCTCGCCGGCAAGGTCGCGATCCCGAACGTGCGCTACCGCAACGACATCGGCGACGCGCTGCGGACCGCCGGACTGTCGGAGCTGACCCGGCTCGGCTGGATCTGAGCGAACCCGAGCTCGCGGCGGTAGCGCTCGAAGCAGCGCCGGCCGGCCTCGAGGCGGAGCAGGGCGCCCTCGGCGATCGCCTGGGCGGCGCCAGGCTCGCTCTCGACGATCGGACGAAGGACCTCCGCGTTCCACGCCGCTGAATGCTTGATGTCGAGCGTGGCGTGAAGCGCGAAGTAATGGCGCGCGTGCGAGGCGATCCGCAGGCGCTTGAGCCCGGCGTTGACATGGACCGCACGTCCCGGCGCCGTCAGCTCGATCACACCGAGTGCGCCGAGCGACTGATAGGCGTAGCGGCGATTCGCTGCGAGCCCGAGCATGATGTTGCCGAGCGCGAGCGATTCCCACACGATCGGAACGCTCGCCTCGAGCGACGCGAGGTCGACCGCGATCGCGAGCCGCGACAGCATCGGGCCGTGCATCCCGCCGGCCGTGCCTCGACCCATCTCGTCCCAGTAGTTGCGGGCGAGCTCGAGCTTGGGTTGCTCACCGAGCTTGAGCTGGCTGAGTGCGACGAGATCCTCGAAGCCAGCCTCGCCGGCGACCTCCTGGCGGAGGAACCAGCGCATCTGCTCGACGGTCGCGGTCGTCGCGAGCCACGGAAACAACGGGTCGTTCTGGCCCGGGCCGGTGGCCGCGAGCGCCTCGTACCACGCGATGAACCGATCGGGGTCGGTCGGCACGGTCGCCACGTGGTCGCGGAGGGTAGCGCGCTCGCCCTCGATCGCCTCGACCTCGAGGAGGCGCAGCGCGTGCTCCCGCTCGAGCTCCGCGCGCCAGTCGCTGCCGGGAAGTCGCGGAGTCAACCGGTCGTGGTTGAGGTCGGCGAGCCTGCGATGAAGCACTTCTGACATCACGTTCTGGATACCTTGCGGCGGGAGTTCACGTAGTCGGAGCAAAGTGAGCCATCAGCGAGGGCCGCTGCGCATGCGGCATCAGAGCACGGTCGCGACCGCGGCCACCACGGCGATCCGGTCCACACCACCGTAGGTCGGGATCTCGAGCTCTTCTCCGAACACATCGGGGTCGAGCTCCTCGTAGCTCCAGCGCGCCGCGTGGCGCTCGAGGACCGGGGCGATCGCAGCGCGGACCCGGTCGACGCCGTCGACGATCGGCGCACCGGTGTAGAGGATCAGTCGCCCACCAGGCGCGAGGCGTGCGAGTCCCTCACGGACGATCCGGACCCCGAGGCCGATCCCGAGCTCGCCACCGCCGTTGCGATAGACCCGGCCGGCCGGATCGAGGAGGTACGGCGGGTTTCCGATCACCAGATCGATCGTGCCCTCCACGGGCGCGAACAGATCACCGAGCACCAGCTCGACGCGGTCGGCGATGCCGGCGATGTGCGCATTGACCCGCGCGAAGCCGAGGGCGTGGGGGTTGATGTCCGCCAGCACGATCCGGTCGACGCGATCGGCGAGCGAGAGGCCACCGACCCCCGAGCCACATCCGACGTCGACCAGCCGCTGTGCGCGGTCGACCACGCGGCGGTTCAGGGCGCAGAACCGATACGTGTCGGGGCCGAAGAACACCGCCTGCTCGTCGGTCGTCGGATACGCCGAGTGGACGTAGAGCCCACCGCTCAGCGTCGAGAACCGCACGCGACTCGCGAGCAGGCCGTCTCGCTCGATCACCGCGTCGGCGCGCCGCAGGTCCGTGAGGAGCGCGGCGGGGAGCAGGGATGGCTCGAACGGCCGGCTCCACCCGAACACGTCACGCAGCGATCGCGCGCGCGCCGCCTCGGGGCGGGCGTTGACCCGGCGATGCGTCTCGGGTGTCACCGTCGTGAACTCGTACCCGACGTCGCGCAACCGGTGCCCGACCGCGACCAGTCGGCGCTGCGCTTCGGTGAGGTCGGTATCCATCGCGCCGACACTACCGACCACTGGCCGTGGCGCCTAGCCCTGTTAAGGTGAAGCAGTGAGCGCGACCCAGGCGCAGCAGAGCATCGAGACCTGGCCCGAGCGGCTGTGGATCGTGCGGCACGGCGAGAGCGCCGGGAACGTCGCGCTCGCGGCTGCCGAGAAAGCCGGACTTCCAAGGATCGAGATCGATCATCGCGATCAGGACGTGCCGCTCTCGGAGCTCGGCCGCGAACAGTCCCGCACGCTCGGCCGCTGGTTCGGCTCGTTGCCCGAGGCCGACCGGCCCACCGTGGTCGTGTGCTCGCCGTTCGTTCGAGCGATGCAGACCGCGGAGCTGCTCGTCGAGTCGGCAGGGCTCTCGCTCGCGGGGCCCGTGATGGACGAGCGGCTTCGCGAGAAGGAGTTCGGTCACCTCGATCGGTACACGAAGGCCGGGATCACGGCGCAGTTTCCCGACGAGGTCAGCCTGCGAGAGCGGCTCGGTAAGTTCTACTACCGGCCGCCGGGTGGCGAGAGCTGGTGCGACGTGATCCTGCGGTTGCGGAGCTTCGTCGACTCCGTGCAGCTCCAGTTCCGCCACGAGCGCGTGCTCGTCGTCGGGCACCAGGTGATCGTGCTGTGCTTCCGCTACCTGCTCGAGCGGATGACCGAATCGCAGATCCTCGCCATCGATCGCGAGAAGGACGTCGCGAACTGCTCGGTGACGTCGTACGTGCTGCGCACCGACGCAGCCGGTCGACCGTCCCTCGATCTCAGCGCGTACAACTTCGTCGCGCCGCTCGAGGCAGCGGACACCAAGGTCACGAAGGAGCCGGATCGCCCGGCGAAGCTCGAGTGACGCGCCGCGCGAAGCCCGGCCTACGACCGACCGCGGTCACGCCGGCACTGCTCCGTCGGTGGGCACTGCCCTCGCTCGACGAACGGCTCGGCAAGGTCGCGCGCGGTCAGGTGCTCGTGATCGGCGGCTCCGACGAGATTCCCGGGGCGGCGATCCTTGCTGCGATCGCTGCGCTCCGTGCGGGCGCCGGAACCCTGATCGTCGCGACCAGCACGCGCAGTGCATCGCCGGTGGCGGTGGCCGTCCCCGAGGCCCGGGTGATCCGTCTGCGCACGACCAGCAAGGGTGAGCTCGCAGCGAGCGCGGTGGGTGGCCTGCGCGCCGACATCGCGCGCAGCGACGCGATCCTCGTCGGCCCGGGAATGCGCGATGGCCGGGTGACCACGGGTGTGATCGCCGAGCTCCGCAAGACGGAAGGCGCGGCGACGCTGGTGCTCGACGCCGGCGCGCTCGACGTGGTGGCGACGCTGCGGCCCGCCGCACGGGCGCCTCGCGCGCTGATCACACCGCATCCCGGCGAGATGGCGAAGCTGCTCGACATCGACGTGGCGAGGGTCCTCGCGGAGCCGCTCACGATTGCAAGGAGCGCCGCTCGTGACCTCGGCGTGACGGTGGTGCTCAAGGGCAACATCACGCACATCGCCGCGCCGGACGGCACGTGCTTCATCAACACCGCCGGAAACCTCGGGCTCGGGACGTCGGGATCCGGAGACACCCTGTCGGGGATCATTGCCGGCCTGTGCGCACGCGGCGCTGACGCGATGCAGGCGGCGGTGTGGGGCGTCCACGTCCATGCAAAAGCCGGCGAGGTCCTCGCCCGCACGGTCGCACCGCTCGGATACCTCGCGCGCGAGCTGCTCGCCGAGGTCCCCGCGTTGATCGGGCAGTACTCGCGGCGCGCTCCGCGCAGGTAGCCAGCTGGAAGGTGCGCTGGTGCGAAACGCTCCGGTAGCTCGCAGGTAGACGCGACATATCGCTGTACGCATTCACGAGCGATGTGGTCCCCTGGTGTGTCGACCGCAGATGGACTTCGTGTACGGGCGTCGGCAGAAAGCGTGAGTGGGACTGTGCAAGACGTCGAATCGCTGCTCGTTGTTAGAGACCCCGCCACGTGAGTAACCGCAGCGCGTTGATCCTCGTGATCGATAGCAATCCGGTCACCCGCAACGTCGTGCGCAGCGCCCTCGGGACCGAGGGTTTCACGGTGCTCGAGGCGAGCGGCGGGCGAGAAGCGATCGAGATCGCCTCGCAGGCGGCGCCCGACCTGATCGTCCAGGATCTGGCACTTCCCGACATCGATGGCTTCGAGCTGATCGCGCGGCTGCGCTCGATCCCGGCGATCGAGAGCATTCCGATCATCGCGTACTCGGGAATGCTGTCGCGGGTCGAGTACGGTCGCGCGGCGAGCCTCGGGTTCACGGACTTTCTCCAGAAGCCGGTCAATGCCGATCGGTTGCTCCAGCTCGTCGAGAGTCACCTGCCTCATGTGGGGGAGCTCGAGCAGATCGGGCAACAGCGACGCGTCCTCGTGGTCGATGACAGCCGGGTCCAGCTCAAGCTCACCCGGTTTCTGCTCGCCGATCTGGGCTTCGAGGTCACGACGGCCCTGAGCAGCATCGAGGGGCTGGCGCTGTTGCGGAGCCGGCCGTTCGACGTGGTGCTCAGCGATGTGTTGATGCCGCAGCCCGATGGCTTCCGGTTCTGTGCCGCGATCCGGAATGACCCGACGCTCGCGCACGTGCCGGTGGTGCTGATGTCCTCCAACTTCGTCGATCCGGCGGATCGTGAGGTCGCACGCAGGGCGGGTGCAAATGCGATGATCGAGCGCGCGCCGCGGCTCACCGAGGTGATCGTCGCGCTGCAGCACGCGTTGACCCACGGGCCGCAACCCGCCTCGGGGAGTCTCGAGTTCAGCGACTACAGCGATCGCATGCTGCGCCAGCTCGACCGGCAGGTGTCACTCAACGATGCGATCGTTCGGCGGGCCGCGATCCACGCCGCGATCCTGTCGGTGACCAGCGGAATCGCGGAGACCTTGACCCGCCAGCAGACGCTCGACGATGCGCTTCCGGACGTCCTCACCAACCTCCTCGTGGCGAGCAACGTCGCGCGCGGCGCCTTGTTCATCCGCGAAGCGGCCGGCGCCCACCCGCAGCTGGTGCTCGCCACCACACAGGGGTTCACCGCCGAGATCGCGGACACTCTGCGAACCTTCTGCGGGCACAAGGCTGTGTTCGACCGCGTGGCCGGAGCGGTCTCTCCCCTCGTGCTGGGGTCGTCACGAAACCCTGAAGACGTGAAGGCTCTGCTGAGAGCGCTCGCAGGGGAATCCGCGCTCCTGATCCCACTGGTCGCAGACCGGGTGTGTCTCGGGATCCTGGTGCTCGTCTCGAGGGGCGAGGATCTGCTCGAGCATGACTGGGCTCCGTTCGCGCGGAGCATGGGGCTGCAGATCGGCCAGGCGTTCGCCTTGAGCCGGACGATCGCGAAGCTCGCCGAGTCGGAGAGTCGGTACCGGCGGATCGTCGAGACCGCGAGTGAAGGCGTGTGGACGATCGACGCGAACGGCGTGACGACGTTCGTCAACGCCCGAATGGCCGCGATGCTCGGCTACGAGGTCGCCGAGATGGTCGGGCACGTGCCGACGAAGTTCCTCGCACCCGAGGGGATCGTGACGTTCGAGAAGGCGGCGGTCCTCCATCGCGCGCGGCAGCCCGCACAGAGCGAGATCCGGTTTCTCCGCCGCGATGGCACCGAGCTGTGGACGATGGTCGGGTCACGCCCGATCTTCGATGGCGACGGGCGACCCGACGGGGTGCTCGCCATGGTGATGGATATGACCGAGAGGAGGGCTGCCGATACGGCTCGTCGGCAAAGCGAAGCCAGGTTCAAGGGGCTGTGGGACTCCGGGATGTTGATGATCACCATCACCGACCTCGCGGGAAACATCCGCGACATCAATGATGCCGGCGTCCGGATGCTCGGCTACTCGCGCGAGGAGCTGATCGAGGGAACCTCCCGATGGGCCGACCTGACGCCGCCCGCGTGGTACGCGATCGATGCGGAGCAGGCCGCCTTGCTCCGGTCCCGAGGGTTTGCATCCTGGGAAAAAGAGCTCGTCCGCAAGGATGGGGTGCGCGTGCCAGTGCTCGCGGGAGCCTTGATGATCGAGGACGAGATGGTCGCGATCTCGATCGATCTCAGTGCGGCCAAGCTCTCCGAGCGAGCCCACAAGACCTCGGTGGCCGCGAACATGTCGCTGCAGGCCCAGCTCCAGCAATCGCAGAAGATGGATGCGATCGGACGGCTCGCCGGCGGCATCGCACATGACTTCAACAATCTGCTGTCGGTCATCCTCAGCTACGGCGAGATGCTCGTCGACGAGCTTCCGGCGAGCCCGGTTCGCGAGGACGTCGAGGAGATCTGTCGGGCCGGACACCGCGCTGCCGACCTGACGCGGCAGCTCCTGATGTTCAGTCGCCAGCAGGTGATCGAGCCCAAGGTGCTCGACCTCAACGAGCGCCTGCTGGAGCTCGACAAGATGGTGCTGCGGATCCTCGGTGCGGACGTGGAGGTCCTCTCGCTGCGCGCAGAGCACCTCGGCAGGGTCCACGTCGACCCCGGGAGCATCGAGCAGGTCATCCTCAACCTGATCGTCAATGCGCGCGATGCCATGCCCACGGGCGGCAAGCTGACGATCGAGACCGCCAACGTGCTGCTCACCGACGAGCATGCGATCTCCCATGTCGGCGTGAGACCCGGGCGCTACGTGATGCTCTCGGTCACCGACACCGGAACGGGCATGGACGAGGCGACGCGCGCGCGCATCTTCGAGCCGTTCTTCACCACCAAGGCCGTCGGCAAGGGGACCGGGCTTGGCCTGGCGACCGTGTTCGGGATCGTCGATCAGTTCCGCGGCGCGGTCCTCGTCAGCAGCTCGCCGGGGAATGGCGCACGGTTCGAGGTCTACATTCCTCGCGTCGATGCGATGCCGGAGCGTGACGCCTCGTCGGATGCGATCAAGACCTCGATGCGCGGCACCGAGACGATCCTCCTGGTCGAGGATGACGAGCAGGTGCGCAATGTGGCGCGCACGATCCTCCGCAAGCACGGCTACACGGTGATGGAGGCGAGCAACGCAGGCGAAGCGATGCTGCTCGCAGAGGGTTCCGTCGCGATCGACATGCTGCTGAGCGATGTGGTGATGCCGCAGATGAGCGGGCCCGAGCTCGCCAAGCGGCTCGCCAAGGGGCGACCCGCCATGAAGATCCTCTGCATGTCGGGGTACACCGACGACAGCATCGTCCGGCACGGCGTCCTCGAAGGCGCGCTCGCGTTCCTCCAGAAGCCGATCACCTCGGACACGCTGTCGAAGAAGGTTCGCGACCTGCTCGACGCCCCTCACGCACGCAGCTGAGCGCGGGAGAGACGTGGGCCACACCCACCGGTAGACGTCCATCCGGTCCGCACACCTTGTGGCGGCCGCGCGCAGCCCTACGTTGATCCGAATGCAACGCCCACTCGCCTTGTTCCTCCTGCTCACAGCGGCTGCGTGCGGCGATGACGGGTCCTCGGGCCCAGATGCCCAGGGCCCCGATGGAAACAATCATCCGCCCAACCCCTCCGGTCTCGGACCGGCGCCCGTCGCGCTGGGGTCGAGCACCGACACGACCGCCGCAGGCAGCTACGCGATCATCGCCAAGACCGGCATCACGAACGTCACGGGCTCGCTGATCACCGGCGGAAACCTCGGTCTCAGTCCTGCCGCCGCGAGCTTCGTCACCGGGTTCGCACCGGTCGCAGACGCCAGCGGGATGTTCGCGACGTCGGTCGCGGTCGCGCCACCGGGGAAGATCTACGCAAGCAACTACACCGCGCCGACTCCGTCGAACCTGACCACCGCCGTGCTCGCGATGCAGACCGCGTACACCGATGCTGCAGGCCGCAGCGACCCGGACTTCGTGAACTTCCACAGTGGCGACCTCGGCGGGCAGACGCTGGCGCCCGGCGTCTACAAGTTCGGAACCGGCGTCACGATCCCGACCGACGTTACGTTCTCTGGCGGAGCGAACGACACGTGGATCCTGCAGGTCAGCAACGATGTCGACCTGTCCGCGTCGAAGCGCGTGATCCTCGCAGGTGGTGCCGACGCGAAGAACATCGTCTGGCAGGTCGCCGGCAAGGTGACGGTCCACGCCAATGCTCACCTCGAGGGCGTGGTCCTGTGCAAAACGGGAATCACCCTGCAGACGATGGCGACCGTTCGGGGGCGACTGTTCGCACAGACTCTCGTCGCGATCGACAACAATGCGATCACGGTTCCGTAGCGCGTCGTCGGTACGCTATGGTCGGGCGATGCAGTCCCGCCTCGCCGCGTTCGTCGTCATCGCCGCCGCTCTGCTCGGGGTCGATCCACGCGTCGTGCGCGCCGGCGGTGCTTGAGCGGGTTGAAGCAATCCAAACCTTCCGGTCGGGAAGGTCGATAACGAGACACTGACGCCAGGCCAGGTCGTGCTGAACCTGACGTGGCTCGGTACGTACGTGCAGACCCAGCACGACGATCACGAGGATGTGGTCGGGCAGGGCGAGATCGATCTCGTCCACGATCAGAATCTGGTGATCAGCGAGGCACGGCTCGCGATCGACATCGGGCTGACGCGGCGATTCGGTGTGTCGATGATGGTCCCGGCCCGGTTCGTTGCGACGTCGATCCGCTACCTCGATACCGGCGGCGCCGAGGTCGAGCTGGTCCGCCCGGGGATCCATCACCGCAACGAGAGGGTCACGGGACTCGGCGATCCGCTGGTGCTCGGATCCTTCGCGGGACATCTCGCCGGGTGGCGGCTGACCGCACGCGCGGGGATGTCACTGCCGCTGGGTCGCACCGAGGAGAATCCGTTCGTGCTCGGGGACGTCGGGCTGGCGCACCAGCACATCCAGCTCGGCACGGGCACGGTGAACCCGGTGTTCGCGGCGGAGGCCGCACGGTCGGCAGGTGCCTGGCGGTTCGGCGTGTTCGCGCTGACCCAGCAGGTCGTCTACGAGAATGCGAAGGGGTACCAGGCGGGCGATCGCTACGCGGCAGGTCTCGCGCTGCGCCGTCGGATGGGACCACGCTGGAGCTTGCGCACCGGCCTCGACGTGCAGGCCGAGACCGCCGAGCGCTGGGACGGGATCGTCCACACGGATGACGGCAATCGCGGTCGGCTCGACCTGATCCTCGGAGCGGGCGCGTCGTGGTCGGCGACTCCGCGGCTCACGCTCGATCTCGCGGTCAAGATCCCGCTGGTGACCTACGCCGTGGGCGGCCAGCTCGAGATGCCCGCGATCGTCGAGCTCGGTGCCGCGTGGTCGTTCGGCGGGCCTGCGGTCGAGCCCGACGAGCATGGCGAGGAGCACGAGCACGGGGACCAGCACGACCATGGCGACGAGCACGGCCACGCCGACGAGCACGACGCTCCGAAGGTCGACACCGCCGGTCTCGACGTCGCCGATCTCGGTGCGCCGGGCGAAGCGGTCGCGCTCGTGCCGGTGCCGGGCAAGCTGACGATCTTCGACTTCTGGGCACCGTGGTGCGAGCCGTGCAAGATCCTCGAGCCCGCCCTGGTCGAGATCGCACGCGCGCATCCCGACACCGTCGCGATCCGCCGGATCGATGTCGTCGACTGGGACAGTGCGGCGGCGGCGAAGTACCTGACGCCGGGTGGCTTCAACCTGCCGCACCTCAAGATCTACGACGCGCGCGGGCAGCTCGTGCTCGAGGAGAGCAGCGCGACCGGCAAGCTCGAGGCGCTGATCGAGCGCGTCCGCGGGCTCGCGGCACCACGCCCCACGGCGGCTCCGCCGTCGCCCGTCAGGCCACCAGCACAGCCCTCGACGCCGCCGGTTTCGCGCACGCCGGCACCACCGCGCGCGCTGGCACCGATCGCGATCAAGGTGACCGCGAACGGCTTCGAGCCGGCGAACGTCACGGTCCCCCGCGGCACGCCGGTCACCCTTCGCTTCGAGCGCACGACGGAGCGCACGTGCGCGACGGAGGTCGTGCTCGATCTCGACGGCAAGAAGATCGTCAAGGATCTCCCGCTCCACCAGCACGTCGACCTCACGCTGACGTTCGCGCAGGCCGGCACGGTCAGCTATGCCTGCGCGATGAACATGGTGCGTGGGACGATCACCGTTCGGTGAAGGTGGCTATCATGGACCCGTGGCGGAGGGTCCCGAATCCAGGCTGGCAGGTCGTACGGTCGCGAACCGCTACTGAGCGCGAGCTGCTCGCAGCGCCCGCGACGCCGCCATAGCGCACCGACGACGAAGACCATGGGCAACGGGCCTCGGCCGCGGTGTTCGCCAGGGCGATCGCCTGACCGAAGCTGGCCCGGGCGTCTGCCGTACGGCCGAGCTGCTGGACAAGCGCGACCTTTACCGCATCGTCCTTGTCCTTGTCCTTGGACCAGGCGCTGACGACCTCAGTCGGTGCTGGGGATCTGCGCGTTCGGATTCTCGAGCCGGCGGTACAGCGAGCGGCGATCGATCCCGAGCACGCGGGCGGTGTGGGTCTTGTTGCCGCGAAGGCTCGCGAGCACCTGCCGGACGTAGCGGCGCTCCATCTCGGCCAGCGTGATCATCTCGGCCGGGGCGTCGGTCGTGATCTCGAGACGGGCCGACTGGTACTGCAGCACCTTCGGCGGGAGGTGCTCGGCGCGGATCTCCTTGCCGTCGGAGATCGCGACAGCGCGCTCGATGTAGTTCTCGAGCTCGCGGACGTTGCCGGGCCAGTTGTAATCCATCAGCTTGCGGGCTGCGTCGGAGGTGACCTCGAGCTTGGGCTTGCCACTGCGGGTGGCGATCTTCTCGAGGACATGATTCGCGAGCAGCAGCACGTCGCCGGCGCGCGCGCGCAGCGGCGGGACCTCGATCGCCACGACGTTGATCCGGTGGAACAGATCCTCGCGGAACCGCTTCTCGTCGACCTCGCTCTCGAGGTCGCGGTTGGTCGCGGTGACCACCCGGGCCTCGAACGGCACCTCGGTGTCGCCACCGACCGGGCGGACGGTTCGCTGCTGCAGCACGCGGAGCAGCTTGACCTGCATCTCGAGCGGCATCTCGCCGACCTCGTCGAGGAAGATCGTGCCTGCGCCGGCCTGGACGAACAGACCCGACCGCGAGGTCTTGGCATCGGTGAAGGCGCCGCGAACGTGACCGAACAGCTCGCTCTCGAGCAGCGGGGCCGGCATCGCAGCACAGTTGATCGCGACGAACGGGGCCGCCTTGCGCGACGACAGCTCGTGGAGCGAGCGTGCGACGAGCTCCTTGCCCGTGCCGCTCTCGCCGGTGATCAGCACGGTCGCATCGCTATCGGCGACGCGCCGGATCATGTCGGTCATCTCGCGAAGGGCCGAGCTGTTGCCGGCAAATCCCTTGATCGGGAGCTCCCGGTCAGCGACCGCACGAAGGCGGCGGACCTCGTTCTTCACATTGAGGTGCTCGAGCGCGCGGCGCACCGCGACCTCGAGGGCATCGGTCTTCACCGGCTTCGCGAGGAAGTCGTACGCACCGGCGCGAATGGCGGCCACGGCAGTGTCGAGATCGCCGATGCCGGTGAGGACGATCGGCAGCAGATCGGGATGGCGCTCGTGGAGAGCGGCGCACAGCTCGACGCCCGTCATCCCGGGCATCTGGACATCCGTGATGACGACGTCGACCGTCAAGGTGCGGAGCTTGGTCAGCGCCTCGCGGCCCGACGCCGCCGTCTCGACGGTGTAGCCGCGCCGCTGCATCGCCTCGCAGAGGAGGGCGGCCGTATCTTCTTCGTCGTCGACAATCAGGATCGATCCAGCCATGCGCGCGCTACCGTACAAGTTTCGTTCCCACCGCTGAAACGACTGGAACCAATCAAATCGCCAGGTTCAGTGATGCGCGCAAGAGCACGTTAGGGCGCGCGAAATCGCCCACCGTGCGGTATGGGTACACAGCCCATGACGCACCATCTCCCAGCCGAGGTCCTCGCCCGCCGCGATCGCCTGCCGGGGAAGCCGGCAGCGGTCGTCCTGACCGGGACCCGGGTCGAGCTCCGGCCCCTCGATCTCGACGAGCATGTCGAGGCCTTGTTCGCAGTCTCCTGCGGTCAGCCCTACACCCTCGGCGATCGGCGGATCGAGGCCTACGACCCCGACGCCCTGGTCTGGCGCTACATGAAGGGCGGCCCTCATCCGGACGTCACCGCGCTCCGCGCGTACCTCGCACCGCAGGTCCTCGCCTCCGACATGCTCGCACTGGCCGTGATCGATCGCGTGCACGGTACGCCGGTCGGAGTCGCTGCCTTCATGGCGAACCAGCCCGCGGATCTCAAGATCGAGCTCGGCAGCATCTGGTACGGCCCGATCGCGCAGGGCACCGGCGCGTCCCGTGAGGCCACGATGCTGATGCTGTCCCACGCGTTCGGTCTCGGCTACCGCCGCGTCGAGTGGAAGTGCGACTCGCTCAACGAGCGATCACGCAGCGCAGCGATCTCGTACGGCTTCACGTTCGAAGGGATCCAGCAGGCCCACTACATCGTGAAGGGCAAGAACCGCGACACGGCGTGGTACCGGATGCTCGACCACGAGTGGCCCGACGTGCGTCAGCGCGCCCAGGCGAGCGGACTGGTCTTGAAGTAGAAGCCGAGGTTGACGTTGAACATCGAGTGCCACCGCCCATCGGGTGCGCCGGTGGTGAACGCGACCCCGGTCGGCGCACCGATGTAGGGCGCGTTCTTCGCGCTGATCAGATCGACAAACCCGAAGATCGGGCCTGCGAGGACCGAGAAGCCGACGACGTTCATCGCCGAGTCCTGGAACGACGGCTCGTCCTTCAGCAGCATCGAGTAGTTGTTGTAGAGCCTCAGCGTGTCGATCCCCTTCGAGAAGTGGATCTCGTAGCCGATGTTGGCCTCGACGATCCGCGCGCGAGCCGCGATCGGATAGGCATCGGCGAACGCGCCGATCACGACGACATTGCGATCCTCGCCGGGCGCGTTCTTCGGAGAGAACCCGTACTGCATCGCCTGCAGCTGCGCGCTCCAGTTGCCGTGCGTCGCGTTGATGTGCACTGCCGCCGCCCACTGCCGGCCGGTGTCTCGCGTGTCGTGGTTGTACAGCCCACCGTACTGGCCGGAGACCCCGGCCTCGACCCCGGCGTGGGTGATCGCGAGCCGCGCGTTGACCTGGTTGGTCTCCTCGTTGCGAGCGAGCGGATTCCCGGTGGCGGTGACGACATCGTACGAGAACCGGTTGAGGTCATCCGCCGCGGCGATATCCGAGCTCTTGAAGAAGCCGGTCTGGAGCTGGAGCCGGTTGGCGACCAGCTCGCTCGTCCACTTCACGCCGACGTCGTACTGGTTGTTGAGGCCAACGTAGTACGGGATGTTGAACCAGTAGTCGTAAGCGGCGTAGGGCAGGACGCCGAACGGCACCTTGGTCATCCCGACCTCGAGCTGCGAGCCGCCGGACCAGCGATACCCGACCCAGCCGTACTCCCAGACCCGCGCGTAGCTGTACCAGCGCATGCGGAACGACGCGATCACGCCGGCCTTCCGCGCGTCGAAGCCGAGCCGGAACATCGAGTTGCCGGGCCCGAAGTCGCCGACCTTGTCGCGATCGGTCGCGTCGAACAGGTTGTACGTGTAGTTGAGCCAGAACCCGCCGTTGAACGAGAGCTCGTCGGGCAGCGCCGGCGGCTCCGTGGCCGTGATCGGCTCCGGCAGGCTCGGCTCCTTCGGATGCTTGGCGGGCTCGACCGGATGGGCAGCGTCGTCGTCATCGCCCGCGGCAACGGTCGGCGCAACGACCGCGAACGCGGACACCATCACGACGCAGCGGACAGCGCGGTTCATCACCAGCGATCAGGCCGGGGTGGACGGGGCTACTCGCCGCCGTCGCACGGATCGGCGGTCTTCGATCCACCCTTGGGCTTGGGAACCGCGCCGCGCGTGCGCGGTGGCGGAGCCGGTGGTGCAGCGGGTGCGGCCTCGACGGGCGTGGCGGCAGGTGCGGGAGATGCGGCGCCTTCCGCCTCGACGGCGGGGACGGCACCGGTCCCCGGTCCCTCGGTCTCCGTCGCAGCCGGCGCAGTCTCGCTGCTCGGCTCGGGCGGGGAGGTCGGCATCGTCTGCGCGGACTTGCTCCCGCCACCGCAGGCGGTGACGAGGAGCGCGAGGAGGAGGGTGGAACGGGCGAGCGTCATCTGCCGCATCGTATCGCGTCCGTGACAGAATCGGCCGCGATGCGCATCGTCTCGTGGGTCGTCGCCGTCGCCGTCGCGCTGGGTACCCTGTCGCTCCCCCGAGACGTCGGGGCGAACCCGACGATCCAGGAGGTCGAGATCCAGAAGCTCGAGAAGGAATTCTACGAGCTGCAGGGCAAGCAGGCGTACGTCCCGGCCGTGAAGATCGCGCGCAAGCTGTACGAGGCGCAGAAGAAGATCACCGGCGACGGATCGGTGCTGACGCAGCGACGCAAGCAAGCGCTCGCGTCGGCGCTGCAGATGGCGGGCGCTCACGCCGAGGCGATCGCCCTGTACACCGAGATGCTGCGCACCGTCGAGAAGGACAAGGGCGTCGAGTCGCGCGAGGCGATGTATGCGCTGATGCCGCTGGTCGGGCTGTACTGGCAGCAGAACCGCGTCGACGACCTCGAGCCGATCTATCACCGCCTGCTCACGATCACGAAGAAGCTCGATGGCGAGCAGAGCATCGCGTATGCGCAGCAGCTCAACGCGTATGCGACGCTGCTCAACGCGCGTAACGAGTACTCGTCGGCGTTGCGGCTGTACGAGCAGGCGCTCGCGATCCACGAGGCCCTCGCGAAGACCAAGGATGACATCTCGCTGGTCAGCGCGATGAGCACCCTCGGCGCCGTGTACTGGCAGTCCAACCAGCGGGCCAAGGCGATCGCGATCTACGATCGGATGATCAAGATCCTCGACGCGTCGTCCCAGCCGGTGATGACGCGCGCGAGCATGATGTGGGGCGTCGCCGCGATGTACCACTACGGCGAGCGCGAGGACCTCGCCCGCCCGCTGTCGAAGCGCGTGGTCGACATGTTCCAGAAGGAGATCGCCCAGCTCGAGAAGGCGAATCCCGATGATCCTCAGATCGTCGCGATGCTAGGTCAGCTCGGGATGAACTACCGGCAGCTCGACGACCTCGCGAACGCGGACAAGGTGCTGTCGCGGGCGGTGTCACTCGAGGACAAGCGCGGCGGGTTCTCCGGCTACTCGTCGATGCTCGCCGACATCCGGCGCGCGCAGGGCAAGCCGAAGGAGGCCCTCGCCCTGCTCGAGAAGGCGCAGGCCGCCTTGACCAAGATCGCGCCGTCGAGTGCGACCGCCTACAACACGACGATCGCCGACGTGCTGCGCGAGCTTCGCGAGTTCAAGCGCGCCGAGGCGCTGCTCGCCGCGCACACCGCCTATCTCGAGAAGACGTACGGCAAGAAGCATCCGGTCTACGGGATGACGCTGATGGGGATGGCCCGGATCTACATGGCGAGCGGCAAGCTCGCGCTCGCCGAGAAGATGCTCGCCGAGAGCCTCGAGATCTCGGAGAAGGAGCTGACGCTCGTGCTGAAGACCGGCACCGAGGCCGACCACGCGGTGTACTTCGCGCGCAACGGCTACCAGCTCGACAGCGCGATCGACTTCGAGCACAGCTATGCGCCGGGTAGCACGAGCGCCGCTCGGCTCGGGCTGACCACGCTGCTGCGCCGCAAGGGTCGCGTGCTCGATGCCGCCGCTGCGAGCCTCGCGACGATCCGATCCAAGCTGTCAGCCGATGACAAAAAGTTGCTCGACGATCTGTCGAGCGCACGCACCCAGCTCGCGAAGCTGACGGTGGCCGGGCCGACCGCCACCGGCGCCGCGGACTACGCGAAGGAGATCGCCGCGCTCGAGGATCAGATCCAGAAGCTCGAGCTGCAGGTCGGCAAGAAGAGCGCGGCGTATCGCGTCGTCAGCCAGCCGATCGTGCTCGCCGGCGTGCAGAAGTTGATCCCGAAGGATGCCCGGCTCGTCGAGCTCGTGAACTTCACACCGAGCGACCCCAAGGCTCCGTATCAACCGAAGTACGTGCCGCTGCCGCGCCGCTACGCCGCGTACGTGGTCGGTTCAGCCGGTGATCCGGTGTTCATCGACCTCGGCGGTGCCGCGGCGATCGACGCTGCGGTCGAGAAGTTCCGCAAGGCGCTCTCGGATCCGAGCGATGCGAAGGCCGTCGTGCACGGGCGAGCCCTCTACGACCTGACGATGGCGAAGGTGATCCCGCAGCTCAACGGCGCGACCAGCATCCTGATCGCGCCGGACGGGACGCTCAACGTCGTCCCGTTCTCCGCGCTCGTGGATGATCGGGGCGAGTTCTTGATCAAGCGGTTCACGTTCACCTACCTGACGTCGGGTCGCGATCTGCTCCGCCTCAACGTCAAGACCGTCGCGCAGGGTGGTGGCGTGATCTTCGCCGACCCGAGCTTCGATGGCGCCGCGCCCGCCGCGAAGGGGCCGAACGCGACCCCGAACGAGACCCCCAACGGTACAAAGAGCCGTGGCAGTCGCTCGGTCGATCTCGCGTCGCTGAGCTGGCCGGCACTGCCGGGCACCGGCGCGGAGGCGACCGAGGTGGAGAAGACGATGCGCGGGATGACGGTGTTTCGCGGCGCGCGGGCGACCGAGGGTGAGCTCAAGCGGATCCACGGTCCCAGGATTCTCCACCTGGCGACCCACGGCTTCTTTCTGCCCGATGAACCGCCGCCGAAGGTCCGCGAGGGCGCGCCTGCGGCGACCGAGAAGCACGAGAACCCGCTGCTGCGCTCGGGACTGGCGTTCGCCGGCGCCAACAAGCTGTCGTCGGGAACCGATGACGGCATCCTCACTGCGATGGAGGCGTCGGGCCTCGACCTGTGGGGCACCAAGCTCGTCGTGCTGTCCGCGTGCGAGACCGGCGCCGGCAAGGTGACCAATGGCGACGGCGTCTACGGACTGCGTCGCGCACTCGTGATCGCGGGCGCGGAGAGCCTGGTGATGTCGCTGTGGCAGGTCGATGACGAGGCGACGAAGGAGCTGATGGCCGGGTACTACAAGCGACTCACCGCGGGCAAACCGCGAAGCGCGGCACTGCGCGACGTTCAGCTCGAGATCCACGGACGCCCGCAGTATGCGCACCCGTATTTCTGGGCGAGCTTTCTGCCCGCGGGCGACAATACGCCACTGACGAAGTGAGTCTCCCGTGAGCGCGTGTACCGCGAGAATCGCCGAGCAGCGATCGCTCGCAGTCTCACGCGGACCATACGTCTACGTAGATTGACGGTGTCGGGGGCAGATGTAAGCGTTGCCTCGTGCCCGCGACCCTGCCCCGCAAGACCGCTCGAGCCAGAAAGCTCCCTGGCATCGAGAAGGCGCCGTCGGGGATCGACGGGTTCGATCAGATCACCGGTGGCGGACTCCCGCGGGGGAGGACGTCGCTGGTGTGCGGAAGCGCGGGCTCGGGCAAGACCCTGTTCGCGATGGAGTTCCTGATCAACGGTGCCGTCGAGTGCAAGGAGCCCGGGGTGTTCCTCGCGTTCGAGGAGACCGCGGACGAGCTCGCGGAGAACGTCGCGTCGCTCGGCTTCGATGTCGAAAGCCTGGTCGCGAAGAACATGCTGTCGGTCGACTTCGTGAAGATCGACCGCAGCGAGATCGAGGAGGCGGGCGACTACGACCTCGAGGGTCTGTTCGTCCGGCTCAATCACGCGATCGATTCGATCAAGGCCAAGCGCGTCGTGCTCGACACGCTCGAGGCGCTGTTTGCGGGCTTCACCAACGAGGCGCTGCTGCGCTCCGAGCTGCGGCGGCTGTTCCACTGGCTCAAGGGCAAGGGCGTCACCGCGCTGATCACCGGCGAGCGCGGCGACGGCGAGCTGACCCGGTACGGGCTCGAGGAGTACGTCTCGGATTGCGTGATCAGCCTCGATAACCGCGTCGTCGATCAGGTCTCGACGCGGCGGATGCGGATCGTCAAGTACCGAGGCTCCGCGCACGGCAGCAACGAGTATCCATTCCTCATCGACGAGACCGGGTTCTCGGTCCTCCCGGTCACGAGCCTTGGCCTCGACTATTCGGTCTCGACCGAGCGCGTGCCGACCGGCGTTGCCGCGCTCGACGACATGCTCGATGGCGGCGGCTACTTCCGCGGCTCCAGCATCCTGGTCTCCGGCACCGCGGGCACCGGCAAGAGCAGCCTCGCGGCGCTGTTCGCGGACGCGAGCTGCCGGCGCACGGAGAAGACCCTGTACTTCGCGCTCGAGGAGTCATCGGGCCAGGTCTGCCGGAACATGAAGTCGATCGGGATCGATCTGCAGAGCTGGCAGGACAGGAAGCTGCTCCAGATCCACGCCGCCCGGCCCACCGTGTTCGGGCTCGAGATGCACCTCGTCACGATGCACAAGGCCGTCGAGGAGTTTCAGCCGCGGTCCCTCGTGCTCGATCCGATCTCGAGCCTGACGACGACGGGCAACCCGAGTGAGGTCAAGTCGATGCTCGTGCGGCTGTTCGACTACCTCAAGATGAAGCAGATCACCTGCCTGGTGACCTCGCTGACCTCCAAGCCCGGGTTCGAGGAGACCGATCTCGGGATCTCGTCGCTGATCGACACCTGGTTCCAGGTCCGTGACATCGAGATCTCCGGCGAGCGGACGCGCGGGCTCTACCTCGTGAAGTCGCGCGGCATGGGGCACTCGAACCAGGTCCGCGAGTTCCTGATCACGTCGCACGGCGTCGACCTGGTGCCGGTCGCGGTGGGCCCCCACGGCGTGCTGACCGGCTCCGCGCGAGAGCACCAGGAATCGGAGCAGCGCGCGCAGGCGCTACATCGACAGCAGGAGATCGAGCGCAAGCAACGCGGGCTGCTGCGCAAGAGCAAGGCGCTCGACGCGCAGATCGAAGCGATGCGTGCCGAGCTCGCGGCCGAGGAGGAGGAGGCGCGTGCGAGCGCAGACGAGAGTACGGCGCGCGAAGACCGGCTGACTGCGGCTCGCGCTCTGCTCTCGGAGAACCGGAGCGCGGCGCGGTCGAAGAATGGACGGCGCGCATGAGTCCGGTCAGGCGCCCACGGGCCACGCCGTCGCAGCCTGCGGCGCGAACGACCAAGGTGGGACGCGCTCGCAAGCCAGCGTCGAGCGTCCAGCTGGCCTCGAGCGCGCGCAAGAAGGCCGCGCATGCGGCGACCGGCGAGTACTTGCTCCGGCTCTACGTCGCCGGCCAGACCCCGAAGAGCGTGCAGGCGTTCCATAACCTTCGCCAGATCTGCGAGGAGCATCTTCCGGGTCGGTACCGCATCGAGGTCGTCGACCTGATGGAGAACCCCGCGCTCGCGCGTGGCGATCAGATCCTCGCGTTGCCAGCGGTCGTCCGGCAGCTCCCGCCACCGGTCAAGAAGATCATCGGAGACTTCTCGGACGCGGAGCGCGTGCTCGTCGGCCTCGACCTCCGCCCGCTCAAGAAGGGGCGGCCCGCGTGAAGCCCCGGAGCTCGACCAAGGCGTTCGAGCGGGTGACAGAGAAGCGAGCGAAGACGGTCCTCCGGCTGTACATCGCCGGGTCCTCCGCGCGATCGACGACCGCGATCGAGAATGCCAAGCAGATCTGCGAGCAGTATCTCGACGGGCGCTACGAGCTCCAGATCATCGACATCTTCCAGCAACCAAAGCTCGCCAAGGACGATCAGATCCTCGCGGTGCCGACGCTGATCCGGAAGCTACCGGCTCCACTGCGTCGGTTCATCGGCGATCTCTCGAACCGCAACGTCGTGCTGGTCGGTCTCGATCTCAAGAAGAAGTAGCGATGACGAAGCAGGCACAGCGCACCGCGCGAACGAAGAAGCCGGCCGCGCGAACGTCGGCGGCGCGCGCGAAGCCAACGCCTGCAGCGAAGCCGAGGGCCAGGCCGGCCGCACGCAAGCCGGTCTCGCGTGCGGTGCTCGAGGCGCGGCTCCGCGAGGCCGAGGAGACCCTCGACGCGATCCGGTCGGGCGACGTCGACGCCCTCGTCGTGCAGGGACCGACCGGCGATCAGGTGTTCACGCTGAAGGGCGCCGACCATCGCTACCGCCAGCTCGTCGAGACGATGAACGAAGGCGCCCTGATGCTGACCCAGGACTGCACGATCGTGTACGCGAACGCTCGGTTCGCCACCCTGGTCGACGTTCCGCTCGAGAAGCTGATCGGCTCGGAGCTGCAGGCGTACATCGCGGACACGTCGCACGACATGGTCGGTGCCTTGCTCCAGCAGCGCGTCGGAGGCGCGGCCAAGGCGGAGGTCGATCTGGTCGCGACGGATGGAACTCGCGTCCCCGTCTACCTGTCTGCGACCGCGAGCTGGGACGAAGATCATCAGCTGACGTGCGTGATCGCTACCGACCTGTCCGAGCAGAAACGCAGCCTCGAGATGGTCGCCGCGGAGCGCTTGACCGCACGGATCGTCGAACAGGCCGCTGAAGGCATCGTGGTCTGCGACCTCTCGGGCTCGGTGATCCGGGCGAGCAAGGCCGCGCATCGGATCGCGGGGACGAATCCGCTGCTTCGCTCGTTCGAGGACGTGTTCGAGCTCCACGCCGCCGACGATCTACGCGCGTCGCGGACCGTCCTCGATCTCGCGCTTCACGGCTCGACAACCAGTGGCCGCGAGCTGACGCCGCTCCGCGACGGGCATGAGACGATCGATCTGCTGCTGTCGGCGGGCCCGATCCTCGGCAGCGACGGCGAGCCGCTCGGTTGCGTGATCTCGTTCATCGATGTCACCGATCGCCGGCGAGCCGCTGCCGAGCGCCTGCAGCTGCTCGAGCGGACCAACGAGGCCTGGCTCGAGGCGGAGAGTGCGAACCGTGCAAAGGACGAGTTCCTCGCGATGCTCGGCCACGAGCTGCGCAATCCACTCGCGCCGATCCTGACCGCACTCGAGCTGATGAAGCTGCGCGATGAGGAGTCATCTCGCCGCGAGCGCGATGTGATCGAGCGCCAGGTCACGCACGTCGTCCGGCTGGTCAGCGATCTGCTCGACGTGTCGCGGATCGCGCAGGGCAAGGTCGAGCTACATCGGCGCCCGCTCGGCCTCGCGGATGTGATCGCCCGGGCGATCGAGGTGGCCAGTCCGATCCTCGAGGAGCGCGAGCACGAGCTCGATATCGACATCGCGGACGGCCTGTTCCTGCATGGCGACGAGGCGCGCGTCTGCCAGGTGCTCTCGAACCTCCTCACCAACGCCGCGAAGTACACCGAGCGGCGGGGCCAGATCGAGATCCGCGCGTCCCGGGTCGGAAAGGAGCTGGTCGTGGTGGTCCGCGACAACGGCATGGGGATCGCCCCCGAGCTGCTACCGAACCTGTTCGACCTGTTCGTCCAGGGTACGCGGACGATCGAGCGGTCCGAAGGTGGCCTCGGACTCGGGCTGTCGATCGTGCGGAGCCTGGTCCAGCTCCACGGCGGCAGGGTCGCGGTGCGCAGTGACGGGGTGGGCAAGGGCAGCGAGTTCGAGGTCCGGTTCCCGGCGATCGAACCGGCGCGTGCGCAGGTCGCGCCCGTGGTGGTCGAGCCGGCCGCCGGTGATGCGGACGGCGCAGCGTCGCGGCGCGTGCTGATCGTCGACGACAACACGGATGCTGCCGAGATGCTGGCGGAGGCGCTGTCCGAGCTCGGGCACGAGACGCGGATCGCCCACGACGGTCCGTCCGGGCTCGGGGTCGTCGAGAGCTTCGTCCCCGACATCGCGTTTCTCGATATCGGCCTGCCCGCGATGGATGGCTACGAGCTCGCTCGGCGGATGCGCGTCCAGGTGGCCAGGCCCGAGCTGCGGCTGGTCGCGCTGACCGGCTATGGCCAGGATTCCGATCGAAAACGCAGCGCCGAGGCGGGTTTCGATTACCACCTGGTCAAGCCGATCGACGTCCGGGCGGTCGTGTCCACGATCAAGCGCCTGACCTAGCGTAGTGTGGAGAGGTGGGGACGCGGCCGGCTCGGACGAACAACGGCATCCTGTTCACGTTCCGGATGATCCCGATGATCTCCGCGGAGCTCGCGCGGAGGTCGATCGACAGTCAGTCACTGCTCGCCGAAGCCGGGCTTCCCGGTGATGCGCTGCGCGGCGAGATCACGGCGCCGCTCGCGCGGATCCAGCAGTTCATCGATCTCGCTGCGAAGGCTCTCGAGGCCGAGTTGTTCGGGCTCGATCTCGCGGAGCGCATCCCGCCCGGTGCGTACGGCGTGGCGGAGTTCCTCGTGCGCAGCGCACCCAACGTGGAGACGTCGCTCCGCGCTCTGTGCGACTTCGCGGCGCTGATCAACCCGATCGGCCGCTTCCACTTCACGCTCGCCGCGAGTGAAGGCGAGCTGCACTACACGGTGCCCGCACAGCGCGACACCCTCGGCGTGCACCTCAACGAGTACTCGATCGCGTATCTGATCCGGCAGTTCAGCGCGGTGCTCGGTGAACCGCTCCCGCTGACCCGCGCCTGGTTTTCACACGGGCGGCGCGATCATGCGGAGACGGTCGCTCGCCGGATCGGCACGAGCGTGCGGTTCCAGGCTGCCGACTGTGGGTTCGCCGTGTCGCGCGAAATCCTCGCGCGCCGCCCGATCACGGCAGATCCGGCGCTCCACGAGTTCTTGCTCGGCCAGGCGCGTGCCCAGCTCGGCCGCATCGGGCCGGTCGATATCGTCTCGCAGGTCGCGCGGGTGATCGAGGTCCGGCTCCCGCAGGGCGAGGTCGGCGCCTCCGATATTGCTCGCGCGATGGCGACGACGGTGCGGAGCCTGCAGCGTCACCTCGCCGAGGCCGGGACCGCCTATCGCGATGTGCTGATGCACGTCCGGTTGCGCCGGCGTGCCGAGCTGCGTCAGGGCGGGATCGCCGAGGGTGAGATCTCGCGGCAGCTCGGGTTCGCGGATGCCCGGTCGATGCGGCGCTCGCTCGACGAGGGCGCCACGGACTGATGCGCCACGTGGCGCGCAGGTCGCGTCCTGAAGAGCGACATCCCGAGCTTCGTGCTGCCGACCGCACCGGCACCGTTCGAGCTCGTTCGCTTCGACCCCGCACAGTTCGACCTCTGAGCACGGGCTGCTACACAGCAGGGATGCCGCGAACCACCGAGCATTCGATCACCGCGACCGACCTCCGAAATCTCCTCAGCGGGGAGGGCGGGGTCGATCTGGAAAGAATCGTCGAGGGCGGAACGCAGGTCGCGATGCGGATCGTCGGGGTCTCGCCGGGGACCACCGCAGCACGGCTCGGAGCGCAGAACGGGGACACGATCGAATCGATCAACGACATGCCCCTGCTCAGCATCGCCGCCGCGTATCAGGCCGGTGATGCCGCAGCGAAGCAGGACCGGATCGTGATCAAGGGCAAGCGCGATGGCGAGCCGTACGTCACGATCCTGACGATGAAGCGCTGAGCGCGCTCGGGTCACGGCGCACGCTGGCGTCAGCGCCGCGGACACAGTGACAGGATCTCGGCGCGCTCGCTGGTCAGGTGATACTGGAGGCGAAACCCACCGACGAAGACCTCACGGATCGCCCAGCTGCTGAGCTCGGGGACGAGGCGCCCATCGTCGGCAAACTTCACGAGCTCGTCGGCGGCGGTGAAGACGTCGAACATGAAGTCATCGCGAGCGAGCTCGGAGATGCTCGCGACCGCCTCGATCGCGCGGTCGAGCATCGTCGCTGCGGTCTCCGTCCACACTACGTCGCGGGTTGCGTGCCCCATTTGTTCCTCGCTCGGGCCCGCATCTCGTCTTGCGAGATCGTCTTGGCACGGGCCACATCGGCGAGACCATGCTCGATCGCGTCGGTGACATAGACGAAGTACTGGATGTCCTCGTCGGTCGGCGTGGGCCGATGCGAGAAGTAGTGGTCTCGATCTTCCTTGGTCCCCACGGCGCAACGTGATGCACGCCTCGCGCCGCGATCGCGATACGCTCGGGTTCGTGACCCGCGTGATCGTCTACGATCGGACCTGCGTGCGATCGCGCGGGCGGCTCTCTCCGATCTGGGCGGCCGGCGCGAGGATGTACCGGTCGCTCGGGCGGACGGATGACATCGTCGGCGTCGCGAGCTGGAGCGAGGCGTTCGCGTGGCTCGCCGGGCGCCGGGATCCGATCTCGGAGATCCAGTACTGGGGACACGGCAACTGGGGGGCCGCGCGCGTCGGTGACGACGTCCTCGACGCGAGAGCGCTGATGGCTACGCATCCGTCGCATCGCGAGCTCGAGGCAGTGCGCGAACGACTCGCACCCGACGCGCTGCTGTGGTTTCGCACCTGCGAGACGTTCGGCGCGCGTGCGGGTCGCGAGCTCGCGATGCGGCTCGCTGACTTCCTCGGAGCGCGGGTCGCCGGCCACACGTATGTGATCGGCTTTCATCAGAGCGGCCTCCACGGGCTCGCGCCGGGAACCACCCCCGACTGGTCGCCCAACGAGGGACTTGCCGAAGGGACCGCCGATGCACCGCGCCGCGCGAAGTCATCACGGCCGTGGGCGGCGCGAACGATCACGTGTCTGACCGGCCACGTGCCCGCCGCGTGGTTTGCCGGCACGATCGGTTAACATCCGAACTAACGATGCGCGCGAAGGGACCCAAGCTGTTCTTGCTGCTCGACCGTGCCTCGCACGCGGTCCGCCAGCGGCTCGAGCGGCGTGCCCGCGAGGAGCTCGACGCGAGCATGGTCCAGGTCGGAGCCCTGTTTCACCTCGCGGCGCATGATGGGTGCCTCGCCAAGGAGCTCGCGGAGGCGCTCGGGATCCAGCCGGCCGGTGTGTCGGGCCTGGTCGATCGGATGGAGGCCGGCGGTCTCGTGCAGCGCAAGGCGTGTGCGGAGGACCGCCGCGCGCAGCGGCTCCACATCACACCTGCCGGGAAGCGCGCGGTCACCAGGGCGCTGCCGATGGTCGGCAAGATGCAGGGCGCGCTGATCGACGGTTTCACCGACGCGGAGATCGCGATCGTCGTCCGGTTCCTCGAGGCGGCGACCGAGCGCGAGCTGTGACTCAGCGCTTCCAGCTCTTGTACGGCGCGGCGATCAGGTTCGAGTTGTAGTACCGCGGATCGCTCGAGACCTCCTCGACGATCCACGGCGGCCACGTGAACGTCTCGTCCTCGGAGCTGAGCTCGAGCTCGGCCATCACGAGACCGTCGTTGTCGCCGTGGAACACGTCGATCTCCCACAGCTTGCCGCCGTGGGTCTCCTTGTGCCGGGTCTTCTCGATCAACGGACGCTCGCACAGCGTGCGCAGCATCAGCTCGGCGTCCTCGGCGGGGATCGGGTACTCGAGCTCGACCCGCGTGATGCCCTGGGTGGCCCCCTTGATCGTCAGCTTGCCGGCATCACCTTCGAGCCGGACGCGCACGACCCGCTCCTTCGTCGAGCTGAGGTAGCCCTGCTTGTACAGGGTGCCCGGACCCTCGGGGACCCAGACCTTCCTATCGACGAGGAACTTACGCTCGATCTCGGTCGGCTCGTTCGCCATCGCCAGACTGTGCATCGCGGAGCGACAGCTTGCCAGCCACCGTCTTGGCCTTCGCGAGCGCGGCGTCCCAGCTGTCGCCGGTGGCGAGCACGACACCGAGGCGGCGGCGGGGGCCGGCGGTCGGCTTCCCGAAGAACCGCACGTCCGTATCGGCGATCGTGTAGGCCTCGGCGAGGCCGTCGATGACCGGTGATGACAGGTCGGTCTCGGCGCGCAGCGCGACGCTCGCGCCGCTCGCATGGCGACGGATGGCCGGGATCGGAAGTCCGAGGATCGCACGCGCGTGAAGCGCGAACTCGCTCCAGGTCTGGGTCGCGAGCGTGACCATCCCGGTGTCGTGCGGACGCGGGCTGACCTCGCTGAACATCACCTGATCGTCGGGACACAGGAACAGCTCGACGCCGAACAGGCCGTGCCCGCCGAGCCGATCGGTGATCGCCTTCGCGATCGCCTGTGACTTCTCGAGCTGGACCGCCGACATCGGATGCGGTTGCCAGCTCTCGACGTAGTCGCCACCGACCTGACGATGCCCGACGGGATCGCAGAACGACGTCCCGCTGACCGCGCGCACGGTGAGCATCGTGATCTCGCTGTCGAACTTGATGAATTCCTCGACGATCACCCGGCCTGCACCGGTGCGGCCACCGGTCTGCGCGTAGTGCCAGCTGTTCTCGAGGTCGGCCTCGGTCTTCGCGAGCGACTGCCCCTTGCCCGACGAGCTCATGATCGGCTTGATCACGACGGGCCAGCCGAGCTCCTTGGCGGCGGCGGCCAGCTCCTCGTAGGTGTCCGCGAACTGATAGCGCGCGGTCGGCAGCTTCAGCTCCTCGGCGGCGACCCGGCGGATCGCCTCGCGATCCATGGTCAGGCGAGCCGCCTGTGCGGTCGGGATCACGGTCCAGCCCTCGCGCTCGAGCTCGACCAGCTCGGCGGTCGCGATCGCCTCGATCTCGGGGACGATCAGGTGCGGCCTCTCGGCCTCGACGACCCGGCGCAGCGCCGCGCGATCGAGCATGTCGATCACGTGGCTGCGATGAGCGACCTGCATCGCCGGTGCATCGGCGTAGCGATCGCACGCGATCACCTCGACGCCGAACCGCTGGAGCTCGATCACGACTTCCTTGCCGAGCTCGCCCGACCCGAGCATCAGGACGCGGGTGGCGTGAGGGCTGTTCGGAGTGCCGATCGAGACGGGCTTCATGCCGTGCTCGTAGCACGCCGCCCCGACATCAGTGCGGCATCGGAACGCTGCGGGTTGCGGCCAGATAACGCAGGATCTGCAGGGTCTTCTCGACGTACGAGTGACCGTTGGCCTCGCGGATCGTGACGCCGGGGACGACGACCGGCGGACCGCCGAGGACGAGCATCGGGGCTGCCTGGTGGTCCTCGCCGAGCAGGGTGGTCAGCGGCGTGCGCGGCCTGGGAAATTCGAGCTCGATCACGTCGAGCGAGTCGCGAACCTGCGGGTAGTAGCTCAAGAAGCCGATGACCTGCGCGCTGAACGGGCAGAAGTACGACGTCTCTTGATCCGCGAACCCCGGCTTCAGCACGAACAACCTGTCCTTCATGGGGCCGAGGATAGCGTACCCGCGGCTCGATCAAGATGGTTTGCATGTGAACTAGTTTGGGCTATCGTCAGCTCATGAGCCAGTACGTGCAGGTCACCACGGCGGGCCGGATCACCACGATCCGGTTCGATCGGCCGGACAAGAAGAACGCGATCACGCTCGAGATGTACGCGGCACTTCGCGCAGCGCTCGAGGCCGCAGCAGCGGACCCCCAGGTCCGGGCCGTCGTGATCGCCGGCGGCCCGGACTGCTTCACCGCGGGCAATGACCTCGGGGACTTCGTGCGCGCCAGCGCCAGCGGCGCGGGGGACCTGACCGCGCCGTTCGGCTTCCTGCAGGCGCTGGCCACCTTCGAGAAGCCGTTGATCGCAGCCGTCCGCGGCGTGGCCATCGGTATCGGCACCACGCTGCTGCTCCATTGCGACCTCGTGTTCGCGGCACCGAGCGCGAAGCTCAGGACCCCGTTCGTCGATCTCGGCCTGGTCCCCGAGGCCGGATCCTCGCTGCTGCTGCCGGCCCTAATCGGTGAGCGCCGGGCGGCGCAGATGCTGCTCCTCAACGAAGCCATCGACGGCGCGACCGCGCTGGCCTGGGGCCTCGTAAATCATGTGAGCGAGGACCCCGAAACCGCAGCCCAGGCCTGCGCCGCGAAGCTCGCGGCCAGTGCGCCGTCCTCGGTGCGCGCGACCAAGGGCCTGATGCGCCGCCCTGGCCGTGCCGCCGTGCTCGAGGCGATGCGGGTCGAGGGCGAGGCGTTCGCCGAGCGGCTGCGTCACCCCGAGGCGATGGAAGCGATCCAGGCCGCGATGACGAAGCGCGCGCCGGACTTCTCCAAGTGCTGACCTGCTAAGGTCCATGCTGCTCAGGAAGCGGGGGTTCGGACGTGCACGTGCACGTGTCACGTGCTCGTCCACCTCCACGATCTCCGGCAGGGCTTGCTCAGCATGCCGACCACGCGGAGCAGGCGCGATCGATCGGTTCGGCAACTGCCCCAACGAGGCCGGCAAGGTCGAGCTCAGGTTGGAACGCCAAGCAGCTGGTTCGGATCACCGGGCAGAACAAACTCCTCGACGATGTGGCGAACCGCCTGTCGTCCGACGGCTTTGGCGAGGAGCAGCCGATTGCTTGGCCGCCGACAGGTCCGCCTCCGGCGCAGTGCCGACCAGCGGACGACGTCGATGATGGCTCCGCAGTCCACCTGCCGATCTATCCACGCTGGGATTGGAATGGTCATGAACCCGAACGCCAGCTGTTCGAGCGCACGTTGATCGTCATGGAGTGTCTCGTCCGTCGAGCATGCCGGACGTATCGGCCGGGCTTCAGCCGGTTGCCCGTTCGTGGACGTGGACGGGCACGTGGCACGTGCACGTGCACGAACGGCCTGAACTGCGTGGCATTGCTGCTAAGGTCCGCCGTCCATGGGCCGCCTCGACGAGCAGACGTTCGAATCCACGGTTGCCGCCGGCTGTCCCGGCTGCGGCTCCGCCAAGGTCGAGATCAAGAGCTTCATCGACCGTCGGCTCCTGATGATGCTGGCCGACCCCAACGACGCGGGCCGCTGGGTCCACGACGGGGAGAAGTTCATCGACGGGACCTACGAGATCGCGTGCGCGGCCTGCAAGAAGGTCGTGTTCGAGCACCCGGACTGCCCGCGCTGCCACGCGGAAGGTGGGCTCGCCAGGGCGCTCGGTGACACCAGCCGGCTGACCATCCCCAAGCGGTGCCCGGCCTGCAACGAGATCGAGCTGCTCGCACTCGCGCTGGTGCCGGCGAGCGCGCGTTACGGCGGTGGCGAGACGCCCAAGCCGAAGCCGCTTGCCGAGTTTGGTGACCCGGGACATCACGTCGTCGCGTTCGCATGCGAGTCGTGTGATGCCGCCACCGTGACGCAGAAGTGCCCACTGTGTGATGCACCCGGTCCGCTTCGCGTGCGTCCTTGATCGAGAGCTGATCACCGATCTCGCGGCGTGGGGTACGGCCGGGGTCTCGGCGATCGAACACCACTAGGCGCGATCGGGGAATTCCTCTACCAAGGTCGCACTGTGCGCAGAAAAGCGGATCGCTACACGATGGACCTCCCGGTCGAGTTGTTCGCGATGGGGCAACGGCGGTGGGTGGCACTCCAGGACCTCTCGAGGTCCGGCATGTTTCTCCAGACCCTCGAGCCTCTGGAGGTCGGGTCCAAGGTCCACGTCGCGATCGCGCCCGATGGCCGACGTCTGGTGACCACGGCGCGCGTCACCCATGTCCTGTCCGCGGCGGAAGCTGCCGCGCTCGGCCGGCATCCCGGGATGGGCGTCGAGTTCCGCGAGCCGACCGATCCGGCCGATCACCTGTTCGCGCTCGCCATCGAGCGCCTCGTCCGTGACCACCGCGCGATCGCGCCGGCGCCGGGTGCGCACATCGTCGTGGGTGACAGCGACACCCGTCTGCTCGAGCGGCTCTCGACCGCCCTCGGCGAGGCCGGGTTCTCGGTCTCGACCGCGACCACCGGGATGGCGGTCCTCGCCGCCTGTCTGTGCCGGACGCCGGATGTCGTGCTGCTCGATCGCAGCCTCCCGGTGCTCGATGGCCTTCGCGTCCTCGAGGCGATGGCGCACGATCCTCGCCTCGCCGCGATCCCCGTGATCATGACGTCCGCGGTCACCGCCGACATCGGTCCCGCGTTCGATCGCGGTGCGATGGACTTCATCGCGAAGCCGATGATGACCCACGAGGTCATCGTGCGCGCGCGCCGTCTCGCCTATGCGAGCCCGCGCCAGACGGATCGCACGGTGCTGCGCGGAACGCTCGCCGATGTCGCGCTGCCCGCGCTGCTGACGATGCTCGAGCAAGAGCGCAAGACGGGCCGGCTCGCGCTGACCGGAGACTACGTCGGCTGGATCGATATCGAGGACGGCGTGATCGTCAGCGCGGGCTCGTCGCGCGAGGTCGATGCGCCGACGACGTTGATGTCGCTGCTCGACTGGACCCACGGCACGTTCGAGCTGTCGTCGATCGCGGGACCTCACGACAGTGAGCTCTCCGTCTCGATCCGCCACCTGCTGCTCGAGCATGCGCAGCGCGCCGACGAGTCGTCGCGGGTGACGCGGCTGCCGCTGCCGCGGATGCCGACCGGCCGGATCCTCAATCTCGACGCCGCAGCGTCGTGACCTCCGGTCTGTTACGCGTGCGCGCGTGACAAACCCTCGGAGTGTGGTGCGCCCTGACATCACTCTCCGAGAGTGGGGTAGGGCCGGGCGTTCCGCGAACATGCACACTTGGCGTGTTCGGAGAATTCCTCTACCAAGGTCTTACCGTGCGCAGAACTGCAGCTCGCGTGACGATGGACCTTCCCGTCGAGCTGTATGCGATGGGGCAACGGCGTTGGGTCGCACTCCAGGACCTGTCGCGCTCCGGCATGTTTCTCCAGACTCTCGAGCCGCTCGAGGTCGGTGCCGAGATCCACGTCGCGATCGCGCCCGAGGGACGGCGCCAGGTGACCATCGCGCGCGTCGCTCACGTCCTGACGAGCGAGGAGGCCGCCGCGCTGGGTCGTCACCCCGGCATGGGTGTCGAGTTTCGCGCGCCCGAGCAGCCGGGCGATCACCTGTTCACGATCGCGATCGAGCGCCTCCTTCGCGAGCATCGCGCCACCGCGCCGGATCCAGGCGCGCACATCATGGTCGCGGACACCGAGCCGCGTCTGCTCGAGCGCCTGTCGAACGCGCTTGGCGAGGCCGGGTTCTCGGTCTCGGTCGCGATGACCGGCATGGCCGCGCTCGCGGAGTGCATCGCTCGAATCCCGGATGTGGTGCTGCTCGACCGCAGTCTCCCGGTGCTCGATGGCCTTCGTGTCCTCGATGCGATGGCTCACGATCCACGCCTCGCCGCGGTCCCGGTGATCCTGACCTCTGCGGTCTCCGCCGACATCGGTCCAGCCTTCGATCGCGGTGCGATGGACTTCATCGCGAAGCCGATGCTGACCCACGAGGTCATCGTGCGCGCGCGCCGTCTCGCGTACGCGATCCCGCGCCAGACCGATCGCGTGGTCCTCCGCGGCACGCTCGGCGATGTCACGTTACCAGCGCTCCTGACGATGCTCGAGCAGGAACGCAAGACCGGTCGGCTCGTGGTGATGGGCGACTACCTCGGCTGGATCGACATCGAGGATGGCGTGATCGTCAGTGCCGGTTCCTCGCGCGCGAGTGATGCCCACGCAAACCTGGCGGCCCTGCTCGACTGGACCCACGGGACCTTCGAGCTCTCGCCCGTCGCCGGACCGCATGACAGCGAGCTCTCGGTCTCCGTCTGTCACCTGCTGCTCCAGCATGCGCACCAGATCGACGAGGCCGCGCGCGTGATGCACGTGCGGCCGAGCGGTCGGATCCTGAATCTGGACGCCGCGACCTGAGACCCGCTACTGGATGCCGGCGGGAACCGACCAGAACGGGCTGATGTTGTCAGCCTGCATGTCCTGACCCGGGAGCCACATCGGCGGCGCACTCGGATCGATGCCACCGGTCAGCTTGTTCTTGGCGATCGCACCGAGCCAGAGCTGCTTGCACTGGAGCACGCCGTTCGCGACGCACGACGGGTGGCTGTTGGCGCGGGTGACCCGGTGGCCGTAGTCGCGCTGGCTCGAGAACACGACCCAGTAGTACTCGTTGGATGCCGCCGGCGCCCAGTGCGGCCACGTGATGTCGCTGTCGACGTAGCCGCCGTTGAGCGCGTTGAGATCCTGCACCCAGGTTCCGTCGGACTTCGCGAGCATCAGGCGCTGACCTGCGGTGTGCGCGGGGTTCGCGCGCCAGCCGGTTCGCGCCGCGTTGAACACGACGAGCTCGCCGTCGGGAGAGAAGCTCGGGAAGAAGAAGTTCGAGAACGTGCCGTGGGGCAGCGTGACCGGGGTGTTGACCAGGTACTGCGGGTCTCCGAACGTGTGCGTGCCGGCCGTGTAGTTGTAGGACATCGTCGCGATCGCACCGCCGCTGAGATCGATCCACTGGCCCGGGTTCGTCCCCGAGACGTAGACGACCTTGGTGCCGTCGGGTGCCCAGTCCGGCATCAGTGCGGCACGCGTGCTCGGTGCCCCGTTGGGGGTCGCGTTGGCGACGCTGAGGTTCGAGGGAATCTGGGTGCCGGTATCCGGATCGTAGAGCGCGAACGTGGCGTTGTTGAGCGTGACCATCGCGACCGCCTGATCATCGGACGGGAATGGATTTCCGACCGGCGCGAACGTCGTGTACGAGCCTTTGATCGCGAGGGCGTTCGCGTTGACGATCTCGTTCCACGTCTTGGTCACCGCGTCGTAGCGCATGAAGCCGACACCCATCGTCTCGCCGCTGCAGTTGTTGTTGACGCAGCGGCTGTACCCGATCCGCGTGCCAGAGCGCGAGACCGAGTGGCACGACGTGCAGTCACCCTTGACCACCGACGGCGGGGTCAGCGAGCCGAACGTCTGGCTCATCACGTTGCCCTGCGACGACGCCCAGTAATAGATCGCCGTCTTGTCGATGTTGTCGTTCGACATCGTCAGCGTCGTCGCCGGCGATGCGTACTTCGAGGTCGGCGCTGCCTGCGCGAGCCCCTCGACGGTGATCGCGAGCTCGGCACCCGCGGCGCTCCAGGTGATCGCATCCCAGTCGGCGACACTCATCATCGCCTCGACGCTCGTGGTGTAGAGATCGACGGAGAGGAAGGTCGAGGTCATCGTGACGTGGAACAGGTCGTTGCCGCTCGCGACGTACTGAACCTCGACCGGCGGGATGTTGCGCGGCGAGACCGCCTTGTCGAGCGGGTACTCGATCTTCGGCGTACGCGCCGGATCGGTCGCGGTGGTGGCACCATTGAACAGATCCGCGGCGTTCGCGGGCGTCCCCGGCATGATCACCGTTCCGGTCAGGTTGACAGCGAGCTGCGCCGTGGCCGTGACGGTGCCGCATCCCGCGGTGACCCCGGTCTTGCCGCCGCGTGGACCGACCGTGACCGTGGCATCGGTGAAGGTGCCGAACGCCGAGTCGATCGTGAACCCGCACAGCCCCGTGATGTCCGTGCGCCTGGTGCCGCGGATCCCGACGACCGCATAGTCCTGCGTCGCGGTTCCACCCAGCGGGACCGTCAGCGTCGCCTGGGCGGGCTCGATCTCGATCGAGTCGTAGCTCGACGGGTCGTCGTCGTCCTCCGCGGTCGTACGCTTGCCACAGGCAGCAGAGATCAACAGCACGACCCCGATGGTGATCCGGAACAGCATCCGCGGATCATATCAGGGCCGGCAGGCCGCCCGTCATTCGATGACCAAGGCGGTTCCCGTCGACCGGCCGAAAGTCTCGGGGCTGTACATCTCCTCGGCCTTCGCCGGCGTCGTCGACCGCGGTAGATGTCCGCCTCACGATGAAGCCGGCGTCGAGCGCGGCGGGCCGCGAGAAGGTCGATCCGGCGTCGGCCCTCGCACCATCCGGAACCGGTCGCTGTGATCTCAGCGGAACGTCGTGCCGATGCTGAGCGCGAGCGTCGTGCTGTCGGCCTCGCCCGGCGGCGCCCTGTCGATCCACTCCTGCCGCCCGACGTCGAGCGAGATCCAGCCGGTCATCCAGCGCGACAGCCGGACCGTGCGGGACACGGAGACCCCTTGTCGTCTTGTAGCTACCGTGCTGATACCTGCCATCGACGCGGCCTCGACCCATGGACGCGCCGATCCGGAACGGCCCGAGGTCGTAGGAGAGTCCGTACGCAAGGCGCCAGCCCTGCGCGGCGTTCTCGATGTCAGGACCGAGCAGCTGCGGAGTGTCGAAGGATTTCCACCATTCGCCGTGTACGGCGAGCCGCGCGCGCGAACCGAGATCGAGCACGAGCGACGCGCTGTCGGTGATCGTGCCGGCTCCTTCCGACGAGGTGGGACGGAAGTCCTCGAGGTGGAGCAAGGGTTGTGGCTGCTGGTCTCGTTCGATCTCCCAGCGTGCCGGCGAGCGAAGCCGGATCGTCGTCGTGCCCTCGTCGGCGGCAGCTCTACCCGACGCGAGGACGACGACCACCCACCCACACGACCGCACGACGATGGGACCACGAAGCCGCTCGCGGGGTTGTCCGGAGCTGCGTGCGTGATCCGTGCGACGGGAGCGTCGCCGTGCGCCGAGGAATCAGCCGCGACCGCGACGGCCACGGCCACCGGCGGGAGGTCCCGATCGCCGCGGCGGCGGACCGCCACGACCGGACGGGCCGGGCCGCTGGCCTTGCGGCGCACCGCCTGCACGCTGACCGGGGGCGCCGCCGGGCCGTTGACCCTGCGGCGCACCGGGACGTTGCGATGGCGCACTGCCGCCGGGACGCGGCGCATTCGGCGCACCACCGGGACGCGGTCCGTGCGACGGGTGGCGAACCCGTTGCGGCGGCGATCCGCCGGGCTTCTGCGCCTGCGATCCACCACCCGAACGCTGCGGGCCGCCGCCAGCACCCTGCTTGCTGTAACCACCACCCTGCGGCTGCGCTGAGCTTGCGGTCTTGGGTGGGAACAGCGCCTCGACCTCGTGCGGTGTGAGGTTGCGCCAGCGACCGACGGCAAGCTGGCCGAGGTGGATGTGCATGATCCGGATCCGCTTGAGGGCCTCGACGGTGTAGCCGAGCGCTTCGCACATCCGGCGGATCTGGCGGTTCAGGCCCTGGGTCAGCGTGATCTTGAACAGCTTGGCGCCGAGCCGCTCGACCTTGCAGCGCTTGGTCGTCGCGTCGGAGAGCCGGACGCCCGACGCCATGCCGGTCAAGAACTCGGGGGTGATCGCGTGATCGACCGCGACGACGTATTCCTTCTCGTGGTGGTGCTCGGCGCGGAGCACCTCGTTGACGATGTCACCGTCGTTGGTCAGGAGGATCAGGCCCTCGGAGTCCTTGTCGAGCCGGCCGATCGGGAACACGCGCTCGGGGTGATCCACGAAGTCGACGATGTTGCCGGCCACGTTGCGCTCGGTCGTGCAGGTGATACCGACCGGCTTGTTGAGGGCGATGTAGACCGGCTTGACGTTCTTGCGCGCGGTTCCGACCGAGTCGCCGTCGAGGCGAACGTCGTCTCCGTCGGCGACCTGGGTGCCGAGCACCGCGGGGACGCCGTTGACCGTGACCCGGCCCTCCTCGATGAAGGTATCCGCCTCGCGCCGGGAGCAGGCGCCGCTCTCGCTCAGGTACTTGTTCACTCGCATGCGTGGATCGCCGATGTCGACCCTACCTCAGGGTGCGCTACCTTGGTGCAGCTTGCGCCTGCTCCTCATCACCCCACCGATGACCCAGCTCAACACGCCGTATCCCGCGACGGCGTACTTGACCGGCTTTCTGCGCCAGCACGAGGCCCGGCTCGGGCTCGAGGTCGTGCAGGCCGATGCCGCGATCGAGCTGTTCCTGCGAATCTTCAGCAGGGCAGGGCTCGCCCGGGTCCTCGCGGCGCTGCGCGAGCGGGCCGAGCACGGGGATCGGCCACCCGAGGTCGTGCGCTCGTTCCTCGAGCAGGGGCCGCGCTATGTCGACACCGTCGACGCGGTGGTCAGGTTCCTCCAGGGCCGCGACCCGGGCTTCGCGCTGCGGATCGTCGGCCGCGACGTCCTGCCCGAGGGCCCACGGTTCGCCGGGATCACCCAGGGACCGGGCGCGGACGACGATGATCCGCTCGCGTGGGCCTTCGGTGGGCTCGGCACCGCGGATCGCGCGAAGCACCTCGCGAGCCTGTACATCGACGATGTCACGGATGTGATCCGCGAGGGGATCGATGCCGAGTTCGAGCTCGCGCGGTATGGCGAACGCCTCGCCTCGAGCGCGGCATCGTTCGAGCCGCTACGCGAGGCACTCGAGGCGGAGCCGACGCTGGTCGATGTCATGCTCGACGAGCTGACGCGCGAGCTGTTCGCGAAGCACGAGCCGGATGTCGTCGGCCTGACCGCACCCTTCCCGGGCAACATCTACGGTGCGTTCCGGATCGCCCGTGCGATCAAGGCGATCGCACCGAAGACGCGGGTTCTCCTCGGCGGTGGCTACGTCAACACCGAGCTCCGTGAGCTGACCGAGCCGCGCGTGTTCGACTACGTGGACTTCCTCACACTCGACGACGGCGAAGCGCCGATGCTCGCGTTGATCGAGCACCTCCGCGATCCGAAACGTCCGTTGCTGCGCACGTTCGTCCGGCGCAAGGGCGCGGTCGTGCTCGTCAGCGACGACAGCCTGAAGGATATCTCGCTGCGGGATGCCGGCACGCCGACCTACGCCGGGCTCCCACTCGATCGCTATCTGTCCCTGTTCGAGATGCTCAACCCGATGCACCGGCTGTGGTCCGACGGCCGATGGAACAAGCTCACGATCGCGCACGGCTGCTACTGGAAGCAGTGCACGTTCTGCGACATCACGCTCGACTACATCGCGCGCTACGAGCGCGCCCCCGCGGACCTGCTCGTCGATCGGATCGAGGCGATGATCGCGGAGACCGGGCAGACCGGGTTTCACTTCGTCGACGAGGCAGCGCCACCGGCGGCGCTGCGTGCGCTCGCGGAGACGCTGATCGAGCGCAAGGTGATGATCACGTGGTGGGGTAACGTCCGGTTCGAGAAGTCGTTCACGCCGGAGCTGTGCGAGCTGCTCGCGCGCTCGGGCTGCGTCGCGATCAGTGGCGGCCTCGAGGTCGCATCCGATCGGCTGCTCACGCTGATGCAGAAGGGCGTGACCGTCGAGCAGGTAGCGCGGGTGACGCGTGCGTTCACCGATGCCGGCGTGATGGTCCACGCCTACCTGATGTACGGGTTCCCGACCCAGACCGCGCAGGACACCGTCGATGCGCTCGAGCGCGTGCGCCAGCTGTTCGCCGAGGGCTGCATCCAGTCCGCGTTCTGGCACCGGTTCGCCGCGACCGCGCACAGCCCGATCGGCAAGCAGCCGGCGCTGTTCGGGATCAAGCTCCGGCGCACCCCGAAGGTGACGTTCGCGAAGAACGAGGTCCCGTTCGACGATCCGACCGGCACCGATCACGACTTCCTTGGCGTCGGCCTGCGCAAGGCGCTCTACAACTACATGCACGGGCTCGGTCTCGACGTCGATCCCCGCACATGGTTTGCGGCCCCGCGCGGCAAGACGAAGGGCGCGGCCGCGCCGAAGATCCCGAAGGTCACGGTCGATCCCGAGCTCGTGCGCCGCGCGCTCGAGACCGCGGACTAGTCGACCATGTCCTCGAGCTCCTTGCCCCGCGTCTCGCGGACGTAGCGGAGCACGAACACGAACGACAGGACCGCGAACGTCGCGAACAGGCCATACGAGACGGCGAGCCCGACGCTGCCGGCGAGCACCGGGAAGCTGACGGTGACCACGAAGTTGGCGGCCCATTGCGCGGCGGCGGCGACGGCGAGGGCGGAGGCGCGGATCCGGTTCGAGAACATCTCGCCGAGGAGGACCCACACCACGGGCCCCCACGACACGCCGAAGAACACGACGTAGCCGTTGGCTGCGATCAGCGCGAGCGTCCCGTACGGCGCGAGCAGCCGGAGCTGTCCCGTCGAGGTGTCACCCTGGGTGAAGCACACGGCCATCATGGCGAGACACACCGCCATGCCGAACGAGCCGATCAGCAGCAGGGGGCGGCGGCCGATGCGATCGACGAGCGAGATCGCGACGATCGTCACCAGCACGTTGGTCACCGAGGTGACGACGCTGATCGACAGCGCATCGGTCTCGCTGAGTCCGACGGAGCGCCACAGCGTCGTCGAGTAGTAGAAGATCACGTTGATCCCGACGAGCTGCTGGAACATCGACAGCAGGATGCCGACCCACACGATGCCGAGCAGCCCGAACCGCGGCCCGCGAAGGTCGCGCAGGCTCGGCACGTGCTCTTCCTTCATCGTGCGCGCGATCTCGTCGAGCCGGTTCTCGACGTCCTCGCGCCCGAGCATCTGGCGCAGCACCTTCGCGGCGGCGATGCGCTTGCCCCGGGCCATCAGGAAGCGCGGCGATTCCGGGATCTGCAGTGCGAGGAGGCCATAGGCGACGGCGGGGATCACGCCGGCGAGGAACATCCATCGCCATGCAGCGAGGCCGAGCCACAGCTCCTCGCTGGCACTGCCTGCCGTGCGAGCGAAGAACGCATCCGTGAGCAACGAGACGAAGATGCCGAGGACGATCGCGAGCTGCTGGAGGGAGCCGAGCCGACCGCGCAGGTGGGCGGGCGCGATCTCCGCGATGTACGCGGGGGCGATCACCGACGCGATCCCGACGCCGATGCCGCCGAGGAATCGCCAGACGATCAGGTCATAGACCGAGACCACGAGCCCCGCGCCGAGCGAGCTGACCGTGAACACGGCCGCCGCGATCACCATCACGCGAACGCGGCCGATCCGATCGGCGACCGATCCGGCGAACCACGCACCCACGGCCGAGCCGATCAGGGCGCAGGCCACCGCGAACCCGGTCACCGAGGCGCTGAGGTCGAACCGGTGCTGGATCGCATCGACCGCGCCGTTGATCACGGCGGTATCGAAGCCGAACAGGAAGCCACCGATCGCCGCGACCGCCGCGACCAGGATCGCCTTGCCGGTCGTCTGCTGCGTCTCCTCCGGCTCCCCGCTCACCCCTTCGGTGTAGCCCAGCGTGGTGATGCTGGCTCGGCGCCTCCGCTGTGCGCGGACGCTCGGTCCGCTACTGTCTCATCATCGCAACGGCGAGTTGCTCCTTGCGATGTTGCGGTTGGTACGTAGACCGTCAATGGTTGCCGCCATGATCAAGGTCGGCATCATCCTCGGTAGTACGCGTCCAGGTCGTAACGGCGAAGCGGTCGCGAAGTGGGTGCACGAGCTCGCGAGCACGCGGAGGGACGCTTCGTACGAGCTGGTGGACATCAAGGACTACGACCTGCCACTGCTCGACGAGCCCGTCCCGCCGTCGCAGGGCAAGTACTCCAAGGACCACACCAAGAAGTGGGCGGCCAAGATCGCGTCGCTCGATGCGTTCGTGTTCGTCACGCCCGAGTACAACCATTCCACCTCCGGGGCGCTCAAGAACGCGCTCGACTTCCTGTACGCCGAGTGGAACGACAAGGCCGCGGGCTTCGTCGGATATGGCAGCGCCGGTGGCACGCGCGCGGTCGAGCACCTGCGCGGCATCATGGCCGAGCTCCAGGTCGCGGATGTTCGCCAGCAGGTCTCGCTCTCGCTGATGACCGACTTCGAGAACTACAAGACCTTCAAGCCGGGCGCGCACCACGAGAAGGGCGTCATGACCCTGTTCGATCAGGTCGTGCGCTGGGGCACCGCGCTCAAGGCGCTGCGTCCCGCGACGTGATCGTGAGAACGAGCGGCCGTCGATCAGGCTGAGCGCGAGCGCCAGCGGATCCACGTCGTCGAGGCAGCCGAGGTTCACCCGGTAGCGAACGCCGGCCGTGATCGGCGGGCTCGTCAGCTCGAACCTCAGCGCACCGCAATGACAGCGGCGCAGCTGCGGACGGTCATCTGGCCGGACTAGGTGACGGGGAACCCGCGGCTCCGCATCAGCGCGTTGGTGTCGACGTCGCGGCCGCGGAACGCACGGAACGCCTCGTCGGGCGGGACCGAGTTGCCGACGCTCATGATCGAGTCGTGCAGCTTCTTCGCGGTGGGCTTGTCGTAGAAGCTCTTCGCTTCCTCGAACGCTTCCGCCGCATCCGCGGTCAGGGTGTCGGCCCAGATGTAGCTGTAGTAGCCCGCGGAGTAGCCGTCGCCGGAGAAGATGTGACCGAACGCCGTCGGGCGGTGGCGCATCACGATCTCGGTCGGTGCCCCGATCTCCTTCATCGTCGCCTTCTCGAACGCCGCCGGATCGATCGGCTTGCCAGCCGGAAGCGTGTGGACCTTGAGGTCGTAGATCGCGGCCATCAGGTACTCGGCGGTCTTGAACCCCTGGTTGAAGTTCTTGGCCCTCTCGATCTTCTCGACGAGCGCCTTCGGGATCGGCTTGCCGGTCTTGTAGTGGACGGCGAACTTGTTGAGCACCTCGGGCGTCGACAGCCAGTACTCGTTGAGCTGGCTCGGGAACTCGACGAAGTCGCGCAGGGTGTTGGTGCCGGCGAGGGACGGATAGTGAACGTTGGAGTTCAGGCCATGCAGCGCGTGACCGAACTCGTGGAACATCGTCGTCGCGTCGTCCCACGAGATCAGGACAGGCTCGCCCTTCTTGCCCTTCACGAAGTTCGAGTTGTTCGAGACGATCGGCGTGGCTGGCGTCTTGAACGCCTCCTGCGTGCGGTACTCGCTCATCCACGCGCCCGAGCGCTTGCCGTCGCGCGCATACGGATCGAAGTACCAGAGGCCGACGCGCTTGGCGCCGCGCGTGACCTCCCAGACCTTGACGTCGGGGTGATAGACCGGCACGCCCTTGATCGGCTTCCACGTCAGGCCGTAGAGCTGCTTGGCCGCCCAGAACATGCCCTCGCGCAGCTTGTCGGCCTGGAGGTACGGCTTCACCTCGTTCTGATCGAGGTCGTACTTCTCCTTGCGGACCTTCTCGGCGTAGTAGCGGTAGTCCCACGCCTCGATCTTCGCGACCTTGTCGGGGGTCGCGAGCTTCTGCATGTCGGCGACCTCCTCCTTGACCCGCGCCGTCGTCGCCTTCCACACCTTGAGCATCAGCGACATCGCCGCGTCGGGCGTCTTCGCCATGTTGTCGTCGATGATCCAGTGCGCGTGGGTCGGGAACCCGAGCAGCTTCGCGCGCTCGCCACGCAGCGCCAGGATCTCGGTGATCACGGGCTTGTTGTCGTGCTTGCCCGCGTTGTCGCCGCGGTTGATCCACATCCGATACGCCTTCTCGCGGAGGTCACGGCGCGACGAGTAGATCAGGAACGGCTCCGCGCTCGACCGCGTGTTCGTGATCACCCACCTGTCCTTGAGGCCCTTTGCCTCTGCGGCCGCCTTGGCCGACGCGACCAGCCACTCGGGCAGCCCCGCGAGGTCGTCCTGCTTGTCGAGGGTCAGCGTGTAGCTCTCCTCGTCGGCGAGCTGGTTCTGGCCGAACAGCGTGAACAGGCTCGCGAGCTTCTGGTTGATCTCGCCGAGGCGCGCCTTCTGCTTGGCGCCGAGCGCGGCACCGCGCCGCGCGAAGTTGCGGTAGACGACCTCGAGCAGGCGGGCCTGCTCGGTGGACAGGTTCGCGGTCTTGCGGCCGTCGTAGACCGCCTTGATCCGGGCGAACAGCTTCTCGTTCTGGATGATCTCGTCGCTGAAGGCCGCCATGACGGGCGCGGTCTCGGTCTCGATCGCCTGCATCGCCTTGTCGTTCATCGTCGACGTGTAGACGCCCATCAGGTTCGCGGCGCGGTAGTACGGGCGGCCCGAGTCCTCGAACGCGACGATCGTGTTCTCGAACGTGGCGGGCTCCTTGACGTCGATGATCGCCTGGATCTCCGCGCGCTGGAGATCCATGCCCTGGAGCAGGGCGGGCTTGAAGTCCGCGACCTTGATCTTGTCGAACGGAGGAACGCCGCCATAGGGGCCGGCAAACGGAGCGAGCAGGGGCGGGAGCTTCACGGCGGGTCCACCTTTGGCGAAGGACAGCTTGCTGCGGAAGGCAAACAGCGCCGCTGCGGAAGCGGTCGCGAACAAGAAGGTCCGTCTCTTCATCCCGCGGACGATAGCTGATCACGAGACGATCGGCCCCTGGTGTGGCATCCAAGGGGTATGGCCGCCGACGATCCGATCGAGGCGATCGAGTACGAGCTGCAGGAAGGGCGGGCCTATGCACTCGGAAGAGCTGGCAAGCGCGTGGAGGACGCGATCGCGGCGCTGGCCACCGGAACGCCACACGCTCGCGAGCTGCTGCTCTCCCAGGCCGCGGAGGCGGTCTGGGAATTCATCATCACGCGTGAGAGTGCGGGGTTCTACGATCACGCGCTCCTGGAGGACGCCTACGGGATCCCGCCGCAGGTGATGGCGCGCGTCGGCGTGGTTCGCAAACGCTGATCGACTAGAGTGCCGCCCGGTGTCGCTCCGCGCGTTGCTTGTCCAGAACCGCGACTTCCGTCGGTTGTTCCTCGCGAGCGTGGTGTCGCTCACGGGCGACTGGTTCTCGTTCGTCGCGGTCGCGGACCTCGTCAGCCGGCTGACCGGGCGACCGGGCGCCGCGGCCTTCGTGTATGCCGCGACGGTCCTGCCGGTGTTCCTCGCGTCCCCGATCGCAGGAGCGGTCGCGGATCGGTTCGATCGCAAGCGGATCCTCGTGATCTCGGATCTCGTGCGCGTGCCGCTCGCGCTGCTGCTCTGCCTCGCCGCGCTGTGGGGCAGCGTCGTGATCGCGATCACCGCCGTGATCGCACTCGGGATCGCGTCGAGCTTCCACGATCCGGTGACCAGCGCAGCGACGCCCAACCTGGTCGCCGAGGAGGATCTCGCCCGTGCCCAGTCCTTGATGGGCGCGGTGTGGGGCTCGATGCTGCTCGTCGGTGCGGGGATCGGTGGCGTCGTCGCGGAGCTGTTCGGGATCCAGGCCGCGTTCATGATCGATGCGGCATCGTTCGCGCTCTCGGCGTGGCTGGTCTCCGGGATCGAGCGGCCGATGCAGCAGCGCGCCCCTGCGCCCCGACCCGCGGGTCAGCTCCGGGAAGCCCTGCGCTATATCCGCGGTGACCGCCTGGTCGCGCGGTTGGTCCTCGCGAAGGTCGGCGTCAGCTCGGCAAACGGCACCGTCGGGTTGCTGCCTGCATTTGCCCACGGCACGTTCGCGGGGACGAACATCGCGACCGGGCTGCTGTTCGCGGCGCGCGGCCTCGGCGCGATGCTCGGGCCGATCCTCGCGCGCGCACTCGCGGGAGCCACACCCGGCCCACGCGCGATCATCCTGGTCTGCGGTGCGTCGACGCTGCTCTACGTCGGCGTCTACGCCGCGCTTCCACTGACGCCATGGTTCGCGCTTGCGATGCTCCTCGTCGCGATCGCGCATCTCGGTGGCGGTGCGCAGTGGGCGATGTCGACCTACGGCCTGCAGGTCGCGACGCCCGATCATCTGCGCGGTCGCGTGCTGTCCCTCGACTATGGACTCGCGACGCTCGCGATCGGCGTGTCAGCGCTGGTCGCCGGCGGGCTCGCAGATGCGTACGGCGAGGCGAGCGCGACGTGGTGGCTCGCAGGGGCGGGCGCCATGTACGGCGTGGGCTGGCTCGTGTGGGCACTCTCCGGGGCGCGCCGGCCGCCGGCCTAACCTGGTACATTGGGAGGACGGTGCCCCGCGACTCCGACGCGAACGACCTGACGATGGTCGAGCGCATCGATCCGCTGCTCAAATCTGTTCTCGACCGTCGGTTCCACATCGACTTCCGGCTCGCCGCCGGCGGGTTCGGCGCGATCTATCGGGCGACGCACATCAAGTCGCGTCACGAGGTCGCGCTCAAGGTCCTGCACCCGCAGCTGACCACCGATGCCGGTGTCGTCGCCCGGTTCCGTCGCGAGGGCGCGACGATGACCACGCTGCGCAGCCCGCACACGATCACGGCTTACGAGCTCGGCGAGGCAGACGACGGAACGCTCTACATCGTGATGGAGCTGCTGACCGGCGAGAGCCTGTTCGAGCGATTCCGCTCGCAGGGCCGCTTCGAGTGGAAGCGGATGGTGAAGATCATGCGCGCGATCTGCCGATCGCTCGAGGAGGCGCACGGGCTCGGCATCGTGCATCGCGATCTCAAGCCGACGAACATCCACCTCGAGCGAGTCGGTGACGATGCCGACGTGGTGAAGGTCCTCGACTTCGGCATCGCCAAGATCCTGCGCGACAGCGATTTCGACTCGAGCGATCTGACGAACGCAGGCCAGATGATCGGCACGCTCGATTACATGTCTCCGGAGCAGATGGTCGGTGGAACCTGCACGGGCCAGAGCGACATCTACACGCTCGGCATTCTGTCGTACGAGATGATCGCGGGTGTTCGCCCGTTCGCCGAGGCGAAGACCGCCGCGGCGGCACTCTCCGCGATCCTCAAGACCACGCCGCCGCCTCTGGCATCGCGGGTCCCGGTTCCCGAAGCGCTCGACCGGATCATCGCTCGCTGCTTGCAGCGCGATCCGCTGAAGCGCTACCCGGATGTCGCGACGCTCGGCGCCGACCTCGATCAGCTGATGTCGGGTCAGGACCAGGACGACGTCACGCGGACGGTGGCGCTCGATGACGTCATCCCGGCACCCCCGGAACGCGACTCGCTCGACTCGGTCGATGCGACGATCGCGACCTCCGGGGTCGATTCGATCGACTCGGTCGACTCGGTCGACTCGACGATCGCGATGTCGCCGTCGAGCATGCTGACGAGCGCCGAGACGTCGCGCCCCAAGCTCGGGATCACGTCGCCGGCCCTCGACGCCTCGCGCCCCCGGCCCGAGCTGGCTCGTGCGTACGCCCCGCGCGAGCGCCCACCGACCCCAGCGCCCGCGCGCCCGGCCGAGCCGCACCGCCGAGCTCCGACCTCCGCGCCGGTCGAAGCGCCGGCGTCGGTCGACCCGGTGACCACGGCGCCGCCAGCGCTGCATGTGTTCCGGCGTGCACAGACGCCACCGCCGGTGGGACTGCCCACGGCCGCGCCGTTCAAGACGACGCTTCCCGGCGCCCAGATGCCGCCCGGCGCCGGGGGACGCACCGCGCTGCCGGCACCGTTCCCTGGGGCGGCACCGACGCCGTATCCGTCCCAGCACCCGGGCTTTCCACCGCCGTCGTTCCAGCAGCCGCCTGGGCTCCATGCGCCGTATGCGCCGCAACCGATCGACGATCGGCATGGCTCGCGTCCCGTCCTCGATCCGAGCCAGTTCCCGCGGCTGCCCCCCACGCCGGGGCCTCCGGGAGCAAGCGGCTATCCGCAGCTCGGCGCCTACGACATGGCGCAGATCGCCGCGCGCGAAGCGGAGGCACGCCGGTTCATCTGGATCGTCGTGCTCGTGGTCGCAGCGATCGTGGGCATCGTCGCTGCGACCCAGCTCTAGTCGGCGGTGAACCGCAGCCGGTGCTTCGTGATGTCGAACGTGCGACAGCGAAGCACCGAGCTCGGCTCGCGTTCCGCGAGGAAGGCAAACGCGACGTCGCCGCCGCTCGGAACCTCGAGCACGAGGGCAGGGCACTCGTAGGACCCGTCACGCACGTGCAGCTTCGTGCGCCCGGGCTTCGTCGTGAATCGCGAGTGCATCAGCGTGTCGCCGAGCCGGGTCTTGCGATCGGTCGCGATCGTGGTGTTGCGATGGGTCCCGCTGACGACGACCGCACCATCGATGCGCGGGGGCGCAGAGACCGAGCACAACGTCCGCTCGCCTGGGCTCACATGGCACGCCGTGTGTCCGTAGGTCAGCGGAGTCACGACGTCGATCTCCCAGACGCCCGCCGGCAGCATCAGCTCGATGCCCGGCATGTCTCCCGCGTCCACCGCCCCGACGAGCTTGGTGCCCGGCTTGAACAGGATCTTGCCCTTGATCAACACGTACGCGGTCGACAGGTCGATCGACTTCCGGTCACTTGGACGTGACGACATCACGAACACGCTGCCCGGCGTCTTGCCGAGCTTCTCGATCAAGGTCTCGACCGTGCGGCGGTCCGCGGCCTCCGGTGCGATCGCGAGGTACATCTCGTAACTGCGCACCGAGTCCGTCAGCTTGCCGAGCCGGCGCTGCACATCGGCGATGTTGTAGATCGTGCTCGGGTGCGGCGAGATCTCGAACGCCTTCTGGTAGAGCCCGAGCGCAGTCGGCAGGTCGCCCTTCTGATCGGCGGCCAGCGCGGCGGAGAACGAAGCACTTGCGGCCTTTGCGAACTTGTCGGGTGCCTTCTTGCGCTGGGCGGGATCCGGTCCCGCGACGGCGATGCCCGTGGCGGCGAGCAGGATGAGCGCGATCCGGATCACGACGGTAACCTCAGCTTCTGCACCTTCACCGTGAGGGGCTTGCAGTACTGCTCGGGTTGCCCGGGCTTGAGGTCGACGTAGACGTACGTGATGACGTCGCCCTTCGCGACGTCGAACGAGATCCGGTTGCAGCTCTCGGCCTCGGATCGCACATAGGTCTGGTAGCGGCCAGGTGGCAACGTGAACCGCCCCGGCAGCGTGAACTTGTGGCCCTCGAGCACCCAGGTCCCGGCGAGGGGCAGCGCCGACGACCCCGACATCACGACGTTGCCTTCCGCTTCCTCGTAGTTCATGTGCACGTGATCGGTGTGCGCGGGAGGAACGTAGAATCTCTCGTGGCGATACGACGTCGGGCCGATCCGATCCGCGGTGTGGCCGCCCGGCGTGGGAAAGACGTGCGCCGGGGATGGTCCGATCAGCGCGCCGTCGACGAGCACGATCGCATCGAGGTCCTCGCCATCGATCACCGTGAACGACGGGCGCTTCTCGATCAGGTCGATGATGCGCGCGACCTCCTTGCGATCGGGCGCATCGGGAACCAGCGCCAGATACTTCTTGTAGCTCTCGACCGCCTGGTAGTAGTGCTCGAGCCGGCGCTGGACGTCGGCGAGGTTGTAGAGCGCGTTCGGATCATCCTTCGCCAGCCGGACCATCCGCTGGTACCTGTCCATTGCCCTGCTGAGATCGCCCGCCTTGTCCGCGATGATCGCGTCGACGAACATCTCGAGCGCCTCGGTCGAGTTCGTCGCGCTCGCGGGCTTTCGCGTGGCGGGCCACGGCTGCAGCGGCAAGACGTCGGGTCCCGCGGCGGCCCCGGTGGTCGCAGCGAGCAGACAGGCGACGACACTCCATCTCATGGGGTCAGAGTGTAGCTCGCGAACCGGCACACCGTCGCGAAGCCGAGCCGCTCGAGGAGGGGAGCCGAGGACTCCTCGGCGGCTCGCGACGTAGCGAGCGTGATGCCGCGCGCCCGGGCGTCCGCGAGGCGATGCGCGACCAGGGCGTGATAGACGCCACGCCGGCGAAACCGCGGGAGCACCACGCCTCCGAGCAGATAGGCCGACCGCGGGAACGCCACGTAGGCAGCCGAGGCGGCGGGCTCTCCGTCGACCCGGGCCAGGAACAGGTGCTGGGTGCGCGGTGTCTCGGCGAGCACCGCGGCATGCGCGCGCGCGAGGGGACCGGGGTCGGTGGCCCAGCCCTCGGCCATCGCGCGGGTGTAGACGTCGACGTTCGCGAGGTCGACCGGCTCGACGGTGATCGCGTGGCCCGCCGCCTCCGTCGGCATCTCGGTCGAGCGCGCCATCCCGCGCGCGTACGAGGCCACGAGCCCGGCGCGTGCGAGGCGCTCGCCGAGATCTGCGGGGCGACTACCGGGGCCGACGACCCAGCGGAACTTGATCCCGAGCGCGCGGTACTCGGCGATCGTGGCTGCGATCACCTGATCCGCGTCCTCGGCCGCGAGCTCCGCGTGAGCGACCTCGTTGAACCCGCCCTGGCGAAACGACGGCGTGATCAGCTGGATCCAGCCCGGGCGATCGATCACGCGAAGATCGTCGAGCATCGCGTAGGCCCGGCGCGGTGACTCGACCACCTCGACGAGGATCTCGGCGGGACTGAGCTCGGATGCCACGCGGCGATGCTAGCATCGCCGCGATGTTGCTCGTTGTACGCATGGTGGAGGAGCAGTTCCATCGTGATGACGAGGACCGCCCGCTACGCGAGGGCCGGACCCCCGCGGAGCATCTGCGTCCCGACGACCTCGAGTACAAGCCGTGTCCGTACGCCGGGTCTCGTCGCGAGCACGCGCTGCCGATGAACGTGTCGGCGCTGCGGCAGATGTCCGCGCACTGGGACGACATCATCGGATCGCTCACGCTGGTTCGCGACGCCTACCGGGCGCTGCGCGGGATCGTCGAGCTCGATGTGATGGATGCGTGGCGGGTCAGCCAGCTCGGCTCGGCGCTGCCCTGGTGGTTCATCCTCGGCAAGCGCGAGGTGTCCCCGGCGTACGCCGCTGCGCTCGCGAAGGCGATGCAGGGTGTCGGCCTGTGGGCGCAGCGCGACTTCGTGCGGATGCTCGCGGGCACGTGGCGACCACCGCCGCTCACCGCGCCCTCGATCCTCGCGCTCACCGAGGCGAACGGCACCCTGATCGGCGAGACCGAGGTGTGCTCCGGCCCCGAGAGGATGTTGCTTCGATTCTTCGAGGCGATGGTCGGCGAGGCGCCGGCGGAGGGCCCAGCGAGCGCGCAGCTCGCGCGGCTCGTCGACGAGCGCGATCGGGTGCTCGCGTTCGGCGCGTACTACCTGAGCTTCAAGATCGCGCTGTGGATCCACTACCTCGCGCGCCGGTTCGTCCACGCGGACATCGTCGCGGCGCTCGGCCCGCGGGTCGACGAGCACGCAGCCCATGCGGTGATCGCGCAACGTCACGGCGATGCGGTTCCCGTGGATCCAGCCTCTTCCTCGGGGAGTGCCGCGACCAAGGCGGAGCGCGCGATCCGGACCGCGGAGATCGTCGCGGGGTTTCGCGAGCTCCTCGGGGCGCCGTGCGAGCCTCCCGACTTCTTCACGATCGGCCCGCCCGACCTCGCCGCCACACCGCCGGCGAACCGCGCCGCCTGGCTACGAGCGCTGGCAAGTCACATCCTGCCGTGCGCGCCCGACCGCAGCGATCTCTCGCTCCAGCTGTGCGCGCAGGCGATCGCGCTCGCGATGCAGGCGCCAAGCGGCGAGGGCGCGGTCGAGCACGATGATCTTGCGGTCGAGGTCGATCGCGTGACCGGCTGCGGTGCGAAGGCGGCGGCGGGGGTCGCGAGCTCGCTGGTGACCTCGGCGCTGCTCGATCGGCTGTTCGCCGAGCTCGTCCGCCTGGTCGAGGACGGATTCCAGCGCGCCGCCGGTCACGCCCCCGACGCCCCGGTTCCCGCGATCGATGCCGCGACCCGGGATCGCCTGCTGGCCTCGCCGCCGCGGGTGTTGCTGACCGCACTCGCCCCCCGCGGGTTCACCGCGCTCTGCCTGCCGTGAGAAATGGGGTCTGACCCCAATTTCCCCGCGCCCGGGCCGTAACCCGCGTGGGGAAAAATGGGGTCAGGCCACCCTTTCCGGCCGTAACCCGCAGGATGCGTCTTCGGGAGACGTTACCCAGGGGAGAATTGGGGTCTGACCCCAATTTCCCGCGCCCAGGCCGTAACCCGCGGGGAAATAGGGGTCTGACCCCATTTCCGGCGTAACCCGCGGGATGCGTCTTCGGGAGACGTTACCCAGGGTCGACGCGCGCAAGTAGCTGATCGATCGGGTCGAGCGCCCTGGCACATCGGCTGCTCAAGGACTCCTCACACCAAGGAGCCCCCGCCCATGTCGACCCAGCCCAAGACCCCGATCCCGACCACGGAATCGACCGACACCCTCGAATCCATCCGCCCCGAGCAGCTCGAGTGCGTTGCCGGAGGCGCCTCGCGCGTCAGCGGCAAGGGCGGAGACTCCGAGGTCACCGCGATGCTCACGCAGATCGGTAACTCGATCAAAGACCTCGCCGCGAGCAAGAACACGAGCGGTGGCGGCGACACCATGCAGCTCATGATGATGATGCTGATGATGGGCGGCGGCGGCGGCGGTGGTGGAGTGGCTCCGGCCGGTGCGCCTCCCGTGATCAACCTGGATACGTCCGTCGCCGGAGGAGGCTGCTTTCGCCGTAAGGGCAAGAAGGGCTGGTAGGCCCCGGCTCGCCACCTCACCGCGCGCTGGTATGGTCGCGAGGTGGTAACCGACATCGCGCATCTCGAGTTCGCGGATCGTTTCGTGCGCGAGCTACCCGGCGACAAGCGGACCGACAACACGCTCCGCCAGGTCCTCGGCGCCTGCTACTCGCGGGTCGAGCCGACCTCGGTCACGAAGCCCGAGCTCCTCGCGCTGATCCCCGAGGTGGCACAGCTCCTGGGTCTCGACCCCGAGCCCACGCCCGAGCTCGCGGATGTGCTCGCGGGCAACCGCGTCGTTCCCGGCATGGCGCCGTATGCCGCGTGTTATGGCGGCCATCAGTTCGGCACCTGGGCCGGTCAGCTCGGCGATGGTCGCGCGATCACGCTCGCCGAGGTCTCCGGCGTCGATGACGAGGGTGCACCTCAGATCTGGGAGATCCAGCTCAAGGGCGCCGGCCCGACGCCGTACTCGCGCCGCGCCGATGGCCGCGCCGTGCTGCGCTCGTCGCTGCGCGAGCTCGTGTGCAGCGAGGCGATGTATCACCTCGGGGTTCCGACGACCCGCGCACTCTCGCTCGCGATCACGGGCGAGCCGGTGATGCGCGACCTGCTGTACGACGGACATCCTCGCCACGAGCCGGGCGCCGTGGTGTGCCGGGTCGCGCCGTCGTTCCTCCGGTTCGGCAGCTACGAGATCCACGCCTCGCGCGACGACCACGCGACGCTGCGCGCACTCGTCAAGTTCACGCTCGAGCGGTTCTATCCACAGCACGTGGACGGCGACAAGCTCGACGTCCTCGGGTTCTTCGACGAGGTGATGCGGCGCACCGCGTTCATGGTCGCGGAGTGGATGCGTGTCGGGTTCGTCCACGGCGTGATGAACACCGACAACATGTCGATCCTCGGACTGACGATCGACTACGGCCCGTACGGCTGGCTCGAGTCGTTCGACGTCAACTGGACGCCGAACATCACGGACGCCTCGAACCGTCGCTACCGGTTCGGCAACCAGCCGTCGATCGCGCACTGGAACATCGCGCAGCTCGGCCGTGCGCTCGCGCCGCTGGTCGAGGATGTCGATCGGCTGCGCTCCGTGATCGAGGCGTTCCCGGGCGTGTTCTCGTCGCTGCACCGCCACTCGATGCTGCGCAAGATCGGGTTGACCGGGCGCGGCGACACCTCGATGGAGGACGATGATCTGCTGCTCGGTCTCGGCGAGCTGCTCGTCGGTCCGGAGACCGACATGACGCTGTTCTTCCGCCGGCTTGCCCAGGTGCCCGCAGGCAGCGGCGCGGACGCGGCCTTCGCCGTCCTGCGCGAGGCGTACTACGCGCCCGACGACGTCACGCCCGTCGAGCGCGCGGAGCTCGGGGACTGGCTGAAGGCGTACTGGCAGCGGATCGGCGTCGATGCGATCGACGATCGCGAGCGGCGCCTCCGCATGGACGCGATCAACCCGATCTACGTGCCTCGCAACTACCTCGTGCAGCAGGTGATCGAGGCGACCGAGCGGGGTGACCGCACCGCGCTGCCGGAGCTGATCGAGGTGCTGCGCCACCCCTACGACGAGCAGCCCGGTCGCGAGCAGTTTGCGGGCAAGCGCCCGGACTGGGCGCGTCACAAGCCCGGATGTTCGATGCTGTCGTGTAGCTCCTAGGAGAACCGTGCCGACCCTCAAGATCGTCCAGACCGGTGACCCGGTGCTTCGCCAGCAAGCGCGTGCGCTGACTGCGCAGGAGATCGCGCTTCCGGGCATCCAGATGCTGATCGCGCTCATGCGAGACACGATGCGCGATGCCCCGGGCGTCGGGCTCGCCGCACCGCAGATCGGTGAATCGCTGCAGCTCGTCGTGATCGAGGATCCCGTCGAGGATCCCGAGCGTGATCGCGCCAAGGTTCCGTTTCACGTGCTCGTCAATCCGACGCTGACGCTCGAAGGCGACGAGCGCGTCGAGGCGTTCGAGGGTTGCCTGAGCTTCGCCGGCTTCTCGATGGTCGTGCCGCGCGCACGCAACGTGACCGTGACGGCGCTCGACGAACGCGGCGAGCCGGTGGAGATCAAGGCGTCGGGCTGGTACGCGCGGATCCTCCAGCACGAGATCGATCACCTGCGCGGCGTGCTGTGCTGCGACCGGATGGATGCACGCACGCTGACGACCGCGGAGAATCACGCCCGCCACTGGCGCACGGCGAGCGTCTCCGACGTGAAGGCAGCCGTCGCGCTGCCGCAGCCGGACGAGTGATCCGCGCGACCGACCCAGCGCAGAGCGCGAGGCCGCCGGAGGCTCCCGGATCGATCCCGTTGGTTTCTCGATCGAACACCGGCACGATGCAGTCCCCGCGGGGACTGACGACGGGATCCGCGAGTGCGTGGCGTGGCGTGGATGGGCGGCTTCGATGGTGCGTCACCGTATTGACGCGGGTAGCCGCTGCTCGCGCGATCGACCCCGCGCAGAGCGCGAGCCGGCCGCCGGAGGCTCCCGGATCGATGCCGTTGGTACTCGAACACCGGAACGATGCAGTCCCCGCGGGGACTGACGAGTGGACCCGTGAGTGCGTGGCGTGGCGTCGCTGGGCGACTTCGATCGTGCATCACCGTATTGATGCGGGTAGCCGCTACTCGCGCGATCGACCCCGCACAGAGCGCGAGCCGGCCGCCGGAGGCTCCGGATCGATGCCGTTGGTTTCTCGCACACCGGCACGATGCAGTCCCCGCGGGGACTGACGAGTCGACCCGTGAGTGCGTGGCGTGGCGTGCTGGGCGGCTTCGATCGTGCGTCACCGTATTGACGCGGGTAGCCGCTGCTCGCGCGATCGACCCAGCGCAAAGCGCGAGCCGGCGCCGGAGGCTCCCGGATCGATGCCGTTGGTTCTCGAACACCGGCGCGATGCAGTCCCCGCGGGGACTGGCAACAAGTTCACGTTCGCTCGAACCCGGCATCGCAGTGCGGCTTCGATCGGGCGTCATCGGGCTCACGCGCGTATCCGCTTGCTTGCGCGATCGACCCAGCGTAGAGCGCGAGCCGGCCTTCGGAGGCTCCGGATCGATGCCGGTGGTTTCTCGATCGAACACCGGCACGATGCAGTCCCCGCGGGGACTGGCAACACGTTCACGTTCGCTCGAACGCGGCATCGCTGTGCGGCTTCGATCGTGCGTCAACGAATCCTCGTTCGTGGGGTTCATAGTTTTCGATCGAGTTGCTTGACAGGTTCTGGCGTGCCGCACGCAGTGCAGGCGCAAAGTGAGCGAAATGCTCGTCGAGGAATCGATGGGGATGCGTGTGCTGCGTGTTCGCGATCGAGGGGGCGCGTGAGGTGGTCGTGATCCGTTTGCACGCGCAGGGCGCGCGTGAGAGTGCCGAAAATCATCATGCTATGGAGTTCATGTGCCCGCGCGTGGGATGCGCGGGTGCACGAGGAGGTGAGCATGTCGGGTGGTGCTGCGATGTCGAAGGACAGCGAAGCGACGGTGACGGCAGTGCGCGAGGAGTACTGCCGCACCCTTCACGAGCGGTTGGTCACGAGCGCGAAGCGGCGCGTGGCGCTCGAAGCCGAGGAGGCGCGCGACCTCGTGCTCGCCGAGGAGGCCGGCATCTGGCGCGTGTTCGGGTACGTGTCGATGCACGAGTACATGGAGCGCGAGCTGCACTACGGGAGGCACGCGGCGAACGAGCGGCTGCGGGTGGCGCACGACCTGTTCGAGCTTCCGATGCTCGCGAAGCCATTTCGCAGTGGCGAAGCGCCGTTCTCGGTGATGCGCGAGCTCACGCGCGTCGTCGTGCCGGAGAACCAAGAGGAATGGATGGTCGCGGTGGAGGGGAAGACCGCGGCGCAGGTGCAGCAGATGGTCTCGGGGCTGCGCAAGGGCGCAAACCCCGAGGACCGTCCCGATCCGAAGCTGGTCCGGCACCGGATCGTGATGGACGTGGACGCCGAGACCTACGCGATCTGGAGGGCCGGGCGCTCGCACGCGAACCAGCGCCATGGTGCGCGGCTGTCAGACGACGAGTTTGCACGGCAGACCGCGCGGGCGGTGATCGAACCGGGTGGTGATGGAACGAGTGCGGCGTGTCTGCACGCGGTGACGACGTGCACGCAGTGCAAGCGCAGCTCGCTCGTCGCGAACGGGCGCGAGGTGCCGCTCGACATGGCCACGACGCTGCGGATGCTGTGTGACTCGGCGCGGATCGGAGACCTCGAGAGTGACGAGCTCGAGCGACTGGTGCCGGCGATTCCCAAACCGACGAAGCGCAAGGCGCTGGTGCGCGCGATGTTCGCGTGCGAGGTGCCTGGCTGCCGATCGAAGAAGCACCTCGACTGCCATCACATCGTGTTCCGGTCGCAGGGCGGCTCGAACAAGCTGTCGAATATCGTGATCTTGTGCTCGGGTCATCACCAGCAGCTTCATGAGGGCAGGCTCTGCATCGCAGGGAGATCGCCCGATGGGCTGGTGTTCGAGTTCCGCCGTGACTGGGATGGTGGGGTTCACCGCACCATGACCACGATTCCAGACGACGTATTCGTCGAGGATACGGAAGTGTCCCCAGCGGGGACGGACCGCACCGTCCCAGCGGGGACGGACCGCACGGTCCCAGCGGGGACGGACCGCACGGTCCCAACAGCGATGACGTGCGTGGTCCCAGCGGGGACCGAAGGCACGGACGTAACAGCGATGACGTGCGTGGTCCCGGCGGGGACCGAAGGCACGGACGTAACAGCGATGACGTGCGTGGTCCCAGCGAGGACCGAAACAACAGCGATGACGTGCGTGGTCCCAGCGGGGACCGACGGCCCGGTCGCGGCGGGGATGGAGTGCGTGGTCCCAGCGGGAACGGACGGCACGAACCCAACAGCGATGACGTGCGTGGCCGAAGGGGGGACCGATGGCCCGGTCCCAGCGGGGACGGAGTGGACTGACGGCTCGGTCCCAGCGGGGACTGACGGCTTGGTCCCAGCGGCGACGGAGCGCGTCGTCTCAGCGGGCGCGAACAGCGTGGTCCCAGCGGGGACCGATGGCACCGACGCAGAGCGAGCGGAGATCGATCGCGTCGTTGCAGCGATGATGTCTGCGCCCTCACGAACTGAGAGACCGCGCGCGGATCGGACCGGACCCACGCCGGCCGCCTCGCTCACCGAGTGAGAAGACGCAGTTTGTGACAATTGAATAGCTGAACGAAGCAGCGCGGTATCGGTTCGCCGTGCGAGCTGTGACGGCGGTCGAGTCCCCCGCGATGCTCGCGCTTCCCTGCGTGCCAAGCATCTCCGGAGCTCTCCGAGGCCGGCCCGGGTTCTGGGCTGGGTCGTTTGCGCGAGCAGGGCGACGCGTTTGTTGGCGTCATCGCAGGACGCTGCGCGCACGTGCTCGGCGAAGTTGCGGGGGACGGTCCGAGTGGCCAGCTGCCCGCTCTGAGTAGGAGGCGCTCGTCCCGCACAGCGCCGTGCATCAGAACCGAAGCGGTCTCCGGATCAGGGCATTGCCGGTCGCCCGCCTGTCGCCTGTTTCTGAGTGGGAGCGATCGTCCCGTACAGGCGCCACGCATCCAAGCCGAGGTCGTCGCGAGGGATCCGGGCATTGCCGGTCGCCGGTCGCCGGCCGCCGGTCGCCTGTTTCTGAGTGGGAGCGCTCGTCTCGCAGAGGCGCCACGCATCCGCGCCGAGGTCGTCGCGAGGGATCCGGGCATTGCCGGTCGCCGGTTGTCTGTCGCCTGTTTCTGAGTGGGAGCGATCGTCCCGCAGAGGCGCCACGCATCCGAGCCGAGGCCGTCGCGAGGGATCCGGGCATTGCCGGTCGCCGGTCGCCGGCCGCCGGTTTCTGAGTGGGAGCGATCGTCCCGCAGTGGCGCCACGCATCACCGCCGAGGTCGTCGCCTGGATCCGGGCATTGCCGGTCGCCTCCGCCGGTCGCCGGTCGCCTGTTTCTGAGTGGGAGCGCTCGTCTCGCAAAGACGCGCCCCCGGGCAATCACCCGTAGTGATACGCCGAAACCCGCAGTCCACCGATCGTCCCGTTGTACGGGATCGTGCCTCGATCCTCGCCGGCGGCACCTGCGATCACCATGAGCGGCAATAGGTGCTCCTCGCGCGGATGGGCGGCGCGCGCGGCCGGCGCGGTGTCCCAGCTCGCGAGCTTGCGATCGCGCTCGGCCGGCTCACTCGTCGCGGCCTCGCGCAGCCACGCATCGAAGGTCTCGGACACCGGATGCTGGCTGCGATCACGGAAGCCGCGCATGTTGTGATAGCTCATGCCGCTGCCGATGATGAACACGCCCTCCTCGCGCAGCGGCGCGAGCGCACGGCCGATGGCGAGGTGCTCGGCCGGATCGAGCCCCGCCTTGAGCGAGAGCTGAACGGTCGGAACATCGGCGTCGGGATAGGTCAGCTTGAGCGGCACGAACGTGCCGTGGTCGAAGCCGCGCGCATCGTCGCTCGCGCTCGCAAAGCCCGCCTTGCCGAGCAGGTCCTGGACGCGTGCCGCGAGCTGAGGCTCGCCGGGTGCAGGCCACGTGATCGTGTACGACTCCGGCGGAAAGCCGTAGTAGTCGTAGAGCATCGGCGGCTGCTTCGACGTCATCACCGTCGGGACGCGCTCCTCCCAGTGCGCCGAGATCACGAGCAGCGCCCTGGGCGGCGTCCGGGGGACCGCGCGAACTTCGCGGAGGTAGCGAGCGAGGGCATCGTTATCGGCCTTCGGGAATCCGAGGTCGACCCACGGCCACGGCCCTCCGCCATGGGGGAGAAACACGACCGGCATCCGCGTCGTGGATCGCTGGGTAGCTTGCTCGTCCGTCATGGTAGTTCCGCCTTTCTCGCACCCTGCACCGACCGCAGCGACGCCGGCCGCACCGATGCTCGCAGCGAGCACCTCGCGGCGCGTCAGACCGTCTCGCGGCTGAGTCATGGATCGAGTATGGCCATCCGGCGGCGCAACGGAAATGGCGTGCGCGGGAACCCAGTGTTCCAGCATGTTCGAGCGAGACAGTCCGTGCCGTCAGGCGGGGGTGGTCTCGGCCCCGGGCACCAGCTCACGCAGCTGCCACGCCTGGATCTGCAGGCTCCGCCGCTCGCCGCGTCGTTCGTTGTCCTGCGCACGTCCGACGAACGTGGCGGCGATGAGCAGCGTCACCACATACAGCGCGAGCGCGAGCGGGGCAGGCAACGGTGCGAGGCTCCCGGCCGCGGTGTCGAGCACGAAGGTGCTCCCGTGCGCGATCGTTCGGTCGGCGAGCACGCCCGCCTGCTCGAGGATCCAGGGTGACAGGATCGACATCGCTGCGAGCGCACCGAGCACCCAGGTCTTGATCAGTCGCTGGTGCGTGGATAGCACCATCACCATGATGATGCCGGGGCCGGCACCGATCAGGAACGGGCTCAGGATCGAGGACAGCAGCGCCAGCAGGCCGAGGTTCGCGATGATCGCGAGGTAGCCCGAGACGAACGGATTGCGTGGCGCGATCGCGACCTCGACGAACACGATGACCCCGCATAGCGCAGGTCCGACGATGAGGTACCAGGCCTCGCGAAAGCCGATCCAGTACAGCACCGGGAAGAACAGGAGGTAGACCAGCGCGGCGAACGTGCCGAACCGCGCGTTGCGGCGCAACGACTCCATGTCGAGGCGATCGATCTCTCGCTCGACTTCCTTCGGCGTCTCCGTCGGTGGCTCGATCATCAGTCGGCCGAGCAGATCGGCGGACTGCGGCGAGCTCGGATCAAACGCGAGCGCGCGGGCGGCAGCGCGGACCGCGATCCGGCGCTCCCCGGAGGCCAGCGCACGCCGCGCCGTGGCGAGCTCGGTCCGTGCGAGCTCGCGGCGGAGCGCGAAGTCGCGGTCACCGTCGAGGAACTCCTGCACGGCGTCGCCGAGCGCGCGCGCCGTGGGATAGCGATCTCTACGCTCCACCGCCGTTGCGCGCACGCAGATCGCATCGAGCTCGGGTGGGATCACGTGATCGATGGCCCGGCGCGACGGCCGCGCATCGACCCCGTTGAGCGCGGACGCGATCGCGGCCTGACCTCGTGGATGCAGCGGATAGAACGTGAGCATCTCGAACAGGATCGTGCCGAGCGCGTAGACGTCGGCGCGCCCGTCGAGGTCGGCGTCGCCGCGGATCTGCTCGGGGGCGATGTAGCCTGGGGTGCCGAGGATCGCGCCCGCCGCAGTCTCGGTGTACGCCGGCGCAGCGTCGCCAACCGTCTGGATGTCGGCGAAGCTCGGCCGCTCCTGCTCGTCCGTCACGCGGGAGACGCCCCAGTCGAGAACGTAGGTCTCGCCGAAGTCACCGAGCACGATGTTCGCGGGCTTGAGGTCGCGATGGACGACCCCACGCGTGTGCGCGAACTCGATCGCGAGGCAGACGTCCGAGAACGCGCGGAGCAGACGCTGGCGGGAGAACTGCTTCATCGCATCGGGCGAGCCGACGGCGAGCTTGGCCAGCACATCCGCGAGCGTGGTGCCGGTGAGCTGCTTCATCACGAAGAACGGCCGGCCCTGATCGTCTTTCCACAGCTCGTGGACCGGCACGATGGCGGGGTGCTCGAGGCGGCCCTGGATCCGGGCCTCGCGGAGGAACCGTGACAGCGCGTCGTCGCTCGGGGTGGTCGTCCGCAAGCGCTTGATCGCGACCGGGCGACCGATCTGCTCGTCGTGCGCCGAGTAGACCTCGCCCATGCCGCCGCGCCCGAGGATCGGGCCCAGCGTGTAGCGCGCGATCGACGAGGTCCCCATCGAAGCGGCGCGACCGGGTGCGATCGGGATCGGACCGACCTCGGTCGGCCACGACTCGGCGAGCGTGCTCGGAGTGTTCGAATCACCGAGCGTGCCGCCGTCGGTCAGTGGCAGCGGGACCTGGAACCCGGCGATCGTGTTCCGTTTCAGCGGAACGTCATGGATCTGGGCGGTACCGGTGTCGTCCTGCTCGACGGGCTCCTCGTCCTCACCATCCCGGTTCATCCCCCCATCGTAACCTGGCTAGCGAGGCAGACGCTCGTAGGCAGCGCCGACCGCGTCGGCCAGGGCCGCGAGCCGGGCGAGAGGATTCGTGAGCTCCGCGCTGACCGGATCGCCGACGGCGAGCACGGCCACGACCTGGCCGCCGGCGAGCACCGGCGCGGCGGCGGGTTGCGTCGCACCGCCGAGCAGCTCGGACAGCTGGGCCTGCACGCCACCGGGCGGCACGGTCGTGCTCACCGTGCGGGTCGTGTAGGCGATCTGGACGATCGAGGGTGCATCGGTCGCGAGCCGGATCGCGTCGATCGAACCGAGGTTCGAGCCGTGACCGCGCCGACCGCGTAGCTCGCCATCGCTGACCACGAGGAGGAGTGCCGCGGCCCAGCGCCGGGACGCGAACGTCATCGCATGCTGCTCCGCGGCCGCTCGGTTGATCGCGTTTTCGATCTGCTGCAGCGTGCCGTCGAGCGCCCGGGTGATCGAGGTGCGGGGGCGCTGCGGCGTGAGACCCGGGGAGGTGTCGACCATCACGCGCGACACGGTGCGCGGGCGGCGATGGCGCGGCTCGTCGGCATCGAGGCGCAGATCCGAGATCGAGCGCGTCGGGATCGGTGTCGGGGCGGGCGCGGGAGGTCCGGCCGCCGCGTCGAGCTCGCCGTACGTGGCGCGCACGAGCTTCTCGAGGTGGATCGCCGGCGCGATCGCGAGCTCGATCGGGAGGCGGGTCAGGTGCTGCAGGGAGGCCGCCAGGATGGGTGTCGGATCGCGTGCAACGACGACCAGCCCCCCACGGTGGGAGCGCCCGATCGGCAGCACCACCCAGCGCCGGGCGACCGCGGCGGGGATCGTGTCGGCGACGCCGGGATCGCGATGCTCCAGGTGTCGCTGCATCGCCCCGGGGTAGTCGTGGAGCTCGGATAGCGCGAGCGTGCCGTCATCGGAGTCGATCAGCGCGCGGTGGATCAGCAGCGAAACCAGGCGCATCCCGCTCGCGGGCTGCTCGAGGAGCGTGTGAGACAGGACCCACGGATCGAGAGCGTCCCGCAGCAGCAAGATCTCGCCGATCCGCATGCCAGACAACGACACCCGCTGTTCATAGCTCGCGAGAACCGGATCCGTCTCGCGCAACAGGTGGTCATCACGGGCGCTACCCGGTTACCATGCGCCGCGATGTGCGAGCTGCTCGGGATGGAGTGCAACGTCCTGACGGATATCGTGTTCTCGTTCGCGGGACTGTCGGGGCGCGGTGGCAAGCACGGACCCCACGCCGACGGCTGGGGCCTCGCGCTCTATGAAGGCCGGGTCGCCCGGGTGTTCCTCGAGCCCGCCGCCGCCGCAGAATCTCCGCTCGCACGGTTCGTTCGCGAGCACCCGATCAAGACGTTGCTCGCGATCGCGCACGTCCGCCGCAAGACCCGCGGCGATGTCAGCCTCGCCAACACGCACCCGTTCACCCGCGAGCTGTGGGGACGCCACTTCGTGTTCGCGCACAACGGAACCGTGAAGAACGTCCGCAAGCTCAAGCTCGGGCGGTTCCGTCCGATGGGCAAGACCGACAGCGAGTACGCGTTCTGCGCGTTGCTCGCCGCACTCGAGCACGACTTCGGCCAGACCGCACCGACGCGCACCGCGCTCGCGGCATCGATCGCGAAGCACGCCGGCCGGATCGGCAAGGCGGGCACGTTCAACCTGCTGCTCGGGGACGGCGATCAGCTCTACGCGCGCTGCTCGACGAACCTCCACTACATCGTGCGCAAGGCGCCGTTCAAGAAGGCGACGCTGGCCGACGAGGACGTCAGCGTCGACTTCGCCGAGGTCACGACGCCCAACGATCGAGTCGCCGTGGTCGCGACGATGCCGCTGACGCGCGACGAGAGCTGGACCGCCGGCGTGCCCAACACGATGTGGGTGTTCCGCGGTGGCGCACTCGTCAAGACGCTGGCGTCCTGACGAGCGCGGACGTCTTCGATCAGCTGACCGTGACTTGCGGCGCCGGGAACCAGTACGGCTGCCCGTTCGGCATCATGCACTGGTACTGACCCTGGGCCGCGGCGACCACCGTCGCCGGATAGCGCTGGCCGTCGCCGGGCGCCACGAACACCTGCATGCCCGGCGAGAATGCCTGCTGCATCTGCTGCTGCGGCTGCTGCTGCATGTGCTGCATCGGGGGCTGCTGCATCTGCGGCTGCTGCATGTGCTGCGGCTGCTGCATCTGCGGCTGCTGGTGCTGCATGTGCTGCGGCTGCTGCATGTGCTGCGGCTGCTGGTGCTGCATGTGCTGCGGCTGCTGCATCGGCGGCTGACCGGCAGCGAGCTGCTGCTGGGGCTGACCGGGGGGCAGGGCGCCGCCCGCCATCGCCGCGAGCTGTCCCGACGCGACGAGCCCTGGCACCTGCTCGAGGAACTGCTTGGTGCCGGCGACCTGCTTGAACCAGGGCGAGATCCGCAGCGTCTGCGCGGGACCGTTCGACATGTGGAACGTCATCGCCTTGTTGTTGGCGATGCCGCTGGTCGTGACCTTGGTCAGCGCGCGGACGTCGTACTGCTCGACGCCGAGGTTCTGCTGCTGGGGGCCACCCTTCCAGAATCCCATCTTCGTACGGATGAAGATCAGGCGACGGTTGGTCAGGACGGCGAAGTACGCCTTCGTCATCAAGAACAACAGCAGGCCACCGACGAGGAGCATCTGCATCAGCAGGCCGGGCTGCCGACGCATGTACGCGGTGTGCAGCACCTGCTCGCCGGGCTGCAACATCGGTTGGATCTGTGCTTGGAGATAGTCGTCGCCGGTCACGCTCGCCTCACTCGTTGGTTGGGTTGAGTTGCTACGATTACAAAATCACGGTCGGTGCACAGGTCGAGACACCGGCGCCGACGATGCGGCGGCCTGGCGCGGCGGTCATGCCCTTGAGCTGACCATTGGCACCATGGATCTGGTAGACGGTCGTCTGGGTCTCGCTTCCCTTCATCAGGAAGATCCAGAAGTCGCCACCCCACGCCGCGAACGCCCACGCCATCGGCTGGCCCGAGAGCGTGCCCGGCAGCGTGAAGGTGGTGAGGGCAGCGCCGTTCGCCTTGTTCAGCTTCTCGATCCGGGCACCACTCGCGCTCGGGAAGAACCCCCACAGCTCGGCGCTACCGGTACCGGTGAGCTCGGGCCAGCCGGTGACGGTGCCCTTCGACATCGCGCTCATCGAGGTCGTGTCGAGCGTCGCCAGCGTGGAGGTCGGCGCGTCGGGACCCGAGCCACCGGCGACGAACAGCTTGTCCGTCGTGCCGCCGGCCACCTCGGTCGAGAACCCCATGCCGAACTGCTGAAGTCCGAGCTGCGTGCTCCAGCTCGTCGCCGTGCATGCCAGGGTCGTCGTGTTGACCTTGTAGACGTCGCCGTCGCTGTAGAGCACCCACGCATTGGTGTCGCGATCGATCGACATCGAGAACGGCGTCGCGAGGAAGCCGGCCGGGCACGACAGGTTGCCGATGTCCGTGAACGTCTTCGTCATCGGGTCGAACTTCGAGAGCTTGTTGTTCTCGTCGACGACGTACACGAGCTTCGACGCATCCGAGCAGGTGTCCCGGTTGGGCCCGCCGTCGCCGTCGTTGTTGCCACCGTCGGTGCCAGGGGCATCGTCGCCCTGATCGCGAGAGGTCGGCCCACAGCCCACGAGCAGCGCAGCTGCGAGCGCGAGCGAACCCATAGCATTCCACCGGAGGTCGAGCATCGGGCGAAGCTATCACGCAGCCCCGAGGGCTCGCCGACAAAATGCCGCACCCGGTCTCCGCACTAGTGGAGGACCGTCCACTAACCAGGAGGAAAGCGCGCAGCAGCCGCGATCTCTCCGCAAGTCTCGGCCGTTATTCTCACGGGCGCCGAACGGTGATCGCAAGCTCACGTGTTACGACCCAATCACGATCATGGCCGACACCCCCGACGATCCCCGCATGCTCGGTGAGCGCGCTGCTCGCCAGCTCAGCAACACGACCAAGACCCCGCCGTACTGGGTCGGAACCACGCCGCGCTGGCTCGTCCAGCTGTTGCCGTGGACGCCGGTCGAGGCGGGTGTCTACCGGGTCAACCGGGTCGTCAACTCGGGGTTCGCCGTCGAGTGCAGCCCCGATGATCAGTCCCCGCTGCCGGTCGCACTGATCGACTACGCGGAGAAGCCGCGCGAGTACACGCTGTCGTCGGTCACGACGACCGTCGAGGTCCACACCCGGATCTCCGATCTGTTCCGCAGCCCCTACGACCAGGTCAAGGAGCAGCTGACGATCGCGATCGAGCGCGTCAAGGAGAAGCAGGAGGACGAGCTCGTCAACAACGGCGCGTACGGCCTGCTCAACAGCGTCCACGAGTCGATGCGCGTCAAGCCGCGCGGTGGCGCACCGACGCCCGACGACATGGACGAGTTGATCGCGCGCGTCTGGAAGGAGCCGGCGTTCTTCCTCGCTCATCCCCGTGCGATCGCAGCGTTCGGTCGCGAGTGCACCCGCCGCGGAGTTCCACCCCCGACGGTCACGATGTTCGGCTCGCCGATGCTGACCTGGCGCGGCATCCCGATCGTCCCGTCGGACAAGCTGCACGTCAGCGGCAAGAAGACCGACATCCTGCTGATGCGCACCGGCGAGAAGAAGCGCGGTGTCGTCGGTCTGTTCCAGCCCGGCATCCCGGGTGAGGTCAGCCCGAGCCTCGCGGTCCGCTTCATGGGGATCAACCAGGTCGGCGCGGCCCAGTATCTGATCACGCTGTACTGCTCGTCGGCTGTCTTGACCGAGGACGCGATCGGCGTGCTCGAAGGTGTCGAGGTCGACCGGTACCATGAGTACGGATGATCCAACCCGGTTTGCGCCGCTCGAGTTCCGGATCCCGCTAGGGTCCGTCGTCGACACGAGCACACCGCCGAACGCGGTGTCGCGCAATCCAGGCCCGAACGCGATCACGGGCGGAAGCCCGGGATTGTCGACGGGTGCACCGCGCCCGATCGCAGGGCCGACGCTGCCGGATCCGAGCGATCCGCAGGCGATGTCGCTGTTGTTCGCGCAGGTCGCGGGCGATCTGTTCGGTGGTGGCTCGACCGTGCCGACCCCGAGCGTGTCGTCGCTCGCAGGATCTCCGCATGGGTTGGGGCTGCCGGGCTCCCCGGGCTTCTCGCCGACGTTGATTCCAGGTCCTGCGCCCATGGGTGCGGACCTGTCGAACCCGATCAACGCCGGGGTGCCGAGCGGCAGCATGCCGACCTCGTCGATGCCGTCGCACGTCGGCGATTCGTACGGCGGCGATCTGTCGCCGGTCAGTGGCAATCCCGCGACCAGCCGCAGCGCCGGTTCTCCTCATGACGGCGGCGGCACAGCTCCAGCGTCGCCTCACAGCGGCGGCGGTTCGCGCGGCGGTGGCGGCGGTACGCCGAGCTACGGTGGCGCCGGCTCTCCCGATCGCGGCCATGATTCCTCGCCGAGCTACGGGGGTGGTTCGACCCCGACGCATCAGGGCGCTCCGTCCTCGTCGAGCAAGGGCGGCTCATCGTCGTCCGGTCTCGGCGGCACCAGCGCGCCTGGCTACGGCAACCAGAGCGGTGGCATCCCCAGCTCCTCGTCGACGTTCATCGGTGGTCAGCATGTGCCTCCGCGCGAAGGCGGGGCTGGTCCCACCTCCGCCGTGCCGCACGGCCTGCCGCCGGCACAGCTCACGCCCGCCTACAGCGGCGGCACCCCGAGCGCACCTCCCGGCGTGATCCACGAGGCGCCCAAGCCGTCGGTGCCGAGCACGCGCCACGCGACGGCGCCCGTGAGCAGCTCGCCGTTCGGCGACTCCGCGCTCGATCTGTCCTCGCTCGGTCTGTCGCCGCTCGGCCTGTCGTCGGCGAGCTCGCCGTTCGACGTCGCGGGCATGGACATCCCGATGGTCGACACGATGCCGGGCGGATCGGTCCCGTACTTCATGCCGGGCGCGAACGCGCTCGGTCTCGACAGCGCGGAGCCGCGGATCGAGGCGCACGAAGCGCGCCCGGGCACGGACTCGGGCCTGGTCCGCGATCTCGGCGGCACGGGCTTCGATCCGTATCGCGTCCGCAAGGACTTTCCGATCCTCGAGGAACGGGTGCACGGCGGCAAGCGCCTGGTCTGGCTCGACAACGCCGCGACGACGCAGAAGCCGCAGGCCGTGATCGATCGGATGTCGTACTTCTACGCGCACGAGAACTCGAACGTGCATCGTGCCGCGCATGCGCTCGCGGCACGGGCGACGGATGCGTACGAGAGTGCGCGCGAGAGCGTGCGTCGCTTCATCAACGCACCATCGACCAAGGAGATCGTGTGGGTCCGCGGCGCGACCGAGGGCATCAACCTCGTCGCGCAGACGTGGGGCCGCCGCAACGTCGGACGCGGTGACGAGATCGTCATCACCCATCTCGAGCACCACGCGAACATCGTGCCGTGGCAGATGCTGTGTGCCGAGAAGGGCGCGAAGCTCAAGGTGGCTCCCGTCGACGATCGCGGTGACGTGATCCTCGAGGAATACGAGAAGCTGATGAGCCCGCGCACGCGGCTCGTCGCGATCCCGCAGGTCTCCAACGCGCTCGGTACGATCACGCCGACCCGCGAGATGGTGGAGATCGCGCATCGCTACGGCGCCCATGTGCTGGTCGATGGCGCGCAGTCGGTCTCGCACATGCGCGTCGACGTCCAGCAGCTCGACTGCGAGTGGTTCGTGTTCTCCGGTCACAAGGTGTTCGCACCGACCGGGATCGGTGCCGTCTACGGCAAGCGAGAGGTGCTCGAGAATTCCCCGCCCTGGCAGGGCGGCGGCAACATGATCGAGGACGTCACGTTCGAGAAGACGCGCTACCAGCCCGCACCCTCGCGGTTCGAGGCAGGCACCGGCAGCATCGGTGATGCGGTCGGTCTCGGCGCGGCCCTCGACTACGTCTCGGCGCTCGGGATCGAGACCATCGATCGCTACGAGCACGAGCTCATGGTCTACGGCACCCGCCGTCTCGCGACCGTGCCGGGGCTGACGATGATCGGAACGTCGGCGAACAAGGCCGGCGTCCTGTCGTTCGTGCTCGATGGCCAGCGCACCGAGGACATCAGCGCGCTGCTCGACAAGGACGGGATCGCCGTCCGCTCCGGACATCACTGCGCGCAACCGATCCTGCGGCGGTTCGGGCTCGAGGCGACCGTCCGGGCATCGCTCGCTTTCTACAATGTCTGCGAGGACATCGACGCGCTCGTCGAGTCGCTTCACCGGCTCCAATCCGGACGCGGCTAACCGCGTCAACTACATCCGCTTCAACGGATCCGCTGAAACATCCTCTTGTCCGCGATAACGGCTTCCGCTATAACGGAAGCATGGTCGAGACGCTGACTGCCACTGCCGCTGCAGACCTGGTATCCCAGCTCGACGTCGACATCGTGGACGTCCGCGATGACCGCGAGTGGAACGCCGGGCACATCCCCGGGGCCCGCCACATCCCGCTCGAGCAGCTTCGGGCGGATCCGGATGCGTACCTGACGAAGAAGCCGATCCTGTTTGTCTGCGCGCGCGGCATGCGCAGCCTGACCGCTGCGAAGCTTGCCGAGCGACTCGGATACTCCGAGGTCTACAGCCTCGATGGCGGAACCTCGGCGTGGGCGAAGTCGGGCTACGCGCTGGTCGCCGACGCGATGACGATCGCTGCGTGATCTCCCTGCGTTCGAACACGTAGGCGGATCGAAGCCGATTGCTGAGCGGCGCCCGTGCGAAACCGCCCTGGATGACGTTGGCGCTCGCTGCTCGCCCATGAAGCTCCGACTGCTCCCGACGCGATTGCGCGTGATTCGCATTCTCCGCGTCGTCCCGCCGGATTTCTGAGATTCCGCTGCGTGGAACATGGGTTGCGTGTCCCTTGGCTACTTACCAAGGGAGATCAACATGGATACGCATCAGACCCGGGAGCGTGGCGACGGAAAGGTCGGCACGCTCTCGAAGGGACTCGGCTGGTTGAGCGTAGGACTCGGGGTCGCGGAGATGGCCGCTCCGGCCGCACTCGCGCGCCTGATCGGCGTCCAGCCTGATCGGCGCACGCGGACGACCCTTCGGTTGTTCGGCGCGCGCGAGATCGCGCACGCGATCGGGATCTTCGCGAAGCCGCGGCAGCCGATGCCAGTGTGGTCGCGCGTGCTCGGCGACGCGATCGATCTGTCGTTCCTCGCGTGGGCGATGAAGTCGAAGCGCACGAACACCGAACGAATGGTCGGCGCGGTGGTCGCGGTGCTCGGCGTCACCGTCCTCGACGTGTTTGCGGGAACGAGCCTGCAGCGCACGGGGCGCGTGCAGCGGCCGCACACCAAGAAGATGAGCGTGACGATCAATCGTCCGCTCCAGGAAGTCAGCCAGCGCTGGCGGGAGGTCGCCGGTGACCTCTCCAGCAAGGGTCAGGTCACGTTCCGCACCGCGCCAGGGGGGAGGGGGACCGAGGTCTCGCTGGAGATCCCAACCCCGGGCCGCCTCAAGATGGCAGCGGGACGTCTGCTCCACAACGACGCCGAACAGATGGCGGACGGCGACCTTCGCAAGGTCAAGCAGCTGATCGAGGTCGGAGAGATCGTGCATTCCGACTCCAGCATCCACCGCGGCATGCACGCCGCTCAGCCCTCGGCCCGGAAGGAGCGCTAGTCATGCTCGCAAACTGCTGGCACGGAAAGAAGGATGTCCGCGTCGACCGCGTACCGGATCCCGCAATCCTCAACTCGCGTGATGCGATCGTGAAGATCACGTCGACGACGATCTGTGGCTCTGACCTCCATCTCTACAACGGGTTCATCCCGACGATGGAGAAGGGCGACGTGATCGGTCACGAGTTCATGGGCGAGATCGTCGAGCTCGGGAAGAACGTCACGAACCTCGCGATCGGCGATCGCGTGGTCATCCCGTTCAATATCTTCTGCGGCGTCTGTAACAACTGCCAGGCCGGGCTGTCCGCGGCCTGCGAGAACTCGAACCCGAATGCCTACATCCAGGAAAAGATGATGGGGCACGCCACGTCGGGCTTCTACGGCTACTCGCACATGACGGGTGGGTTCGCGGGCGGGCAAGCCGAGTACGCGCGCGTCCCGTTCGCCGATGTGGCAGCCCTCAAGGTTCCGGATCACCTGACCGACGAGCAGGTGCTGTTCCTCAGCGACATCTTCCCGACCGGCTACTTCGGCGCCGACCTGGCCGAGATCAAGCCGGGTCATGTGGTCGCGGTGTGGGGAGCCGGTCCGGTCGGGCAGTTCTCGATCGCGAGCGCACGGATGATGGGCGCGGAGCGGATCATCGCAATCGATCGCTTCCCGTATCGCCTCCGCATGGCGGCAGAACGCGCCGGCGCGACGGACATCATCAACTACGAGGAGGTCAATGTCCTCGAGGCGCTCAAGGAGCTGACCGGTGGCCGCGGACCCGACGCGTGCATCGATGCCGTCGGCATGGAAGCGCACGGTCACGGTGCGCAGTTCGCGTACGACCGCGCGAAGCAGATGGCCCGGATCGAGCTGGACCGTCCGATCGCGCTGCGAGAAGCGATCATGTCCTGCAAGAACGGCGGAGTCGTCTCGGTGATCGGTGTGTACGGCGGGTTCATCGACAAGTTCCCGATGGGAGCGCTGATGAACCGCGGCTTGACGCTTCGTTCGGGTCAGTGCCACGTCAAGCGGTACATGCAGCCGTTGCTCGAGCGGATCGAGCGCGGCGACATCGACCCGAGCTTCGTGATCTCGCACACGATGAACCTTTCGGACGCACCGAAGGGCTACGACATGTTCGTCCACAAGGCAGACGAGTCGATGAAGATCGTGCTGCATCCCTGACGCAGCAAGCGGCGACGACCATCCACGCCCCGTGAAGCGATGGACGTCGTGGCAGCGCGGGGTCTTCTTTTTGCGTCATGCGCTCAGTCCGACAGCACCTCGAAGCGATGCGCGGAGAGTCGTGGAGGCGCAGCAGGTTGTCGTGGCTGCGCACCCCGGGCCGTCGCCCAGCGCGGCGACGACACGCGGGGCGAGCTCCTTGGAGCTGTCGCACTCTGCGAGCGCAGCCATCAGGTCGCGCTGGACGCATTGCAAGGCATCGGGCATTGCCACCTCACGCACGGGGCGTCACCTAGCTCGACAGTGCTCTCTCGGCGAGCCATGAGGTCATGGGAGATCCAGGACTTCGCGGACCTTTCGCTTCAGCGCGTCCGGGGTCAGTGGCTTCTGGAGGAACGGGACATCGTTGGCGACCATGCCGTGGCGAACGATGCTGTCATCGGTGTACCCGGAGATGTGGAGGATCTTGATCGTGGGTCGCACAGCGACGATCGCGCGCGCGAGCTCCGGCCCGCTCATCACCGGCATCACGACATCGCTGACCAGAAGGTCGATGTGCTGAGGATGGCTTCGTGCAAGCTCGATGGCGTGCGCTGGATCGGTGGCGACGAGGACTCGATATCCGCCGCGCACCAGGATGTCAGCCGCGACCGCGCGCACCTGCTCTTCGTCTTCGACGAGAAGGATCGTCTCGGTCCCGCTCAACTGTGCCGGAGCCGGCCGGACGACGAGCCGATCGAGCTCTCCGCTCACCAGGGGTAGATACATTTTGAAGGTCGAACCCAGGCCGGGCTCGCTGTACACCCAGACCGTGCCGCCGCTGTTCTGGACGATGCCGAACACCGTCGAGAGTCCAAGGCCGGTTCCTTTGCCGGTCTCCTTGGTCGTGAAGAACGGCTCGAAGATCCGCGTGAGGGTGGCCTTGTCCATCCCGCAGCCGGTGTCGGAGACCGCCAGCATCACGTACGGGCCGGCGGTCACCCCGAGGTGCAGGTTCGAGAACTCCTGGTCGAGCTCGACCTGGGATAGCTCGACGGTGATCTTCCCTCCACGCGGCATCGCGTCACGGGCGTTGATCACCAGGTTCATCACCACCTGCTCGAGCTGACCCGCATCGATCCGGATCCGGACGGCGTCCTGACGCGCGACGCAGCGGAGGTCCACGTCCTCTCCGACGAGCCGCCTCAGCATGCGATCCATGTTCGCCAGCACGGTCGCGGGGTCGACGACCGCGGGGGCGACCACCTGCTGCCGGCTGAACACGAGGAGCTGCCGTGTCAGCTCGGTAGCGCGCATCGCCGCTTTGCGGATCTCGTCCAGATCCTCGCGAGCCTCCGGCGCCGCCGTCTCGGCGAGCATCTCCGAGTAGCTCAGGATCACGGACAGCACGTTGTTGAAGTCGTGTGCGACGCCGCCCGCGAGCCTGCCCATCGCCTCCATCTTCTGCGCTTGCCGGAGCTGCGCCTCGGACTGGCGAAGCGCAGCCTCGGCTCGCTTCTGCGCACTGAGGTCCGCGAGGAAGACGATGCAGGTCTTTGGATCGAGCATCGCGACGCCGACGAGAACGGGCAAGCGCGTCCCGTCCTTGCGGACCAGCTCCTTTTCCCACGGCAGTGACACACCACTGACGGCCAGCGAGGCGATGACCTCCCGATCACGAGCTCGCCATTCCGGTGGCGTCATCTCGGTCCACAGGTAGTGGCCGGAGAGCAGCTCCTCGCGCGTGTACCCGAGCATCGATGCGTAGGTCTCGTTCATGTCGTGGATGGTGCCGGCGAGATCCGTGGTCGCCACCCCGATCAATCCCGACTGAGACAGGCGCGCGAAGCGTGCCTCGCTCGCGACCAGCGCCTGTGCGGCAGCACGCGACTCGGTCACGTCCCGGACCATCCCGAGGACGCCCTCGTAGTTGCCGGCATCGTCGAAGATCGCGGTCGATTCCACGATGACGTGACGAACGCTGCCGTTCTTGGTCCGGAGCATGGTCTCCCCCACGCCCGAGATGCCCGCGCGCCGCTCGCGAAACATCGCAACGACCTCGCGCGCCTTCATCGCATCGAGAAACTCGAACACCGGGCGGTTGACCACCTCACTCGGCTCGTAGCCAAGCATGGACGCCATGCGTGCGTTGACGAACACCGTGCGTCCGCCGGGATCGATGACCCAGACGCCCTCACTCGTCGTCTCGATGATCCGGCGGTAGCGCTGTTCGCTGGCCTGCAGCAGATCGAGTGCGGCCCGGCGGTCGGTGATGTCGCGCAGATTCCAGACCACGCCGCCCACGGCCGGATCTGCGAGCAGGTTGGTCGCGGTCGCCTCGAGCCAGCGCTCCCGGCCGTCCTTGTGCAGCGCGCGGAACTCGGCGACCAGCGTGCCGCGATCACGGGTCTCTAGCTGCGCGAGCATGTCCTCCATCCGCGGTCGATCGGCGGTCCGGACGAGGTCGAGCGCGTTGCGACCGAGCAGCTCGTCGGGCACGAATCCGAGGTTCACCGTGACCGCCGGATTGACGTAGACGATCCGGTGCTGCCCGTCCGTGAGGGCGATGATGTCTGTGCTGCGCTCGAGGAGCGCGCGGTATCGAGCATCCTGCGTGCGCAGCCGCTCTTCGGCAGCACGGAGGGCGATGCGTTCCTGGGACTCGCGAAGCGCACGCTCGACGGCGGGCGCGAGTCTCGAGAGCTTGTCCTTGACGACATAGTCGCTCGCGCCGTGTCGCATCGCAGCAACCGCGGCTTCCTCTCCAACGGTTCCGGACACGATCAGGAACGGAGCATCGGAACCGCTGGCGCGGAGCAGCGCGAGGGCTTCGCCGCCCGAGAAGTTGGGCATCGACCAGTCGGAGATCACGACATCCCAGGGTTGTCGGGCCAGTGCCGCCTCGAGGGACGCCCGATCGTCGACGCGCTCGGCGATCACCGTACGGCCCGTGCGACGAAGCTCCGCCTGGACGAGCTTCGCATCGGTCGGCGAATCCTCGACGAGCAGGACTGCGATCGGAGTGCTCACGACGCGACTCCCGGAGGCGGCTTGTTCATCGTCAACCAGAACACCCCGAGGTTGCGCGCGGTGGCGGCGAACTCCGCATACTCGACGGGTTTGCGGACGTACGCATTGGCGCCGAGCGAGTAGCCGCTCACGATGTCCTCGTCCTCGCGCGAGGACGTGAGGATCACGATCGGTAGCGACCGAGTCCGCGCCTCGGATCGCAGGATCCGCAGCACTTCGAGCCCATCGATCTTCGGCAGGTGCAGGTCGAGCAGCACCACGGTCGGTAGCTCGTTCGTCCGGAGGTAGTCGAGGGCCTCGGCACCATCGCGCACGACGTGGAGCTCGTGGGGAACTCCGCACTTCTTGAACGCGAGAACGGTCAGCTTCTCGTCGGTCGGATTGTCCTCGACCAGCAGGATGCGCTTCGTCACGACGACACTCCTGAAGGTCCCGGACGCAACGTGAACCAGAAGGTCGCGCCGCTGCCGACGGCGCCCTCCGCCCAGATCTCGCCGCCGTGTCGTCGCACGATCCGCTGGACCGTCGCGAGGCCGATGCCGGTACCCGCGAACTCGGTCGCCGCGTGCAGGCGCTGGAACGGCGCGAACAGCTTGGCGGCGTACGCCATGTCGAAGCCGGCGCCGTTGTCTCGAACGAAGAACGCAGGCACACCACGCGACACCGTCTGGCCGATGACGATCTCCGCAGGGACGCGGTCGCGCGTGTACTTGCGCGCATTGCCGAGCAGGTTCTCGACCAGCACGCGCGCCAGCCGTGGATCCAGGTCCGCGCGGAGTCCCGGCTCCACGCGCACGTCGATGGCGCGGTCGGGCTCTCCCGCGGCGAGCTCACGGTTCACCGTCTCGGCGAGCTCCGACAGATCCACGCGCTCCGGTCGCAGCTCGCTCCGCGATAGGCGCGACAGCGACAGCAGAGCATCGACGAGCTCGGCCATGCGGATCGCATTCCTGGTGATCTCCTGGAGCCAGTCGCGGCCTTCCTCGTCGAGCCTGTCGCCGTAGGCATCGAGCAGGAGGTTCGCGAACCCGTTCATCCCGCGAAGTGGTGCGCGAAGGTCATGCGCGACGGAGTACGAGAACGATTCCAGCTCGCGATTGGCGTGCTTGAGAGCGGTGTCGATGGCCTTGCGGTCCGAGACATCTCTGATCGAGCTGGTGACGAGCATCCCCTGATCCGTCTCGAGAGGGCTCAGGCTGATCTCGATCGGGAACTCGCTGCCGTCCTTGCGCCGTCCGAGGAGCGTGAGCTCGCCGGCGCCAAGCATGCGGACGCGCGGCTGTGCGAAGTAGCTCGCCACCTTCGCGCCATGTCCCGGCCGCACGTGGTCCGGCACCAGCATGTCGACCGAATGACCGACGAGCTCCGCTCGGTCGTAGCCGAACACCTGCTCGGTGCGGCTGTTGACGAGAGCGATCGTGCCGCTCTGGTCGACGATGACGATCGGATCCGGTGCGGTCTCGAGGAACGTGCGGAACTTCGCCTCGGATGCGATCGATTCACGCAGGTGGCGGACTGCATTCTCCGCCCACTTCTGGCCCTTGAGGTCGAGGATGAAGCGGATCGAGTCTCCGGTCTCGAGCCGCGCAGCGCCGGTGAGGACCGCGAGCCTGCGCCCGTCCTTGCCGAGGTACTCCAGCTCGCGCGGCTCGTCGCACACCGAGCTTCGCCACTCGGGTGCGGTGACGCTCGACCATCGGAACGATGCCGTCATCATCTCGTCCCGCGTGTAGCCAAGGAGCTCGAGCACGGCGTTGTTGACCTCGAGCACGTCATCCTGCGTGCTGACCACCACGATCCCGAGGATCCCGGATTCGGAGAGCCGCGCCAGCCGCGCTTCGGCCCGGCGCTGGGCGTTCCGCGCCGCGTTGCGCTCGGTGACGTCGACGAGGGTGACGAAGCGGGCGGGGCGATCACCGAACTTCGAGAGATGACTGCCGCCTTCGACCTCGATGATCGTGCCGTCCTTGCGCCGGTGATACGCCGTCGCACCGCGAAGGTCGGTAGCTCCCAGTGCGCGCGCGCGCGCCTCGAGCACCTCGTGGTCCTCCGGGCGCCGGAGATCGCGAAGCGACAGGGTGAGGAACTCGGCCCGCGTGTAGCCGTAGAGCTCGAGGGCTGCGGGGTTCACGGCGACGATATGATGACTGTCCTGGGCATACGCGAAGATCGGGATCTCGCACTCCTCGAAGAACTGGCGATTGACCTCGAGGGATTCGAGCAGCGCGTCGTGGGCCTTCGCCGCTTCGCGGCGCTGCGCCGCTTCCGAAGCGAACGCATGCGAGGTCTCGATCGCGAGCGCCGCATGGTCAGCGAGGGCGTGGGCCAGGTCGACATCGTGCGCGCCGTAGGGGCGCCGATCGCTGCGATGCCGCATCAGGACGAGCACGCCGATCGAGGACACCCGACCGCGCAGCGGAACGATCAGCATGCTGTGCATTCCGGTCGCGCGAAGAAACTCGTGATAGCGGGGCGTCGTCTGTGTGCGGAGCTGCTCCAGGTCAAGCTCCGCGATCAGCAGGTGCTCGCCGGTGTCGAGCACGTGCCGGAGCACGGGTTGCCGATCGAGCGTGATTCGCTCCACGGCCACCTCGCGAGCCGCGACCAGCGCCGTGGGATCCGGGTCATGGCTGGCCCGCAACAGGAGCTCGGTGGCGTCATCGCTGAGCAGCGAGACGCTGCACAGGTCGCCCACCGTCTCGGCGAGGCGTTGCGCCACGATGTCGACCAGACGCTGGGGCTCGCGAACGACTTCGAGAAACGAGCGCGTGATCTGCGACAGGAGTCGGAGCCGTGCCTCGAGTTGCAGTACCTCGTCCGGCCGCGGTGTCGTGTGCGCCTCCAACATCAGCTGCACGCAGTTCGCGATTCACTCTGCGGCAGTGACGTACGTAAGACAACGCATATGCCAATCGTGTTGCGGACTTTCGTCGGTTTGTTCCAGTCGCGGCGAAAAACTTCAGCGTTTCGCGTCGGAGAGCGTCCTACAAAGCGCCGGGCGCCCTACAGGTGGTTGAAGCGCGTCTCGATCTCGTGCTCGATCGCGGACAGCACGTGCATCGCATCAGATCGTTTCGCACTCGTCGCGATTGCTTCCTGGATCCGCACGCGGCGATAGCGCTGCCACAGGTCGTCCGCCGCGAGGTCCTGACGGTCGGAGATCCGCTTGAGCTGGCGCCCGAGCGCCGCGTACATCTGCAGGACTGTGGCCGAGGTGACGGCACCGGTCTCGACCGGCGGGCTGGCTGCCACGACCTCGGCGGCGACGTCCGTCGTGGCCGGTGGGGGGGGCGTCGGTGCGACGGTCGGCGCGCGGGAGATCGTCGGTGGGCGCGGGACGATGCGGGGCGCTGGCGGCGGTTCCGCCACCGTCGGAGCCATGGCGATCTGGTCGAGCGGAATCACCTCGATGTTCGGGGCCGGTGCTGCCGTGACCACGGGCTCCGTGATCGTCGCGGGCCGGGTGGATGGCCCGGTCGAGCGCGTACCAAGCGCGAGACCCGTGACACCGGCCGCGAGGAGGAGCACGAGCGCGCTGATCCCCATGACGATCCTCCGGCGAGGCTGCGCCTGTCGGATCATCTCGTCGGTCGGAACATCGCGCTCGCTGCCAACCGGGTGCGCGCTCGTCACCGCGGGCGCCGCGACGGCGGCGATCGGTGCGTCGGTCAAGGCGCGAGGTGCCTCGAGACCAACGCCAAGTGCGGCCGCGGCAGCCTCTCGATCGGTCTGGATCAATCCGAGGATCCGGCGAACCTCGAGGGCCGTTGCGGGGCGCTGCTCCGGTCGCTTGGCGAGCAGCGCACGGGTCAGCGCCTCGAGCAACGGATCGACGGTGACGTGTGGCGCGCGCGACTGCATCGTCGGCGTCTTGGCCCCGACATTCGCGGTGGCGACGTGGACGCCGTCGCCGTCGAACGGCATCACGCCCGTCAGCATCTCGAACATGATCACGCCGAGCGCGAATAGATCGGCACGGCGATCGATCGACTTGCCCATCGCGGTCTCGGGCGCGAGGTAGTGCGGCGTGCCGAGGACCAGACCGCGCGTCGTGAGCCGGCCGTTATCGGATTGCGCGCCATCGCGGATGATGGCGAGCCCGAAGTCGACGATGCGTGGGTGCTCGTCCTTGCCCGTGACCTCGACGATGATGTTGTCGGGCTTGAGGTCGCGGTGGATGAGCTCGTGCTCGTGCGCATGATGGAGCCCGTCACAGATCTGGCGGAGCAGGCCGATCGCGCGGTCGGCCTCCATCGGGCCATCCGCGATCAGGTGCGTCAGGCTTCGACCCTCGGCAAACTCCATCACGATGTAGCGGGAGCGGGCGGTCTCGCCGACGTCGAGCACGTTGATCACGTTGCGATGGCGCAGCTTGCCGGCGAGCTCCGCTTCGCGCTCGAACCGGACGCAGACCTTGGGATCGGCGATCAGCTGCGGGTGCAGGACCTTGACGGCGAACGCACGCGCGACCTTGGTGTGCCGCGCCTTGAACACGTCTCCCATCGCACCGCGGCCGAGGTGCTCCTGGAGCCAGTAGCGTCCGGCGAGCACCTGACCGACAACAACCCGCGTGTCCTCCATAAGCTCGTTCAGTTTGTGTCAGCCGCGCACAGTCCAGCAACGCTTGGAGGGTTAGCCGCCGGTGAGAGCACCTCAAGCCCGCGAAAGTCCTGGGGTGGGATATCCAGCCGGGATCCGCGCGCGAGCGCACGGTCGTGTCAGCTGCCTTGCCTTGAACCGGCAAACCGGGGAACCGGAAACCGGGCAACCTTCACTCAGAAACAGGCGACAGGCGACCGGCGACCGGCAACCGGCAATGAGGACCCAGGGCGTGTGCTCCTCCTCGCCCGCCCCGGCGCCTGTGCGTCTTCGTCGGAGCGCGCGACTCGCGTTGCGGGCCGCACGCTCCAAACGGCCGAATGCATGCCGTTTCGGTCCTCAGTCTTGCGCGGCGATCTCGCGACGCAGCACGGACAGCAGGCGGTGCGCTTCGACGCGCTTGTCGGCGGTCGTCAGCACGTCGTTGATCCGGATCCGCAGGTAGCGCGGCCACAGCGACGCGGTCGCTGCCGAGCCTTTCTTGGTGTCGAGTAGCTTGAGCTCGCGGCCGACGGCGCCATAGAGCTGGGCGACCGCCGACGCGGTGATCGGATCCCCGGCCGGCGTCGCGGCCACGACCGGCTGCGGTGTCAGATCCTTCTGTGGGCGTGGCTTGGTCGCGGGTTTCGGCGTCGGCTTCGGCGTCGGCTTCGGCGTCGCTCGCACCGTGGCGTCGGTCTGGACCGCCGCGACCTCCGCATCCGCCGGCATGACCGCAGGATCCGCAGCGAGTGGTGCTGCATCCACGGGCGCGCTCGCGGCCTGCGCATCGGCTGCCTGCACGCCGGCATCGATCGCGATGGGCTCCGCGAGCGCGATCGGTTCGCGAGGGCTGTGTGCTGCCGACGGTGATCCGTTGTCGTCACGCGCCGCGAGCGTGACGATCGCGACGATCGCCATCACGAGGCCCGCGCCGAGCGCGACGGCCCACCACCGACGCGGCGGTGTGACCGGCGAATCGGTCGTGCGTCGCGCCGCCGGCGCTCCGGGCTCGGAGCCGGCGCGCTTCTCGGGGACCGTGACGGCGCGCGTGCTCGGCGTGCTGAGGATCGCGGCGCGTGGAGGATGGACGACCTCTGGGCGGGGAATCGGTGCGGGCCGCGGCGCAGTGGGGGCAGGGTGCTCGCTCGCGGGCAGCACGACACCGAGGGCGGTGGCGGCCGCGCTCCGATCGCGGGCGATCAGATCGAGCAGCGCGCGGGTCTGCTTCGCGCTCTGCGGTCGGTTCGCGGGATCCTTCTCCATCAGCTTGCGCGTGAGCGCCTCGAGCAGCGGATCGACGACCACGCCGGGCACCCGCACGCCCATGGCAGGCGTGGCGGTCAGCAGATTCGCGCGCGCGACGTCGACGCCATCTCCATCGAAGGGGAGGCGACCGGTGAGCAGCTCGAACAGGATCACGCCGAGCGCAAACAGGTCGATCCGATGGTCGATGCCACCGCCCATCGCATGCTCGGGCGCCATGTAGTGCGGGGTCCCGAGGATCAGACCCGCCGTGGTCAACCGATCGGCGCGCCCCGGGGTCACCGCTTCCTCGCGAAGGATCGAGATCCCGAAGTCGACGATCCGGGGACGCTCCGCGCCCAGCCCGTCGCGCTCGACGATCACGTTGTCGGGCTTGAAGTCGCGGTGGATCAGGCCGTGCTCGTGCGCATGCTGGAGTCCCTCGCAGAGCTGCTGCGCGAGGCTGATCACGCGTGCGGCTGGCAGCGGTCCGGTCATCAGGTCGGTCAGGGTCTGGCCGACCGCGAGCTCCATCACCATGAAGTGGATGCCGTCCTCGGTCTCACCGACGTCGACGACTCCGATCACGTTGATGTGGTGCAGCTTCCCGGCAAGCTCGGCCTCGCGTTCGAACCGACGTCGCTGCTTGTCATCGACGAGGAATCGCTCGTGCAGCATCTTCACCGCGAACGGACGCCCGACCTTGACGTGGCGCGCGCGATAGACCTCGCCCATCGCACCTGCACCGAGCCGCGCTTCGATGCGGTAGCGGGACGCGAACACGCGACCGATCAGCGGATCGTCGGCCTCTGTCTCGTTGTCTCCGCTCACCGAGTCCAAGCATGCGCCGGAATCGGGCGATGCGCAGGTCATCGTGGGGTCGTGGCGTGGTTACGCCAGCTCACGCGGACCTCACGACGGGAGCAACGCACCGACGAGGACATCGGCGCGGTCGATCGCGCGCTGCGCCCGCTTGACCACGTCCGGAGGTGCCAGCCGGCCCCGCGCAGCCGCGGTCACCGCTCGATCGATCTCGCGAACGGCGATCCACGCCCGGTGGTGAGCGGTCAATCGCTTGCGACTGCACGGTGGCGCCGCGAAGCCATCCGCGAGATCGCCGCACGCGAGCGCGAGGGTGCCGACCAGGCTCGTGGCCTCGGGACGCTTGCGCAATCGGAACACGAGCTCGGCGAGCGGTGGCGCGGCGGCGATCACGGCGCGAAACGAGGGATGGTGCTCGAGGGGATGTGGGGGACGGCGTGCGGGCATGCGCGTCGATCACTCCACGTCCCGGGCCAGCTCGCGGTCGTGCGGTTCCGGTCAGTTGCTCGACCGCCCGTCCGACCGCGGTCCGCGCCGCGGACGTACCGTCCGGATCCCGATCGACCGCGGACGATCACGGTACCCTCGGCCGATGCGAGGCCCGCGAGCACGCCACGTGTTTCACGCGACGACGCTCGCGATCGGTGGGCTCGCCCTCGCGTTCCTGCTCGACAAGCTCGGCTGGGAGGGCCTGCGTCGGGTGTTCGTCGGAACCGGCTGGTGGTTCGCGCTTGTCGCCGCCATCGATCTCGGCTCGCTGCTGTGTGATGCCGGTGCGTCCCACAGCTTCGTTCGGCCGCACGCCGAGGTCTCGTACTGGCGCGTGTTCGCCGCGCAGGCGAGTGGGCTCGCGATCAACCGGCTGACGCCGGCGAACTCGATGGGCGAGGCGGTCAAGGTGACGATGCTCGCCGAGCACGTGCCGACCCACGCCGCGGTCTCCGCGATCGTGATGTTCAACCTGGCCACGATCACGATCGCGATCGCCGCGGTGGTCCTCGGCGTGCCGCTCACGTTGATCACGCTCGACCTGTCACCGGGCGTGCAGATCGCCGTCGCGATCGCCGGGGTGGTGATGGTGGCGTTCGTGATCCTGCTGCTCGTGATCGCGCGGCGGGGGGCCGTGGGCTCGCTGATCACCGCGCTCCAGCGCCTCCGCTTGATCTCGGAGATGCGCGCCGAGCGCTGGCGAACGAAGATCGTCGACATCGACGCGCACGTGAAGCAGTTCGGCCGGCCCGGCTCGCGGCGCGGCATCGGGTTCGTGATGCTGTCGCGCACGCTCAACTGGATCGGGACGGTGATCACGATGATCGCCGCCGACATTCCACTCGACCCGCCGCTCGTGCTCGCGATGCTGTCGGTCGGCATCCTGATCACCTGGATGTCGAACGTGATCCCGCTTGGCCTCGGCATCGCCGACGGCACCAACTACGCGCTGTACGGCGTGCTCGGCTCGTCGGGTCCGGTCGGCCTGGTCTACACGATGATCAATCGCGCCCGGACGTGCCTGCTCGCGATGATGGGGCTGACCGTGATGCTGATCGAGAACCTGACGGCTCGCCCCTCGCGCGCTGACTAGAGATAGGCGGGGTCGCGGTACTCGCCGAGCTCGGAGCGGAACAGATCGCAGATCTCGCCGAGCGTGACGTGCGCCTTCACCGCATCGAGGATCGGCGGCATCACGTTCTGCTTCTCGTCCTGGAGCGCGCTTCGCACGGCCGCCAGCGCACGCTCTGCCGTCGCTGGATCGCGCTTGCTGCGGAACGCCTTCACCTTGTCGATCTGGTTCTGCTCGGCGTCGTGATCGATCTTGAGCGTCGGGATGTTGTCGCCCTCGTCCGAGTTCTTGTACTTGTTCACGCCGACGATCGCGCGACGGTGACCATCGACCTCGCGCTGGAACTCGAAGGCCGAGCGCGCGATCTCGCGCTGTGGGTAGCCCTCCTCCACGGCCTTCACGATGCCGCCCATCGCGTCGATCTTCTTGATGTACTCCCACGCGGCTGCCTCGACCTGATCGGTCAGGGTCTCGACGTAGTAGCTGCCCGCGAGCGGATCGGCGACGGCGGCGACGTTGGTCTCCTCGTAGATCACCTGCTGCGTGCGCAGTGCGAGCTCCGCGGCGGCCTCGGTCGGCAGCGCATACGTCTCGTCGTAGCTGTTGGTGTGGAGCGACTGCGTGCCGCCGAGGACAGCAGCGAGCGCCTGCATCGTGGTGCGGATGACGTTGTTCATCGGCTGCTGCGCCATCAACGACACGCCCGCGGTCTGCGCGTGCGTGCGGAGCAACCACGACTTCGGGTTCTTCGCGCCAAACCGCTCGCGCATGATCTTCGCCCACATCCGGCGACCGGCACGGAACTTCGCGATCTCCTCGAAGAAGTCGTTGTGAACGTCCCAGAAGTACGAGAGCCGCGGCGCAAAGTCGTCGACGTCGAGACCTGCATCGATGCCGAGCTGCACGTAGCCGATACCGTCGGCGAGCGTGAACGCGAGCTCCTGGACGCCGGTCGCTCCAGCTTCCCGAATGTGATAGCCGCTGATCGAGATCGTGTTCCACTGCGGCATCGTCTTCGTGCACCACACGAGCATGTCGCGGATGATCCGCATGTGGCCGCGGATCGGGCTGATCCACTCCTTCTGCGCGATGAACTCCTTGAGCATGTCGTTCTGCAGCGTGCCGCGCAGCTTGTCGGGCGAGACGCCCTGCTTCTCGGCGACCGCGACGTACAGCGCCAGCAGCACGGCGGCCGGCGCGTTGATCGTCATCGACGTCGAGACCTTGTCGAGCGGGATGTCGCCGAACAGCCGCACCATGTCGTCGAGCGAGGCCACCGAGACGCCCTCGCGACCGACCTCGCCGAGCGAGCGGTTGTGATCGGGGTCGTACCCCATCAGCGTCGGCATATCGAACGCGGTCGACAGCCCGGTCTGCCCGCTCTCGAGCAGGAACTTGAACCGCTTGTTGGTGTCCTCGGGCGTGCCGAAGCCAGCGAACATGCGCATCGTCCACGGCTTGCCGCGATACATCGTCGCGTGGGGACCACGCGTATAGGGATACTGACCGGGATCGCCGAGCTGCTTCTCGTAGGACCAGTCGCGGGCCTCGAGGTCCGCGGGGCCGTAGGTCGGCTTGAGCGGGATGCCACTCATGGTCCGGACTTCCTGATCGGTCTCGGGCTTCTTCACAGGCGCCATGCGGCGGTTTACCACGGGTTCCCCCGCTCCGAGGCAGCTGAATCGGCGGGGCCTCCGCGCGGCCCGAACCAGCGTACGCTCGCCGGATGCCGGTGCATCTGCGCGACGTGATCGGATACCTCGATACGACCCTCGAGATCGATCGGTTCCGCGACTACGCCCCGAACGGGCTGCAGGTCGAGGGCTCGCTCGAGGTCGACACCATCGTCACCGGTGTCTCCGCAAGCGCGGATCTGATCAGCCGCGCCATCGAGCAGCACGCGGACCTCATCGTCGTACACCACGGCCTGATCTGGGGCTCGGGCCTGACGAAGATCGCCGGACCGATGGGCCGCCGGCTCAAGCTCCTGCTCGGCAACGACGTCTCGCTCGCGGCGTACCACCTCCCGCTCGACAAGCACTCCCGGCTCGGGAACAACGTCGGCCTCGCGGATGCGCTCGCGCTCGGTCCGCAGCGCGAGACCTTCGGCGATGTCCGCGGGGTGGCCCTCGGCCTCTCTGGCTCGTGGCCGTCACCGCTGAGCCGCGACGAGGCGATCGCGCGGATCGGCGCGGGCGTGTGCAAGGGCCAGCCGCCGCGGTTCGTGTTTCCGCACGGTCCGCAGGTCGTCCGTAAGGTCGGCCTCTGCTCGGGAGCCGCCTCGGACCTGCTCGAGGCGGCCGCCGCCGCCGGGTGTGATCTGTTCCTGACGGGCGAGCTCGCCGAGCGTGCGGGCGACCTCGCGAAGGAGCTCCAGATCACGCTCGTCGCGGCGGGCCACTATGCGACCGAGGTGTTTGGTCCGATGCGCGTGGCCGACGAGCTGCGGATGAAGTTCCCGAGCATCGACGTCCAGTTCGTTCCGTCGTTCTCACCGTTGTGATCGTTCGCTGCTCCGTTTCCTGATCGGCACGCCGGATGCTCGTTGTTGCGAGCATGCAGACCAAGATGATCGCGATCGGTGCCTGGCTCGTGATCTCAGGTGCCTCTGCCTGTGTGACCGAGGATGTCGACGCCCAAGCCACGGATGATGTGGCGCGGCCGGAGAACGCCAATGTGCGACTGCGCCAGCCTGCGCAGCGGGAGATTCCTGAGGACAACGCGCCCGAAGGTTGCGAGCTGGTGGTCGCGACGGAAGGAGCGTGCAGCCTGGCGTGCGACCCCGACGCGGCCCTCGCCGAGTTCGTGCCCGCAGGCACCTGCACGATGTTCGAGTGCGACCTGAGCGACGGCACGACGATCCATGTAGGTGGTTGCCACTTATAGATCCGGCGGACCTGGGACCCTGTGTGCTGTCGCACGTCGCGGTCGCGCGACCCGGATCGGCGAGCCAACCTGGCGTGATCACGAAGCCGTACGCCGGCACGATCGGTGCTCGTCGTCTGCATCGATGATCAAGCTGTATCTCGCTGTGTCGATCGCGTTGGGTCTCTCGGCATGTGTCACGGAAGACGACATGCCGTTGCCGCCGGGCGATCCGGTCGAGGAGGAGCTCGACGAGAACGGGCAGCCGATCGATCCACCCGACCAAGTGATCCCCGGCGACGGCAACGACACGTGTGGTGGCGCGCAGCTCAAGGCCGACGGTCCCTGCACGCCCTGAGCGCGATGCGCACGATCACGCCCGCGGTGTTTCGCATCGCCCTCGAGCACGAACGCCAGGAGACGGTGCCGGTGCGCCGATCGGTCCTGCGCGAGATCGTCATCGCGATGATCGCGCAGCGGATCGAGCCCGTGATCGTGCCGCGCGACCGTCGCGGCACAGAGTGAGTCAGCGCGGGATCCGGGCCTCGAAGTCGATCCACACGCGATCGTCCGCTCGGCAATCGTAGGCACGACACGCGCCCGGTCGATGGTCGTAGACCGTGCAGGCGCCGCTGGCGTCCATGCACGTGCAGCGCCGGGAATCCGGATCGCGCGGCAGCATGTACGGCTGATCGATCTCGAACGGCAGCTTGCGCTCCGCCACGTCCTGCGGCGACAGCGTGACGTCGAACGTGCAGCACCGCGCCCGGCATAGCGGGATCCGCTCGGCGCAATCGATGTCGGCGCTCGGCACCGTGTACTTGTCGCGGAACATCGCGAGCCGCACGGTCGAGCGATCACCGCGGATCTTGGTCGCGAGCTTGCGAAACGTCGGCGGCAACTGGCCGCGCAGGATCAACGCATCGATCAGCCACTCGAGCTTGCGGGCGAGATCCGCGTGATCCGGACGCGCGGCGAGCGACTCGGTGAGCTGCTCGAGCTCCGCGACGAGCTCGGGCGAGAGGTCCGGGGGCGAGGCCGGGTCGCTCATGAACCTCGAGCCTAGATCGGCCGGTGCCCTCGGTTCAATCGTGGCCCACGCGCTGCGACTCACGTTACGATGGCCCGTGCGCTGGTGGATGTTCCTTGCCGTGGCCGGCTGCGGCCGCCTCGGCTTCGATACCGTCGACCCGGCCGATGGTGCACTCGCGGAGCTCGAGCCGCCGCCGGGCTGCGAAGGCCCCGACGAGGACGGCGATCGCTGGCCGGATGCGTGTGACAACTGTCCGGTCGATCCGAACAGCGATCAGCACGATCTCGGTGAGGACGAGGCCGGCGAGATCGCCGATGGCGTCGGCGATGCCTGCGATCCGCGCCCGGCGCTCGCAGGTGACTTCATCGGGCTCGTCGAGATGCACAACGACGAAGGCGCGTACAACCTGTACGACGCGTACAGCCTCAGCGGCACCGGCGCGTTGCGCCTCGGCTCGCTCACGGGGCCGGGCTCCGCGAGCTACGTCAGTCCACCGCGGGTGACCCGCGTCGACACGACGTACACGATCGTCGACTCGAGCAACCTGCTGCAGTGGATGGGCGTGTGGACGGACAATGGGCCGAACGATTCGATGTTCCTCGAGTCGACGTGGCAGCCCGGGCTGCCTGCGAGCGTGTGGCGGATCAAGGAGTCGAGCTCGAGCGGCGATCGCTACAGCACTGACATCAGCGGGCCCCTGCGGCTTGGCGCTGGCCAGCGGTTTCGGGTGGTAGGAGACACCGAGCGCGTGTCCGGCACCGACCAGAAATTAACCTGGACGGATCGAGTCACGGGGACGTCGGTGTCGACCTCGCTGGCGCTCCAGATCCCGCGGTTCAACAGCGGGTTTCTCGAGGGTTACCGAGCGATCGTCGACTTCGAGTACTTCGTGACCTACGCGGTGCGCTGATGGGCCGGTTCGTCGTCTTCATCATCGTGCTCGCGAGCTGCGTGCCCGACAGTCCACGCGCGATCGTCGGTCGTGCCTGGGAAGCGTGCGTTCGGTTTGGCGAGGCGGTCGGAACCCGCGTCAATGGCGCGAGGCTCGATGCGGTCGTGAGTGCGTGCCGGCGTGCCATCCCGACCGTGGCTGCGCTGTCCACCGCGATCCGCTACGACAAGATCCTGCGGGACACGGCGATGGAGGCCGGCGACTACGCGGCAGGCAAGCGGTTCGAGTACGAGATTCCGTCGGAGATCACCGAGATCACCAAGGAGTACTTCGACCGCTGGCAGCGTCTCCCTCCCGTACCCGCGGAGCGAGAGACGCCCTGATCTGGAGCGGCCGATCGTGGCGCGGGCCCGTCGTCATCCCGTGCGCGTGTGAGTACAGTAGCCGCGCCGTGAACGCCCCGCCGATTCGCCTTCCGTCAGGCGTCCGCGACTTCCTGCCGCGTGCAGCCGCCCGCCGGCGGTCCCTCGCAGGTCGCGTGATCGAGGTGTTCGAGGCGTGGGGCTACGCGCGGATCATCACGCCGGTGTTCGAGGTCGCCGATGTGCTCGAGCGCGGGCTCGGTGACGGTGCACGAACCGCCGCGATCCGGTTCGTCGAGCCGGGCACCGGTGAGATCGTCGCGCTGCGTCCCGACATCACACCGCAGATCGCGCGCGTCGTGGCGACCCGGCTCGCCGAGGTCGAGGGGCCGATCCGGCTGTGCTACGAGGGCGCCGTCACGCGGCTCGCCGGTGAGCGTGGGCAGCGCGAGATCCTGCAGGCGGGCATCGAGCTGATCGAGGCCGGTGAGCCCGCGGGCGATGCCGAGGTGCTCGCCGTGGCCGCCGCTGCACTCGCCGCCGCACAGCTCCCGGAGACCCGGCTCGACGTCGGTCACGTCGCACCGGCGCGCTACGTACTCGGCGCGGCGCCCGATGCGGAGACCCGCACGAAGATCGCCGCGGCGATCGCGCGCAAGGATCGGGCAGGGCTGCGCCGCGCGGCGGCCGGGTTACCGCCCGAGATCGCGCAGCTCGCCGAGTCGCTGATCGGACTGTGGGGGCCGGCGGTCCCGACGCTCGCGCGCGCGATCGCCATGGCGTGGCCCGACGACGTTCGCGCCGCACTCGATGGCCTGGCCTCGACGCTCGCGGTGTTCTCCGAGCTCGCGGATCAACCCGCGCCCGCGGTCACCGTCGATCTCGGCGACGTGCGCGGGTTCGACTACTACACCGGCGTGCGGTTCGCGGGCTACGCAGGCGGTGCACCCGAGGCGGTGCTGCGTGGTGGTCGGTACGACGAGCTGATCGCTCGCTACGGCCGCGCTGCGCGGGCGACCGGGTTTGCGATCGATCTCGAGGCCCTCGCACTGGCCCAGCGTGCGGTCGGCGTCGCGCTGCCGACGAGCTCCGTCGGGGTCGCGGTGTTCGGCGCGGGTGCCGCCGCGCTGGCGCGCACGCTCCGGGCTCACGGGATCCGCGCGGTTACCGCTGCGACCGAGCCCACCGCGAGCTGGCTGCGGGGTGCGGGATTCGATGCGGCCTTGCTGCTCGATCAGAATCGGGTTCTGCGCGCCGATGACGCTCGGCGTCCGCTGGACACCACGGATACGCGTGCTCTGGTGAAGTTGCTCGAGGAGAATCGATGTCTGTCGTGATCGTCGTCGGTGCCCAGTGGGGCGATGAAGGCAAAGGCAAGGTAGTCGACCTGTTCACCGAACGGGCCGATACCGTGGTCCGCTACGGTGGCGGTGCGAATGCCGGTCACACGCTCGTGATCGACGGCAAGAAGCTCGTCACTCACCTCGTGCCCTCCGGAGTCTGCCATCCGGGCAAGAGCTGCGTGCTCGGCGACGGCATGGTGATCGATCCTCACACGCTGCTCGAGGAGATCGCGGACTGCCAGTCCAAGGGGTTGCTGATGCAGAACGAGCTCCTGATCGGGCTCGGTGCGCACGTGATCCTGCCGTACCACAAGCTCCTCGACGGTCTGCGTGAGGACCGCGGAGCGACGACGGGCAAGGCGATCGGCACCACGCGACGTGGCATCGGGCCCGCGTACGAGGCCAAGGCAGCCCGCAAGGGCGTGCGGATGCGCGATCTCGAGAAACCCCAGCGCGTCCGCGAGCTGGTCGCCGCGAACCTCGACGAGATGATGCCGCTGATCCAGCACCTCGGCGGCACGGCGCCGTCGCAGGCCGAGATCACGGGCTGGATCGATGACGCGCTCGCCGCGGGCGACAAGCTGCGGCCGTATACCGGCGATGCTGGCCGGCACGTCGCGCGGAAGATCCAGGACGGCAAGCACGTCCTGTTCGAGGGCGCGCAGGGCTGCCTGCTCGATCTCGACCACGGTACCTATCCCTACGTGACGTCCTCGTCGACGATCGCGGCCGGCGCCTGTCAGAGCGCCGGCATCGGACCGACCCAGATCGACACGGTCGTCGGGATCACCAAGGCGTACGCGACGCGCGTCGGCGAGGGACCGTTCCCGACCGAGATCAAGGGCGAGTTCGGCGACCGGCTGCGCAGGGCCGGCGGCGAGTTCGGCGCGACCACCGGGCGGCCCCGGCGCTGCGGCTGGCTCGATCTCCCGGCGCTGCGGATGGGTGTCCGGCTGTCCGGGATGGGCTCGCTCGCGCTGACCAAGCTCGATGTCCTCGCCAACCTCGGCGAGGTCTCGGTCTGCGTGGCGTACAAGCTCGACGGCAAGGAGCTCGACGAGCCCCCGACCGACCCCGAGGACATCGCCCGGGCCACGCCGGTCCTTCAGAGTTTTCCTGGGTGGACGAAGCTGCCGTCGGACGCCACGGACATCAGCGACCTCCCAGCGCCCGCGCGGGCGTATGTGGAGACGATTCAGAAGATGGCGGGCGTCCCGTTCTGCCTGGTCTCCCACGGACCCGATCGCGTCGAGACGATCCGCCTGTTCGATCCGTTTGCCGCACCCAAGCAGCGATAACCTCCGGCCTCGATTGGCGTTCCACCGGGGGCCCTGTGGTACGATTTTTTTCACCAAGGAGTGGGGGACTCGGGGGTCCATCACTCGAACTGATTTACAGGGACGCCCATGAAGATCGTCTGTGACGCTTGTCAGGCCAAGTACTCGATCTCGGACGATAAGGTCCAAGGCAAGGTCTTCAAGATCCGCTGCAAGAAGTGCAGCAACATCATCGTCGTTCGCGGCGGTGCTGGAGCCACGGAAGCACCGGCCGCTCCAGCCCAGGAGAAGGACACGCGGGTCTACGACTATGGCTACGAAGGCGGTGCGGAAGCACCTGCCGGCGATGAGTCGGTCTGGCACGTCGTGATCAACCAGGACCAGGTCGGCCCGATGACGGCCGCCGAGGTCCAGCAGAAGTTCGCCGCGGGCGAGATCGATGGCGAGACCTACGCATGGCGTGAGGGCTTCGCGGACTGGTTGCCGCTGTCGCAGGTCGATGCGTTCGCCGCGTTTGTCGCGTCGGGCAACACGACCGCTGCGGTCTCCGGCGGTGGTGGTGGCGCGGCCGCCGTCTCTGCGATGTTCGGTGGCGCGGGCGGCGACGAGGCCGGCACCGTGCGCAGCGATCCAGGCGATCTGTTTGCGTCAGCGTCGGCCGGCGCCTCGAGCCACGGCAGCAGCAACGACGACGACGGCGATCTGTTCGGCAGCAAGCCGAGCTCGACGTCCGCCGCGCAGGCTGCGGCCAACGCAAAGCTCCGCGGCGAGCGCAACGAGAACTCGGTGCTGTTCTCGCTCAACAACCTCGCGCAGCTCGCGAGTGACAAGCCCGCTCCGAGCTCGTCGACCTCCTCGGTGCCGAGCGGTCACGCGACCGGTGCTGCGGGTGGCGAGGGCTCCGGCCTGATCGACATTCGCTCGATGGCGAATGCCTACCTCGGTGGATCGGGCGGGGCTGCAAAGCCCGCGACCTCGTCCTCGATCGGTTCGATGGACGACCTCCCGGTGTTCGGTGGCGGAGGGTTCTCCGAGCCCGCCGTGATCGTGCCGACGTCGTCGCGCTCGTCGAACAACAAGATGATGTACATGCTGATCGGCAGCGTCGGCGTGCTCGCCGTCGCCGCCGTGATCATGGTCGTCGTGCTGCTGAGCGGCAAGGACGACAAGCCGAAGGCCGACACCGTCGCGATGAACAGCGCGGGCAGCGGCAGCGACACCGAGAAGGTCGCCGGCACGGACGACAAGGGCTCGGAGACGGCCAAGCCGGACACCAACGCGGCGGCGGGCTCGGACTCTGCGAAGCCGGACACCACCGCAGCAGCAGGCTCGGACTCCGAGAAGCCGGACACCACGGCGAAGCCGGACACGACGACGCCGGACACGGCCAAGCCGGACACGACCAAGCCGAAGACGGCGGACAAGCCGAAGACCACGACCGACAAGCCGCGTACGAACACGCCGGCGGTCAAGGCTGACCCGAAGCCGCCGAAGGAGACCGCGCCGCCGAAGGAGACCGCGAGCGCGGGTGGCTGCGACGAGGTGTCGTGCGTGCTCAACAACTACGAGGGCGCGTGCTGCCAATCGAAGTTCAAGAAGAAGGGCGGCGGCGGCGGTGCTGCCCCCAAGAGCGGCGGCGGCGGGGGCGATCTCCCCGACAGCCTCGACCGCACGATGATCTCCGACGGCGTGAACAAGGTGAAGGCGCGCGTCATGGCGTGCGGCGACAAGTCCTCGGCCAAGGGCCAGGTCAAGGTGTCGGTCAAGGTCAACCCCGACGGCGGCGTCGGTAGCGTGTCGGTCAAGAACACGCCGGATGCGGCGCTCGGCAGCTGCGTCGCTGCTGCGATGCAGAAAGCGAAGTTCGCGAAGACCTCGAACGGCGGTTCGTTCGGGTATCCGTTCGTGTTCTAGGGCGCGCTCGCGAACGTGATCGACAGCCGGCCTCGAGCCGGCTGTTTCCCTTTCGGGGCCTGGTGCGTAGCGGTCTCGGCGGCAACTCGACTGGCCGGTTCGCTGGCAGACGCAGTTGCGCTGGCCGGCGTCGTCGACGCGATCTGCGAGCCAGATCAACGAGTTGCCGCAGGCATGGATCACGCACCCCAGGCGGAACATGCGCGTTCGCCTCCTCACCGTCGCCCTGATGAGCCTCCCCCTGTTCGCGGCCTGTGCCGATGGTGGCGAGGATGGCCTCGCGAGCCCGTACGATGACGACTACCCGGTCTCCGAGGACAACGTCAACAACGGCGCCCCGGACAACGACTCGCTGCCCGATGACAACAAGGCCGATGCGGTCTATCCGGCGCAGTTCAAGATCACGGACCAGTCCCCGGTGAAGAGCCAGGGCAGCCGCGGCGTGTGCTCGATTTTCGCGTCGACCGCGCTCGTCGAGAACCTCTACATCAAGGCCGGCATGCCGGTCGCCGAGGCCGACTTCTCGGAGCAGTACCTCCAGTGGGCCGCGAAGAATCTCCAGCGCGCGTTCCCCAACACCGATGGATCGAGCTCCGACGCGAACCTCAAGACCGTCGCCAACCACGGCACCGTGAAGGAAGCCGACTGGGCGTACGAGTCGCAGCCGTGGAGCGCCACGAATGACCCCGCCTGCAGCGGTGGCGAGAACCTCCCGACCAAGTGCTACACGAACGGCGAGCCGCCCGCGTCCGTCGCGGCCGCGAAGAAGTGGAAGGTCCCGGCGACGCGCTGGATCAACACCAACTCGATGAAGGCTCACCTCTCGACCAAGAAGACCGGCGTCAACGTCGGCTTCACGTTCTTCTACCAGTCGTGGAACCACCGCCGCTCGACGCTTCCGATCAACGACGCACTGTGGCGCAAGGGCGTGGTCACGTACCCCAACGAGCAGGACAAGACCGTGTCGCTGGCGAGCCGCGCCGGTCACGCGATCCAGATCATCGGCTGGGACGACAACCTCGAGTTCGAGATGCGCGATGGCGAGGGCAAGCCTGTCCTCGACGCGCAGGGCAACCCGAAGAAGGAGAAGGGGTTCTGGCTGTTCAAGAACTCATGGGGCACGGCGTCGTTCGGCATCGAGAACCCGGCCGGTCCCGGCTACGGCTGGCTCTCGTACAAGTACGTTCAGGAGTACGGCTCCGCGGTGACCGCCGAGATCCCGTCGCTCACGGCACCCCGCGAGGTCTGTGACGACACGACGAGCAAGGACGAGGACGGCGACGGCCAGGCCAACTGCAGCGATGCGGATTGCTCGATGCACCCGTCGTGTCAGAGCGGCGGCACGGCGCACAACTACACCGCGACGCCTGCCGCGGCGATTCCCGACAACAACCCGACCGGCGTATCGAACACGATCACGGTGACCGACACCGGCACGATCTCCGACGTCAAGCTGACGGTCGACATCACGCACACGTATCGCGGTGACCTCAAGGTCACGCTGACCAAGGGTGCTGACTCGGTCGTCGTGCACAACGCGACCGGTGGCTCGGCCGATAACCTCAAGCAGACGTTCCCGGTCCCCGCGCTCGTCGGCAAGGCGCTCGCTGGCGGCTGGACCCTGAAGGTCGTCGACACCGCGTCGCAGGACGTCGGCAAGCTCAACGCCTGGTCGCTCGAGGTCGCATCGCGCTGAGCTGACGCACGACACGTTTCTGGGGCCCCTGCATCGCAGACTCCCCGGGTAGACGCGGCGCCCTGATCCGGCGCCGCGCATTTTTTTCGGCTGCGGATGTCGCAGCCACTCCTGCGGTGTCCGCAGGCGGCGATCTCGGTGATCCTCGGAGCCCGGTGTGCGCGGGAGCGTGCGCCACGGCGGCAATGTCCGGCAATCACTCGGATCCCAGGGGCCGTGGTGAACCTGGATTCCGCCGCGAGCCGGGGCACGCTGCTTGCGATGGAACCCAGGATGGGAATCCTCGCACCGCAGACGGTCTTCGCCGGTCGCTACCGGATCGAGGCGCTGCTCGGTAGCGGCGGAATGGGTCAGGTCTACCGGGCGGAGCATCTCGGGCTCGGCAAGGACGTTGCGCTCAAGGTGCTCGGCCGCCGGACCCAGGACTTCGAGTCACGGTTCGAGCGCGAGGCCCGCGCGATCGCCAGGCTCGATCATCCCGGGTGCATCCGGATCCTCGATCACGGTGAGGACGAGACCGGGCTGCAGTACATCGCGATGGAGTTGATCGATGGGCCCACGCTCGCATCGACGCTCGCCAACGACGGGTTCTCGGTGACCCGCGCGCTGCATGTGGCGAAGAGCCTGCTCTCGGCACTCGCTCACGCGCACGCCCACGGCGTGATCCATCGTGACATCAAGCCAGAGAACGTGATGTTCACGTTGCGCGGGGGCTTTCGCGTGGTGCTGATCGACTTCGGTCTGGCCACGATGCGCGACGCACCGGCGCTGACCGGCGCCGGCATGGCGATCGGCTCGCCGTCCTACATCGCACCGGAGCGACTGCTCGGCCACCCCACCGACCAGCGCGGCGACCTCTATGCGGTCGGTGTGATCCTGTACGAGATGATCTCGGGACAGCGTCCGTTCCTCGGTGGATCGCCGAAGGAGATCATGACCAACGCGCTGAGCCGCCCGCCGCGTCCGCTTCGCGCGCTGATCCCGGATGTCTCGCCAGGGCTCGATGCCGTGATCCGCCGTGCACTCGCCAAGGATCCCGACCGCCGATTCGCGGATGCCGAGGCGATGCTGTCGGCACTGTCGGACGTCGAGGCGATCGACCGCGCCGAGCCCGCGCCACGCGAGGAGGCCGAGGAGGCGTCGGCATCGATGACGATCTCGCTGCTCACGGTGTCGGAGCCATCGTGGCTCGCCCGGCTGTGGAGTCGCCTGCGCTATGGCGCGTGGCGGTGGCGCCCGGGCCATTGACCCAGTACGGTGACCTCGTGCTGTTCGAGCAGAGCGCGCGAACGAGCGCCGAGGTCGCGCGCACCTCGGGCAAGAAGAAGAAGGTCGAGCTGATCGCGGCGCTGATCCGCGACGTACCGCCCGACGAGCGGGCGATCGCCGCGCGACATCTGTCGGGCGACGTCGGGCGCAAGCTCGGCATCGGCTACGCAACGGTCGCGGAGCTTCGCGGTGCGGTCGCGCCGGCAGCGAACGCGACGCTGACGCTCGGCGAGGTCGATCGCCGGTTCGCTGCGATCGCCGCGCTCAGCGGTACTGGCTCGGGACGGGCTCGCAAGGAGGGGTTCGGCGCACTGCTCGCGGCGGCGACGGCGATCGAGCAGGAGTTCCTCGGCGCCCTCGTGCTCGGCGAGCTGCGGCAGGGGGCGCTCGATGCCCTCGTCGTCGACGCGGTCGCGCTCGCGACGTCGCTGGCACCCGCCTCGGTCCGCAGCGCTTACATGCTGGCGGGCGACCTGGGTGTCGTCGCGGACGCCGCGCTGACCGACGGTGCCGCCGGGCTCGCGCGGTTCGGGCTGACCGTGTTCCGTCCCGTGCTGCCGATGCTCGCGCAGACCGCCGAGACCACGAGCGAGGCGCTGGCGACGCTCGCCGGGCCGGCGGCGCTCGAGCTCAAGCTCGACGGGTTTCGCGTCCAGATCCACAAGGACGGTGACGTCGTCCGCGTGTTCTCGCGTGCGCTCAACGAGGTCACCGCGAGCGTGCCCGAGGTCGTGGCCTATGCGGCGCAGCTCCCGGCCCGCCGGTTGATCCTCGACGGCGAGGCGATCGCGCTCGGACCGGGCGGTCGTCCGCTGCCGTTCCAGGACACGATGAAGCGGGTCGGGCGCGGCAAGGCGCTCGCCGATCGGTTGCCGCTTTCCCTGTCGCTGTTCGATGCATTGCTGATCGATGACCAGACGCTGCTGGCGAATCCCGCGCGCGAGCGGTTCACGCTCCTCGATGCACTCGCGCCCGCGCACGCCGTGCCCCGGCTGATCACGAACGAGGCGGCGGCGGCGACCGCGTTCTTCGAGGCCGCGATCGCGAGCGGCCACGAGGGCGTGATGGCCAAGGCGCTCGAGGCGCCGTACGACGCGGGCAACCGCGGCGCGTCGTGGCTGAAGATCAAGCACGTCCACCGGCTCGACCTCGTCGTGCTCGCCGCGGAGTGGGGCTCGGGTCGGCGTCGTGGCTTTCTCTCGAACCTCCACCTCGGTGCGCGCGATCCGGCCGGCGGCTTCGTGATGCTCGGCAAGACCTTCAAGGGCATGACCGACGAGGTGCTCGCGTGGCAGACCACCGCGCTACAAGCGATCGAGGTCGACCGCGAGGGACACGTCGTGTACGTGCGCCCCGAGCTCGTCGTCGAGATCGCGTTCAACGATGTCCAGCGCTCGTCGCAGTATCCGGGAGGGATGGCGCTCCGGTTCGCGCGGCTCGTGCGCTACCGCGACGACAAGACCGCCGCCGAGGCGGACACGATCGATGCCGTAAGGGCTATCGCGATCGCAGCCGGCGTGCTGCCAGCGACCTAGCCGGAGCGCACGATGCCGTCACCGCGGGGACGGCGACCGGCTCTCGGACATTGCGTTGTCGTCCGCGTCGCCGACTCTGCCCATCGACGGGCGGACGCCGGCCTCCTTGCAGTGCCCGTCGAAGCGGAACGACGTGTACTGGCACCGCTCCCTGGTGTGGCGTCAGTCGCACCTCGACGTGCGCGCACGCGGCAAGGTACCCGGACTGTTGGCGCAACGTGGTGCAACTTGCGCCATGTCGAGAACCGCTGCATCGCTCGCGATCGTTCTCGTTGCATGCGACGGATCCACGACCGGCGGCGGCGACGGGGGTTCGATGGATGCGCCAGCCCTCGACTCGACTCCAGGTGATGGAACCTGCCTCGCGCCGCAACCGATCTCGCTCGGGTTCACGGCGACGGCAGGGGCATCAACGGCACAGCAGCTCGACATCGCGATGCCCGAATGTGTCCCGGGTCTGAGCCTCTCGGAGTCCGTCTACGCGCTCCGGCTGTCGGATCCCACATCGGTTCACATCACGGCAAGTGACCGTTCGGGTCAAGGCGTGGCCGTCCAGGTGCGTTCTGACACGTGCTCAGGAGCCAGCGTCGCGTGCGACTGGGCAGACAACGGCGCGATCGATCGGAACCTGAGTCTTCCTGCCGGTACCTGGGTCTACATCGTCGAGCGCAGACCGGCGGGCCCGTTCACGTTTGCCGTCATGCCTTGACCGCGTCGCGCGCGATCAGAACCGCCGCAGAACGCTGATGCCGCGCTTGCGGTTGTAGCGGTCTGCGATGTCCTGCGCGTCCCAAACGGGAATCACGTGCTGCTGCTGGCGTTCATGGCTCCACATCATCAGGTGCAGGCCGCAGGTTGCGACGGAGAGCCCGGCAACCGCAACCACCACCTTCGCTTCGATGCCTGGCAGCAGCAGGCCGGCGAGCCCGCCGACGAAACCGCCGAGCAGGAGCTTACGCCCGAGCCGATTCGAGCGGAGGTTGCTGTCCCGCCATCGCTGCGTCTTTTCAAGAGCGGACGGTTCGCCGGCGATCCGGAAGAAGTCCTCGTCGGAGATTTTTACGTTGCCTTGGACCGCGGTCCACGTCGTCTTGAAATGAGCTCGCGTCGCGTAGACATCGCCCGTGGCGAGCCGCTGTCCATGTTCGTCCTCGACGCGGACTTCGCCGACGTTGTCGCGCTGGCGCCAGGTCTCCGTGCTCTCCACGATAGCGAGCCGCTGTCCCGTCGCTGCGACGCCCGTACGAGGGGGGGCTGCATCCGGAAAGCCGCCCCGAAAGCAGCCGCTGCAGAACACAACCGCGGCGAGGACGAGATGACGCATGGGCACTTCTACACGAAGCAGCCGGCACGAAAAACTCGATCGGTTGCGCATTGCGCCACCCCCGCGCCTCAGGCGTGCGCGCCGACGGCGCGGATCTTCGAGAGCAGAGCCGTCTTGGCCTGCGCCGGGAGGAACGACGCACGCGCCGCGTTCTCCGCGCAGGTCACCAGCTCGGCTGCGGTGAGGTCCAGTGCCTCGGCGGTCGCGCGATAGTTCTCACCGACATAACCGCCGAAGTACGCAGGGTCGTCGGAGTTGATCGTGACGACCACGCCCCGGCGGAGCAGCGTGGCGAAGTTGTGCTCTCGCAGATCCTTGACGACGCACAGCTTTAGGTTCGACAGCGGGCAGACCGTGAGTGGAATCTGCTCGCGGACGAGTCGCGCGACCAGCGCCGGATCCTCGTCGCAGCGGACGCCGTGATCGATTCGCTCGACGTGGAGGAGATCGAGGGCATCCGTGATGTACGCCGCAGGGCCTTCCTCGCCGGCATGCGCCACCGCGCGGAGCCCGAGGCTGCGCGCCTTGGCGTAGACGCGCTGGAACTTCGCCGGCGGATTGCCGCGCTCGCCGGAGTCGAGGCCAACGCCGGCGAGCTCCTGGAGGTAGGGCAGCGCTGCATCGAGGGTCGCGAACGCGTCGGCCTCGGGGAGGTGGCGCAGGAAGCAGAGGATCAGATCCGAGGTGATGCCGTAGCGGCGATGGGCGTCGTCCATCGCGTCGCGCAAGCCGAGGATGACGGTGTCGATCGGCACACCGCGCACCGTGTGGGTCTGGGGGTCGAAGAACAGCTCGGCGTGCACCACGTTGTCGGCGTGGGCGCGCGTGAAGTACGCCATCGCGAGCGCGTAGAAATCGCGGCGGTCGCGGAGGACGTCGCAGCCCGCGTAGTAGAGGTCGAGGAACGACTGCAGGTCATGAAACGCATACGCGGCACGGACCGCCTCGACCGACGCGTACGGCAGCTTGATCCCGTGCTTGGCGGCGAGGCTGAACATCATCTCGGGCTCGAGGGTTCCCTCGATGTGGAGGTGGAGCTCGACCTTCGGGAGGCGCTGGATCAGGCGCTCGCGGGCGGCGTCGATGGGCATGGCGCGACATACCACGCCGCGGAACCCAGCTGACCCCGGTGGTCCGGAGTCGAGAGGCCGGAATTCCCTGCCGTCCAGCGGACCTACCGGACCGGCGACAGACCCGGTTCACGCTTGCCCGCAGGGGTCCCGGCGGCTACGGTCGCCGGCTCCAATGACCGACGAGAACGACGCCGTCACTGCTCCGCCCGTGGACTTCGATCCCGTGCCTTCGCTCGCGGCGCAGCTCGGGCTCGCGCCTGGAGCGATCGCAGCCGTGATCGCGATGCTCGACGAGGGCAACACGGTTCCGTTCATCGCGCGCTATCGCAAGGAGCGCACGGGCGGCCTCGACGAGGTCCAGCTCCGTGCGATCGAGGAGAAGCGCGACTACCTGGTCGAGCTCGAGACCCGGCGCGCCGCGATCCTCGCCTCGGTGACCGAGCAGGGCAAGCTCACCCCCGAGCTCGAGGCCAAGCTGCGTGCCGCCGACGGCAAGGCCGAGCTCGAGGATCTCTATGCGCCGTATCGCCCGCGCCGCAAGACGCGTGCCTCCGTCGCGCGCGAGAAGGGCCTGGCGCCGCTCGCGGACAAGATCGCCGCGCAAGGCGCCGAGGGTGACCCGGCGGCCGAGGCAGCCGCGTTCGTCACCGAGGGCGTCGCGTCCGCCGACGAGGCGCTCGCGGGTGCGCGTGACATCGTTGCCGAGCAGATCGCGGACACCGCCGAGGTCCGGACGTTCGTGCGCCGCGAGTATGCGGAGCACGGCGAGCTGGTCTCCGCGGTCGTTCCCAACAAGAGCGACGAGCCGACGAAGTTCGAGCAGTACTACCAGTTCAGCGAGGCGGTGAAGACCATCCCGTCTCACCGGTTCCTCGCGATCCGGCGCGGTGAGGCGGAGGGCGTGCTGCGCGCGCAGGTGCACATCGATACGAACAAGGTCGGCATGGGCATCGAGCGGTTGACCAGGCTCGATCCTGCATCGCCGTGGGCCGAGCAGATGCGGCTCGCGATCGCCGACGCGCTGAAGCGCCTGCTCGCGCCGAGCGTCGAGAACGATGTTCGCGCGGAGCTCAAGCAGCGCTCCGATCACGCCGCTGTCGATATCTTCGCCGGCAACCTGCGCAACCTGATGCTCGCGGCGCCGCTTGGCTCCGCGGCGGTGATCGGCGTCGATCCGGGACTGCGGACCGGCTGCAAGTGCGCCGCGATCGATGCGACCGGCAAGTTCCTCGGAACCGTCACGGTCTACATCACGCAGGGCGACGCCCAGCTCGCGAACGCGAAGGAGGACTTCCTCGCGTTCGTCCAGAAGTTCACGCCGCGCGCGATCGCCGTCGGCAACGGCACCGGTGGTCGCGAGGCCGAGCAGTTCGTCAAGCGGGTGCTCGCGGATGCGGGGCTCCGCGAAGGACCGAACGCGCCGTTCGTGGTCCAGGTCAACGAGGCCGGCGCGAGCGTGTACTCGGCATCCGACCTCGCACGCGAGGAGTTCCCCGAGCTCGACCTGACGATCCGTGGTGCGATCTCGATCGCGCGGCGGCTCCAGGATCCCCTCGCCGAGCTCGTCAAGATCGAGCCGAAGTCGATCGGCGTCGGTCAGTACCAGCACGACGTCCACGCGCCGCTGATCACGAAGAAGCTCGGTGATGTCGTCGAGGATTGCGTCAACAAGGTCGGCGTCGAGCTCAACACGGCGAGTGCGCAGCTCCTCGGCTACATCGCCGGCATCGGCAAGTCGCTCGCGAAGAAGATCGTCGTGCATCGCGACACCAACGGCGCCTTCAACGCGCGCACGCAGCTGATGGACATCTCCGGGCTCGGCCCGAAGGCGTTCGAGCAGGCCGCGGGCTTCCTCCGGATCGCGAATGCGGCGCACCCGCTCGATCGGTCTGCGGTGCACCCCGAGCGCTATCCGCTGGTCGAGAAGATCGCGACCGACCTCGGTGTCGAGCTGCCGGCGCTGATCGGCAACCAGGAGCTGGTCGACAAGATCGATCTGTCGAAGTACGTCAGCGACGACGTCGGCGAGCCGACACTGCGCGACATCGTTGCCGAGCTCGCGAAGCCGGGCCGCGATCCGCGCGCGGAGTTCGCACCGCCGGCGTTCCGTGACGACGTCACCTCGATGGAGGATCTCAAGCCCGGCATGGTGCTCGAGGGCATCGTCACCAACGTCACCGCGTTCGGTGCGTTCGTCGACATCGGCGTGCACAACGACGGGCTCGTTCACGTCTCGCAGCTCGCCGAGCAGTTCGTGAAGGATCCGAGCGAGGTCGTGAAGGTTGGCCAGAAGCTGACCGTGCGCGTCCTCGAGATCGATAACTCGCGCAAGCGGATCGCGCTCAGCGCGAAGCGCGGTGGTCAGCAGGCTCCCCGCCCTCAGCAGCAGCGCCAGGAGCGTGGCGACGGCGCGCGCACCGACGGACAGCAGCAGCAGCCGGGACAGAGCCGCCGTGGTGGCCGTGGTCGCGGCGGTGGTGGTGGCCCGCGTCCCGAGGGACAGCAGGGTCAGCAAGGATTCCAGGGCCAGGGTCCGCGTCCCGACGGACAGCAGGGTCAGCAAGGATTCCAGGGCCAGGGGCCGCAGGGCCAGGGTCCACAGGGCCAGGGTGGTCGTGGTCCCAATGGTGGCCGCGGTCGCGGTTCTCGCGGCGGCGGACAGCAGGGCACCGGGCAGCCGGGTCCGCAGGGCGAAGGTCCGCGCGGTGATCAGGCCGCGCAGGGTGGGCTCGCGCCGCAGGGCGAGCAGCACGCCGATCCGAACGCGTCAGCTCCCTCGGGTCAGAACCAGGGCGGTCGCCGGCAGTGGCGCGATCGTCCGGCCGGTCAGGTCGGCGGCGATCAGATGCAGGGCGGCGGTCAGCAGGGCGATCAGCAGCACCGTGGTCCGCAGGGCGGCGGTGATCAGCAGTTCCGCGGCGGTGGTCAGCAAGGCGATCAGCAGTTCCGCGGTCCGCAGGGCGGCGGCGGTCAGCAAGGTGATCAGCAGTTCCGCGGCCCGCAGGGCGGCGGCGGTCAGCAAGGTGATCAGCAGTTCCGCGGTCCGCAGGGTGGCGGCGGTCAGCAAGGCGATCAGCAGTTCCGCGGCCCGCAGGGCGGACAGGGTGGACGTGGTCGCGGACCCGGTGGTCCGGGCGGCGGACAGGGTGGTCGCGGCCCGCGTGGTCCAGGTCCCGGTGGTCCGGGCGCCGGACAGGGCGGTCCCGGCCAGCAAGGCGGCGGCTACGGCGGCGGTCAGGGTGCCCCGCGCAGCGATCGCGGCCCCGGCCATCAGGGCGGCGGATACGCGGGCGGTCAGCCACCGCGTCGCGATGATCGTGGTCCGGGTGGACCGCCGCGTCGCGACGATCGTGGCCCGCAGGGCCAGGGCGGCGAGCAGCGGCCCGCCGCGGAGCCCGACAAGTGGGGCGTCGCCGGCTTCAAGAACAACCCGTTCGCGAAGCTCGTGCCCGACAAGCCGAAGCGCTCCTGACGAGCCGTCCTCGGCGTGGCACATCCACGCCGACGGAGTAGAGGTCCGATCCGCCCCGTGCTAGCCACAAGGGACGTGGATCGACGACGACTGGTGCTCGCCGTGCTGCTGCTCACCGCGTGTGGCAGCAAGAAGCAGCCGCGTGACGACGCCGCGGCCGGCAGCGCTGCGCCCCCCGCAACCGATGCACGTGCGGGTAGCGGCAGTGCAGGGACGGGCAGCGGCAGCGCGGCCCAGGTCGCGCCGACCAGCATCGTGCCACCGCGCCCCGAGCACGCGGCGTGGAACCTCGTCGACAACCGCCACCTCGCGCACCGGATCGTGAACGGCGACCTCGTCCTCGACGCATCGACCGTCGCGTTCGCGCGCTACACGCGGTTCGGGGTCCCCGCACCGCGCTGGCACTTCGGTCAGGTCATCGATGGCACGCGCGCCGCGGTCGCCGACAAGCTCGCCGCGCTCGAGATCCCGCTGACCGTCGAGCAGGCGCGCACGACCGTCCAGCTCACGGCGCGGATCCATGCGCCCGACGACGTGCGTCGCCTCGAGATCAAGGTCAACGGGCGCAAGGCGAGCAAGGCGTCGCGCGTCGAGCTGGCGCCGGGCTGGCAGACGGTCTCGGTCCCGATCGATCCGGGGCGGCTCGCGGTCGGCGAGAACCTCGTGATGCTCGAGACCACGAGCACCGGTCGCGGCACGAAGACCGCCAAGAGCGATCGACCGCCGGGACTCGCGTTCGCGTGGCTGCGGCTCGGGGATGCAGGCCCGATCCACGACCTCGATCCGCGGAGCGCGGTGACGTTCGATCCGAAGCCGACTCGCGGCACCATCGAGCTCGCGAAGGACGCGGCGCTGACCTGGTTTGTCACGATCCCCGAGGGCGCTCACCTCGTCGCAGGCGTCGCCGGATCGTGCAGGGTCGACGTTCGCGCACGCCCGAGCGCCGACGCATTCGCCGGTGGGATGCTGGCCGGGCCCGAGGGTCGCGTCGATCTGACGTCGATGGGAGGCCGGGTCGTGGCGCTCTCGCTGACCGCCGTCGACTGCCCGAGGACCACGATCACTGCACCACGGATCACGCTGCACGGACCGGAGCCGACGCCGCTGCCCAAGGCCGCTCCGCCACGTTACGTCGTGCTGTGGATCATGGACGCGCTGCGCGCCGACAAGATTCCCGCGTTCACGCCGGGCGCCCGCGCAAGGACCCCAGCGTTCGACGAGCTCGCGAAGACCAGCGTCGTGTTCCGCCAGTTCTACGTCCAGGGCAATGAATCGCAGACCAGTCACTCGACGATCTGGAGCGGGCTCTATCCCGCGGTCCACAATGTGCGGATGGCCGGGGTCGGCGGGATGTGGAAGCTCGATCATCGCTACGACGTGATCGCGACCAAGCTCGCGGAGGCCGGCCTCTACACGACGGGGGTCACCGGCAACGGGTTCGTCAACGCGAACGGCGGCTATGCGCGCGGGTTCAAGGAGTTCCGCAACATGATGCGGGAGAAGGGGGATGGCACCGTGATCAACGGGATCATCTACGGCGAGAAGATCGTCGACGCCGCGCTCGGGCAGCTCGATGCGCGCCGCGCCGACCCGACGTACCTGTTCCTCGGGACGATCGACACCCACGGTCCGTGGATCGCGCGCAAGCCGTGGATCGACCTGTACTCGCCCGCCCGTTACACCGGCCCGTTCCAGGAGTTTGGCACCGCGAAGGATCTCGGTTTCCGTCCCGGCGAGATGGGCTGCAGCATCATTCCGCCGGCCGAGGACGTCGAGCGGCTCCGCGCGATCTACGACTCGGCCATCAGCTACCAGGACAAGCAGCTCGGGCGCTTGGTCGACCAGCTCAAGTCGTGGGGGATCTGGGATCAGACGCTGCTGATGATCACCGCGGATCACGGCGAGGAGTTCTTCGAGGAGAGCCGCTGCGGCCACGGTGGCTCGCTGCGCGACTCGCTGGTCCGCGTGCCGCTGCTCGTGCACGATCCATCGCGGTTTCCGGGCGGCACGATCGTGGAGGAGGGCGCCGAGGCCGTCGACATCCTGCCGACGATGATCGACGTCGTCGGCGGAACGCCGGCCGATGCGGTCCAGGGCATGTCGCTCGCGCCGCTCGCGCAGGGGCAGGGTAAGGGCTGGCCGCGCCCGTCGTACGCCTCGCAATACGAGTACGCCCATGCGATGCGGATCGGGCGATGGAAGATCCGGGTCGGCAAGAGCGGGATGCCGGTGATCGGCGATCTCGTCGACGATCCCGGTGAGACGGTCGACGCCGCGCGCAGCAAGCCGGTCGAACGCCGGATGCTGACCGATCACCTCGGCCTGTTCCTCGCGCTGCGCGCACAGTGGAAGAAGGCGGGGTGGGGCGTCGTCACCAACGTCACGCCGGCGGGCGCGGCCGCGCTCGATGAGGCGACAACGCCATGAAGCACCGGGCGATCTCGATCGCGCGTGGCCTCGCGATCTCGATCTCGCTGTGCGGGGTGGTCACGTGTGCTGGTCCGGATGTGACCGTTGCGCAACCGCCATCGCCGATCCCGGCCGATGCGACGCCGCCGAACGATGCGCCGATCGAATCAGCTCTCCCGCTCGATGCGCTGGTCACGCCCGCGGTGATCGAAGCTACCCCGGGCGCACCCGAGGTCTGGCTCAAGGGCTCGACCCACGTGCACGCGCGGCCATCGGGTGACAGCACGACGCCGATTCCCGAGGTGCTTCGCTGGTACGAGGATCGTCGGTACGACTTCATCGTCCTGACGGATCACAACCAGGTCAGCGAGATCGATCGAACGACGAGCACGCAGGGTCAGGTCACGCTTCGCCCGGCGGGCGATCGCGGGCTGATCGTGTTCGCCGGCATCGAGCTCACGCACAACCCGAGCGATTGCATCCCGGCCGGTGACGCGAGCGGCAAGTGCCGGATCCACGTCAACCTCCTCGGTGTACCCGCGCGACCTGCCGGCAAGGTGGAGTGGGCCAATCGCAAGACGCACGAACGCCTGCTCAAGTACGAGGCCGCGCTCGAGACGCAGAAGTCCCTCGGAGGCATCGCCCAGATCAACCACTCGAACTGGTTCTGGGGGATGACCGGTGACCTGCTCGCTGACCTCGGGCGCCGGGGGTTCGCGCTGGTCGAGATCTCGAACATGGCGTTCTCGACGTGGAACGCAGGCGACAAGGATCACCCGAGCCTCGACGCGATCTGGGATGCCGCGCTCGCGAAGGGCGTGACCCTGTGGGGCGTCGCGTCCGACGATGCCCATGACTACTCCGGCAAGGCAGGCGCGAAGTACCCCGCCGGCGGCGGCTGGATCACCGTGAAGGCAGCGCGCGACCCACAGGCGATCCTGGCGGCGATCGCGGCGGGGCGGTTCTACGCATCGACGGGTGTCGTGCTCGCACGCGCCGAGGTCGACCACGACGAGCTGGTCGTCGAGGTCGATGCGGGCGAGACCGGCACGTACACGATCGAGTTCATCGAGAACGGGACGCGGGTCGGCCGTGTGAAGGGTCGTAGCGCGCGCCGCGCTGTACCGCAGACCGGTTACGTCCGCGCGCTTGTGACGCGCGATGATGGAACACGGGCCTGGGTACAGCCGGCGCGCCGTTAGCTCAGAGCGACACGTAGCCGTGCTTGACGGCGAACCGTGTGAGCTCGGAGTTGTTGCGCAGGCCAAGCTTCTTCAGCACGTGACCGCGATGGGTATCGACGGTCTTGATGCTGATCTCGAGGTGCTCGGCGATCTCGCGGTTCGTCATCCCGCGAGCGAGCATCTCCATGACCTGCGCTTCACGCGCCGTGAGCGCGCTCGCGGGATGGCCATCGCCACTCGCGAGGAGCTCCTCCACGCCGGCAGGAATGACCTGCTCACCCTTGCTCACGGACCGGATCGCCGCGAGCAGGGCTTCAGGCTCCACCGACTTGTTGACGTACCCGTGCGCTCCTGCCGCGATCGCCCGAGCAGCGTAGCTGGGCTCCGTATGCCAGGTGAGCACGACCACGAGGGGCGCCGTCTCCAGCGGCCTCAGGTCGGCGAGCACGTCGAACCCGGAACGGTCCGGCAACGTGATGTCGAGGAGAAGGACGTCGGGACGTTCCCGCTTCACCATCTCCAGGGTTTCTGCGGCATTGCCCGATTCACCAACGACTTCGATGTCATCGGCTTTTCCGAGCGCTTCGCGAAGCGCCCAGCGGACGATCGTGTGGTCTTCTGCGATTGCTAGTCTAATCATGGGACGAGTCCTCCACGGCTATGGTCCAAGAATCTAGCAATGGTCAGGCCGTGACTCGCCGCGCTATGGTGAGGTCGCTCTGGCCGATCAGAATCTCGCACGCGCATGGATCCTGCTGCTCTTCCCAGCTCACTTGGTGAGTTCCGCATCGCGGCGATCCTCGGCGAGGGTGGTAGCGGCATCGTGTACGACGCAACCTGGGGCCCGCGTCGCGTCGCTCTGAAGGTCCTGCACCCGAGCCTCGCTGACACCGAGCGCATACGCGCGCAGTTTCTGAACGAGGCACAGCGCCTCCAGGCCATCACCCATCCGTCCGTGGTGAAGGTCCTCGCGGTCGGCGAGCTGCCGGATCGCCGTCCCTACCTCGCCATGGAGCGCCTGGAAGGCGAGACGCTCGCGAGCGTGCTCGCCCGCGGGGCGCTCCCGCTCGCACAGGCACTGGAGCTGTTCGCCGAGCTCTGCCACGCGGTGGGCACGCTGCACGACGGCGGACTGATCCATCGCGACCTCAAGCCCGAGAATGTGTTCATCGTTGCGGGCAAGCACGCCGTGCTGCTCGACTTCGGGATCGCGAAGGAAGTCTCTGCGCCCGCATCGACGACCACGATGGACGGCGGCGTGCGCGGAACGCCCGCGTACATGGCGCCCGAGCGATTCTTCGGACAGCCCGCCGGCATTGCGACCGATCTCTACGAGCTCGCGGTGACCCTGTACGCGATGCTCGCCGGGCGCCTGCCATGGGATGACCTGGGTGACCCGGAAGCACGGTTGTCTCCGCGGCCTCTCATCGATTTCGCGTCAGTCCCTGACGAGCTCGACGTCGAGATCCGGCGAGCGCTGTCGACGCGTGCGCAGAACCGACCGACATCAGCGCTCGCAATGCTCGAAGAAGTCCGCACGGCAGGGAGGGGCAGCGCGCCCCCGCTCGCCGCCGGAGAGACCGCCCGCATGCGACCGGCGACGGCCGACCAGGTCGTGAAACCGACGGTCACTGCCGAGCGGCGTCCATGGTTTGCCGAGCGTCAGAACACGACGGATCGGGGCAAGACCCCGCTTGCCTGGGCGCCCACGGAACACGCCGAGGGAGCGCCCGTGGCGAACGTCCCGCGCCGGCGCTGGCCGTGGATCGTCGGTGCGGTCGTCGTCGCGTCGGCCGCGAGCGGTGCGCTGATCTGGCGCCTGCAGGAGCGCGACGCATCACGCACAGCTGCGCTGTCGATGCCGCCGATCGAGACCGCGCCCGTGCTGCCCGCCGATCAGGATCCGTGGGGCACGCCAGCGGTGACGCGCGAGCCCGCCCCGGTGGTCCCCGAGATCACGATCACCGGTCCCGAGATCACGATGGCCACCGCACAGGCGGAGGTCGCGAAGGCCATCGGTCATCTGCCCGCCGATACCACCATGGTGATCGCGGGCCTGATCGGTCCGCTGCGCCGTGACGACAGGTTCGCGCCGATCTTCGACAGGCTCGCGAAGGATCCGAAGGTCGCGATGCTCGCGGCGAGCGTCCCGCCGTGCGTGACCTCGTTGATCGGCACGTCCGAATGGTTCGCGTTCGGCAGCGTCGGGTTTCGCGCGAACGAGCAGGGCACGTTGATCCTGCGCGGACGGTGGCAGCGCGCGGAGGTTGAGAGCTGCTTCGCGGGGCAGGGCGAGCCCCTCGAGATGATCGACGGTGCCCGGATGCTGCAGCTGCCCACGGTCGGCTGGCTCGATTTCCTCGACGCGAACACGGTCTACATCAGCGTGCGACAGGACCTCGCCGCCGCGCAGGTCCACGAGAACGTCAAGCGTGCGTCGGGTCTGAGCAAGCACGCACGCGAGCTGCTCCGCAAGCTACCGGCCGATCGCGTGCTGACGTTCGTCCTCGATGGAAGCGGCAAGGTCGAATGGCCGAGCTCGATGTTGCCGGTCGGCAGCGACGCCATCGCGTGGATGCGCCCCCAGCCGGAACAGATCTCGTTCGCGATGACGATGGATGTGACGTCCGAGGACGAGGCGAAGAAGCTCGAAACCACGCTCGCCGAACAGATCAAGGGCGTGTTCACCTCCGCGAACGCCGCGATGGCCAAGGTCGAGGCGAAGCGAATTCGCTCGACGGTCCACGTCACCGGCTCGATGTCGTCGCTGATGTTCGGGGTCGTGATGTCCGCCGCCCTGCCGTGACGGTCGTCAACTCGCGGCGACATACCGTCGCATCGACGACTCGCAGTCCGCGCTCGTCGCCGGTGCAAGTGGCCGGACGGACTGGAGTCGTGTGCTGGCACGTCGGCTGCTGACGTCCTCCGCATGACCCACACCAACGACCTTCTCGCGCTGTCCTCGACCGATCTCGCCACCGTCACCGGTGGGATCAACTGGCGCACCGTTCGTGGCGAGGCGCAGGCAGGCGCGCAGAGCGGTGGCCAGTTTGGCCGCGGCGTCGGCATGGTGATGGGGGCGGCCGCGGGTGCGGCGGCGACGTCACCGAGCGGCCCGGGGGCGGTCGCGGGCGCCGTGGCGGGCGCGGCAGGCGGGTATCGACTCGGCGGCTGGGTCGGATCTGCCGTCGGGGGCGCGGTCGGTGCAGCCAGGGGCATCTACACCACCTGGAACGAGTAGTATCTCGCGCGGATGTCCGCGCAGTTTCCGGTTGGTCCGCGTCCGCTCGTCGTCGGTATCGCCGGGGGCACCGGCTCCGGCAAGACGACGGTCGCTCACAAGCTCGCGGCATCGATGCCCGGCCGGTGTGTGACCATCGAGCACGACGCGTACTACGTCGACCAGGGCCACCTGCCGCCCGACGAGCGCGCGCGGATCAACTACGATCACCCCGCATCGCTGGAGAGCGGGCTGCTCGCAGATCATCTGCGGCAGCTGCGCTCCGGTCGCGCCGTCGATGTTCCGATCTACGACTTCGCGACGCATTGTCGGCGCAAGGACACGCGGCACGTCGAGCCAGCGCGCGTGATCATCGTCGAGGGGATCCTCGTGTTCACCGAAGCGCAGCTTCGCGAGCAGATGGACATCAAGATCTTCGTCGATACCGACTCCGACATCCGGTTGATCCGGCGGATCCGGCGCGATCTCGAGCAGCGTGGCCGCACGTTCCAGTCGGTGCGCGACCAGTACTACGCGACCGTGCGGCCGATGCACATCGAGTATGTCGAGCCGACCAAGCGATGGGCCGACCTGATCGTCCCCGAGGGCGGTGACAACAAGGTCGCGCTCGACGTCCTGCTCGGACAGCTCGGCCGTGTTGCGTTCGGCCGCGACTAGAGCCGGTGGTAGGTCCCGCGCCCGGGACGGGTCACGATGATGTGATTGGGGCTGCGGATGTACGGCTGCGTGTAGATGTAGCCGTAGCTCGGATAGAACGGGTCGTACCACCAGTACGAACCCCAGCCGGCGTACAGCGACGGGTAGACCTCCGGCTCGATGTTGACCCGGCCAAACGACGTGCGCTGCGCGACCAGCCGCGGCCCGGTCCGGACCTGCCAGACGAGATCGAAGCCGTCGAGGTCATCCGGGTCGGTGACGCCTGGCGGTAGCGGGTAGTACAGGTCGATGACGCGCTGATCGAGCCGCGGGACCTGGAGCAGGGGGCCGCGGTCGCGATCGGTGTTCACGAACCTCGGCGTGGCTCGACCACGTCCGGGGATGTCGAGCAGCTGTTCGCGCGTGTCGACCGTCCACGGGTTCTGATCGCTGTTGTTCGCGACCGACAACCGCAGGTGCATCATCGGGATCTTTTGCCCGTCGCTGTTGATCTCCGTGATCCCGCCCGATTGCACGCGCACCTCGCCACGCGGCTCCTCGGGGGGGATCTGGAACTCGGTCGAGACCGACCCGGCGGTGATGTCCGCGCCTTCGGGCGCGTAGATGTAGCTCGTACCCGAGCCGCACGCGGCGACCAGGCCGAGCACCACGATGGATTCTCGGATCGACATGGGATGTCTCCTGACGAGATCCGGAGCAGCCGGCATGCCACTACGGTCGGATGCCGTCGTTGGATCACGGTCGGCGATTCGCGCTCCGACGACACACGGATGCGAAGATCGCGAGCGCCGATGCCGGCGAGCCAGGGGCGAGGATCCCCGACGATCAGGCGGGCTTGGACTGTCTCATGGTGAACTAACGAGAACCTGGCACCGCCGAATGTACAGTGCGGGTCATGGCTCACCCGACCCTCGCAGTGGTTACTGGCGGCGCTGGCTTCATCGGTTCGCACACCGTCGACAAGCTGATCGCCGCGGGACATCGCGTCGTCGTGCTCGACAACTTCAGCACCGGCAAGCGCGCGAATCTCGCGCAGCACGCGCAGTCGGATCGCCTGACGATCGTCGAGTGCGATGTCGGGCACGGAATCTTCGCAGCGCTCGCGCCGGTGACCGCGAAGTACGGACCGGTCGAGCGCATCGTCCATCTCGCCGCGCAGGTCTCGGTCGTGAGCTCGGTCGCCAACCCGATGACCGACATGCAGATCAACTACGGCGGCACGCTGCACGTGCTCGAGTACGCGCGCGCGTCCGGCGTGAAGAAGGTGGTGTTCGCGTCGTCGGCCGCCGTCTATGGCGAGGTCACCACGCTGCCGGTCGCCGAGGACATTCACCTGCAGCCGATGTCGCCGTACGGCATCGACAAGCTGTCGTCGGAGTACGCACTCGACTATTACGCCAACGTCCACGGCGTGCCGACCACCGCGCTGCGGTTCTTCAACGTCTACGGTCCGCGCCAGGATCCGACGAGCCCGTACTCGGGTGTGATCTCGATCTTCAGCGATCGTGCCAAGGCAGGTCGTCCCCTCCTGATCTTCGGGGACGGCGGGCAGACTCGCGACTTCGTGTTCGTCGGCGATGTCGTTCGCGCGATCGTCTCGGCGCTTGGCGACGGCAACAGCCGCCTGATCGCGAACGTAGGAACCGGACAGGAGATCTCGGTCAAGGAGCTGGCCCGCACGATCGTCGAGCTGTGCGGGAACAAGTCGCCAATCCAGCACGCTCCGGCGCGCGCGGGCGAGATCCTCAAGTCGCGCGCACGCGTGGATCGCCTGCGCGATCAGCTCGGCGTGGTGGCGGAGACCAAGCTCGTCGACGGTCTGCGCGCGACCCTCGCCTGAGCGTCCGCTCAGATCGACTGGATCATCTTGCCGGCCTTGACCCAGCCGGCGATGCCATCGGGCAGGACCCTGACGTTCGTGTAGCCCGCGGTCCGTGCCTTGGACGCGGCGTCGTGCGATGCGCCGCAGGCCGTGTTTGCGCAGTAGAACACCAGCGCCCTGGCCTTGTCGGTCGGCAGCTCGCTCGGCGTGAACGTCTCGCTGTCGGTCAGGAGGACCGCGCCCGGAATCACGCCCATCTTCTGCCGCGTGCGCTCTCCGTTGGCATCGACCGGAACGGCCTCGCTCTTGCCGAGCATCGTGTCGAGCTGGTCGATCGTGATCGTCGGGACCTCGGCTGCCTGTGTCGGGGCAGCCTTGTCGTCAGTCTTCGCCTTGGTGCAACCAGTGACGGAGATCACGGACAGGGCGGCAACGAGCAGCAGGCTGCGCATGGCGCAGACCCTACCCAACCCGAAGGCATGCGGCAATGCGACAGAGCTGTCACCCACGCAGCGTGGGCCGACGTCGCCGTGCGCACGACGGTCCACGCCCGGCGCGGATTGCGCAATGACGGTGCGTGAGTGATCCTCGCCCCGTGGTTCGAGCTGTCCTGCTGCTGGTGGCCGTCGCCGGGTGTGACCAGGTGTGGCAGCTCGAGCGCGATGTCCCGCCGGCCGTGTGCGGCCCGTACAGCTCGCCGGTCGAGGTCGTATTCTCGCCCACGATCAGCGATCCGCATGACTTCAGCGTCGACAGCAGCGGCACGCGCGGCCTGATCTACGGGGAGTTCCCGCGGGCGCCGCGCGCGACGGGTGTCCATGCGATCAAGCTCGTCAACGACGAGTGGGTGATCGACCCCGAGCGCGAGGCAGGCGCGATCACATCGCTCGACGGTGCGCACATCAGCGAGAACGACTTCCTGATCGGATGGCTCGACAAGTCCTCGGTCAACCTCCCGCAGATCAGCGAGTACCAGTACTTCCCCACCACCAGGATGTGGGGTGGGCCTGCGTCGGGTGTCGTCGATAGCGTGCAGTCGGAGACCTCGATCGCGGGCAACCTGATCGTCACCGGGACGCAAAAGTTCGTCGTCACGACCAGGCTGTCGGACGACGATATGACGAACAGCTTGCGCGTGTTCGAGTACGGGCCTCCGGGTAACTCGTGGGCGCTGACCGGGCAGGCCGCACCGCTCGGCGTCGAGAGCCTGAAGCTGAACGCGCGTGGAGCGGTGATGACCGCCGATCACGGCAAGCTCGTCTACGCTGCGGAGATCGCCCACCGTGACTTCACGCAGCTGTTCGCGACGTACCGCACGCGCGACGAGTTCCGGCCGGGCGTTCCGCTGATCATCGAGGATGTGCCGGCTGACGCTGATCTCACGGAGCCGTGGATCGACGGAGACTGCGGAACCTTGTATTTCCGCCGTGACGAGAAGACCTGGATGGCGACGGCGCTTGTCGATCCGTCCCCGGGTCAGTAGCGTTCACGACAGCATGACCGACGCGCGCCGCGACCCCCCGTGGATCTTCCGCACATACGCGGGGCACTCGAGCGCACGCGCGTCGAACGAGCTGTTCCGCCGAAACCTCGCGGCCGGCCAGACCGGACTCTCGATCGCGTTCGATCTTCCGACCCAGTGTGGCTACGACGCGGATCACGCGCTCGCGCGCCCCGAGGTCGGCAAGGTCGGCGTCCCGATCTCGTCGCTCGACGACATGCACGCGCTGTTCGAGGGGATTCCGCTCGAGAAGATGAACACCTCGATGACGATCAACGGCACGGCGATGTGGCTGCTCGCCCTGTACGTCGCGCTCGCGCGTGAGCGTGGAGTCCCCGAGGCCGGCCTGCGCGGCACCGTGCAGAACGACATCGTCAAGGAGTACCTCGCGCGCGGCACGTACATCTTTCCGCCCGAGCCGTCGCTCGATCTGATCGCCGAGACCTACGAGTACTGCGTCGAGCGGATGCCGCAATGGAATCCGTCGAACGTGTGCAGCTATCACCTGCAGGAGGCCGGCGCGACGCCGGTGCAGGAGCTCGCGTTCGCACTCGCCGATGCGATCGGCGTGCTCGATCGCGTGAAGGCACGCGGTCGCGTCGACGATGCAGCGTTCGGGCAGTGCGTCGGCCGGGTCTCGTTCTTCGTAAACGCAGGCATGCGGTTCGTCGAGGAGATGTGCAAGATGCGCGCGTTCACCGAGCTCTGGGACGAGCTCTGTCGCGAGCGCTACGGCGTCACGGATCCGAAGCTGCGCCAGTTCCGCTACGGCGTGCAGGTCAACTCACTCGGCCTGACCGAACAGCAGCCCGAGAACAATGCGTGGCGGATCCTGATCGAGGCGCTCGGCGTCACGCTGTCCAAGGATGCGCGGTGCCGGGCGCTGCAGCTGCCGACGTGGAACGAGGCGCTGTCGCTGCCGCGGCCCTGGGATCAGCAGTGGTCGCTGCGGCTGCAGCAGATCCTCGCGTTCGAGACCGACCTGCTCGAGTACGGCGATCTGTTCGCGGGGAGCCCGGTGGTGGCCGCGAAGGTCGACGAGCTGTGCAAGGCGGCAAAGGCCGAGCTCGCGGAGATCGCGTCGGCCGGCGGGATCCAGGGTGCGATCGAGAACGGCTACTGCAAGAAGGAGCTCGTGCGATCGATGGCCGCCCGGATGGCTCGGATCGAGCGCGGCGAACAGACCGTGGTCGGCGTCAACAAGTGGACCGAGGGGCTGCCGTCGCCGCTCGTCGGTGGCGATGACGGAGGTGTGTTCCGCGCGGACCCCGGAGCGGCCGACGAGGCACGCGCCTCGCTCGAGCGCACCCGCGCCACCCGTGATCCGGCGAAGGTGAAGGCTGCGCTCGACGTCCTCGAGGCGTTGGCGCGCGCCGGGCAACCGATCATGGAGGCCTCGATCACCTGCGCGCTCGCACGCGTGACGACGGGCGAGTGGGCAGGGACCCTGCGCGGCGTGTGGGGCGAGTACCGCGCTGCGACCGGGGTCAGTGGCGCAACGATCGGGGCCGGCGGCGGCGGGGTCGAGGGGTGGGACGCGCTGCGGGCGCGGGTGGCCGCGTTGCCGCGCCGGCCCAAGCTGCTGGTCGGCAAGCCGGGGCTCGACGGCCATTCCAACGGTGCGGAGGTGATCGCCGTGGCGGCCCGGGACGCGGGGTTCGAGGTGATCTATGCCGGGATCCGGCTCGAGCCCGCCGCGATCGCGGCGACCGCCGTCCAGGAAGACGTGGACGTGATCGGGCTCTCGGTCCTGTCGGGCTCGCATGTCGAGCTGACGGCGGCGCTGATGGCCGAGCTCGCTGCGCGCGGGGCCAAGGACCTGCCCGTGGTGGTCGGCGGGGTCGTCCCGGTGAGCGATCACGCGGAGCTGGCGCGCCTGGGCGTTCGGCGGGTGTTCACCCCCTCGGACTACAAGCTGGTCGACATCGTCGGCGCGCTTGTCGATTTATGTAGTTGAAATCCCGAGGGGTCGAGGCTTGCTGTGCGGGGTGGCTTCCGCCTAGATTCCCCGCCCTATGGGTCTCGCTGACCTCTTCCGCCCCAAGCACCGCCACAGCGACGTCCGGGTGCGCACCGAAGCAGTTCGGGCGCTCACCTCGGATGACGCTGCCATCCTGGAACAGATCGCTCGTACCGACCGCGACATCGGCATTCGCCGCATCGCGATCGAGAAGATCGAGACCCCCGACGTCCTCGCCAAGCTCGGCGATGCCGAGACCGAGCGCAGCCTCCGGGAGTTGATCCTCGAGCGAGCCGCGGAGCTCTGGGTCACCCACGCCTGCAGCCCCGAAGCAGAGGTCGCCAACACCGCGCTCGCCGGGATCATCAAGCTCGGCGATCAACGTGCGCTGGTCGATGTCGTCGTCCGCGCGCAGACCCCTGCGGTCCGCAAGCGTGCGTTCGGCGAGCTCCGGGACCCGCGCGCGCTCGCGCAGCTCGCCAAGAGCGACGCCCCCCAGGAGCTCCGTGCGGCGGCGGTCGCGCGGATCGATGACGGCGACGTGCTGCGGGCACTCGCGATCGACACGACCCAGAAGGAAGTCGGGCTCGCTGCGGTCGAGAAGATCGATGACGTCGATCGGCTCGAGAACGTCGCCAACAAGGCGAAGAACAAGGCGGTCCGGCAGAAGGCGCGCAAGATCGTCGGCGAGATCGCCGAGGCCGAGCGTGCCAAGAAGCCCGGGCTTCCCGATGACGTGAAGCGGCGCAAGGCCGAGAAGGCGCAGCTGATCCGCAGCCTCGAGTCCCTCGCCGAGACGTTCGACTTCGGCAAGCACTCCGAGCAGGTCTCCGCGGCCGAGGTCGCGTGGAGCAAGCTCGGCGGCGCCGACGAGGGCGACGATCGCTTCACCAAGGCCGCCGAGCGGTTCTGGAAGCGCAAGGACGTCTACGAGAGCCAGGCGCGCACCAGCGACGAGCTCCGCGCGGTCGAGCGCGAAGCGCAGCGCGAGCGTGATCGTGCCGCTGCCGAGCGCGCGAAGAAGGCCGCGGAGCCGGTCGCTCCGGTCGCGCCTCCCGTCGAGTCCGACGAGCAGCGCGCGGCCCGCGAGGCCCAGCGTGCCGAGGATGATGCGCGCCGTTCCGCGCAGCGCGCCGAGGAAGATGCGCGCCGTGCCGCGCAGACGGCCGAGCGCGAGGCCCGGCAGAAGGAAGACGCCGAGCGTGGTGCTGCGATGGCGACCAGCCTCGAGGCGATGTGCGTCGAGATGGAGACGCTCGCTGCGACCGACGCCAAGGACGGCCGCGTGATCGATCGCCTGCTGCAGCAGGCGGCGAAGGCGTTCGACAACATCGGCAAGGTTCCGCCGGCCGATCGCGACAAGCTGGCCGATCGCTATCGCGATGCGCGCGGCAAGCTCTTGATCCGCGCGAGCGAGCTCAAGGAAGCCGAGGACTGGCTGCGCTGGTCCAACGTTCCGAAGGCCGAAGCGCTGATCGAAACGGCGAAGCTGATGGCCGAAGCCCCGGCGACCCCGGATCTCGGCGATCGGCTGCGTCAGCTCCAGGCGCTGTGGAAGGAAGTCGGTCCGATGCCGCAGCGCCGCTCGAAGGAGCTGTGGGACACGTTCAAGGTCGAGTGCGACCGCGTGTTCGAGAAGGTGAAGGGCGTCCGCGCCGTCGAGAACGAGAAGTTCGCCGACGTTGCGAAGGCCAAGGAAGCGCTGATCACGGAGGCCGAGTCGCTCGCGACGTCCGAGGACTTTGCGGCGACCAGCGCGCGCCTCAAGGAGCTCCAGAACCAGTGGAAGCTCTCCGGCCACCTGCCGCGCAAGCAGGGCGACGAGCTGTGGAAGCGATTCCGCGCCGCGTGCGATGCGTTCTTCGAGCGCCGCAAGCCGATGCTCGACGCTGCACGCGCCGAGGAAGGCGCGAACCTCGCGAGGAAGCAGGCGCTGATCACGCGCGCGCAGCAGATCGCGAATGCCGCCGGCGAAGGCACGTGGGGCAAGGCGATCGGCGAGATCAAGGATCTCCAGGCCGAGTGGAAAGAGATCGGCTATGTCCCGCGTCGTGATGCGGATGCCGTGTGGCGTGCGTTCCGCACGGCGTGCGACTCGCTGTTCACCAAGCGCGACCAGGCGCGTGACTCCGAGGCGAACGCTCATCGCGCGCAGATCGATGCGCTCAAGGCCGAGATCGAGGGTGTGATCGCGGGCGGCGACGACGTCGTCACCCGTGCGATCGCGGTGCGGACCAAGGCAGGCGAGCTCGGCGTCCTCGGTAGCGAGGTCGTCGCGATGGTCCAGCACGTGATCGCGGCGCACGCGGACGCGGTCAAGGGCACCGAGCTCGACCCCGCGCAGCTGCGTGGCAAGCGCGACAAGCTGATCGCGCGCGCCGAGGAGCTGCTTCCGAAGCAGGCGGCGCCGGCGACCGGCGTGGCCGATATCGCCGCGCAGCTGAAGCAGGCGATGCAGAAGAACGCGTTCGGCGACCTGCGGTTCTCCGGCCGTGACCCGGTCGAGGTGATCGAGGAGCTGCGCGCGAGCTGGTCGGAGATCGGGCCGATCCTCGACGAGCAGGATCGCGCCCAGGTCGAGCGCTTCGAGGACGTCGTCAAGCGCGTGCTCGACGCCGCCGGCGTCAAGGCGCGCGAGGAGCGCGAGGAGCGCATCGACGGCGAGGGCGGTCGTCGTCGTCGTGGCGAGCGCCAGGCGCAGCAGCCGATCGGCTCGACCGATCCGTCGACGCCGATGGCGCGCCCGGGTCGGTCGCCGGCGGCCCGCTCGAGCGAGCCCTCGGGGATCGCCGAGGTCGTCGCGACGCACTCCGCGATGCCAGAGTCGTCACCGGTCACCAAGGTCCCGGACGCCGCGGGCAATGCGGTGTCTGCGATCGACTCGGATCCCGTGGTGTCCGAGGAGATCACGGTCAGTGCGTCGGTTCCGGTCGCGACGCACGACTCCGTGACCCAGCCTGCGCGCTTGCCACCCGAGATGCCGATCGGGATCCCCGCGGTCGTGTCGACGCCGCTGCCCGATCCGCCGCGCGCGAAGGCCGCGTCGACCGCACCGCCGATGGACGAGATCGACGGCGGCTGGGACATGGGCGACGACGATCCGACCGCGTCGGCCGGCGACGACAAGGCGGAGAAGGAGACCGACTCCACGCCATCCTCGACCGAGATGGCCGGCGACGGCTCCGTCGAAGGCGACGGCCTCGATCAGGTCGACTGAGCGGAGGGATCTATTTCGGCCCGCCTCCTGAAGGGCCGAAATCACCTCACGCCGAAGGAGTCCCGCGCGAGCGGGGAGACTGAGGCGGAGGCTTCGGCCGGCGTGGCGTGAGCGTTCCGCGCAGCACGACCGCACCGACGACGATGAGGCCCCCGACGAGGGCCCACGGTCCGGGGCGCTCGCCGAATGCGATCGCGACCCACACCGGTGACAGGATCGGCTCGATCACCGGGATCAGCATCGCCTCGAGAGCGGCGGCGTGGCGGATCGCCCACGCGTAGCAGAGGTACGCCGCGGCCTGCTGCACGATGCCGAGCCCTGCGAGAGCGAGCCATCCGGTTGCATCGGGCGGTGCGTGGAGGACCACGAACGGTGCACCGATGACGGCACCGAGCAGGTTGCCGAGCAGCAGGGCGCGCAGCGGATCGATCGGCTTCGCGACCGTGCTCGACAGTGCGGCGCGACGCAGCGTCATCGCACTGAACGCGAACGCGACGCCCGCCGCGAGCGCGACGAGGTTGCCCGCCACGTGATCGAGCGTGAGCTGCTCGAAGAAGAACAATGTGATGCCGCCGAGGACGAGGACGATCGTCACCCAGTCGAGGCGGGTGGCGCGCTCGCCGAGGAACCACGCGCCGAGCAGCGCGATCCACACCGGTGCCGAGTACTGGATCAGGATCGCATTGGCCGCCGTCGTCAGCTTGTTCGAGACGATGAACAGGCCGGTGGTCGCGGCGAGCGCGACCGCGGCACCCCACTCGGCGCGGGTGATTCCGCGGAACGAGGGTCGACGGACGGCCCACAGCACGATGGCGGCGATCGCACTGCGCACGGACCAGATCGCGAGCGGGTGCCAGTCGACCAGCTTGATCAGCAGGCCGCCGGTGCTCCAGAACAGGCCACAGAGGACCAGCAAGCCGATCGCGCGCCTGTGCTCTGCGGCACTACTCACGGTGACGACGTGTACCCCAGATGCGGGCCGTTCTGCTTATGATGCGTGCATGCGGATCCTCGTGCTCGGTGGGTTGCTGATCGGGACGTCGGTGGCGCACGGGGAGCGGTCGACTGCGATCCACATCGGCGGGATGTTCGGCGCGACCGAGAATGCGATCGACGACGAGCACCCGCTGATGATGATGGCGGGTGGGCCCCGCGTGACGCTCGCGTGGGAGAACCCGATGCCGGTGATCCCGATGACCGCGGGACGGACGGTCGACTTCGCGCTGGTCCCCGAGCTCACGGCTGCGGCGATCCTGAACGAGCAGCACGGCGAGGTGATGCTCGGCGTCGGCGCGCGTGCCGAGATCCGGATGGCGGTCCGGAGTGGCGGAATCTTCGGCAACGCGCAGTTCAGCTTCTATGGCGCCGGTCGGTTGCTCGTGATCGGTGACCACAAGGACACCGCGGTCGAGGGCGCGATGGGCACCTACGTCTACCTCGGCAAGACCCAGATCCGGTTCGGTGGTGAGATCCATCTGATCGGGCGCGAGCAGACGAGCTCGATGTACACGCGCAATCGTGAGCTCGGCGTGTTCTCCAGCGCGTACCTCGGCTGGACCCTTTAGATACGTAGGTGAGCCGTGTCGAACGCGACTGCGTAGTGCGTGGGAGGCGGTGGTAGGGTGCAGACGTCGTGACGTCTCTCCTCACCAGTGACGATCTGTTCCTGTTCAATCAGGGAACGCACTACCGCCTGCATCAGAAGCTCGGGGCGCACTGCATCGAGGGCGAGGGCACCTACTTCGCGGTGTGGGCGCCGAGCGCGAAGCACGTCAGCGTGATCGGCGACTGGAACTACTGGACCGCGGGCAAGGACGAGCTGCGTCCGCGCGAGAGCTCCGGGATCTGGGAAGGTGTGATCAAGCACGTCGGCCATGGCACCCGCTACAAGTACGCGATCGTCGGCCCCGACGGCGTCAAGCGCGAGAAGGCGGATCCGTTTGCCGCGCGCGCGGAGCATCCGCCGGCGACCGCGTCGATCGTCTGGCCTACGCACTACGAGTGGCACGACGCCGCGTGGATGAAGACCCGCGGGTCGAGGATCGCTCACAGCGCACCGGTCAGCATCTACGAGGCGCATCTCGGCTCGTGGCGGCGCGATCACAACGAGGTCCTCGGCTATCGCCAGCTCGGCGAGCAGCTCGGCGAGCACGTCACCAACCTCGGCTTCACGCACATCGAGCTGATGCCGATCATGGAGCATCCGTTCTACGGATCGTGGGGCTACCAGGTCACCGGGTTCTTCGCGCCGACGACGCGGTACGGCGCACCCGAGGATCTGATGGCGATGATCGATGGCCTGCATGCGCGCGGCATCGGCGTGATCGTCGACTGGGTCCCTGCCCACTTCCCGACCGACGAGCACGGCCTTGGCCTGTTCGATGGGACCCACCTGTTCGAGCACGCCGATCCACGCCGCGGGTTTCATCCCGACTGGACGAGCAACATCTTCAATTACGGCCGGCACGAGGTGAAGTCGTTCCTGATCTCGTCGGCGATCTCGTGGCTCGAGCGCTATCACATCGACGGACTGCGCGTGGATGGCGTCGCGTCGATGCTCTACAAGGACTACTCGCGCAAGCCCGGCGAGTGGGTCCCCAACGAGGACGGTAGCAACCACGATCGCGATGCGATCCGGTTCCTCCAGGACTTCAACCGTGCCGTCTATGCGGCGTATCCCGACGTCCAGACGATCGCCGAGGAGTCCACCGCGTGGGGCGGCGTCTCGCGACCGACCGATCACGGCGGCCTCGGCTTTGGTTACAAGTGGGACCTCGGCTGGATGCACGACACGCTCAAGTTCCTCGAGCGCGATCCGATCTATCGCAAGCATCACTACGACGAGCTCACGTTCCGCGCGATCTACGCGCACACCGAGAACTACGTGATGCCGCTGTCTCACGACGAGGTCGTGCACGGGAAGGGCTCGCTGATCGCCAAGATCCCCGGTGACCCGTGGCAGAAGTACGCGACGCTGCGGCTCCTCTACGGCTACCAGTGGATGCTGCCGGGCAAGAAGTTGCTGTTCATGGGCGGCGAGCTCGGCGTGTGGGGCGAGTGGAATCACGACGCGCAGCTCGACTGGGCGCTCGGCAATCATCCTGCGCACGCCGGCATCGCCCGCTGGCTCGGCGATCTCAACGCGGCGTATCGCTCGCAGCGTGCCTTGCACGTCGGCGACTGCGAAGCGTCGGGCTTCCGGTGGATCGTCGGCGATGACCGCGATGCCGTCGTCCTCGCGTTCTCGCGGCACGGAGACGACAAGGACCCGCCGGTCGTCATCGCGGCGAACTTCACACCCGTGCCGCGCGAGGGCTACCGGATCGGTGTCCCGCGCGGCGGCTACTGGAAGGAGATCTTGAACTCCGACGCCAGCATCTACGGGGGCGGGGGCATCGGCAACCACGGCGGGATGACCGCCGACCAGGTCGGGTACCACGGCCAGGATCAGTCGATCGTCGTCACCGTTCCGCCGCTCGGCATCGTCGTGTTCGCCGCCAGCTAGCGACGCCGCAGGAGCAGGAGCGCCACGCCGGCCGCGGCACTACCCGCCGCGATCATCGCCAGCTTTCGACGACGCGCTCGCGCAGCCGCCGGATCGATCACGATCCGCGCGCCGTGCTTCATCGCCGCGACATGCGCGCGCAGCATCGCGATCCGCTCGCGCATCGAGAAGTAGCCACGCCCGCGCGACCACCACCACCGGCTCGCACCATCGTCGGGTCCGAGCGAGCCCGCGACATCGCCGTAGTCGAGGAACACCTGATCGACGATCTCGAGGGCGAGGATGCAGCGCTCGGGATCGTAGCCGGCGTCGACGCACATCTCGATCCCGAGCAGATCGGCATCGCGCTCGCGCTCGGGGCCGGTGATCAGCTTCGACAGCAGCAGCAGCGCGAGCTTGAGGGGGAGCTGGCTCCACGCGGTGATCGAGCTCGGAACGTGGCCGAGGCGGTGATGCGCGATCTCGTGCGCGATCACGAAGGCCGCAGCCGCATCGTCGGGAAGCCGTTCGAGCAGGCGGCGCGAGATGTAGATCGTCCTGCCCGGAGCGGTGAACGCGCCATGGTCCGCGGACCACAGGACCAGCGTCTCGAACCGCTGTGCTCCGGGGAATGTCTGAGCGAGCAGGCTCGTCACGCGCTCGACCCGCTCGAAGGCCCAGCCCGAGTTCTCGACGACGAGCTCGCGCTCGATCGCGTCCCTGAGCGGGTCGTCGGCCATCTCGATCAGGCTATAGTATGGACGATCAACGTGAGCCAGAAATGGGTCTGCATCCACGGGCACTTCTATCAGCCGCCTCGTGAGAATCCGTGGCTCGAGGCGATCGAGCCGCAGCCGAGCGCCCACCCGTACCGCGACTGGAACGAGCGCATCACGGCGGAGTGCTATCGCCCCAACAGCGCAGCGCGCGTCGTCGACGGCACGAATCACATCATCCAGATCGTCGACAACTACGAGCGGATGAGCTTCAACGTGGGACCGACGTTGATGTCCTGGCTCGAGCAGGCCGCTCCCGATGTCTACGACCAGCTGATCGTCGCCGACCGCGAGAGCATCAAGCGGTTCAGCGGTCACGGGTCCGCGATGGCGCAGGCCTACAACCACATGATCATGCCGCTCGCGTCGGCGCGGGACCGCGCGACCCAGGTCCGGTGGGGCATCGCCGACTTCAAGCATCGCTACGGCCGGATGCCCGAGGGCATGTGGCTCGCGGAGTGCGCAGTCGACACCGCGTCGCTCGAGGCGCTCGTCTCCGAGGGAATTCTGTTCACCGTGCTCGCGCCGCACCAGGCCAAGGCGTGGCGCCCCCCCGGCGGTGCATGGCGGACCCAGGCGGTGGACCCGGGCCGTGTCTACCGCTGCCTCCTGCCGTCGGGCCGGAGCATCGATCTGTTCTTCTACGACGGGGCCACATCGCAAGCAGTCGCGTTCGAGCGGCTGCTCGCCGACGGTCACCAGATCATCTCGCGGATGATCGCGCGCGGACCGGCCGAGGGCAACGAGCCGACGCTGTGCCACATCGCGACCGACGGCGAGACCTACGGTCACCATCATCGCTACGGCGACATGGCACTCGCGTGGGCGCTGTCGCAGGTCGAGCAGGGATGGAATGGAACGCGGCTGACCAACTACGCCGAGTTCCGCGCGAAGGTGCCGGCGACGTGGGACGTCCAGCTCGCAGAGAACACGTCGTGGAGCTGCGCGCACGGCACCGCACGCTGGCGCGAGGACTGTGGCTGCAACAGCGGCGGGCACCCCGGCTGGAATCAGAAGTGGCGGCGGCCGCTCCGCGATGCGCTCGACTGGTTGCGCGACCAGGCCGATCTCGCGCTCGAGCGGATCGGCGGCTCCCTGTTCCGCGATCCATGGCGAGCACGTGACGCGTACATCGACGTCGTCCTCGTTCGCACGCCCGCGTCGCGGGATCGATTCCTCGCGGACCACGCGTCGCATGCGTTGAGTCCCGACGAGCGCGTGCGTGCACTCTCGCTGATGGAGATGACACGGCACGCGATGCTCATGTACACGAGCTGCGGCTGGTTCTTCGACGATCTCTCGGGCATCGAGACCGTGCAGTGCATCCAGTACGCCGCACGCGCGGCGGAGCTGCTCGGAGATTCCGGCGGTCCCGCGGTCGAGAGCGAATTCGTCCACCGGCTCGCCATGGGCAAGTCGAACCTGGCGACCGAGGGGGATGGGCGCAAGGTGTGGACCCAGCGCGTGGTGCCTGCGCGCGTCGATCCAGAGAAGGTCTGCGCGCACGTCGCGGTGCACACGCTCGTCGAGCCCGACGCAGGGAAGAGCATCGACGTCTACGGCTATCACGTCGACTTCCTCGATCGAATCGAGCGGCGCTCCGGTCGCGCGCGGATGGTGGCGGGGACCGTGCGCGTGCGCAGTCAGCTGACCGAAGCGACCACGTCGCTGTGCTTCGCGGGACTTCATCTCGGCGAGCAGCACGTCACGGGCGGCGTGCGACCACCGCCCGATGCCGAGGTGTGGACCTCGATCCTCGACGAGCTCAACACGGCGTTGAAGACCGCCGATGTGTTCGCGGCGCAGCGTGCGATCGATCGTCACTTTCCGGGTGCGCAGCTCTCGCTGTCCGCGCTGCTACCTGGCAGCCGCGAGCGCGTGCTGTCGGCGGTCCTCGGCGATGCGATCAGCAATGCCGAGGAGGAGCTCGCGATCGCGTACGACACGCACGCACCGCTGATCCGCTGGCTCGTGGCACACGACCTCCCGGTGCCGGCCGCGCTGCAGACCACCGCCGAGGCGACCTTGCGCCGGCGCGTGCTCGTCAACTTGCGGTCGCCGGCGGCGAGCATCCATCAGCTCCGCGCGCAGATCGACGAGGCCGCGGAGGTCAAGGTCAGCCTCGATACGCCCGAGATCGCACTCGCCGCGAGTGAAGGTCTGCGCCGGCTGGTCGAGCGCGTCGCCGCCCACGACGGCGACCTCGATCCGACCGCGCTCGATACCGTGGTGCGTGCCGCCGAGGTCGCGGTCCGGATGCGGAGCTCCGTTGATCTGTGGTTCGCGCAGAACGCGACCTGGCGGCTGCTCGACCGGCTCCCGGAGCTGCGTCGTCGCGCGGCAGCGGGCGATCCGACGGCGAGCCAGGGCGTCGCGAACCTCGAGCACCTCGCCGGTGCTCTGCGACTGGCGCTCCCGACATGACGCCGACCGACCTCGCGGCGGATACCGCCGTCCGCGCCGACGAGACCACGCCAGGGCGCTATCACCTGACCCTCTCGGATCGGTGGGACTACTTGCTGCCGTCGGGCGGTGTCGCGATGACCTGTGCGCTGCGCGCCGCCGAGGCAGCGCTCGGCGAGCCGGCACTTCGGTTCGCTTCGGCGACCACGATCTTCTGCACGCCGATCCATCCGGTCCCGCTCGTCGCCGACGTCACGATCCTCCGGCGCGGTGGGAGCACAGCACAGGTCCGCGTCGGGCTGCGCGAGCGCGATGCGAAGGCCGATCCCGAGGACCCGACGGACAACGCACGCGGCCTCGAGCTGACCGCGACGTTCGTCCGCGACCGCAAGGGCCCTGACGTCCGGGGCGTCGCGATGCCCGACGTGCGCTCGCTCGCCGACGCACTCCCCGTCGAGGATGGCGCCGGGAACAATCCTCACGCGCGGTTCCGGTTCTATCACCAGGTCGAGTGCAAGGTCGCCGACGGCGAGCTGTACTGGGTCGACGGCCTCGTCGCCGGTCCTGCACGGTATGCACGCTGGATGCGCTACAAGGCACCGCAGCGCGATGCGGAAGGCCGCCTCGATCGGCTCGCGTTGCCACCGCTGATCGACACGATGCCGACCGCGCTCCACCGCGCGATCGGGCCCGGTCCGTATCGGTTCTACGCCCCGAGCCTCGATCTCACGACGTACGTGGTCGACGACACCGACCGCGAGTGGCTGCTCGTGGCGGTCACGCTCAGGCGCGCGCACCGGGGGTGGGCGATCGCCGATGCGGAGGTCTGGGACGACCAGGGCCGGTTCATCGCGTACGGCTCGCAAGCGATGTATCTGCACAGCGTTTCCGGGGAACCGCCCGTCGTCGACGCTTCGCGGCGAACGTGATCTGCGCCGCATGAGATGATGCAGCCCCGGTCCGGGTGCGTGGGTTACACTTGGGGGATGCGGACAGGGCTCTTCTGCGTCCTCGTGCTCGCCGCGTGCGCGAGCGGCAACAGCGGTACGGTCGACGCCACCGGCGGTGGCACCGACGCGTCGACACCGGTCGATTCCGGGTGCGGCGATCTGCCGTGCTTTGCGATCCATGTCGCGCGCGACGGGGTCGATACCGCCCCCGGAACGCAGCAGGCACCGATGAAGACGATCAGTGCTGCGATCGTCAAGGCAGCCACGTTCACGCCGCCCTATGCGGTGTTTGTGAAGTCGGGTGTGTATCCCGAGCCGGTGGTGATGAAGTCCGGCGTCGAGGTGCTCGGTGGTTTCGACGACGCATGGATGCGCAGTGCTGCCGTGACCACCGAGATCACGGCGCCGTCTCCGGCGGTCACGTTCGATGCGATCCAGATCGCGACCGCGCTCGATGGTGTGAAGATCAAGAGTGCGGATGCGACGGTCCCGGGCCAGAGCTCGGTCGCGGTGCTGATCACCGGTTCGACGATGATCGAGCTCCGCGATGTCGAGGTGCTCCCCGGGATCGGAGCGGCGGGCGTCGATGGCGCCAGCGGCAGCACGGGCGCGACCGCCTCCGGTGGATCCGTGGGCATCAAGGGATGTGAGGATTCGAGCGGTCTGTGCGGGGGCTGCAGTCGGCCGCTCGGCGGTGGGGGTGGGACCTCGTCGTGCGGGCGGTTCGGCGGAGCCGGCGGCGCGGCCGGCCACGGTGATAACGGAGGCACGGTCGGAGGTCCCGGTGCGGGCGGCACGGCCGGCGGGGCCCCTGGTGGTCAGGCCGGTGCTGGCTCGCCGGGGGCGCCCGGTGCCCCTGGTGGTCCCGGTGCATCGGGCGCGGGCGGCGTCGAGGCCGGCATGTTCATGGGCGTCACGTACATGCCGTCGAGTGGTCTCGACGGTGCTGGCGGCGCAGACGGCAACGGCGGTGGTGGCGGCGGCGGTGGTGGCGGTGGCAATGACGACTGCGACTCGTACGGCTCGTCCGGCGGCGGTGGTGGCGGTGGCGGATGCGCCGGCACCGGCGGGCTTGCAGGAACCGGCGGTGGCGGCTCGTTCGGCGTCGTCGCGGTCGACTCGATCGTGATCGTGAAGTCGTCGACGGTGACCGCGAGCCGTGGCGGAGCGGGCGGACGCGGTGGCTCGGGCGGCGGGGGCGGCAGCGGCGGGGCAGGTGGTGCCGGTGGCCCGTACGGCGGTGGTAGCGAGCAGGATGACGGCGGCAACGGCGCACCCGGTGGAGCCGGCGGCACGGGCGGCACGGGCGGTCATGGTGGCGGCGGCGGCGGTGGACCCTCGGCGGCGGTCGTCTGCGTGGGGACTGCGACGATCGGCATCCCGCAGACCACGCTGACGCCCGGCACGGGTGGAACCGGTGGACCGTCGCAGGGCATGGCGGGCGCCGATGGCGTCGCGACGCGCGCGATCGGCTGCTCGTTCTTCTAGCTAGTCGCGCTTGATCCAGCCGCGACGTCGGAAGATCCACAGCTGGATCGCGACGCCGACGACGAACAGCGCGAGCAGTGCCCAGAACGCCCACTCGGAGTGCTGCAACGGCACGCCGCCGACGTTGACCCCGAGCAGCGAGCACACGAAGCCGAGCGGCAAGAACACGGCCGTGATGATCGACAGCACGTAGAGCCGCTGGTTGGTCAGCTCCCCCATGCGCGATGCGATCTCTTCCTGGGTGACCGCCGCGCGGTCGCGGACCGAGTCGAGCTCCTCGATCGAGCGCATCATCCGGTCCGCACTCTCGGCCACCTGCTGGCGTTCGGACGCGGTCAGCCAGGGCAGGGGGATGGAGGCGAGCTTGGTCAGCGCTTCGCGCTGCGGCGCGAGGAACCGCCGCAATCCGATCGCACGCCGCCGATGATCGGCGAGGTGCGCGCGCAGGTCAGCGCCACGCTTCTCCGACAGGATCAGATCCTCGGACGCCGCGATGTCATCGCCGAGCGTATCGACCCGCATCACCACGTGGTCGACGATCCGATCGACGAGCTGGACCACGACATCGGCGGCACCGCGCGGCCCGCGTCCGACCTCGGCATCCGCCGCGAGGGTCTTCAACGAGCGAGAGACCCGGTGGCGCATCGTGATGACGCGGTTCGGCTCGGCCCACACCCGCACCGAGATCATGTCCTCGGGCTCGGAGCCCTGGTTCTGGTTGATCCCGCGGACGATCACCATCAGCGCATCGCCATGCGCGATCGCGCGCGGGCGCGGATCGGCGTCGACCAGGGCGTCACGCGAGACCGGATCGATGCCACTCTCGGTCTCGAGCCAGCGCATCGCATCGGGCGCGCTGTAATCGATGTTGACCCACAGCACCCCGTGGCTGGGCGTCCAGGCCGACACGCCGGCCCAGTCGAGGCGCTGCGCACCACCCTTGCCGTCGAGCAAGAAGGCGTCGAGCAGACCGGACTCGGTGGACATGCGGGGCTGTTGTACTACGCTTCAGGGCGTGCCCTGGCGCCGTGCGGTGATGGTCGTGCTGCTCGTCGCGATCACGGTGCCATCCGCCGTCGGACGCGCCGACGAGAAACCGGGCGACCTCGTCGACGTCCACACGGTGATCCCCGATGCAGTGCTCGACCTGCGGTACGCCACCGCGAACAACTTCACCGGCGAGGTGCTGTATCCCGCTGCGGTCTGCAAGCTCCGCCGCGCCGTCCTCGCCCGGCTCGCCAAGGCAGCCGCGCGGCTCCGTGCGCAGGATCGCCGGCTGCTGATCTGGGATTGCTACCGCCCGAGCTCGATCCAGCAGGTGCTGTGGGACCGGACCTCGGATCACCGCTACGTCGCCGATCCGAAGCTCGGATCGAATCACAGTCGTGGTGCGGCGATCGATCTCGCGATCGTCGACAAGGACGGCAACCCGGTCGCGCTACCGACCGAGTTCGATGACTTCACGCGGGCTGCCCATCGGGTGCGTGCGCTCGCCGGTCCGAACGGTGCCGAGGCTCGGCGACTCGCGGCGGCGATGAAGCGGGCGGGGTTCATCGGGATCCCGCTCGAGTGGTGGCACTTCGATGCCGCCGACCGTGCGAAGTACCCGCTGTCCGACGATCCGTTGTAGGGCCGCGTAGAGCGGCAATTCACCGCACGAACCGGTGCGCGGTTGCTGGGCCCTGTAGCATCCAACCTGCGTGGACTCTCCGGTTCCCTACTACCCCGTCAATGAATTCGGTCCCCTGATGAAGGGGCTCGTGATCGGTGGTGTCGGCATCTTCCACGTCTTCCTCGCGCAGTTCGCGATCGGTGGCGGGATGCTGCTCTACTACTTCGAGCGGCTCGGTCAGCGCGGCGTCCCCGATGCACGGACGTTCGTCGACAGCACGTTCAAGGTGCTGGTCCTCGTCAGCTTCGTGGTCGGCGCGCTCAGCGGTGTCGCGATGTGGTTCACGACGATCCAGGTCGGTGCCCGCACGATCGGCCTGATGATCGACGAGTTTCACTGGCTGTGGGCAACCGAGTGGGTGTGGTTCGGGATCGAGATCTCCGCCGGCTATGCGTTCTATCGGTTCGGGCCCACGCTCGATCACAAGGCGCGTCGACGCCTCCTTGCGATCTACGCGATCGCCTCGTGGATGAGCCTGTTCTGGATCAACGGGATCCTCGCGTGGCAGCTGACGCCGGGCCGCTGGCTCGAGGGCGGTGGCATGTGGGCCGGGTTCTTCAACCCGAGCTTCTGGCCCTCGCTGCTGTTCCGCACGGCGGTGGCAACGACGCTCGCTGCACTTGTCGCGTGCATCGTGATCAACACGATGGATCTCCCGCGGGAGCGCAAGGCCGCGTTGATCCGGATCGCGTCCCGGTTTGCCGTGCCGATGGCAGTGATGCCGTTGCTCGGGATGTGGTTCGTCGCGGTGATCCCTGCCGATAGCCGGCAGTGGCTGATGGGCGGCAGCATGCCGATGACGATGTTCGTCGGGGTGGCAGCGGCCGCGTCCCTGCTGATCGGCGCGTACGTGGTGGTCGGCCTGGTCCTCAAGCGGCTGTACATCAACGGCGCCACGGCGACGCTGCTCCTCGCGCTGGCGTTCGGTGCCACCGCGGCGGGTGAGTTCGTGCGCGAGGGCGCGCGCAAGCCGTACACCGTGCGCGGTGTCCTGTACTCGACGTCGATCACCCCCGCCGAGGTCGCCGCCCTCCGGATCGACGGCGCGACCAAGCACGACCCGTATCCGCTGCGTGATCAGGCGCGGTACCCGACCCCGCAGCTCGTCCACGGGGCCAAGGTTCACCGCACGCTGTGCGACGCGTGCCACACGTTGCATGGAGCGAACGCGGTCGTCGAGCTCACGCGAACGTGGACCGACGACCAGCTGCGCCTCAACATCTCGAAGCTCCAGCGCACGAAGGCGTTCATGCCTCCGTTTGCCGGGAACGCTGCGGATGTCGAGGCGGTCGTCCAGCTGCTGCGCTGGGAGGCCGCCGGCACACCGGCGAGGTGGCCTGTCAGTGACGACCCCGCGACGCTCGCGCAGATCAAGACCTGGCTCGACGAGGTCGGCACCTCGGCCGCAGGTGAACCATGATGTGGCCGTTCGCTAGCCCGCACTCCGGCTGGCTCGTCCTCTACCTGCTGACGTTCGCAGTCCACATCGTGCTGGTCAGCTACGTGCTCGCTGGCACGACGTACGCGCTGATCCAGGCACTGCGCAAGAAGCAGGATCCGATCGCGGAGCGCGCGCGTGACCTGTTGCCGTTCATGCTCGGGCTCGGGATCACGGCGGGCGTCGCGCCGCTGCTGTTCATCCAGCTGCTGTATCAGCAGCCGTTCTACACGGCGAACCTGTTGCTCGGGCCGCGCTGGGGTGCGGTGGTGCCGGCGCTGATCGTCGGCTTCTATGCGCTGTATCTCGCCAAGGCGACCCAGACGCTGCGGATCCGCCGTCTCGCGCTCGGCGTCGGCGTGGTGTGCTTCTCGTTCGTCGCGTGGTCGTGGACCGAGATCCACCTCCTGATGCAGGATCAGCCGGCCTGGCGCGAGATGTACGCAGCCGGTGATCGGATGTACGCACAGACCGGAGTCCTGCCGCGGCTCTTGCTGTGGCTCGGCGCGATGATGACGCTGTTCGCGACGCTCGCTGCGTGGTGGGCCGCAGCGCCGGAGCGCCGCCGCCTCGCCGTGATCGCGCTCGCCGGCCGGGCGGTCAGCGCGCTCGCCGTCGTGCTGCTGGTGATGGGAGATGCGACGGTGATCTCCGCCGCGCACGGCTGGCTCTACCTGATGATCGCCGCGGTTGCGATCGAGGTCGCAGGCTGGGTGTGGATCCGGCTCGCGCCCGACGGTGCAGGGCTGACGCTCGTCACCGCGGCGAGCACGGCAGCGTTGCTCGCCGGCGTGGTCGTGCGTGAAGCGCCTCGGCTCGCGACGATCGAGCCACCGCGGGCGGCGGCGCTCGAGGCCTCCGGGTTCCCGGTGTTCGCGCTGACCGCCGTGCTCGGCATCGCGCTGATCGTGTGGATCGTTCGCTCGATCCGCGATCGCGCGGTGCCTCCGAGCTAGCCCAGCGTCAGGGCCACTGCGTGGATCACCGACGCGATCCGCACGGCGTCCTGCACGACTTCCTTGGATCCGCCGCGCTCGCGCACGACCTTCTCGTGCGAGCGAACGCATTGCTCGCAGCCGGTGATCGCCGACGACGCGAGGCACCACAGCTCGAAGTCGAGATGCTCGACGCCTGGCTTGCCGATGATCTGCATGCGAAGTCGCGCAGGCATCGCGCCGTACTCGGCGGTGTCGCCCATCATGTGAACGAACCGGTAGTAGACGTTGTTCATCCCCATGATCGACGCGGCACCGCGCGCGGCAGTCTGCGCCTCGGGCGTCAGGTGCGCCGCCGCATCGGCCTCGACCGCCGCGAGCACCTCGGCATTGCGCGAGGTGACCGCGGCCGCGAGCGCGGTGCCCCACGCCTGCTGCGGAGTCAGTGCCGTCGATCCAGCGATCACACCGAGGTTGAGCCGGAGATCTCGGGCGTGGTCGGGGACCCTATCCTTGAGCTGTTCGAGGGACATGCGTGCTCCTTTCAGGCCGCGCTTGCGGTCAGGGTCTTCTCGCCCTTCTGCCAGTTGCAGGGGCAGAGCTCGTCGGTCTGCAGTGCGTCGAGGACGCGCAGGACCTCCGCAGGATTACGGCCGACGTTGAGGTCGTTGACAACCACGAACCGGATCACGCCCTGCGGATCGACGACGAACGTCGCTCGCAGCGCGACTCCTTCTTCCTTGTCGAGGATTCCGAGCGCCTGGGACAGCTCGCGCTTGATGTCGGCGATCATCGGGAACGGAAGATCCGTGAGATCCTCGTGCGAGTTTCGCCATGCGAGGTGAACGAACTCGCTATCGGTCGAGGCGCCGAGGATCTGGGTCTCGCGATCCCTGAACTCGCGTGCAAGCTTTCCGAAAGCCGCGATCTCGGTCGGGCAGACGAACGTGAAGTCCTTGGGCCAGAAGAAGTAGACCTTCCAGCCGTCGTAGGTCGTGTCGGTGATGTGAATGAACTGCTTGTCAGCAGCGACGGCCTTGGCCGCGAACGCGGGGAACTTGTCTCCAATGGTGAGCATCTGATGTTTCCTTTTCTGAGACCCACTATTGGCCGCGCTCGCTGATAAGTCTAATGACGTAAGCTGATGGGTGTGATAGGAATGATCTATCAATGGACCGTCCGTCGATTCGTCAGCTCGAGTGTCTGGTCGCGGTGTCCGAGCACGGCAGCTTTCGCAAGGCAGCGACCGCTCTCGGAATCTCGCAACCCGCACTCTCCGCGCAGGTGCAGGCCGTCGAAGGTCTGCTCGGCGTCCAGGTCTTCGAGCGCGATCGGCGCAGCGTCCTCGTCACGCCGGCCGGGGAGGACATCGTGGGCCGCGCGCGCGAGGCGCTGGTCGCGATCGATGGTGTGCACGATGCGGCGCGCCGTCGTGGTGAGCCCCTGGTCGGCCCGCTCCGCCTCGGTGTGATCCCCACGGTCGCGCCCTACTGGTTACCCGCACTGCTGCCCAGCGTGCGTTCGCGGTTCCCCCGGCTCGAGCTGATCCTCCGCGAGGACCAGACGGCCCGGTTGCTCGCACAGCTCACGGCGGGGCAACTCGATGCTGCCATGGTGGCGATTCCCGTCCCGGGCGACCTGACGACGGCAGCGATCGCGCGCGAGTCGTTCGTGCTCGCGGCCCGCCGCGGCTCGCAGATCGTGAAGAAGCGCGGCCGGATCAACGAGCGCGATCTCGATCAGGAGACCGTGCTCCTGCTCGAGGACGGTCACTGTCTCCGCGATCAGGCGCTCGCCGTGTGCGAGCGAGGTGGTGCCGTCGAGTCGATGGAGGTGCGCGCGACCAGCCTGCCGACCCTGGTCCAGATGGTCGCCGGTGGGCTCGGTGTCACCTTGCTGCCGGAGGCCGCAGCCGATGCACTCGTCCAGTCGCGCGGACCGATCGAGGTCGCGGCGTTCGCCGATCCCGTTCCCGGGCGGACGCTCGGGCTCGCCTGGCGCACCTCGTCGGCGCGGCTTCGCGAGTTCCGGATGCTCGCGGAGACGATGAGCGGCGCCGCCGACTCGTTCCTCCAGAAGCTCCGCCGATGATCGAGATCGCGTCGTGTCCGCTGTGCGATGCACCCGCGACGGGGACCCGGTGCTCGTGTGGCTATGACTTCACGACCGGCGATCCCGGGCTCGCGATCGAGGCCCGCAAGACGCGGTTCCTCAGCGCCCGGCGGAGGTTGCGGCGTGGCTTCGTGATCCTGGCGACCCTGCCGATCACGGTCGCGATCGCACAGGCGGCGCCGTCGGTGCTGCTCCTGCTGCGGGCGGTCTGGCTGACGCAGCTGTTCGCGAGCGCGTACTTCATCGTCGGCGGGCTGCGCACCTACGTCGTGGCGCGCCGCGAGCTCGCGGCAGCGACGCAGCTCCAGCAGCTACCGAGCGCTCGCGTCGTCCGCTGACTACGGAGCTTCGACGAGGCCAGCGCTGACGCTGGCGCCGGTCAGGGCGAGGTTCGCGCGGATGTACCCGCCACCGCCGCCGCCGCCACCACCGCCGCGGTTGTTGCCGACGGATTCGCCGGCGCCGGGCCCCGTCGTGCCGCCGTGGCCTTGACCGCCACCGCCGCCCGCCTGGTTCGAGCCGCCCGGTGCTCGCACGAGGGGCGCGGTCGTCAACGGATCGGTTCCGTCGGTACCGGACGAACCGTTCCGGCCACCACCTGCACCGCCACCACCGTTGGCCATCACGACACCACCGCTTGCGCTGAACGCGGCGGCATGGAGGTAGATCATGCCGCCGGTGCCGGCACCGCTGCCGCCCGTCTCGTCGCTACCCCCTTCGCCGCCGGAGCCCGATGCGTTGATCGCGCCGGAGATCGTGATCGTTCCGCCGGCCGCGAGCATCACGGCTCCGCCACCGCGGCCGACCGCGCCCGAATTGTTGCCGCCGCTTCCGGCACCCTGCTGGCCGTGGCAACCGGCGCGCAGGGCCGTGGGCCGCGCGGCCTCGCTGATCGGCGACGTGCCTTCCTGGTTGATCGAGGCGCCGACACCGCCGTTGCCACCCTTCGACATGAAGCTGCCACCCGCGCCGCCCGCGCCACCTCCGTCACCGCCTTCGGGCGCCTGCGGAAAGGCGCGGCAGCTGCCCGAGGGAGACGCGGGGCCCGCGGAACCGCCGAGGCGACTCGAGACGTCGAGGATGCCCGAGATGTTGATCGCCGTCGTGGCAGCGAGGACGAGGGGACGCGCGCCGGTCACGGTGGTCGAAGCCGGCATCGTGATCGACGTGCCCACGATCACGCACGCCGCGGGCTGGCCTTGCGCCGACCAGCCGACCGGCTGCGCGCCGCACAGGCTGCTCGACGTGGTGTTGATCGTGTTGGTCAGGACCACCGCCGCCGTCGGGCCGGCGTCGTAGCAAACGGCGAATGCGCCGGTGCCCTGACACCACAGGTCGTCGTCCTGGATGGTGATCGTCCGCGTGCGGTCTGCGACGGCGCCGAGGGTGGCGTTCACCGGCGTCCCGAGGTTCACGACCACGGTCTCATCGGTTTCGTCGAGGGTGTCTTGGACGACGTTCACCGTGATCGTCTGCGAGGTCGTGCCTTCCGGGAAGCTCAGCGTCATGGTCGAATTGCTTACCGTGTAGTCGGTCACGAGCGTCGCCGTGCTGGTCCCCGCGATCGTCCACGGGATGTCGACCGTCTTGCCACTGGCATCCGACAGCGCGACCGTGACCATGACCGCCGCGACGTTCTCCTGCAGGGTGAGCGTCGGGCTGCTCGTCGTGATCGCCGCGGTCGGGACAGGATCGTTGTCGAGGATCGTGTGTCGCTGCATCGCGGTCGTTCCGACGACGGCGCCCATCGAGCTGGTCAGCGTGATGTCGACCGTCTCGTTGTTCTCGTTGCGTGTATCGGTGAGCACGTTCAGGGGCAGCTGCTGCGACGTGCTGCCGGCGGGGAACGTGACCTCGCCGGAGGCGAGCCCGTAATCGGCATACGTCCCCGAGCCGAGCGCGGTGCCGCCACCGACCGTGTACTTGACGGTCACCGGCCCGGCCGCTGCGCTGGTCAGCGAGAACGTGATCATCACCGGCATCTCCTCGTCGAGCGAGGAGGTCGCCGTCGAGAGCACCACGCGAGGCAGCGCATTCGCACTGATCGTGACCGTGTGCTGCGCGGTCGCGAGCGCAGCGCCCGTCGGAGAGTCGAGGGTGAGCTCGATCGTCTCGTCCGGCTCGTCGACCCCATCGGGCGAGATCGTCAGCTCGATCGTCTTCGTGGTGTCACCGGGCGAGAACGTCAGCGTGTCCGCGGCCGAGGTGTAGTCGGGTCCCTCGGTCGCGGTCCCACCGAGCGCGTAGTGAACCGTGACGAGGCCGGCCGCTGGCTCCGAGAGCTGCACCTCGATCGAGATGGCTCCCGAGGTCTCGTCCTGGGTGGAGCTCGACTGGATGAAACCAACGGTCGGTAGCCCCATCACATCATCCCCGCCACCATCGCTGGCAGCGTTGACGTTGAAGCTACATCCCGAGGCAAGTACGACCGCAAATGCGGCTAACGCCGCCCTGTCCCGACGCATGGCGGCATTCTATCGGTGCCACTCCGCCGGCGATACTTCTCGTCACGGTCCCGTGGGAAGCCGTGTCGGTTCGATCACTTACGGATGTGGACACTCATGCGCAGGCCGACCGGTAGCTGGGTGCCAGGCGTACCCTCGAACTGGGCGATCACCTCGAGGACGCGGGTATCGACCCGTGCGCGCGGGTCATCATCGCGAACCGTCTTCCGTCCGAGCTCGTTGGTCAGCCGGCTGATCCGCACCGGGAACTTCCGGTCGCCGAACGCGTCCGCGGTGGCGTAGGCGACCTGCCCGAGCGAAACGCTCGCGATATCCGCCTCGTCGATCTCGGCCCGAAGCTCGAGGTGGCGAAGGTCCGCCATCGTCAGGACCGGCGCCGGCACGGTCAGCGACACGATCGCGCCGACCTCGGCGGTCCGACGCAGGATCACGCCATCGGTCGGAGCACGCAGCACGGTCTGATCGAGCGCGACCTTGGCGGCATCGACGTCGGACTGCGCGAGAGCGATCGCTGCTGCGGCCTCCTCGACCTGCTCGGGCCGCGTACCCTTTGCGAGCGAGTGGTAGCGCGCCGACGCAGCACTGGCCTGGGCCGCAGCGACGCGCGCCGCCGCGCTGTCGGCATCGACCACCGAGGTCGCGACGGCACCGACATCGCCGAGCTTCTCGGTGCGAACCTGCTCGGCACCGCGATGCTGCGCGGCGGCTGCGGCGGCCTCGGCCTCGGCGCGCGCGGCGGCAAGATCCTCGCTGCGGGGACCGCGGCGCGCGAACGTGTAGCGAGCCTTCGCCTGGGCGAGCGCCGCCTCGGTGGCGGTGACCCGCGCATGTGCGAGCCGATCGTCGAGGCGCGCGAGCACCTGGCCGGCCTTGACCGCATCGCCCTCGTCGACCTCGATCGCGACGATCCGGCCCTGGCTCTCGAAGCCGAGCTTCACCGGATCGCGCACCGGTTCGACCCGGCCCGGTGCCACGAGGACCGCGGGGCGCGCGATCTCGGGCTGCGCTGCGGCGGACGGTGTGTCCCTGCCGACCCAGAGGTACGCGCCGGCAGCAAGGGGGACAGACAGGAGGAGGTAGCGCAGCTTGGTCATGGGGTGCTCCGTGCGGCAGAGGGTGCGGAATCGATGGACTGGATGAGGCCGTCCTCGACGCGGACGACGCGGTCGGCGAAGCGCTCGAGGCGGGGATCGTGGGTGACGACGACGACCGCCCGACCCGCGGTGCTCGCGAGCTCGCGGAGGAGCTCCATCACCGACAGCGCGGTCTTGGTGTCGAGCGCAGCGGTCGGCTCGTCGCCGACGAGGATCGGTGGATTGCCGCCGAGCGCACGTGCGATCGCGACGCGTTGCTTCTGGCCGCCCGACAGGTCCGCGGGCAGGTGGTGGACACGAGGACCGAGGCCGACGATCTCGAGCAAGCGGCGCGCCTCGCCCTTTGGATCCCTGGCACGGGGATCCTTCATCTGGATCGCCATCGCCACGTTCTCGAGCGCGGTCAGCGCGGGGAACAGGTTGAAGCCCTGGAACACGAATCCGAAGTTGCGGGCGCGCAGGCCCGGCAGCTCGCGCTCACCGAGACCGGCGACGTTCTTGCCCTCGATCCAGACCTCGCCGGTCGTCGGGGTGAGCAGGAGGCCGAGGATCGAGATCAGCGTGGTCTTGCCCGATCCCGACGGGCCTTCGATCATCATCACCTCGCCGGGGCGGATGTCGAGCGTCGCGTTCTTCAGCGCGTCGACCGCATTCTCTCCGGTCCCGTAGGTCTTGCCGATCCCGACGAGCCGCGCGAGCGAGGGCTGGGCGGCAGGGACGGAGAGACGCGGTGGTGGCAGGGCATGGGCGGCGGTCATGAGGGTCTCCTTCAAGCCTTGAACACGGACGCGGGGTCGAGCCGCAGCACCTTGACGATCGAGAGCAGCGCGGCGAACGCACACATCACGGCGGTGATCACCAGCGTTGCGCCATACAGCTCGGGGGGCAGCGCCACCGTCAGGTTCGCGCCCTTCATCGCAGCGCGCATCCCCATCGCGAGCGGCGCACCGACCATGAAGCCGAGCGCGGCCGAGATCATGGCCTGCGAGAGGATCACCTTGATCACCGCGCTGTTGCGCGCGCCCATCGCCTTGAGCGTTCCGTACTCGCGGATGTACTGCAGGGTGCCGCTGTAGAGGATCTGACCGACGACGACGAACCCGACGATGATGCCGAGCACCGCGGTCGTGAAGAAGCCCGCGCCGACGCCGGTGCGGCTCGACCAGTACGTGCGCGTCCGCATCGACATCTGCTTCGTCGTGTACGCCGCGAGGTGAGGCAGGGCGTTGATCCGCGCCTGCACATCGCTGATGGCGGAGCCCGGAGCCACCTTGACCAGCACGTAGGTCACCGGCTCGGCGCCGAGCTGCGGGAGATAGCTGCGCGCGGTACGGATGTCCGTGAACACGATCGGCGAGGTCGTGAACGAGCGGATGCCGGAGGTCAGCGCGACCACCTCAGCGCGCACGCCGGAGACCTCGGTGAGGTGACCGACGCGATCGATCTTGAGCTTGGCGTACTCGCTGCGATCGACGACGATTGCGCCCGGCTCGGTCAGCCGGTGCGGGTCACCGGCGATCACATTCCACGGCGCGAGGAGAGGGCGCTGTCCCGGCGCGGTCTCGACGCCCACCACCTGGATGCCGAGATCGCCGCCATCGGCGAGCTTGAACTGCGCGAAGTTCATCAGCACCCGCTCGGCACGCTCGACGCCCGGCACCGACGACACCTTGTAGTAGGTGCGCTCGTCGAACGGACTCGCGAACTCGAACGACTCGTTGCTCTTCTTGCCGACCCAGAGGTCGGCGCGGCTCGCGTCGATGATCGACGACGCGGTGTCCATGAACCCGTAGTAGAGGCCGACCTGGACCAGCACGAGCATCACGGACACCGAGACGCCTGCGATCGCGACGATGAACCGAAGCCGATCGTGCAGCAGGAGCTTGCGAGCCAGCGTCCACATGCGGCGGAGCAGGAGCACTCCCCGTGCCCGCGCGGAGGCATGTGATTTCGCCGGCTTGCGCGGACTGTCGCGGTAACGGGCTGTTACCTTCGAACGTTTCGTTTCCACGGGAGCGTCGTACGCGGTCATCGGCGCTCGGCGCGATGGTCGGGTTGTTCGATCTGCCGGAGAACCGACGGCCGATCGTCGAGCAGTAGCTAAGCCGCGGGCAGCATCACGGTAAACGTCGAGCCCTCGCCGACGGTCGAGCGAACCCGGATGTCGCCGCCATGCGCGCGCACGACCTTGTGACAGATCGCGAGCCCGAGCCCGGTACCATCGGGCCGCGTCGTGAAGAACGGCTCGAAGATGCGAGCGAGGTCGTCCGCGCCGATGCCGCGGCCACGATCCTCGACCTCGATCGCGATCTGCCCATCGTTCGCCGAGGCAGCACGCAACGTGACGTGAGCTCCTGGCTTCGACGCATCCGCCGCGTTGCCGACGAGGTTCGCGAGGACCTGGCGCAGCCGTTGCGGGTCGCCGTGGATCAGCAGGTCGCTCGACCGCTCGCAGGTCAGCGTCACGCCGCGCTCCGAGAGCACCGGTGTCAGACCCTTGGCAGCGTCGTCGATCAGCGCACCGACATCGATCTCCTGGGCGGCGATCTTCACGGGCTTGGCGAAGTCGAGGATCTCGGCGACCGAGCGGTCGAGCCGGGCGAGCTCCTCGAGCGCGATGTCGAGGTGCTCGCGATCATCGTCGGGGAGCTGCAGCTTGCGCCGGAGGATCTGGACGTTGAGCGAGATGCTGGTCAGCGGCGTGCGGATGTCGTGGGCGATCGCCGCAGCGAACTGACCGAGCGAGGCCAGCCGCCGGGCATCCTCGAGCGCCGAGACCGCCTGGGCACGCTCGACCGATAGCGCCACGCGGGCGGCGAGATCGCGTGCCACCAGGTACGTGTCGCGGTCGATCGTCCCGTCGTCGATGTAGAACGCGCCGACCAGCGTGCGATCCGCGCCGAGCGCGGGGACGATGAAGCACGCCGGAAGATCGGGCTGGTCGTCGCGGCGGATCGGCTGATCATCGACGAGCTTGCTGGCGAGCTCGAGCGGCACCTCGATCGCGCCGAGCCAGCGAACCTTCGCACCATCGGCGATCGTCGCGATCCGCTGCGTCGCCTCGGTGATCGCGGCCGCGGCATCGGCCGGGATCCGATCTCCCTGCACGTTGAGCCGGCGAGCGCGCCGGTCGTCGAGGCCCGCCAGCACGCGGCGCTCGACCCGTGGGTAGAGCAGGAAGCCAATGGCGGTCAGCGCGAGGGGCACGAGCGCGGCACCGAACAGCGCGAGGTACTGGATCCGACCGGGCGGGATGTAGACCAATGCTGCCGCGATCGCCGCGCCGGTGCCGAGCATGACGACCAGGGCGATCGTCGCGATCGTGACGACCTCGGCGGCCGCCGAGCGCAGCGAGAACAGCTCGGTCCGCAGCACGGCGGTGCCGATCACGACGAAGCTGATCGTCGTGGCAACGGTGGTCTCGGCCCACACCACCTCCTCGAACACGCCGAGGATCGGCGCGATGAAGTACGCGAACAGGCCGAACGCCCAGCGGAACCACAGCACCGCGATCACGATCCGCGCATCGCGCTGCACGGTGCTGCGATAGGCGAATGCACCGGCGATGAAGACCACCAGCGTGATCGGTGCGAAGAAGAACAGCTCGAGGTGCATCGTTGCCGGATACGTGCTCTCGAGCACGGCGTACGCGAGCGCGCCGGCGCCCCACGCGAGCATCGGCAGGCGCAAGATCCACGGCATCGGTTTGCGTCGCGGGAACCCGCCGATGAATTCGAGCGTGAGTAGCGCGAGGACGATCGTGCCGATCGTGCACGGAACGAGCACGCCGCGCGCGATGATCGATCCGCCCGTGATCACGTTCATCCCGCGCCACGCGGTCATCGCGGCGTCGGTCAGCGTGAGCAAGCCGAACACGAGGTTGTCGCGACGACGAGCACCGCGGAGGACGAGCGCGGCGTAGGCGGCTCCGATCATCGCGATCGCGAGCGGGATCCAGCCGGCGTTCACGATGGTTCCTCGCGGCGCAGGCCGTATTCCTCGATCTTGCGGTCGAGCGTCGGCCGACTGATGTCGAGGATCGCGCACGCACGTCGCTTGTTCCACTCGGTGTGAGCGAGCACGCGGGTGATGTGGCTGCGCTCGATCTCGCGGAGGGTCGGCAGCGAGCCTGCGGCGTCCGCCTCGAATCCCACGACGATCGCGTCCTTCTGCGTCGCGGGGATCAGCGGCAGCACCGTTTCGTCGAGTACATCGGCCTTCGCGAGCACGACCGCACGCGTCAGCATGTTCTCGAGCTCGCGAACATTGCCGGGCCAGGTGTACGCAGTGAGGCGGGCGAGGGCCCCCGGGGTCACGTAGCGAACGTCCTTGTCGAGGTCTCGATTGATCTTGCTGAGCAGTCCGTCGACGAGGATCGGGATGTCGGTCGACCGTTCGCGCAGCGGCGGCAGCGTGATCTCGACGACGCGCAACCGATAGTAGAGATCCTCACGGAACGTGCCCTGGCTGACCATCTGCGCCAGGTCACGATGGGTCGCGGCGATCACGCGCGCTTCGAGATGCATCGTCTTGGCATCGCCGACGCGCTCGAACGTCTTCTCCTGCAGCACGCGCAGGAGCTTTGCCTGGAGCTCGAGTGGGATCTCGCCGATCTCGTCGAGGAACAGCGTGCCCTTGCCCGCGAGCTCGAGGCGACCAGGCCGGTCCGCGACCGCGCCGGTGAACGCTCCCTTGACGTGACCGAACAGCTCGCTCTCGAGCACGCCGGTCGCGAGCGCCTGGCAGTGCACGGCGACAAACGGCAGTTCGCGGACGTTGCCGCCCGGTGACGCGGCGTGGATCGCGCGGGCCACGAGCTCCTTGCCGGTCCCGGACTCGCCAGCGATCAGGACGGGCGCCCGGGTGGTCGAGACTGCACCGATCTGTTTCCACACGTCGCGGATCACTGCGCTCTTTCCGAGGATGTCCCCGACCTGGTGCGGCGCATCGGTCACGAACTCGGAGAGCTGGTCACGCGACGCCCGACTCGCGAGCGCGCCTCGAACGACGTCGCGCAGCCGATCGATATCGACCGGCTTCACCAGGTATTCGTAGGCGCCGAGCTGGATCGCCTTGACCGTGGACTGCATGTCATCGCGCGCGGTGACCACGACGATCGACGGCGCCCGCGGCTTGTCCGCGAGTGCGGCGAGCACGTCGAAGCCGCTGCCGCCCGGCAGCCCGAGATCGAGCAGCATCAGATCGATGCCGTCGGCCGCAGCGATCGCGCCGGGAGCATCCTGTGCGGTGGTCACGCTGTAGCCCTCGGCGCCGAGGAACTTCTCGAGCGTCCGGCGGATCGAGCGATCGTCGTCCACGATCAGGATGCGAGCCACGTGCGTCACCTCGCGGGGAGAATCCACAGCTCATGCCAGCGCAAGTCGCTGACATCCCGTGGGTCCCGCACCCCAGAGTAACGAAACGTTGCCGTGAGTAGGGCCGTTTCGTCGATCGTCGTTGACACTGTCATATGACAGTGTCAGATTGGAGACGTGAACGAGGCATGGACCGTGGGAGAGCTGGTCGACGAGGTCGCGGCGCGCCTCGCCGTCCTGCCGCTGCAGAAGAATGGGCAGATCCGGTCGGTCCCGGACGAGCGGACGATCCGCTACTACGGGTCGCTCGGGCTGCTCGATCGACCGGCGATGCGGGGGCGGACGGCGCTCTACGGACTGCGCCACCTCGCGCAGGTCGTCGCGATCAAACGACTGCAGCAGGCGGGTCGGAGCCTCGCGGAGATCCAGGCGATGTGGCCGCAGCTCACGGACGAGACCCTGGGATCACTGTCGGGCGTCGGGTTGCCCGCGAAGGGCAGGGCACCTGCGCGCAAGGAATTCTGGAAGCGCGACTCGGCGGCACGCCAGGCCGCGCTCGCGGATCTCGACGGCGCGCCCGCACCGGAACCGGAGATCGTCGCACCCGCGCCCCGTGCCGCAGCTCTCCCCGTGCCACCTGCCGAGCTGCGCGTGCAGCTCGCACCGAATGTCTTCATCACGATCGCGATGCCGGAAGGCGGCACGCTCGCTCTGTCTCACGCCGACATCCGCGCACTTCGCGCGGCCGCGGCACCGCTCGTAGCCGAGCTGGCACTCCGCCAGCTCACCCCGCACGCTGGGGAGGAGGAACCATGACCGCGATGCCGATGGCCCCGATCGATGTGAAGGTGATGTCCGAGGACGAGGTCGCGATGCTCGGCACGAGCAGCGAAGCCGGGTTCGGTGCGCTCGAGACCGAGCGCGGTCTGCTTCCGCTGATCGCGCTCGATGTCGAGGCGCGGGTGGTGGGTGTGGTCGCGTCGATCGAGATCGCGCAGACGTTCGTCAACACGACCGGTACCGCGATCGAGGCGACGTACATCTTCCCACTTCCCGACCGCGCCGCGGTCCACCGGTTCCGCATGGAGGTCGGCGGTCGCGTGATCGAGGGTGTGGTCGACGAGCGCGGTGCTGCGCGCGAGCAGTACGACGAGGCGATCGCCGCCGGTCATCGCGCCGCGATCACCGAGGAGGAGCGCGCCGGCGTGTTCACGTTGCGGGTCGGCAACCTGATGCCCGGGGAGTCGGCGACGGTACGGCTCTCGTTGATCGGTCCACTCCCCGTCGACGATGGCGAGGTCACGTTCCGGTTCCCGCTGGTCGTGGCACCGCGCTACATCCCCGGTCGCGGCCTGGGCGGAGACCAGGCGGGTCTCGGCGTCGCCGCAGATACCGACGTCGTGCCGGATGCCTCGCGGATCTCGCCACAGGTCAGCCTCCCCGGTTGCCCGAACCCCGTGCGACTCGGATTGCGTGTCGCGATCGAGGACCACCACGTTCGCGATGTCGCATCGAGCCTGCACGCGATCACGACGACGCGGCGGGACGCACAGGTCATCGAGCTCCACCCGGGGAACCGTCTGGATCGAGACTTCATCCTGCGCTGGCGCGTCGCTGGCGGCGAGCTGCGCTCGTCGCTGGTGTGCGCGGACGATGCGGACGGCGCCGCGGGAACGTTCCTGCTGACGCTGGTCCCGCCGAGCACCACGGCACTCGCCGCGAAGCCGCGCGATGTCGTGTTCGTGATCGATCGGTCCGGCAGCATGGAGGGCTGGAAGATGGTCGCGGCGCGCCGTGCGGCCGCCCGGATGATCGACACGCTGACCTCGCGCGACCGGTTCTGCGCGATCGCGTTCGACAACATCGTCGAGCTGCTGCCCGCGTCGACGCTGGTCGATGCCACGGATCGGAATCGGTTCCGTGCGGTCGAGCTGCTCGCGGCGATCGACTCGCGGGGCGGTACCGAGCTCGCGGAGCCGCTGAAGCGCGCAGCGCATCTGCTCGCCGGTGGGACGGCGGATCGCGAGCGCGTGATCGTGCTCGTCACCGACGGACAGGTCGGCAACGAGGACCACATCCTGCGCGAGCTGGTGCCCAACCTTCGCAACGTGAAGATGTTCACGCTCGGCATCGATCAGGCAGTCAACGCCGCGTTCCTCAAGCGGCTCGCCGCTGCCGGTGGCGGGCTGTGCGAGCTCGTCGAGTCCGAGGACCGGCTCGATGCGGTGATGGCCAAGGTCCACCGGCGGATCGGCACGCCGATCGCCACGGAGCTCGCGCTGCGTGCGAGTCAGCTCGAGCTCGAGCCCGGCTCGACGACGCCGCACAAGCTCCCCGACGTCTACGCGGGGGCACCGGTGACGATCTTCGGGCGCTACCGCGGGGCGGCGCCGGCGGGTGCGATGTTCGCGGTGACGGGCACGAGCCTCGGCGATCCGATGCAGATCACCGTGGCGCGCGCAGGGGAGTCGGCGCCAGCGCCATGGCTCGCAGCGAGCTGGGCGCGTGCCGAGATCCGCGATCTCGAGGACCAGTATGCCGTTGCCGCGCAGCCCGGTCTCGAGGAGCGGATCGTCGCGGTATCGAAACGGTTCGGCGTGCTGTCGCGGTTCACGGCGTTCCTCGCGGTCGATCGCAGCGAGATCGTGAACAAGGGTGGGCGGCTCCAGCAGATCGCTCAGCCGGTCGAGTCGCCTGCGGGATGGGCTGACCTCGCGAAGCGCAAGAAGTTGCGAGGTGGCTCGGTGGTGCCCGCCGCGATGCCGATGATGCCGATGCCGATGTCCCAGCCGGTGATCCGCCCGGCGGTCGCGCCGCCGGGCGGACCGCCGAAGATCTACGCGCAGGCAGCGCCGATGGGTGCAGCGACCGGAGCGCCGCTGCCCCCGCCACCGCCTTCGCGCGCGTCCGCCCTGGCCGGTGCGGTGACCGGGTTGCTGCGCTCGCGACGCGAGGACGCGTCGGGTGGGCTGGATCTCGGCCCGCCGGACAGCGGAGGTGCCTACGTGGCGAACCTCGCGACGCTCGCCTGCGAGCTCGAGGCACAGGCACGTGGTGGTGCCGAGCCGGCAGCGATCCGCGTCGTGCGCCAGCGCCTGACCGAGTGGATCGAGGACGTCCGCTCGGTCGGTGGTCTCGCGGAGCTCGCGACCGCCGTCGAGGATCTGCTGAAGCGACTCTCCCTCGCGCTCGCGAGCGGTGGCGTCGACCTCGCAGCGGTCGCCGCGATCGCCGTCGAGCTCGCTGCCCTCGCCGCGGGCGGATCACCCCCGCCTGCGAAGAGCCGGGTGGCGTTCTGGAAGTAGGGCTGGTACGACGAAGCGTGTGGCGGTGTTGCATCGTGCTCGCGCTCGTCGCGTGTTCGCGACCTCGGACCCGTGACGAGCGGGTCGCGAGCGTCGCGCCCGAGCCCGCGATCCGGGTGGCAGCGGACACCGTCGACGCCGGCGCGATCGATGCGGGTGCGGTCGATGCCGTGTCGATCGATGCCGCGCCGGCGCTCGTGATCGTCGATGCGCCGATGGTGTGGTCGGAGCGCCGCGCAGAGCTCACGCTCGCGTACCGGCGGGCGCACAGTGATGCGGACGCGACCGGCCTCGAGATCGAGCCACGCGTGATCGTGCTGCACTACACGGGCGGCAGCTCTGCGAGGTCGACGCGGCGCTACTTCGACAACGTCGAGATCGAGGCGAGCCGCAAGGCGCTCCGGCGCGCGGGGCGGGTCAACGTGTCCTCGCACTACGTCGTCGATCGGGACGGAACGATCTTTCGCCTCCAGCCCGACACCCGGTTCGCACGTCACTGCATCGGGCTCAATCACGTGGCGATCGGGATCGAGAACGTCGGAGACCAGGACCACTGGCCGCTGACGCCCGCGCAGGTCACGGCGAACATCGCACTGGTGCGCGAGCTCGCGAGGACGCATGCGATCACGCACCTGCTCGGTCATCACGAGGTGATGAAGTTCCGCGACCACGCGTATTTTCGGGAGCTCGATCGCGGTTACCACAACGACAAGCCGGACCCCGGCGCAGCGTTCATGACGAAGGTCCGCGTGGGCGTCGACGATCTCGGCCTGCAGGGGCTGTGAGCGGCGCACAGGGGAGGGTGCCCCTGCGAGAGAGCCGCAACGACGCAATGGACGCAAAGCCGACTTGTTTGGGGCTTCGCCCGGCGCGGCGTGCGCCACTGAACCTGAACCGCAGAGCATGCCCAGACACAGAGAGCTTCTGGGCTTCGCCGTTCGGTCGTGTGCCCACGGGGCGTGTGCCCCGGATCTCGAACCGCCAGGTCGCCGCGGACGCCAGCGGAGCGCAGAGAACGCACGTTCCGGTTCGGGGAGATGATCTTCCTTTCTTCTGGCGTCCGCGGCGCCTTGGCGGTTGATCTCCGTGCGCCCATCCCGCACCGCGAAGCGAACAAGATCTCTGCGTCTGGGCGTGCTCTGCCGTTAGATCGGGGGCACACGCCTGGGGCGACGCCCGAAAGTTTCTCGGCTTTGCGTCCTCTGCGTCTTTGCGGCTCAGCTCCGGAGAGACCCGGGCACCGGCACCACCCGCCTCAGCGGCCGGCGCGCTTCGCGAGCTTCTTCAGCGTCGTGTGGACCGACAGGTTGCTCTGCTTGGGCGTGATCTTCTGGGTATCGGCGGTGAAGCCGTCCTTCTTGATCGTCAGCGTCGACAGCTCGAACGCGGGCAGCTTGACCGTGGTCGGCGTGAACCCCATCGGCTTGGACCCGACGGTGATCGCTGCACCCGCGGGTGTCGAGCTGACCTTGACGGAGAACGTCACGCGCGCGAGCACGATCTTGACGGGCTTCTGACCGACCGGCTTCGGCGTCACAGCGCGGGACTGTGCGACGTAGCGAGCCTTGCGCAGCGTGACCTTGGTCCCGACCGAGCAGGGCAGGGTCAGCGCGGACGGCGTCGTGCCGACCACGGCCTTGTCGATCAGGATCTCTGCACCGGCGGGCGCACTCGAGATCGTGACCTTGCAATCGGTCGGCTCGACCGCGACTGCGGTCGCCGCATCGACGACGGGAACCTCGACCTGCGCGCCGGCATCGGCCGGTGGTGCTGGCACCACGACGGCCTGCGTATCGGGCTCCTGCTTGTCGGGCGCGGGCGGGACCGGCTCGCTGGGCTTGATCGGCTCGCTCGGTGTCACCGGGGTGACCACGGGCTCGGTCGTCGATGCCTTCGTGCCGCCGAGCATGACCACCGCGACGATGGCGAGCACCACGACGGCGACGGCGCTGGCGAGGATCACCATCATCCGCTTGCCACGACCGGCATCGGGCACGAGAGGGGCGGAGCCCGTCGAGTAGGCGGCACTGTCCGCGAACACTTCGCTCCCGGCGCTACCCACACTCGCGGGCTGCGGCTGCGCGTCGAACCCGTGCGTCGAACGGCCCGACACGAGGTTCGCGAGCGGCGCGACCATCGCGGGCGCCTGCGACGGAATCGGCATCAAGCCATCGGAACCGACCATCGACATCGGCTGCGCGATCGCGGGCGGCGATGGGAGCGCGGGATCGTCGACCTCCTCGTCGGGATCGAGGGTCGGCATCGCCGACAGCGGCTCGATCAGCGTTGGATCGATCTGGACCTTGGGACCGGCATCGTCGGGAAGCTCGGTCTGCGCGCGTGCGTTCGAGTCAAGGGGACGTGAGCTGGCGACGGCGAGCACCGGTGGACCGGGCGGCAGCTCGCCGGCGGGACGCTTCTCGATCTTTGACGGCTCGCCCCATCCATCCGGCGTCGACGGATCGAGTGCGATCAGCCAGTCGCCGGTCGGCGGACCCGCGGGACTCGGCGGCTTCTCGCCACGTAGGGTCGGCGTGATCGTCGGACCGTTGGCGCCGGGCGTCATCGTCCAGTCGCCACTCGGCGTTGGCTCCTCCACGTTCAGCGCGCGTAGTGCCTGCGGGGGCTCGGTCTTGCTCAGAGCATCGACATCGTCGAACGCGTCACCACGAACCGTGAGCGAATGCCGTGCGGCGGTGGGCTTCTGCACCTGCATCTCGGACGTGTCGCGGCTCTCCTCCTCGCTGGGGATCCGCAACGCGGGCGCGGCGGGGAGGACCATCACGCCGGAAGGAACGACGGCGACACCCATCACCGTCTTGCGCTCGCGCGGCTTCGGCTTCGCAGGAACCGGTTCCGGCGGAAGCGGCTCGGGCGCCTCCACAGGAACCGTGGTGTCGGAGAGCGCGTCGGGGATTGCGTCGTCGACCTGCGGAATCGCGGTGAGGTCGGTCGGCTCGTTGACCTCGATCTCCGGCACTACCCGGCGCTCCGCAACGATCGGCGGCGCGGGCTGCTGCACGATCGGCATCGGTGCGGCGGGCGTCGGTGCGGCGGGCGTCGGGGGCTTGGTCCCGCGCATCGTCACGCTGAGATCGGCCTTGCCCGTGGAGGTCAGGTCGACAGCCGGCGCGGGGCCCCGCCTCGTCTGCAGAAGATCGGCGCCGGCGGCCGGCGTCGGTGGCTTCGCGAGCGGCTGGACTCCGAGGGTCGTCGACATCGGCGGTCGCACGACGGGCATGGGCGGAACCGTCGGTGCCTTGATCCGCCCCGAGCCAGGTCCCATCGGCGGGATGGTGGGCACGACGAACTTCTGGCTCGCGTTCTTCGGGGGGATGGTGTCCGCGTTGTCGGTCGTGCCGAGCTCACCGATTGCGACGCACTCCGCGAGCGCGTTGACAGCATCGATCCGACCGGACGGAGCCGGCGGTGTCGCTCGCGGCGCGGCAGGAATCTGGGCCGACCGCGGTGGCACGCTCGGGGGCAGTGGCTTGAGCGCGAGGCGCGCCTTCTCGAGCTCGCCGAGTGTCGTCTTGCTCGGCTCGTCGGGGAGGGTGAACTTCAACGTCATCCCGATCCGGCCATAGAGCACCGACGGCGTCCGCGCGGAGCTCACGACCTCGGCGTCGCCCTCGACCATGACGCCGCCGTCCTTGAGGGTCAGCGCGAACCGCGCCTTCTTCCCCGACGGTAGTGGCTCGGCGAGAGGGACGAAGACCACGCCGTTGCGATCCGCGTAGCGCCTGAACGCCGCCACGAACTCCTCGCCCGAAGCACAGGCCGAGACCAGGTAGATCGGGACCCCAGTCACCAGGGCTGAAGTGTAAGCCGGCTCGGCCGAAAATGCGACGGGCGCCGCGGGTCTAGACCCGGCGGCGCCCGTCAGCAAGCGTCTGAATCAGAAGATCATGAAATCGTGAGCGCGGACCGTCTTGCGGCCGTTCTCGGTCGCGCGGCGCGCGGCCTGGTGGATCAGCCACCCGACGTAGCCATTGAGACCCTCGAGGGCGTCACCGGCGGTGTTGCAGCCTGCGTCCTTGAGCATCTGCTTGACCTTGGAGCTGACGAGCAGCATCTCAGTCGGCTTGCTCGCGCCGCCCGACTTTCCACCCTTCTTCGCTTTTGCCATCTGATTCTCCCTGCAGAAATGTTGTGAGGTGCGTTCTTTTGGCACCTCTGTCAGACGATGAAAAGGCCCACTGCCGAATTTCGGGCACTACGGGCGGGCTGCGGCCGTTCCGCTAGCGGTCGAGCTTCAACACGAATGTGTCGGGCTTCGGAATTCGATCACCATCGGCACGCTTCGATTCGAGCGCAGGTGACACAGCATCGAACGTGAAGCGGTAGATGCCCGCGATGTACGCCGCACCGTTCGCATCGATCGCGACGGCACGTCCCTTGTCGATGTCCTTGTCGCCGAACCGTTGTGCCCAGATCACCGCGCCCTTCGGGTCGAGCTTGAGTGCGAACACGTCGCCGTTGCCCTTGCTCGTCAAGGGCCCGGTGCCGAAGTCGATCGCCTTCTGGAACACGCCGGTCATCACGATGTTGCCCGCCGGATCGGATGCGACGCCGAACCCGATGTCCTCGCGCTCGGCGCCGTACGTGTGCGCCCACTCGAGCTTGCCCGACGGTGTGAACCGCGCGACGAAGATGTCGGACTCGCCGCTGGACCGGTGATGGTCGCCGTCGCCGAACGACGCGCTCTTGTCGAACGAACCGACCATCGTGATGTAACCGGCCGGATCGATCGTCACGCCACCGGCGACGTCGTTGAACGCGTTGCCGAACCGTGACGACCACAGGTGATCGCCATTGAGGTCGTACTTCGCGAGCACGACGTCGTTGTCGGACCCGCCGCCTGCGATCAACTTGTTCTTGCCTCCCCAGTCGGAGACATCCTTGAACTGCCCCTGGATGACGATGTTGCCCTGCGCGTCGACCGCGACATGCGTGATCGTATCCGCGTACTCGCCGCCGAACTGCTTGACCCATTCGAGGTCACCGCTCGCGGCGAGCTTGATCAGCATCGCGTCGGTCGCGCCGCGCGTCTTCAGCGAGACCTGACCGAACTGCGCCGTGTTCGAGAACGAACCGCCGATGATCCAGCCGCCGTCGGGGGCGGGGACCACGGCGTTGGCACCGTCGGAGTCGATGCCGCCGAAGTTCCAGGTCCACACGATCCCGCCGTCCTTGTCGAACGCGGCGACGAACGCGTCGTCGGATCCAGCCGACTTCTTCGTGAACTCGCCCAGCTTGATCTCGTCGAGGAAGTTGCCGACGACGACGACCGTGTCACCGCGGACGGCGACCGCGTTCGTGGTGTCATCGCGCTGGCCGCCGAACGTCTGAGCCCAGGCGATCTTGCCGTCGGTCCCGATCTTGACCAGGTAGGCGTCCGACGCGGGCGTCTTGGGATCCTTGGATGCGACGGTCTTCTTGCCGATCGTGCCGCCGAAATCGATCTCGGCGTCGAGCAGGCCGACGACGTAGACCTCGCCCGCGGGGGTGACGGCGATCTCTCTCGCGCTATCGATCCCGAGGCCACCGAAGCCGGTGGCCTGCAGCGGCTTGCCGGTCGCTCCACCGGGATCCGCGACGAGCGGTGGCAGCGGCTTGGTGTCGACAGGCTTCTTCACCTGCGGGGCGGTCTCGGTGACCTTGGGCTCGGCAGGCTTTGTCTGGTCGGCTTCCTTCTTCGAGCAGGCAGACACCCCGAGCAGGCTCACAGCGATGACGATCGAGGACGAGCGCATGACCGTCACGATGTCACGCGGGGCAGATCGCAGCAACGGTCAACACGAGCGGTTTGTCGTCGGAGATTTCGTGGGAACCGCGCACGCGTCCCGTTGTCTGAGCGGCGCCGCGCGGACGAAGCGAGTACGATGCGCGGCATGGCGCGCTCGTGGTGCATGATCGTTGCAACCGTGGCGCTCGCGGCGTGTCCGTCGCGAACGCCGCTCTCGAAGCTCCCCGAACCGGCGGATGATCATGCGCTGCGGCTGCGGGTCGCGCATGCAGAAGCGCGACGAGGTGCGGGTGTCACCGAGCTCGTCGAGCTGGCCGGCCACGGCGAGCCAGCCGAGCGCGTGCTCGCCGTGCGTGGGCTCGGACGGATCGGCGGACCGAAGGCGACCGAGGCGCTCCGAGCGCTGCTGACCGATCACGACGCCGGCGTGATCACCGCGGCGGCGAGCGCGATCGGCGTCGCCGCGCTGCTCGACGAGCCGGAGCCGTCAGCCGAGCTCACCAAGGAGCTGCTTGCCGCGCTCGAGACGGTCGCCGCTCCCCACAAGCCGATCGTGATCGAGGCGATCGGTCGAGCGGCCGATCCATCGGCGCAGGACGCGCTCGTCCAGCTGCTCGGTGACAAGGACCGTCCGATCGGTGAGGCCGCAGCGTTCGCGCTCGGACGCTTCGGCCGCCGGAAGATCGAGCTGACCGGGTCGGGACGGATCGCGCTCGGGGTACTCGCCCAGAGCGATGCCGCGCGGACGTATGCCGCGGTCTACGCGCTCGCGCGCGCGCACGTCGTCCCATCGAGCCGCACTGCATCGGACCTCGCTGCGCACGCGCGTCTTGCGCCGGTGTTGATGTCGCTCGTCGACGAGGGCGCGCCCGAGACGCGGGCCCAGGCGATCGTCGCGATCGTCAAGCACGACCACGTCGCGGGTGCGCAGCAGAGGCTCGAGAAGGCGCTGCTCGATACCGACTGGCGCGTTGCCGTCGAAGCGGTGCGCGCACTGGCCGGCGACAAGGGCACCGATGCCGGGCGCGATGCGGTCGCCGCGGTGCTGGCGCGCCGGTTCACCGAGCTCGACCGTGGTCACCAGGCGGAAGCGCATGTCGTGATCGAAGCGCTGCGTGCGCTCGGGCCGCACGCGAAGCGTCCTCTCGTGCTGATGTCGGTCACCGCGCTCGCGAGCGCGGCCGCGACGTCGGAGAAGGTCCAGGGCGTGACCTACGGCTGGATCGGGTGCCTCGCGACGGCGGCGCTCGTCCGCGCCTCGGAGACCCCGGACCTGACGTTCGTCGACGGCTGCAAGCTCCCCGATCACCTGCGACTGCCACTGGTCGCGGAGCTGATCACCGCGAAGGTCGGCACGCTCACCGAGAGGCGTACCGCACTCGGGAAGCTGCTCGCGCATGCCGATCCGCGGGTGCGGGTGGCCGCGTTTCCCGCGTTCGCTGCGCTGTGGGCCGAAGGATCGGCCGCCGATCATCAGGCAGCGGTGGCCACGATCGCGGGTGCGATCGGATCGCGCGATCCCATCGTTGCCGGTTCCGCGATCGATGCGGCTCCGTCGATCTACGTGGCGCTCGGCGGCAGCGACGCTTCGACGCTGGACGCGGCGGTGATCGGACGGGCGAAGACCGAGCAGGATCCCGAGCTGTCCGCGGCGATCCTCGACCTCGTCGGCAAGCGTACGATCTCTGTGGGCGCAGCGGGAGCCGATGCGTGTCGCGCGGGACTCTCGGGACACCCGGTCCGCGCGAAGGCGGCGCGGAGCTGTCTACGCGCGCTCGGTGAAGCCACCCCCGCGGGCGACGTCGCCGCCACGACGCCACCGGAGGTCGATGTCAGCGAGGTGATCGGCGCCGAGCTGACGTGGAACCTCGAGACCACCCGTGGTCCGATCGTGATCGCGTTGCGACCGGACGTCGCCCCGTGGGCGGTCGCGACGATCGTCGCGCTGACCCGGCGCGGGTTCTACGATGGGCTCGAGCTCCATCGTGTCGTCCCGAACTTCGTCGTCCAGGGCGGCGATCCGACGATGTCGGGCTGGGGCGGCCCCGGCTTCACGACCCCCGCCGAGCCTGGCGGTGCACAGGATGGCTTCGCGGCGGGAGGTGTAGGCGTCGCCGATGCCGGTCGCGACAGCGGGGGATCGCAGTGGTTCATCATGCACAACCGGGCCCCTCACCTCGACGGTCGGTACACGTGGATCGGGAGCGTCAAGACCGGCCAGAAGTCCGCGGATGCCTTGCTGATCGGCGACAAGGTCCTGCACGCGACGATCTCGGTCGGCAACCCGCCCTGACGCGAGGTGTCCCGGCGACGCTGTCCACGGGATCTGACCGCGTTCCTCGAGATGCTGTGAGCTAGCTCGACGCCGACGTGTAGCTGCGGATCGCCGCGCGCCAGACCAGCCGGCTGAACACGAGCAGGAGGATCGCGCCTCCGATCGTCACGAGGGCGGTGCGCATGCCGAGCCGGCCGAGCAGCGCCATCGCCGGATACGTCGTCATCACGGCGACCGGGATCACGAACGTGAACACGAACCGCCAGATCCCGCGGAACACCTGGACCGGCCAGCGGGCGGTGTCGAAGATCGCGCCGAGCAGGTAGGTCAGGTTGTCGAGCCGCACGACCCAGAACGATGCTGCTGCGCACAGGATCCACAGCGAGTACATCGCGAACAGGCCAGCGACGAACATCAGCAGCGCGAGCGCGAGGTCTGCGACCGCCGGCGGAGCACCGCGCAACGTGAACGCGTAGATCGCGAGCGCGATCCCACCGAGCAGATCGAACGTCTTCCACGGCTCGAACCTCGAGGCGGACACGATCGCCTGGGCGTCGACGGGCTTCAGCAGCACGTAGTCGAACGCGCCCGAACGGATCCGTTCGACGAGGTCGACGAACGACGGGCTGACGACACCTTCCATCACCGCACGCACCGCCATGAAGAATGCGATCACGAGATAGGCGGACGGCTCGTCCCAGCCCGCGACGCTGCCGCGGCCATCGAACAGCACCTTGATCGGCAGCAGCGTCAGCCCCATCCACGCCAGGGCCATGACGCCTTCGAGCAAGAAATCGGCCCGATACGCCATCCCGGCCGCGGCGCTGACCCGGAGCTGCACGAGCAGGAGCTTGAAGTAGCGGGTCATCCGCCGACCGCCTCGAATCGCTTGATGCCTCGGTTCCAGACCCACAGTGCGAGGAGGAGCGTGACGATGGCCCACGCCAGCTGCCCGAACAGGATCGTCGCGACGTCCGCGGCATCGAGCGGTATCGTCATCAGCTCGACCGGCGAGCTCAGCATGAACCGGAACGGCATCACCTCCGCCGCCTTGCGGAGGACCCACGGCAGGAGATCGATCGGTAACAGGTACCCCGAGAACAGCGAGAACATCCCGAAGTAGAGGTTGAGCAGCGCCATCGTCTTGGTGACGAAGAACCCGATCGCGCCGAGCATGAACATCACGTTGAACGTGATCACCCATGCGAGGATCAGCGATGGAATGATCATCGCGAGCTGGAGTGGCTCGGTCGTCAACGCGCTCGCACCGGAGCTGACGAGCAGGATCACGGCGATCGGAAGCGCGACGACCGTGCGAAACGGGATCGCCGCGACGTGGCTCGACGCGAAGGCGACGTACGGATGCAGGGGGCGTAGCAGGCGCATCGACATCGCGCCGAGCCGGATCTCCTCGCTGACTTGCCACGCGACCCACGATCCGGTCAGGTTCCTGACGATCAGCGTGGACAGGTAGTAGGCGGTGAACCCGGCCGAGGTGTAGCCGCGGAACGGAGCCTCGGCGGCCACGCTGCTCCACAGCCCGAGCATCACGAGGGGCAGGGTGGTGGTCAGGATCCAGACGAGGAACTCGGCGCGATAAGCGACGGTCTCCGCGACGCCGACGCGCAACAGGGTCGGCAGCGCGCGCAGCGTCCTGCTGAGGCTCACCCGGCGGCCTCGCGCGCTGCGGCGCCGTTGTCGACCAGGTCACGCGCCTCGCGCGATTTGCCGAACATCACGCGGAGGATCTCCTCGAGCGGCGGATCCTCGATCGCGAGATCCGCGACCTTGTACGGACCGAGCAGCTGGCCGACGACGCCCGGGATCTCGCGCTCGGGCACCTTGATCGTGAGCCGCTGGCCGTCACGCACGAGCACGGTGCCGAGCTTGGCGATCGCGTCCTCGGGGATTCCGTCGGTGAGCGTGAACGACACCCGCTTGTCGGGATCCATCGTCTTGATCAGCTGCCGGAGATCGCCGTCATGGATCAGCGTTCCTGCGTCGATCACGATGATCCGGGGACACAGCGCGACGACGTCGTCCATGTAGTGCGAGGTCAGGAGCACGGTCGCTTCGTGCTTCTGGTTGTAGCTGCGGACGAAGTCACGGATCGCGACCTGCATCGCGACGTCGAGGCCGATCGTCGGCTCATCGAGGAACAGCGTCGTCGGCCGGTGGAGCAGGGCGGCCGCGAGCTCGCACTTCATGCGTTCGCCGAGCGAGAGCTGGCGCGTGGGCTTGTCGAGGAGGGGCGCGAGATCGAGGAGCTCGGTAAGCTCGGCGAGCGTCTGCCGGAACTGAGCGTGCGGCACATCGAACACCGCGCGGTTCATCGCGTAGGTCTCCGACGGGGGCAGGTCCCAGATCAGCTGCGACTTCTGGCCCATGACGAGCGTGATCGCCTCGAGGAACCTGGTCTGCCGGCGGAACGGCACGAAACCCTCGACTTCGACCTCGCCGCGCGTCGGATGGAGCAGGCCCGAGAGCACCTTGAGCGTGGTGGTCTTGCCGGCGCCGTTGGGCCCGAGAAACCCGACGCGCTCACCGCGCTCGATCGTGAAGCTCACGCCGTCGACGGCCTTGACCACCTCGTACTTGCGACGGACCAGCGATCGCATCGCCGACACGAAGCCGGGAGGCCGCTTGTGCACCTTGAAGTGCTTCTCGAGATTACGCGCTCGGATCACGGCCTGGCCGAACCGTACTACTTGTCACCGTCGCGCGCGGCCTTCGCGAGCTCACCGATCGATTTGATCGGGAGCGAGTCGATGGCCTCGCCCTGGAGCATCGACTCGAGGAGGTGCGAACCCACCTGAGCAAGCTGCATGAGCCCGGTGACGCGCGCGGCGATCAGCTCGTGGCGTGCGTCGCTGCCTGGCTCGAGCTCCTTGCTCGCGGCCTCGAACGAGTCCGAGGCGCTCTTGATCCACTGCAGCTCGCGCTCGCGGAACACCCGGGACACCATCTTCCAGATGTTGGTCTCGGCCTCGTAGTGCTCCTTGCGCTCGCCGACGACCCACGCCTTCTTGATCGCGCCCCATTCCTGGAGCTCGGTCAGCAGCATCGACACCGAGCCGGTCGACAGACCGAGGCGCTCTCCGAGATCTGCTGCGTTCAGCGGGTGATCCTCGAGGTAGAGCACGGCCCACATCCGGCCCATGTTTCGCTTGAACCCCCAGCCCTCGATCAGCGCGCCGACCGCATCGGCGACCTTGAGCACCGCCGGGTCGACCGTCATTTCTTCTCGTCGTCGTCGGGTTTGCTGATCGCGTGCTCGCGCGTGGTCACGCGTACCGTGCCGCCCTGCATCGGCAGCCCTCCCACGTGCGAGTTCTCCTGGCGCCGGCGGTTGATGATCTCGACGATCTCGCGCTGCGAGAGACCACCCGACGGACGGATCGTCACACTGGCCTCGCGCCCGGTGCGGAGCTCGCGCGCCGTCACGCTGAGGATCGACTCGACGTCGACCGTCATCACCAGCTCGACGCGCGTCGATCCGGGCGGACCGGGCGGCAGATCGTCGAGCACGACCTGACCGAGCTTGCGGTTCTTCGTCACGTCGGTCGCGTCGCCCTGGTAGAGCTCGATCGAGACGAACTTCTGGTTCTCGGTGGTCGTCGCGAACAACCGGCGCGCCCGGACCGGCAGCATCGAGTTACGCGGCATCACGACCGCAAACCCGGAGTCGCCGACCTTGATGCCGATGTCGTGCGGCGTCACATCGAGCAGCGCAGCGTCGTTCGAGTCGCCCGCGAGGATGCCCGCGTAGTGCGCCGCGCCGAGGGCGACGACCTCGTCGGGATTCGCACCCTTCGACGGCTTCTTCTCGAAGATCGTCTCGACCACCGTCTGCACGCTCGGCCACCGCGTCATCCCGCCGACGAGCAGCACTTCCTCGAGCTGGTCGGGCTGCAGCCGGGCGTCGGCGAGAGCGCGGCGGCACGGTGCCTCGAGCCGATCGAGCAGGTCCTTGGTCAGCGTATCGATCTGCTCGCGCGTCACCGGGCGCTCGTAGTTGATCGGAGCGCCATGCTGGTCGTTCGCGAGGAACGGCAGCTGGATCATGGTCTCGGTCTCGACGGACAACGCCTTCTTCGCGTTCTCGCAGGCTTCGCGCAGGCGCGACATCGCCATCGGGATACCGGTCAGATCGACGCGGTACTGATCGAACACCTCGTCGACGATCCGCTCGAGCATCCGGCGATCCCAGTCCTCACCGCCGAGCGCGCTGTCGCCGCCGGTGGCCAGCACCTCGAAGATGCCGTTCTCGACCGACATGATCGAGATGTCGAACGTGCCGCCGCCGAGATCGAACACGGCGATCAGGCGACGACCTTCGCCGACGCGATGCGCGCCATAGGCGAGCGCCGCTGCGGTCGGCTCGTTGAGGATCCGGACCACGTCGAGGCCGGCGATCTGACCGGCATCGCGGGTCGCCTGGCGCTGCGCATCATCGAAGTACGCGGGCACGGTGACCACGGCGCGCGTCACCGGTTCGCCGAGTGCTTCCTCGGCGACCTGACGGACGCGGCGCAGGATGTGCGCAGCCACTTCCTGCGGGCTCACCGGCTGGCCGTGCACGCGGACCCACGCATCGCCGTTCGGAGCGGCGACGATCCGGAACGGCGCGAGGCGCGCGAACCACGAGACGTCATCTGCGTTGACCTTGCGGCCGATCAAGCGCTTCACGCCGTACACCGTGGCTGACGCGTTGGTCACGGCCTGGCGCTTGGCCCGCGTCCCGACGGCGACCTGGCCGCTCGTCGACCAGCTGACCCACGACGGGACCGTACGCTCGTTGTCGAGGCCGACCAGCGTCGTCGGATGGCCCTTGCTGTCGGTCGAGGCGACGCACGAGTTCGTGGTTCCGAGGTCGATACCGATGATTCTCGACATGGCGATTATTCCTTCTTTCCCATGAGGCGGGTCAGAAGGCCCTTTCGCTCGTTGGTGGCCTGGCGCCGCATATCCGCGAGCTCACGTGCGGCGCGCTCGTTGGAAGGGTCGATCTCGAGAGCGGCCTCGAAGCGCTGTGCGGCCTCGAGCCGATCGCGCTGCGCGATCGCGCGCAGACCTTCAGCGACCTCGATGCCGGCGCGCGCCGACCGATCGCTCGGGTTTTTCTTCGCGGCGACCTTGTACGCGACCACGGCCTCGTCGAACTTGCCCTGGTCCATCAGCTCCTCGATCGGATTGACGTCCGAGGTGTCGACGGGCGGTGGCGTGGTGGGCTCGGGCGCGAGGCGCGGTATGCCCTGGCTGCGCGTCGGAGAAGGCGCGGCGCGCGGCGCCGGAGGATCCATCGCGACCCGCGGCATGCCATGGCTCGGCGTGCGCGTCGACGACGGAATCGGCACGGTCGTCGTCGAGCTCGGCCGCGCGGGGGCGAGCGGCGGCACGGCGGCCGTCGGCGGCGGCGGAATTTCGCCTGGCCGCGCCGTCGGCGTGCCGTCCTGGATCGGCTTGGGCATCTCGTTCGGGCGCGGGATCGGTGGGATCTGACTCGTCGACGGGCGCGCCAGCGGCGGCTTGATCTGGACCGGTGGAGGCGTCGGTGCGCGGAGCGGAACGGCGCGAGGAGCCGCTGCCGGGCGGCCGAGCGAGGCGAGTGCCTGGGAGCGTCCGCTCTCGTCGCCGAGCTTGCGATAGGCATCGCGGATCAGGATGAAGATCTCGGCGGCGACCTGGCGCAGCTCCGTCGATTCGTAGCGAGCGAACAGGTCGGGGTGGTAGCGCTTCGTCAGCTCGCCAAAGGCCGCGCGAACATCGGCGTCCGTGGCCTCGTACCCGACGCCGAGCACGAGGAACGGGTTCAGCTTGCGGAGACTCTCCGCCTCGGAGAGCAGCGCCTTGATCAGGTCCTGCTCCGCCGCGACCACATCCTCGCTGTCGCTGATCGCCGGGATCGGTCCACTGGTGGTCGACGTGCTGACGACGGGAACGCCAGCAGCCGGCGTGTTGCGCCGCTTGCTCTCCGATGCGAGCGCGCTCTCGATCATCCAGACCGAGCTCGCGGGGATCGGAGCGAGCTTGAGCTCGACGCCGGCGCCGCGCTGCGGATCGGTGAGGTGCTGGTCGACGAGGCCGGTCAGCACGATCACGGACGAGCTCGGCAGCGTCAAATCGATCCGGACCTCGGTGCCGAGCGGCGGCGGCGAGCCCGCCTTGAGGAACATCGTGCCGCGGCTCAGATCTCTCTTGTAGATCGTCGCCAGCTGCTGCCACGAGGCGCAGCGGAGCTTGATACTGAGCGGACCCGTAGCCATCGGAAGATCCGCGAGATCATAGGCCGATCAAGGGACGCGTGGCAATGAGCGGTACCTCGCGAGGACACGTTCATGCCGCTCCTTGATCCGGTGTACGTAGGCCTGCTCGCGGGTCCGCCCGAGGGACTCGCGGGCGAGCTGGGCCAGGCGCTCGACGACGTCGTCGAGGTCGGCGAGGGGCTTCTGCACGAATCCGACGACCCCGAGGTCGGCCGCGCTGGCGGCCAGGTCCGCTTCGATAACCGTTGTCATAAGAAAGGCTGGGAGACCGGCGACCCGGTCCCGCAGCCGCCGGATCGTCTCCAGCCCGTCGATCCCCGGCAGCTGGGCGGCGACCAGCGCGAGGTCGAGCCCGGTGCTGGTGGCGAGGGTCTGGGCCTCCCGCACCGCCTCCTCGCCGGTCACGTAGGCAAAGGTCGCGATCCCGGCCGCCTCGAGCAGATCCGCGAGCTCGTCGGCGACGTCTCGATCGTGCTCCACGAGGAGCACCGCGGGCGCGCGGGTCTCGGCGGTGAACGCCGTGTACTCACCGGTCGCGCGGCGCGCCTGGGCGGCGAGCTTGTCCTCGGCGTCGATCGACCGGCGCTCGGTGCGGATCAGGTCGCGCAGCAGCTCCTCGATCATCGACCGCTGGCTCGCGAGCAACGAGGCCTCCACGGAACGATCGCGCTGCTGCTCGGAGATCCGCGCGATGATCGTGCGCGCGGGAGCGGTTCCCTCGAGCTGCAGGTCGATCACGTCGCCCGCGCCTGCACGGATGCACGCGAGGATCAGCGCCGGGTTGCCGCCGGAGACGACGGCGATCGGCGTCGTATCCGGCAGCGCGGTGATGGCGCGGCGGATCGCCTGGCTGGCGAGCCTGGTATCCTCGATCTCGCCGCCGGAGGCTTCGCGCAGGTCGAGCAGCACGCACGGCGGCGCCTCGTAGCCGGCACTGATATCGACGGCGGCGGGCAGCTCGTCGACGACCGTCGTCGTCACACCACTCGCAGCAAGGCGTTCGACGAGGCCGCGGAGCGGGCCGGCGGCGCCATGGGGAGCAATCAGGATCGCAGCGTCTTCCACATTCCCTCAGCGAAGAATCCAGCGGTGTTCGCCCGCAGCGACGATCTCGTCGACCCGGAACGGGGCGTCGAAGTGCGTCTGGGGCAGGTAGTAGGTGTCGAGCAGGTCTCGGTAGTGCGGGCTGCGGCTGTCGTAGATGACGCCGCCGGGGAGTGCCCACTTGATGTGGATCTGTGTGCCATCTGCGATCGCGAGCTTTCGCTGCGCGGGACCGTCCGAGTACTGGGAGAAGTCGAGATCGCGCCAGCCCTGGTCCGAGCGATTGACCACGAAGTTGTCGCCCGACTTCGGAAAGCCAGGAGCACCGGGGGCCGGGAGGTCGAGTGCGGTGTTCGGGAACAGCGGCGTGATCCGGAGCCCCGGTGGAGCTTGCCCCACTGCCAGTCGGCGACGTTCGCGCTGCCGAATCCGGCGGTGGACTCGAGGTGGACCATCGCGTCGACCATCGCAGACATCATGATCCGCGCGCAGCTCGTCGGATCGAGAGCTCCGAAGAGCTCCGACAGGGTGCCCGCGCCAAACCGTCGCAGGATGTCCATCTGCGGGAGTCGATCGTGGGCCATCACGTAGCCCTGCGCGAACGCACCATCCGCGAGGTTCTGGGCGCGGATATGCGCGATGCCGTAGCTGTCCCGCGCGACGTGGACCGGGCGGTTCATGCCGACCTGGAGATCCGCATCGAGCGCCAGGACGTCGAACGGGCCCACCGCGGTGTCATCGCCACACGCTGCGAGCAGCGCGAGGAAGACGAACACGGAGCGGCACATGGCGCGGACCATACCGGAAATGATCGTAGGATGTCCCGGATGTCGCGACCGTCGTCCGAGCACCTGTTTCTTCGCGCGTGTCGACGTGAACCCGTCGAGCGCACGCCGATCTGGATGATGCGCCAGGCGGGGCGCTATCTACCCGCCTACCGGGCCGTGCGCTCGCGCGCATCCTTCCTCGATCTGTGCCGCACGCCGGAGCTCGCGTGCGAAGTCACGCTGCAGCCGATCGACGAGTTCGGCTTCGACGCCGCCATCCTGTTCTCCGACATCTTGATCACGTTGCCGCCGATGGGGCTCGACGTCGCATTCCCGGAGTCGGGACCGAAGATCCTGACGCCGATCCGCACGCGGGAAGCGATCGACGCGCTGGTGGTTCCCGATCCGGTGGATGCCTTGCCGTACTCGCTCGAGGCGATCCGGCTGATCCAGAAGGGCCTCAACGGTCGCGTGCCGCTGATCGGCTTTGCCGGCGCACCGCTGACGATGCTGACCTATGCGGTCGAGGGTGGAGGATCGAAGGACTACCCGCAGACGAAGAAGCTGCTGTACGGAGATCCACAGGCAGCCCACGCCCTGCTCGACAAGCTCGCGCGGACCTGCGCCTCGTTCCTTGAAGCCCAGGTCGAGGCGGGTGCCGATGCCGTCCAGATCTTCGACAGCTGGGGCGGCATCGTCTCGCCCGGCGACTTCCGCGAGTATCCGCTGCGCTACGCCAAGCAGGTGATCGCGCAGCTGCGTGCGTCGCCGACGTTCGCGAAGCGCAATGTCCCGATCATCTACTTCGTCAACGGCTGCGCGCCGTACCTCGACGACTACGCGTCGAGCGGTGCCGATGTCCTCGGTGTCGACTGGCGCGTCGGCATCGATGAGGTTCGCCGTCGGGTCGGTGATGGAGTCGCGCTGCAGGGCAACCTCGATCCGGGTGCGCTGTTCGCGAGTCCCGCCGAGATCCGCGTGCGCGTGGCCGACATCCTCGAGCGTGCGGGCAAGACCGGGCACATCTTCAACCTCGGTCACGGCGTGCTGCCGGAGACCAATCCCGAGCACGTGCGCGCGATGGTGACGGCGGTCAAGGAGCTCTCGGCGCACAGCTGATGCGGATCGCAGTGATCGGCGGAGGACTCGGCGGATTGACCGCCGCGCGCGCGCTCGTCGGGGCAGGCTTCGATGCGCACGTGCTCGAGGCATCCCCGCGGCCGGGTGGCGTGATCGGCACGAGCTCGGTGGATGGCTTCGTTCGCGAGCACGCCGCGAGCTCGTTTCTCGGCGGGGCGGCTCACGGTGCGCTCGCCCTGTGCGAGGCGCTCGGCGTGCCGGTCGAGCAGGCGTCCCCGCGTGCGAAGCGACGCTGGATCTTTCTCGACGGCAAGCTCCGCGCACTGCCGAGCAATCCACTCCAGCTCGTGCGCTCGGATCTGCTGACCTGGCGTGGCAAGCTCGATCTCCTGCGCGAGCCGTTTCGCGAGGCGCGCGCCGGTACCGACGAGTCGGTGCATGCGTTCGCGGCGCGCCGGTTCGGGGCCGAGGCCGCACGCGCGATCGTGGCTCCGTTCGTGACCGGTGTGTTCGCCGCGGATGCGCACGATGTCAGCCTGGCGGCCGGGTTTCCGCGACTCGCCGCGCTCGACGCGCAGGGCGGCATCGCACGCGGGCTGTTGAAGCAGGCCGCAAAGGGCGTCGTGCGCAAGGTCACCGGCAAGGGAGCCGCGAGCGGACCGCGAGGGATGTTCGCGCCGCGTGGTGGGCTCGGTACCTTGATCGACCGTCTCGCGGGCGAGCTCGGCGACCGCGTTCACACCCACCGCCGGATCGGCGAGCTCGCGGCAACGGAGCGCGGCGTCCGCGTCGATGGCGAGGCATGGGATGCCGCGGTGCTCGCGATTCCCGCCGAGGATGCGATCGGACTCGTGCCGACGCTGCCGGCGGTGGCGATGCGCCTGGCAGCCTTTCATCGCGCACCCGCGGCGCAGGTCTACCTCGGGTTTGCTGCCGATCAGGTCCCGCTCGCGGGCGATGGCTTCGGCTTCCTCGTCGCCCAGGGCGAGGACCTGCGTGTGCTCGGCGTCGTGTTCGAATCGACGGTCTGGCCGGATCGCGCGCCCGCGGGCCAGGTCCTGGTGCGCTGCATCTTCGGTGGCAGTCGCGATCCGGATGCCGCCGGTCTCGATGACGCGATGCTGATCGCGCAGGCGACGCGCGATGTCGGGATCGCGCTGGGCGCTCGCGGCGTGCCGACCCACGCGAGCGTGGTGCGCTGGAGTCGCGGGATCGCGCAGTATCCGGTCGGGCATCGCGATCACGTGCGCGCCGCGGTCGCCGCCGCACGCTCGCATCGGATCGTGCTCGCCGGAGCGGACTATCGCGGGCCCGGCGTCAACGATCTATGCGCGGACGGCGACGTCATCGTCGAGGAGCTTCGATCGTGGACCTGATGCGCCCCGCCGCGTGGCTCGTGGTCGCCGGCTGCTCGAGCGGCACGCCGCGGCCGGCCGAGGATGCAAAGCGGATCCCTCCACCGGGGGATGCACAGCCAGCACCGATCGTGCACGACGCGCCGGTCGCGCCGACAGCCCCGGTCGGCGATGTCCAGGTCCGGGTCGAGTGGAGCAATGTACCGCCTGCAGCGCGCAGCTCGCCCGGCAAGACCGCGTGCGGAACGCCGCGCGCTCCGGCGGTTGCGCCGACCACGACGTGGGGCATTCCCGAGGTGCTGGTGATCGTCGACGGAGCTCCCGGCGTCCCCGCCGACGCGCGCGTCCGGCTCCTCGACTGCGCCATTGCACCGCGGCTCGCGATCGGATCGTCGCTCGCACTCGACAGCGCGATGACGCGACCGGCAAAGCTCGTCCTCGCCGCGCGCCGGACCGCTGCGGATCTGCGCACGAAGCTCGAGGCCCCACGCGCGCGCCCGATCCTGCTCCCGATCGGGGGTCACGAGGTCACCTCGAAGCTCGAGGCAGGATCCGTCTACGAGCTCAGCGTCGACGAGCCGGGATCGAAGACGTCGCGCGAAGCCGCGTGGATCGTCGCGGCGAACGGAGCGATCACGGATGCCAGTGGGGTCGTGCTCGCGCGCGACGTCCCGGTCGGAACGCACGCGGTGCGCGTGTGGTTGCCACCGCGAGGCGGGCAGCCGGAGCGCCACGCGAGCGGAGAGGTCACCGTGGTCGCCGGTGATCTCGCAGAGCTGACGCTGAAGCTCGCGCCGTAGGGCTGTCTCGCGTTGACCCACTGACGCGCGCGGCTCCGCGATGGAGGCAGCAGCCGCGCTGGATACGATGCGGATCATGAATCTGTCGAGCAATGCGACGTATGCCCGCGGCATCGATCTGCTCGAGGGCATCGTCGCGAGCTCACGAAGATCGGGGAGCTCGGCGTCGAGTACGCGGTCAATCCCGAGCCGAGCATCACGCCGACGCTGTTCATCCCCGCGGTCGGCGCCACGGCGCGCCTCTAGCGAAGCTTCGACGGCTCGCGCCGCTCGACCGGCGTGTCGGCCGTGACCTCGACGCGCTCGCCGTCGACCGGCGCCGGAACGATCACGACATCACCGCGATCGGCGCGTTCGATCTCGCGGTTCGCGTCGGTGCGGTTGCGCTTGAGCAGGCGCAGCGGCACCCAGCCGGCATCGTTGCACCCCATCACCTCGAGCTTTCCCTTCTGCGTGCGCGGTGCGCCGACGATCCGCCATGCCCCGGGCTCCTCGACGAGCGCCAGCGGGCCTCTCCGCAGCACCAGGTACGAGAACTTCATCCCGCCATCGCGCAGGTGCGTCAGCCGCGAGAGCTCCGCGGTCTTCGGTGGCAGCTTGATCGCGCGGTCCTCGTGGCACCAGTCCTCGGGCCGCGCGAGCGACGGGCAGGGCGCGATCGCTCGGACGCAGGGCGCGAACACGTGCGCACCACGCCCGATCGCCTCGTCGCGTAGCTCGTGGAGTGCGCGCGAGGTCTCGCGCAGCGCCGGCTCGATCAGGATCACCGCACCGTCATCGCCGACCGCCGCGAGCGCTCGCTCGACGACGGCGAGCCGCGCCGCCGCAGGTAGCTCGTTGAGCAGCGTCCCGGCGATCACGAGATCTGCGTCGGCGAGCTTGGCGGAGGTCGCATCGTCGACGCGCGTGGTGATCGTGACGTCGAGCTTCCGGGTGGCCGCGAGGCCGCGGACCGCCGCGGCTGCGATCCCGAGGGCGGCCGCGTCGCGGTCGATCGCGGTGATCACGAGGGCCGGGCGCTCCGGCTCCGGCAGGCTCGCGATCGTCTCGATCATGCCGAGGCTCATCGCACCGCAGCCCGCGCCGAGGTCGATCACCCGCAACGGTCGCGCGGATGGCAGCGCACCGCGGCCGATGAGCTCGCCGAGCGGGATCGAGATCTTCATCGCATCGGCGATCGTGAAGAACACCGCGCGCGCTGCGAGATCGCCGGTCTTGTTCGCCGGGGTCGAGAGCCGATCGCGGTCGCTCGTGTAGCGCTCGGAGCGGTCGACGATCGCCTTCAGCAGGGGAGAGGTCGCAAGAGGTGCTTCGCCGATCGCGGCACGGGCGGCGGCATACACGGCATCTTCGAGCTCTCGATCAGGAGACACCGCGAACGCTCACCCGGCGTCTTTGCCCTTGGGCGCCACGACCCGGACCGTGTCGCCGTCGGGATCGCCCTTCTTCACGGACTCGTCGTCCTCGTTGACCGTCTCGCCGTCCCACGACACGTCCTTCTTGTCGGACTTGTCGGCTCGCAGCTTGGGAGGAATCGTGTCGGCGGAACCGAGCGCCTCGTTCTCGATGATCCGCATCGGCTGGGTCTGGCGCAGCTTGTTCGGCGTCGTGCCGCCGGTCATCCGCGGAGGCCCGCCGACCGGAGCGGACACCGCCGTCTCCGTCGGCTCGTCGGCAGCGAACGGATTGTGCGGCAGCTCGACCGGCTGCGTGTTCTCGCCTTCCATCTGGCGAGGAATCGAATCGATGACCTCGACGACGTGGACGACGACACCGGTGATGTTGTCGTGACCGCCGCGGGTCTTCGCGAGCTCGACCATCTCCTCGAGCGCCTTGCCCGGAGCATCGACACTGAGGCGCTGTGCGATCTCGTCCTCGGCGGGGAAGTAGTCGTGCAGACCGTCGGAGCACAGCAGCAATCGATCGTTTCGCTTCAGCGTGACGTGCGCCATCTCGACGCCGACATCGGCCGAGACGCCGATCGCATTGACGAGGATCGTGCGCAGCGGGGAGACCTGTGCCTCCTCGATCGTCAGCTTGCCCTCGATGACGAGGACCTCGGCGACGGTGTGATCGGTGGTGACCTGCGACGGCTTGCCGTCGCGGATCAGGTACGTGCGGCTGTCACCGACGTGGGCGACGAACGCCTCGGGGCCTGCGATCAGCACGACATCGAGCGTGGTGCCCATGCCCTGCTTGTCGGCCTCGGCCTGGCCGCGCTGATAGACGGCCTGATGGGCGGAGAGCACGGCGCTCTGGAGGAGCTGCACGATCCCGCGACGGCCTGCATCGGTCGGCGCCTTCTTGAACGCTTCGATCTCGGTGCGCGCACCCTCGAGGGTCTTGCGGACGCTGTCGACGGCCATCGCGGAGGCGACCTCGCCTGCGGCGTGACCTCCCATGCCGTCAGCGACGGTGAAGAAGCCCTTGGTGGCTTCCATGTAGGCCGAGTCCTCGTTGTGCTCCCGGACCATCCCCACGTCGGTGACGAGCCAGGCTTCGAGGGTCACGCCCGAGGCCGACGTAGCAGCCTCGTCTTGGGGATCACTAGCCATTCAGATGCCTTGAACGCAGGAATCTTCACCCGGGCAACCCCTGGCGGCAAGCGGTTCCACAGAAATGCGTCTCATCTCCGACGATCGATCGCAATTGGTGGGGGTGGTGTGCCCGCCGAGGCCATCGCACGGCCCTGCGCAGCGAGCCGGGCGACACAGAGCTCGATGGCCTCGGCCTCACGGTCGACGGTGACGAACCGGCGGGCGAGCCGCTGGGCGACCGCTGCGGTGGTTCCTGATCCGGCAAACCAGTCGGCCACACGATCGCCGGGCGCGGTCACCGCGCGCAGGATTCTCTCGATCAGGCGCTCGGGCTTCTGGGACGGCCACCCCGTGCGCTCGCGATCCGAGTGATTGAGGGTCTCGATATCGGTCCACCAGTCCTCGGGGACCTTGCCCGCGGCCACCGGATAGCGATAGACGCGGCCGGTCTTCCGGTCGGTCTTTTCCTGAACCGGGGTGCCGCCATCGAGGACGACGCGCATGTGCGAGCCACCTCGGCGCGGGACGCGCACCGCATCGGGGTAGAACGCCCAGTCGGCCGAGCGCGCGTACCACAGGATCGTGTCGTGCTTCCGGGCGAAGCCCCGACGGCTCTTCCCGCCGACGGAGTAGCACCAGACGATCTCGTTGACGAAGCGCTCGCGCCCGAACAGCCGATCGAGTGCGACCTTGACGTAGTGGACCGCTCGATAGTCGAGGTGCACGAACAGCGACCCCTGCGGCGCAAGCACGCGGTGGCTGTGCTCGAGCATCGGCGACAGCCAGGCGATGAACGCATCGGGATCATCGGCGCGATCCGCATACTGGTGGCCGCGGCCCTGCCGCACGATGCCCGTCCCGAACGGTGGATCGATGTAGATCGCGTCGAGCGTGGCGTCGTCGTGCTGGGCGAGCACCTCGAACGCGTCGCCATGGACGATCTGGTCGGCGGGCCGATCCGGGCCCCCGAACTCGAGGCGCGCGACCGAGCCCACGTCCTGCGACGGATCGATCGTCTCCATCCCGTCGCGACAGTACACTGACCGCGTGCGCTTCGGCCCCTGGTACCCGCTCGCCTCCGCTGGCGAACATGCGCCCGCCGCCGAAGGGATCTTGCAGGTCCGCCAGGCCACCGGGCTCATCGACTACCCCCAGGGGAAGAGTGCCATGCTGTGGTACGGCCACACGTCTGATACCCGTGCGTCAGCGCTCGCGCTGGCCACTGCGCACGCCGGCAAAGATCTGCTGTGTCGCCACCTGATCGAGATCGAGGACGCTACTGACCTCGGCGCGTTCTGTGCGAAGTTAACCGGAGATTTCGCCCGCCGGTTCGGGGGCCTGCCGATGTACCTCCGATGAACCTCGTCGAAGCCGAAGATGTTGGACCTGTCGAAGGTGACGCGCCGCTCGTCACGCCGCCTCGACCGTTGCACCGTCGTGTCTCGGTCTCGCTGCTGTTCACGCTGACGGTCCTGATCGGTACGGTCGTCGCGATCTACATGACGTTTCCGGCCCGCGACAACGTGCTGGTCACCGAGGCGATCGACCGCCACAAGGAACCACCGAAGGCCTGGGATCTCACGGCGCCGACCGTCCCCGAGCTCCGCGCCTGGGTGATCGGTATCGCGGGCAAGGATGCACCGATGCCGACCGCCGAGCAGGCGGTCGTCGGTGCGCAGCGAGTCGCCGTTCTCAATCGCGATGCGGCGCTGATGCGGCTGAGGATCGGTGCCGACGACGTGACGTATCTGATCCAGCGCACCCGCGGAATCGCGCCCGAGAGCACCGAGCGCAAGGACGGCGATCTGCGCGCGCTCGCGTGGCGCTGCGGCCTGTACATGTGCGCGGCCGTCGGTCCGGACGCAACGTCCGCGACCTGGCGCGCCGCGTTCCCATCGCGTTGATGAACCGCCAGGCTGCACGCTGATCGGCGCACGTGTGGTGCCGTCGTGCGGGGCACGCGGGGGGAGAGATCAACCGCCAAGGCGCCGCGGACGCCAGAAGAGGTTTGTGACCCGGATCCGGTGTTTCCGCTGGCGGGTGCGGCGTCTTGGCGGTTGATCCAGCTCTGGGCTTTCCGCTGGCGGGTGCGGCGCCATGGCGATTGATCCGATCAGGATCTCGGGCGCGCGCACACCGTGGCGGTTCGTCTCTCCTCGTCTGTACCCTCAACGAGGTTCGGGCGTCAGCGTCAGGCACGCGCGGCCGGTGCCGAGACTGCCGGTGATCGCCACGCACACCCGGTTCTCTCGATCGCCGGTGATCGAGAATGCTCCGGGGATCACGACGCGATTACCGCACGCGAGCTGCGCCGGCGCGAGCGGGCGATCGGCGGTCGCGGTGCCGGCCTCGGTCACGCTGACGTCGAACGCCGCCGACGCTGCGGGCGGGCAGGTCACGACGACCTTCCACCGATCACCCGGCGCAAACGTCCGCACGTCGTCCCGGACCACGCCCCCGCGCTCGCGCACGACATCGACGATCACGTCGCCCACGCCCTTCACGGCGACGACGTTGTCGCGCAGGGCCGGCGTGTCCTCACCGCGCCATGGGGCGAGCACGAGCACGGCGATCGCTGCAGTGACGGCCAGCCCGAACGCCGGGACGAGCCACGCCCACGGCGAGCGGCGGCGCCGGAGCTCGGGCACCGCGAGCGGGGGCAGCGCGACCAGATCACCGTGGATCTCGTCGAGGCAGTGCTTGCACGCGGGACACGCGGCGACGTGACTCGCGATCGCCGGATCGGCGGCGCCGGTCGCGAACCGTTCGAGGCGGAGCCACGAGATCGGCTCGCCGATGCACGCGAGGTTCGTCACGCGGACGCCTCCTGACCCCGCAGCGCGATCACCTCGTCGCGAATGCGATCGAGCCGCTTGCCGATCGTCTTGCGCGACAGGCCCAGATGCTCGGCGATCTCCTCCTGCGTCATGTCGTCGACGAACCGCGCGACCAGGACCTCGAGGTGGCTCTGGTCGAGGCGCTCGGTCAGCGCGGCGATCAGGCCGAGACCCACGACCTGATCCTCGAGCTTCACGCGCGCGACGGGCGCAGCGGACTGCTGCTCGCGCAGGAGCAGGCGTGCCCGCGTGCCCCGGTCGCGAACGACGTTGAGGCAGCGGTTCGTGATCGCCCTGTAGAGGTACGGGAGGTCCATGTCGCGGTTCCAGCGAGGAATCAGATCGACGAACAGCGCGTGCACGACGTCGGTCGCATCTTCGCGATCACGCAACATGCGTTCGGCCTTGCGAACGAGCGCGGGCCCGTACGCTCGGTACGCCGACTGGGGATCACTGACAGCGTCCACCCTGGATGCCAACCTGTGAGCATGCGCCCGGCGCGAGGTCGTCCTCGATCGGACAGTCGCCCGGGCCATCGCAGGCCCGGCCATCGTCGCACTGCTTCCGCACGGCACCGTTACAGTGACCGCTGACGCAGTCGTTGTCGGTCGCGCACGCCTCGTTGGCGGCTCGGTTGTGCAGGCTCGGTGAGCACACCCAGGGTCCGTTGACGTAGGCGTACGAGCACTGCTCTCCACCCGCGCACGTCGTGTTGCACGTCGAGCACACACCCTTGAAGCACAGGCTCGTCGCGCATTCGTCGTCGATCCGGCACTGCTCGCCGAGCTCGTGGGTGCCGGTCGCGACGCAGGTGTGCGGGACGAGGAGTGCGCCGGAGATCGCCTCGCCACGGCCACAGACCTCGCCGGAGCTGCACGTATCGTCCTTGCAGGCGACGCAGGCCTGCGTGACGCCGAGCCACGAGCCCGGGGTCGAGACGTACTCGCAGAGACCGCTATCGCAGCTCGTCGGCAGCGTGCACGGTGCGCCGAGCGGCCGCGTGACCGTCGCGATCTCGGGCAGCCCGAAGCAGTCGGTGTCGTAGTCCGCTGCGATCTGGGCGAACACCGCGCGACCGCTGCCGACCTTCGAGATCTGGAAGCGCACACCGCTGAACGGCGGCGTGATCTTGATCTTGTAGCTCAGCGGCTTCCAGTGTGACGTGGGCATTCGTTCCGATAGGTCGATCGAGCCATCGCCGAACACATCGACCTCGAGGCGAGCCTCGACGTTCTCCTCGACGTTGGCCACCAGGTCGAACCGGATGCACGTGCCGCTGCTGCTGCTCGCGGACGTCAGCTGCGAGATCGCGGCGTCGGGCCCGATCAGCTCGACGCCCGCATCGGACTCGTGCCAGGTCGGGACCCGCTTGGCGTCGCCGCGGGTGATCTTCCACACGCAGAGCTGGTCTCCGCACCACAGGTCGAAGCCAGGATCGCGGAGGATCGGAGGTTGACCGCAGCCGCCGTCGGCACCGAGCTGCGAGCCGGCCGCGGCGATGACGAGCATCATGGAGAGATGAGTTCGCATGGCGTCCTCTAGTAGCTGTAGGAGAGGGCGAAGGTGCCGCGGTGTCCGCCGCTGGCGTGGGTGTCACCGATCTCGTTGTTGATCGCGCGGGCGTAGTCGAGCGCGTAGCCCACCGACATGCCGACGCCGGGGAAGTACGGGCTCTCGAGGTGAAGGCCCGCCGCCACGGCAAGCGCCGGACCAAAGAACGTCTCGGTCGCCTTGCTGCCATCGACCTCGGTGAACCTGGTCGTTGCGATCGCCAGGCCCGCGCCGAGGCGACCGTAGATCGCCAGGTTCGAGAGCAGGCCACTGCGCGCGAACGGCTGGAGCACCGTCGCGACGCCACCGATCGTCGCCGTCGACCACTGCATCTCGAGCGCGGTATCCGTGTCAGCGCGCCGCCACCGTGGCGCGCCCGCGAGGCTGCCCGACGCACCCACCCAGAGCCGGCGCTCGATCTGACGGATCGCCGTGATCGAGACGCCGGAGCTCAGCTTGAACGTGCCCTGGTCCTCGAATCCGAAGTCGCGCAGCGTCTGGGTGTAGCCGTCCTGTCGCTCGGGCCCCGACGTCAGGCCGATCTCGATCCGCGTCGGTCGGTCGAACCCGCCGCCCTTGCCCGTCGCGACGACGATCGCCTCGGTCGTGCAGCGGCGCAGATCGACGACACCCCCGCCGGCACCCGCCGCGATGACCTGACAGCGTGACAGCTCGGAGCCGCGGCGGACCAGCACCTCGTACTCACCCGGCGCGACCGCGATCCGCACCGCTGCGCCCTTGGCCTTGTAGGTCTCCGCGACGACCGCTCTTGCGCGGCGATCCTGCACGAGCGTCTTGCCCTCGAGCGACGCGGGGAGCTCGATCGCGGAGGTCGCGGCGCGCGGAAACGACATCGGCACCTCGCCGTGGCCCTTGAGATCGACCTCGAGGCTGACGTGCTGACCACCGACGGCGGTCTCGGCGGTCGCGAGCAGGGTCTGGTGATACGCATAGCGATAGGCCTCGTCGATCGAGACCTGGCCGTCCTTGTTGGCGTCACCTGCACCGCGCATCCCGACGAGGAGGTGGTGCGTGAAGTACGACGACCTCAGCTGCTCGCTCTCCTGCGACAGCTCGCTGCCACTCGACGATGCGAGGACGGCGATCCCGCTTGCGTCGAGCTGGCTGCGCGAGTTGAACGAGAAGTCAGCGGCCGGCGTCGCGCCCTTGACCCGCGAGAACGCACCGCTCTGGCAGGCATCGAGCACCACGACCGTGAGCTGCGCGGGGACCGAGAACAGCCGGGCCCGCAGCTCCGCCAGCGGCATCTGCTCGGCCCCGAGATCGAGCGCGGTCGCGCGCGCGTGCCCCGAGTAATAGAACAGCACGCGTGCCTTCTTGCCGGCGGCGAGGTCCGCCGTGACCCTCGCGCCGAGCCGGGTCAGCCGCTCGCGCAGCAGGTCCGGTGTTGGATGGACGATGACGTCGACGCCGGCGGCGGGATAGCCACCAAGCTCGGTCAGCAGACTGCCCATCCGGCGCGCATCTTCCTCGGCGTAGCGCAGCTCGATCTGTCCCGGACCCCCGGCGTTCGATCCGACGACCACCGCGTACGTCGAGACGCCGGCCGACAGCTCGTCCGCCTGGGCGCTGGGCAGCGCGGCGAGGAAGGCGAGGAGGAGGAGGAGGAGGGGGCGGAGCATGACGACCTTTCGGGCTGTGACCCTATGACACGCGACCCTCCGGGTTTGGGAACCCGAATCTACATGGCAACAAGCGGAACGAACCGCGGAGTTGCGGCAGCTTGGCGGTTGCCCCCGGCTATTCGTCGTCAGGGTCGCCGAGGTGCACGGCACGGCGGATCGTCGCCTTGCCGAACTTGGCGGCCAGCTTGTCGATCGTGTCGCCGAGCCGCTCGCCGCGGGCGCGTCCCGCCTCGTCGAACCCGAGCTGGCGTGGTGCATTGCGGGGCTCGAGCGAGGTCGCCGAGATCCCGCACAGCCGGACCCGCGCGCCCTTGCGCGGCTCGATCGCGACCTTGGACAGCAGCCCGATCGCGGTGCGTGCGAGCACGCCGCCGTCGCTACTCGGCGCATCGAGCGTCGTCCGCCGTGTGATCTGACGGAAGTCGTCGTACTTGATGATCAGCACGACCGCACGGGCGCGGAGCTGTCCCTCGCGCAATCGCACGGCCACTCGATCCGCCTGCTCGAGCAGCAGCACCGCGAGCTCGCCCTTGTCGTCGATGTCGTCGTCGAACGTCGCCTGGTGGCCGACCGACACCGGATCCGACTCCGGCTCGACGGAGCGTGCGTCCTCGCCGCGTGCGAGCGCGGCGAGATGATGGCCGGTGGCGGCACCGAGGCGACCGACCAGCGCGGCCTCGGGATAGCGCGCGACATCGCCGATCGTCGACAGGCCCATGCTGGCGAGGATCTCTCGCGTCGCCGCGCCGACGCCCCATAGCCTGGTCATCGGCAACGGGTGGAGGAACGACAGCAGCTGGTCGGCCGGCACGATCCGGAGCCCGTCGGGTTTGTCGATGTCGGAGGCGATCTTCGCGGCGAGCTTGATCGGCGCGACCCCGACCGATGCGACCAGCGACATCTCCTCGCGCACCCGGCGCTTGATCGCCTGCGCGATCGTCTTGCCGTCACCGAGCAGGCGCTCGCTCGCGGTGACATCGAGGAACGCCTCGTCGAGTGACAGCCCCTCGACCTCGGGCGAGTAGTCACCGAGGATCTGGAAGAAGCGCTGCGACGCTTCGACGTACCGATCCATCCGGTGGCGGACGACGATCGCACGCGGGCATCGGCGCAGCGCCTCGGCCATCGGCATCGCCGAGTGGATGCCGAACGTGCGCGCCTCGTACGAGCACGCGGCGACCACCCCGCGTCGCGCCGATCCACCGACGAGCACGGGCTTGCCACGCAAGGACGGATCGTCGCGCTGCTCGACCGCCGCGAAGAACGCGTCGAGATCGACGTGCAGGATCGTCCGCGGGGTCACGCGCGCGTCACCGGACGGATTCGACCGCCGGAGCCGGGGCGACCGTCTTCGCGAACATCTTCGGACCGCGGAACACGAGGATCACGATCACGGTGATCGAGACCATGAACACCGACCACAGCCACTGCGGAACCGGCTTGAAGTCACCCTTTCCGAATCGCTTGATCCGCGCGCGCAGCATGCCGTGGACCGAGAGCACCCCGAGCACGACCAGCGTCAGCTTGATGTGGAACCAGCCGGCGCCCGGCGCGGCGAACAGGTTGGTCGTCGGATGCGTTCCACCCTTGGTCAGCGCCATGACGAGGCCCGTGATGATCGCGCCGGCGGCGGCGAGATCCATCGAGAGGGCGATCGATCGCTCCATCAGGGTGAGCTTCTCGTGGCTGTCCTTCGGGGCGTGCTGGTGGAGACGAAGCAGCCAGTAGACGCTGAACAGGCCTCCGATCCACAGAAACAGCGAGATCACATGCCCCGCACGGAGCCAGAGCTGCACGTCTTCGTTCATGGCTGCAAGGTAACACCCGGTCCGACATCCCGCTCGGGGTCGACGAGGAGTATGATCGATCGCTCGACGTGGCACGCGTCCTCAAGATCTTCTTCCACGACGCCTGCTTCGACGGCACGACCTCTGCCGCGTTGTTCGCGGCGTTCTATCGCGACGTCATCGATCGCAACGTCGACCTGCGCGCGGTCGGGATGGTCCACAAGGACGGCGATCCGTTCGACGGCATCCCGCTCGACGCCGACGATCACGCATGCGTCGACTTCCGGTTCTGCGCCGACCCGAGGATGCGCTGGTGGTTCGATCACCATCCAACTGCGTTCCAGCCGGCCGCGCTTCGCGACGTGTTCGATGCCAAGCACCTCGCGACCTGGTTCTTCGATCCGAGTGCGCCGTCCTGCGCCGGGCTGATCGCGCGTTCGCTCGGGACGGGCTGGGACTGGAAGCCGCCCGCTCACCTGCTCGAGGCGGTCCAGTGGGCCGACACGATCGATGCGGCGCGGTTCGAGAGCGCGGAGGCTGCGGTCTCCCTCGCGCAGCCCGCGCAGCGGCTCGCCGCATGGCTCGCGCACGGACGCTCGCCGATCGATACCGCGCGGTACGTCGACTGGCTGTCGCGGTCCTCGCTGTCCGAGGTCGCGGCGCGTCCCGACGTCGCGGCGCAGCTCGCCGCGGTGGCAGACGAGCGGGCGACCGAGATCGAAGCCGTCAAGGATCTCGGCGTGTGGAACGGAGATGTGATCGTGTTCGATCGATTCTCCGAGGTCGGTGCGCGGAGCCCGGGCTTCCTCGGGTACCTCCTGTTCCCGAAGGCGCTGTACGCGGTGACCGCGACGCGCACCACGCAGAACATCAAGATCTCCGTCGGTGTGAACCCGTGGAGCGACAAGCCGCGGCGCCACGACATCGGTGAGCTGTGCGCGCGGCACGGCGGAGGTGGTCATGCCGTCGTGGGTGGCGTCACGCTTCGCGGTGATGAGCTGCCGAGGGCGCAGGCCACGTTCGCGGCGATCGTGCGAGAACTAGCGGACGGGTGAGGGGCGTCGCGATTACGCTCGCTCAGCGCTTCTTCTTCTTCTTGTCCTTCGCCTTCGCCTTCTCCTTCACGTTCTCCGGCTTTCCCTTGTCCTTCGCCTTGGCGCCGCGCGCGGGTGTCGCCTCGCGTGCGATGTACAGGTTGATCCGCTCGCGGAGCTCGTTCGTCGTCGTGCGCAGCTCGGCGATCTCGTCGCGCAGCCGTTTGACGTCCTCTCCGACCGAGGTACCGGCCTCGAGATCGCGGATCACCTCGCGACCGCGACGGCGCAGGCGTGGATCGAGGTCGTGGTCGACCAGGCGCTGCAGCGCTCCGATCGCGGCGGGGTCGGCGATCATGCACAGGCCCTCGACCGCCGCCGCCTGAACGCGAAAGTCGCGATCGGTGAGCAACAGCTCGATCCGCTCGCGGACATCCCGCTGCTCGCGATCGCGGCGCCCGCGTACGAGCTGAGCGAGCGCCATGGTGGCGGCACGCCGCCCATGGGTGACCCGGCCCCACCGCGTACCCTCGACGAGCAACCCGAGCGCGCTGTCGTCGCGCGCCTCGGCGAGCCCCTTGTAGGCGTTCGACCGGATCACATCGGTGAACGAATCGCGGGTCGCCGCCAGACGCAACACCTCGCTCGCACGCTGCGTGCGGGTCTTGCCGAGCGAGAGCGCCGCCTCCGCCTCGACGTAGTAGCTCGCATCACCACGCTCGACGAGGCTCGCCAGCGCAGCACCGGCCGCTGCATCGCGAATGAAGTGACCGAGTGCCTGCGCGATCATCCGGCGTGCACGCGGACTGACCTCCGCGCTGAGCGCCTCGATCAGCCGATCGCGAGCACTCGCGGTCCGGATCGACGCGAGTGCGAGCGCGGCGGATCCGCGCACGGCCCAGTACGGATCGCGCGACAGCGATCGCCCGAGCGCGCGCTCTGCCTCGAGGCCGCCGCGCTTCGCGAGCGCCAGCGCCGCGACGCCGCGATCGATTCCGAGCGTCGCGTGTGCGAGCTGCGCGGTCCACAGTGGCTCGGACTTCTCGACCTTGAGCGTTCCGAGCAGCACGCGGCCCGGATCGAAGATGATCTGCGACGGCTCCTGGTCGAGCCGTACGTGGAACACGTGATGCGCCTCGCGAATGTCGAGCGGATGATCGATGTCCTGATCGCCCACCCGGAACCGAGCCTTGGTCGGCAACCGGAACAGCGGCGTCTGCGCGTCGACCTTCTGCTTCTGCTCGACCGTGATCTTCGCGAGGTTCTGGTCGGGATCCCACGCGACCTCGACCTCGAGCTCGGGATGACCTGCACCGTCGATCACCCACTGGCTGAGGAACCAGTCGACGTTCTTGCCGGTCGATTCCTCGAGCGCTCGCGCGAGGTCGCGGGACTCGACGACCCCGTGACGATGCTTGGTCAGGTAGTGGGACAGGGCGCCAAAGAACGCATCGTCACCGAGGTAGTGACGCAGCATGTGGAGGACGCGGCCACCCTTCTCGTAGAGGTGGTGATCGAAGATGTCGATCGGCTCGTGGAAGACCTTGGTCGCGATCTTGCGGCGATACCGGTTGGTGTCCTCGCCGAAGTACATCTCGGCCCACTCCTCGAGCTCGAGGTCGGCGGCGTCGCGGCCTTCGTGATGCTCGCGCCAGATGTACTCGGCGTAGGTCGCAAACCCCTCGTTGAGCCAGCCTTCGCCCCAGTCCCGGCAGGTCACGAGGTCCCCGAACCACTGGTGCGCGAGCTCGTGCGCGACGAGCGAGTCGATGTCGTAGTCGAGCGCGGCTCGCTCGTCCATCAACACGGTGTCGGTCAGCGTCGTCGCGCTCGTGTTCTCCATGCCGCCGAAGATGAAGTCGGCGACGAACACCTGGGCGTAGCGCGGGTACGGGTAGGGAACGCCGAACTTCGTCGAGAACAGCTCGAGCATCTCGGGCGTGCGTGCGAGGGTGCGCTCGGCCTCGGCCTCACGTCCGCGCTCGACGTAGTACACGACCGGCATGCCACGCCACTGCGTCTCGATCGCTGCGAAGTCGCCGACCGCGAGCGTGATCAGGTAACAGCTGTGCGGAACGTCGAGCCGCCAGTGCAGCGTGCGCTTGCCGGCGTCCGTCCGATCGCTGACGAGCGTCCCGTTGGAGAGCGCGAACAGCTGCTCCGGCACGGTGACCGTGACCTCGCTGGTCGCCTTCTCGTTCGGTGCGTCGAAGCACGGGAACCAGTACCGCGAGTCCTCGTCCTGGCCCTGGCTCCACACCTGGCTCGGCTTGTCGGGATACGCGTCGTCGGGAGCGATGAAGTAGAGACCGCGCCGCGGCGAGCTGCGATACGCGACGGAGATCACCAGCTCCGCGCCGGCAGCGAGCGGCCTGGCCAGCTCGATCCGTAGCTTCTTGCCGTCGTGGCGGAAGGCCGCGGTCTTGCCCCCCACGGTGACCTTCTCGATCGTGAGCTCGACCGCATCGAGCTCCACGGCGCGGGTATCCGGAGCGATCACCGCCCCGCGCAGCGTCGCCGTCCCCGCCACGGTGCGCTTGACCGGATCGACCTCGATCTCGAGGGCGATGTGCGCGATGTCGACGACGCGATCAGGTGCCCAGCGCGGACGCGTGCCAGGGAAAGCAAACTCACGATTCATGCGTCGCAGACTCTACCTGAGACTGGTTCGCGCCGTGGAACCGAGCGGTGGACGGCTCGCCCGTGCGTGCGCGCACTGCGTGGCGATCCGTGGACGGCGAAGGAAGCGAGCTGTCGTCGTCGATCCGTGCGCGGTCGTCGCATCGCGCCTGGGCATGCGCGTTGCTCTCGTCGGGCCGCATGCACACGAGCGGGATCGTGGTGGGCGGTAACTACGTGGTCGGCCCACAGATCGGAGAGGGCGGAATGGGCGTCGTCTACGAGGCAACGCAGTGGTCGCTCGCACGCACGGTGGCGGTGAAGCTGCCGCGACCGGAGCTGTGCTCGTATCCGTTCGTTCTCGATCGGTTCCGGACCGAGGCGCTGGCAGGAAGCAGGCTGCGGCATCCGAACCTGGTCTCGGTGATCGATTACGGCCACGAGCACGGCATGCCGTTCCTGGTGACCGAGCTCGTCGTCGGCCGGCTGCTCGGGCAGCTCGTAGCACACGAGCCACTCGAGCTCGAGACGATCGTCGAGCTCGGCGAGCAGGTGCTAGCCGCGCTCGGCGAGGCCCACGCCGCCGGCGTCATCCACGGTGACGTCAAGTGCGACAACGTCCTCGTCGAGACGGTGCGGACCGGCCTGCGCGCGCGCCTGATCGATTTCGGGCTCGCGTCGATCGCGGACGCGCCGTCGCTGATCGGCGCGGAGCGAATTCTGTCCGGAACACCGGAGTACCTGGCGCCCGAGGTGATCCGGGGCGAGCCACCGACGTGCGCTACCGACATCTATGCGGTCGGCGTGATGCTGTACCAGCTGCTGACCGGGACCACGCCGTTCTCGGGTGGCTCGACACGCGACCTGCTGAGGCGGCACGTGACGGAGGATGCAATCCCTCCGTCGCAGCGGGCCCGGAAGCGCCCGATCCCGCAGGCGCTCGACGAAGTCGTGATGCGTGCGCTCGCGAAGGACCCGGCCGAGCGTCACGAGGACGCCGATGCCTGCGCCGCGGCGCTGCGCGCGTCACGCCCGGCGATCCAGCGCCGGGTCGACCGGCCGTTCGAGCTCGCGCTCGTCGACACCTCGGACACGATCATGGCCGCGTATCGCGACCTCGTGCAGTCCGGTCTGCTGCAGGCGTACGAGCAGACCGCGCGAGCGCCGACGGTGGCGCTCGCTGGAACGTGATCAGCTGAGCAGGGCGAGCGCGCGGCCGAGCCGGCCGACGCCTTCCTGGATGTTCGCCATCGAGGTCGCGTACGACAGCCGCACGTAGCCCGGCGCACCGAAGCCCGAGCCCGGGACGACTGCCACCTTGCCGACCTCGACGAGCCAGTCACAGAGCTGAACGTCGTCATCGAGCACCGAGCCCTCGGGGGACTTCTTGCCGATGTACGCCGAGACATCCGGGAACGCGTAGAACGCGCCCTTGGGCTCGCGGCATGTCACGCCGGGGATCGCGCGCAGCAGCTTCAGCATCTCGAGGCGGCGCTCGTCGAAGGATTTGCGCATCGTCGCGACGCAGTCCTGCGGACCGGTGAGGGCGGCGATCGTGGCGACCTGCGAGATGTGCGAGGCGTTGGTCGTCGACTGGCCCTGGATCTTGGTCATCGCCTTGATCAGCGGCAGCGGGCCCGCCGTGTAGCCGATGCGCCAGCCGGTCATCGCGTACGTCTTCGAGACGCCATCGACGAGGATCGTGCGCTTGCCAGCCTCGGGATGCACCGCGGCGATCGAGAAGTACTCGGCGTCTCCGTAGACCAGCTGGCGATAGATGTCGTCGGAGATGATCAGCAGATCCTTCTCGACGCAGATCTTCGCGAGCGCTTCGATCTGCGCCTTCGTGTAGACGGCGCCGGTCGGGTTCGACGGGTTGTTGAGGACGATCGCGCGGGTGCGTGGCGAGCACGCGGCGCCGACCTGGGCGGCGGTGACCGCGAAGTCATCCTCGGCCTTGGTCTCGAGGATCACCGGACGACCGCCGGCGAGCATCACCATGTCGGGATAGCTGACCCAGTACGGCGCCGGGATCAGGACCTCGTCGCCCGGATCGAGCAGCGCCATGAACAGGTTGAACAGCGAGTGCTTGGCACCGGCCGAGACCAGGATCTGATCGGGCTCGAGCGCGACCTTGTGCACGCTCGACAGCTCCGCGGCGATCGCCTTGCGCAGGGCGAGCAGGCCGGCGACGTCGGTGTACTTGCCGACGCCGGGCTTATCGAGCGCAGCGCGAGCGGCCGCCTTGATGTGCTCCGGCGTGTCGAAGTCCGGCTCACCGGCACCGAAGCTGATGATGTCGATTCCGTCGGCCTTGAGCTTGGCAGCCTTCGCGGTGACCGCGAGGGTGATCGACGGCTTGATGGGATCGAGACGGGACGCGATTTTGATCGGGGTCGGCATGGATCACTTCCTGAACTTGGCCCGGAGCGCTGCCTCGACGGCAGCAGGCACCAGACCGGTCACGTCGCCACCCAGGCTGGCGACCTCCTTCACGAGCGACGAGCTCACGTAGTGATTGCGCTCGTCGGTCATGAAGAACACGGTGTCGACCCCAGGGGCGAGCCGGCGGTTCATGTGGGCGAACTGGAACTCGTACTCGAAGTCGGCGAGGGCGCGCAGACCGCGGACGATCACCGTCGCGCCGCGGCTCGTGCAGAAGTCGACGAGCAGGCCCTCGAACACCGCGTATTCGATCCGGCCGGCGTGCTGAGGCAGCGCATCCTTGATGAACTGCATCCGTTCGTCGGTCGAGAACAGCGGGTTCTTCCGGACATTCGGGGCGATCGTGATGATCACCTGGTGGAACAAGGCGAGGGCGCGCTCGAGGATGTCGAGATGGCCGTTCGTGATCGGGTCGAAGGTGCCCGGATACACAGCGACGGATCTGGATTGCGTCATGCCGGCACCTCGAAGAACGAGATCAACGTATCGCCGTAACGGCGCTGGTCCGTTCGTAGCAGAGATCCCAGCGCGTCGGGGGGCGCGTTGTGCCGATCGTGCTCGATGACGATCACCGCGCCCGGTGCGAGATTGCCGGGTGGGATCGCGAGCGCGGACCGCGTCGCGAGGTCGGATTTGTAGGGCGGATCGATGAACACGAGCCGCCATGGCGCGGCGGGGACCAGCTTGGCGGCCTGGGCCACGGCGTCTCCGGACACGACCAGGGCCCGGGCCTCGAGGCCCAGGTCCCGGAGATTTCCGCGAATCGCGGTCACCGCCGGCTTCCCGCCGTCCACAAAGGTGGCGTGGACGGCCCCGCGCGAGAGGGCCTCGATCCCGAGGGCTCCAGACCCCGCGAACAGGTCCAGGACGTGGTCGCCCTCCAGCGAGCCCATGATATTGCCGAGGATATTGAACACGGCCTCGCGGACCTTCTCGGAGGTCGGGCGGGTCCCAGCTCCCGGCGGCGCCCTCAGGACCCGGCCGCTCAGGCTGCCGCCGACGATGCGCACACCCGAACAGTGCCCGATCTTTTTTGTGGTCGCGCCGGTAGTCACTTACAATTTGCCGGCATGTCTCAGGTCGGGAACCTGGCCGCGTGGCTCATCGAGGGCGCGCTGGCGAACGGTGCGGGTCCGCGGGGAGCACTGCGCGAAGGCGGTCGCGTCTGGACCTATGACGAGCTCGCGGCCAACGTGGCGAAGCTGTCCGCGGCCCTGCGCACCCTGAAGCTGCAGCGCGGCGAGCGGGTCCTGATCCTGATGCGCGACACGCTCGAAGCGGCGACCGCGATCCTCGGCGTGATCCACGCGGGCGCCGTGGCGGTGCCGGTGTCCGAGCTGTCGACCCCTGATGATGTCGGTGCGTACGTCGTCCACGCCGGCGCGGTGATCGCGATCGTCGATGACGAGCACGAGGCGGTCGTCGATGCCGTGCGCAGCGAGACCCCGACCCTGCGCGAGGTCATCTGCGTCGACTCGAAGCTGCAGAGCAGCCACGACTTCCAGAAGATCGTCGACGCTGCGACGCCCCAGCCGGCGGTCGCGATGGGGAGCGATGATGTCAGCATGCTGCTCTACTCGGCGGGCTCTGGCCCGGGGGAGCTGCGGGCAGTTCCGCACTGCCAGCGGACGATCGCGGCCGCGCATGATTCGTTTGCGCGCGAGCTGCTCGGGCTGACGTCCACGGATCGCGTGCTGTCGGTCGGTCGGCTGTCGACGGCGTATGGCCTCGGCGCCGGCCTGCTGCTGCCGATGGTCGCGCAGGCAGAGGCGCTGCTGTTCCCGGAGCAGCCGCAGAGCAAGCTGATCTTCGAGGCGCTCGAGAGCTATCAGCCGACGATCCTGTTCGCGACGCCGTCGGTCTACGCCCAGCTCGCCCACGATGCAGAGGCGCAGAAGATCACGAAGCCACTCGCGACGCTGCGCCATGCCGTCGCCGGTGCCGAGGGCATGCCCGAGCGCCTGATCCCGCGGATTCGTTCGGTGCTCGGGACCGAGGTCGTTGTCGGCTATGGCCTGACCGAGATCTTCCAGTTCGCGCTCGCCGGAAAGAGCAACGATCCGGGGGCGCGGCCGGGTGTGTGCGGCAAGCCGCTACAGGGTGTCCAGGTCCGGCTCGTCGACGAGGATGGCGATCCGGTCGGAGTCGACGAGATCGGGACGCTCGAGCTGCAGTGCGGCTCGCTGTTCCGCGGCTACTGGGGCGGCAGTTCCATCGATGCCGGGGCGGAGATCGATCTGCGGCCCGACGGCTGGTTCACGACGCGCGACCGCTTCATGGTCGATCGCGAGGGCTACTACCATCACTGCGGCCGGGTCGACGATCTGTTCAAGGTCGGCGGCAAGTGGGTCTCGCCCAGCGAGGTCGAGCGGGCACTGACGGCGCACGAGGCCGTGTGGGAAGCGGCGGTGATCGGCGCCGACGATGACGAGGGGCTGATGAAGCCGTTCGCGTTCGTCGTCACCAACGTCGGCCAGGAGGGCGGTCCCAAGCTCGAGGCCGAGCTCCGCGAGTACGTGAAGAACTCGCTCGCGCCGTACAAGTATCCGCGCTGGATCGAGTTCGTCGAGACGCTGCCGCGCGGACCGGGTGGCAAGCTGCTGCGCTACAAGCTGCGGACACCGAAGCAGCGCCGTCGCCACGCCGAGACCGGTCAGTACAAGCCGGAGAAGTGATCGCTCCGTGATCGGAGAGGCGCTCGCGACGACGATCGCCACGGCCGATCGGACCGTGCTCGATCGGATCCGCGGTCCGATCGGCGACGCCGCGCGGGCCGCGTTCGACCGGCTCGCCGGGCAGACCGCCGAGCAACGACGCGAGCAGCGGATCACCTGGTGCGCGGCCGCGCGTGCGCCCGTCCCGCCCGGGATCCGCGGCGTCGACCCGAGCTGGATCGAGGCGGCGCTCGCGGATCTGCCCGCGCGTGCGCGCGACGCCGTCGCGGAAGGCGCATCGACCGCGGTCGACGTCTGGCTCGCGCGCTGGGCATGCGCGGAGATTCCGCCGATGCCGTCGATCGATCCGCTGCTGATCCGGCCGCGGACGATCGTCGATCTCCCACGCCTCGCGGCGCCCGCGCTCCAGGCGTGGCTCGAGGACGTCGGCGCCGACCAGCTCGCGTTCGCCCTCGGACCCCATGCACCGCCGGCGGCGGCGGTGTTCGGCGACCGGGTGCTCGCAGCGGTCGCCCGCGTGTCCTCGCCCCCGCGTGCAGGATCCCTCGGCCAGCGCCGGGCGGCGATCGAGCGAGCCCGTGTCGAGCCGGGACCCGGAGCGCTCGCGATCATCGGCGCACGTGCAATGGCTCCCCACACCGATCCGGTGCTCCGCCGGCAGCTCGTGCTGCGACTGCCCCGGGCGATCGGGATCGGCCTGGCCCGGGAGCTGCGGAGCCATGCGCGCGCTCCCGTCGAGCACACCGCCACCTCGGCGGCGTTGTTCGCCTCCTGACACATGGCCGTTGCAGCGCGAGCCGCGGTCGATTACCACTGATCGGATGATGAGGACGCCGTGGCTCTGCCTCGTGATGCTCTCCGCGTGTGCGAACAACGTCCCGCAGGATCGAGCGACCGGTCCTGACGGACGGCTCAAGGGCGCCCAGCGGATCGCGCTCGCGGAAGGCGAGGGCCGGGTGCGCGGCATCGTCACCTATCCCGGTGGCGATCGGGTGGACTGGAAGCTGATCGAGCTGCCGGCGGGAAAGCGCGGAAAGCTCGACCTCCAGATGTCGTGGACGACGCCACGCCCGGGTCTCAAGGTCGCGTTCGACGTGTTCGATCAGTGGAACACGCCGGTGATCAAGGCCTCGACGAGGTCGCGCGGTCGTTCGCGCAACGCTTCGATCACCGGCGCGATGGGGAAGTACTTCGTGCGGATCTATGCGCCCGGGCGGGGCGACGCCGGCGCGTACAACCTGACCGCTGCGTTTCTCGAGGATCCGCCGGAGGACGGCGGGCTCGACGTGCTGAAGCTGCCGATCCCGGATCCGCCGCGGCTGCCCGATGTCCCGGTCGCGGCCGATCCGGTCGCAACGCCCACGCCGCCGCCGGTGGCGCCGCCGCCGGTCACGCCCCCGACACCGCCGATCACCCCACCGGTGACCCCGGCCGTGGTCGCCGCTCCGCTGACCGCGCGCGTCCTCAAGATCGAGGTCACGTCGAGCTACGTCGACATCACCGTCAGCGCTGGCTCGGAGTTCGGTGTCGCGAAGACCTGGAAGGCGAGCGTGTTGACCGGGCAGACCACCACGCCGCTGTCGGGAGGCGCCGCGACCGTCGTTCGCGTCGACAAGCGCACCACCGTCCTCCGGGTCAACCTGAGCGCCGCGACGATCCAGGCCAACAACATGGTGCGGCTCTCGCCCTGATATCATCGCGCCCGTGAAATCCGGGCGTGTGATCGGGGGCGACGAGCACGAGGCTCGCACCACCGCCGAGCAGATCCTTTCCGAGGCGCGCGCCGAGGCGGCGAAGCTGCGCGCCAGTGCCGCCGCGGAGGCCGACCGCGTGCGCCTCGATGCTCGGCGCGATGCCGAGCGCCACGCTGCGGCGGCGGCTCACGATCGGGCCGGGACCCCGCAGCGACCGGCCTCGGATTCGACGCCCACGGTCTCGTTTCCCGCGGTCGGCGCGGGGGCGGTCGACGAGGTGGTCGGGCTGGTGCTGCGGGCGAACATCCACGGCGTCGCGCTCGGCGAGGTCGTCAAGATCGACCGCCGCGATCGCTCGCCCCTGTCGGCCGAGGTCGTGGGATTTCGCGGCGAGCAAGCCGTGCTGCTCCCGCTCGGTGATCTCGCGGGGGTCGCACCCGCGAGCACGGTCTGGCGCACGGGCGCTGCGCTCTCGATCCAGTGCGGGGACGATCTGCTCGGTCGCGTCCTCGACGGAACCGGCGCACCGATGGACGGTGGAGCACCGCTGACCGGCGAGGCCTGGAGCGTGGATCGCGCGGCACCACCAGCGCTCGATCGCCCGCCGATCACGGCGCCGCTCGCCACCGGCGTGCGCGTGCTCGACACCATGCTCACGCTCGGGCGAGGCCAGCGCGTCGGGCTGTTCGCCGCGGCGGGCGTCGGCAAGTCGACGCTGCTCGGCCAGATCGCACGTGGATCGAGCGCCGACGTGATCGTGCTGTGCCTCGTCGGCGAACGTGGTCGAGAGCTCGCCGAGATCCTCGGTGACGAGCTCGCGCCGGCGCGTGCGCGGACCGTCGTCGTGTGCGCGACGAGCGATGCACCGGCGCTCGTGCGGTTGCGTGCGGTCCATGTCGCGACCGCGATCGCCGAATGGTTCCGCGATCGCCGGGGAGCATCCGTGCTCCTGCTCTGCGATTCGCTCACGCGCGTTGCCCGGGCGCAGCGCGAGGTCGGGCTGTCGGCCGGCGAACCGGCCGCCCGTCACGGCTATCCACCGAGCGTGTTCGCGCTCCTGCCGCGGCTGATCGAGCGCGCTGGCGCCACGCGCGACGGCGTGATCACCGCGATCTACACGGTGCTCGTCGCCGGCAACGACATGGACGAGCCGATCGCCGACGAGGTGCGCGGGCTGGTCGACGGTCACATCGTGCTCGACCGGCGGCTCGCGCAGCGCGGCCACTTCCCGCCGATCGACGTGGTGGGGAGTGCGTCGCGCCTGATGCAGCGGGTGATCGATCCCGGTCACGCCGATGCTGCGGCCCTGCTGCGCGCGAAGCTCGCGGTCTACGAGGAGCACCGGGATCTGATCACGCTCGGCGCGTACCAGGCAGGTCGCGATCGGACGATCGACGCGGCGATCGCGGCGTACCCCGGGATCGAGCAGCTCGTGCGCCAGCGGCGGGACGAGGCGGCGGACTGGGACGCGTCGGTGGCCCGGCTCCTGGCGCTCGCGGCACGCTGACCGACCGCTGTCAGTCCCCTGGCCAGACCTGACGCGGCCTGGCTGACACGGGGGATCGAGCCCCGGGTCGACCCCTCAGCGAGGCGTGCGAATAGCGCACCAGGCACCTCACACCAGCCGTCGCGAATGAGAGGTACACTACAACCCGCACACCATTTCACGTGGTTGCGCAGGCGATCGTTCCATGCCGACTCGCACCTACCATGGCGCAGGCCTTGCTGTTCTTGCCGATTGCCTATGCAGCGGCGCCGCCCATCCAAGATCACGAACCCCATGACTCCCATCGGCCTGGTGCCGTTCGTCGGCAGGCAAGCGGAGCTGGCTGAGCTCAAGCAACACCTCGCGGTCGTCTCGCTGGTGTCGCTGCACGGTGCGCTCGGTTCCGGCAAGACCCGTCTTGTCAGTGAGCTCGCGCCCGGGCTCGGCGCTCCCTGCACGGTGATCGACTGTCATCCCGGTGATCGCGCATCCGCGTTGCGCGCCCGCGCCGAACGCGCGCTGCGCTGCGTGCCGGGCACGTTGACCCAGACGCTCGTCCAGCAGGCGCGCGTGCTCGTGATCGACGACATCCAGCACCTCCGCACCGACGAGGCGACCAGCCTGCTGTCGCCGCTGCTCCTCGGTCAGACCGCGCTCGGTCGCGTGATCGTCGTCGGTCGCGATCCGCTCGCTGCTGCGGTCGGCGCCCAGATCGCCGAGGTCGAGCTCCAGGGCCTCGATGCCGACGCTGGCGGCCAGATGTGGGCCAGCCTCGAAGAGACCTATGGCGAGGTGCCCGGGTTCGATGCCGCATTTGCACGTACGCGCGGTGTACCGCTCGGGCTTCGCCGCGAGTTCGCGCGCGCGCGGTTCGGTGCCGGCGCGTGGGACCTGACGACGCTCGATGCGCCGGCTCGCGCCGCACTCGAGGCCCTCGCGATCCTGCGTGCGCCGGTGGCTCCGGCCGCGATCTCTGCACTCGCACCGGGTGTCGATATCGAGGCTGCGCTGACCGGCCTCGTCGCTCGCCAGCTCGCCGACGGCGTCGGTGATGGCCGGATCGTCGTGCACGAGGTCGTCCGCGTCGACGTCCTCGCGCAGATGGCCCCCGAGACCAAGATCCGCCTGTCGAGCGCGGCCGCCGAGCTGGTCGCCAGCACGGGTGCGCTCGCGAGCGGTCCTCGGCTCGCCTGGCACGCCGGTGACGATGGTGCGTTCGGCGCAATGGACCAGATCACGCGCGTTCGCGAAGTGGTGTGGCACTGGATCGCCGCCGGTGATCGCGACCGCGCCGCGGACGCACTGCTCGCGGATCGTGATCTCGCCGCGCGCAGCGGTGGGGCAGGCGAGTTCGAGTCGCTGCTCGACGCCTTCGGCGAGCGCCCGCGTCGTCGCACCAACAGTCATTCCGATGTCGCGCAGACCGGCGCGGCCGAGCTCGTGCGTGCCCCGCTCGATCCCGAGCGCGCGCGTGCCCTGGCGGCCCTGCGCGTCGAGATCGCCGTCCGTGGTGGCCGGTACACCGAGGCATTCGAGCGTGCGAGCGCTGCGCCCGGAGCGGTGTCGCCGCATCTTCATGCCGAGCTGACGCTCGCCTCTGGCGATGTCGCGTCGGCACGCCGCGCGCTGACCGGGCTGCTCGGCGCCACCGATCAGAGTGAACGCGCGCGCGCGATCGCGCTGCTCACCGAGCTCGAGCTCCTCGCCGGCAAGCCCGAGGCAGCCGCCGCGCACCTCGCGTCCGCTGGCGATCTCGCCGGTGCCGATCCGCTCGCGCGCGCGCGGATCCACCTCGCGACCGCGCGTGTCGACGAGTACATGGGTCGCGTTGCCGCGATGCGCTCCGCGCTCGCGCGTGCACACGGGGCGTGCAAGAGTGCCCCGGCATGCCTCGAGGCCAGTGAGCTGTCGGCGATCGTCGACGCGCGTCGCGCGATCGGGCTCGCCCGCGAAGGCCGGCTCGTCGAGGCCGCGACCGCGCTCGATGCCGCCGATGCCGCCGCGCGCGATCTCGACGCCGTCGCGGTCTCCGATGAAGTCCTCGCCGCGCGTGCCCTCGTCGCGCGTCGCCGTGGTGACAGCACGCTGTCGGCCTCTCTCCTCCAGGACGTCGTGCGTGCGCGCCGCGAGCGCGGTGACGAGCTGGGTGCCCTGCGCGCCGAGCTCGATCTCGCCGAGCTCGAGATCGTTCGCGGTCAGCCCGCGGTCGCCTCCGAGCTCGCGAGCGCCGCCCTGGCGTCGAGTGTCCGTCGCGAGCTCGCTCATCTCGCGGCACGCGGCAACGCCGTGGTCGCCGCGATCGATCTCCTCGAGATGCGGCTCGATGCAGCGCTGCCGCGGCTCGAGCAGCTCTACGGTCAGCCCACGCTCGATGCGGCCTCCGCCGCGACCGTCGCCGTCCTGCTCGCCAGCGCACGTGCCCAGAGCGGCCAGCGTGCCGGCGCCGTCGAGCTCGCCCAGAATGCAGGCGCCGAGGCGCGTGACGAGCTCGATCGCAAGCTCGCCGGGGCCGAGGTGGCGCTCGCCGCCGGTGATGTCCAGCTCGCTCTCGAGCTCGCACGCGACACCGCGATTCTCGCGGAGCGCTCGCATCGCACGATCGAGCTCGCGTCCGCGCTCGTGATCGTCGCGCGTCTCGAGCTGGCGCGTGGTGATCGCGGCAATGCGCGCGCAGCTGCGACCCGCGCCGCCCGCGAGGCGCACTCCGCCGGGCTCGTCCGTGCTCGCGTCCACGCGCTGCTCGCCCTCGCGGCGCTCGCACGCGACGACGACGATGCACCGTCCGCCGTGTCGTACGCGCGCGATGCTGCCGAGCTCGCGATGACCGCCGGGCTCCCGGTCGAGCGGCTCGTCGCGCACGCCGCGCTCGATGCGATCTCCGGTGCCGAGGCGGTCGCCGATCCGTCGGCGCCGAGCGCCGCGACGATGGCTCCGACCGCGATCGAGGGCGCTGCCCGCCTGCTCACGGATCTCGGTCTCACCGCACAGCGACCCTTCCGCGTGATCGACGCCGAGGGCGTGCCGAGCGATGTTGCCGATGCCAACCCCGAGGTCCTGCGCCTGCCGAACCGCGCGCTCGCCGTCGATGGCGTTCGCGAGGTGATCTGGCGCCACGGCGTGGAGCTCGCCGACCTCCGCCGCCGCAGCCTGCTCAAGCGCCTGCTGTTCCTGTTCGCCTCGGCACCGGGCAAGGTGTTCTCGAAGGAAGCGATCGTCCAGGCGGTGTGGAACGTCGAGTACCACCCGCTGCGCCACGACGCCGCGCTGTTCACGAACATCATGCGAATCCGCCGCCTCCTCGGCGAGGACGGTTCCGAGATCATCCGGGTGACCGAGGACGGTTATCGCTTCGTGCCGCCGCGTGACTTTCTGTTCGTCATTCCGAGGTGAACCAGGTGGCAAGCACGGGGAAGCGGTCCGCGACGAAGACGAGGACGAACCGCCCCGCAGCGAGGGCGACGAAGCCTCGACGCGCAACCCCGAAGGCGAAGGCTGCTGCTCGCACGGCCAGGGCGTCGCCAGCGTCGGCAAAGCGCGCAGCACCGAAGGTGAAGGGCGCGGCGTCGAAGGCGAAACGCTCGGCGAAGAAGAGCAGGGGCTCGGCGAAGACCTCGCGCTCGTCGCCGAAGACCAAGGCCTCGCCGGCGTCGGCGCACGCGACACGCGAGGCTGCGATCTCGCGCTGGCTGACGTTCGTCGAGCAGCACGGCGTCGTCCTCGCATCCGCGCGTGGCCCGGTCCCGTCGCTCGCCTCCGAGGTCGTCGGCGAGCCGATCGTGGGCAGCTGGTGGTCGCATCCGCGCGCGCAGCTGATCTTCGAGATGCTGTCGGCGATCGATGATGACGTCGACGTGCGCTGCTTCAAGCTCGTCGACGGCAAGGTCACGTTCGTTCACCGTCGCGTGTGGCCCGCGCTCGTACGGCTCGCGCACGATGGCGTGCTCACCGCCGATCGCCTCGCATCGTTCCAGCAGGAGCACATGCCGACCGGCGAGCACCGCAACCTGGTCACGCCGTTCCCCGAGTGGGTCCCCGAGGAAGTCGCCGCGGCCGCCGCGTCGCTGACCGTCGAGCAGGCGCGCGCGCAGCTCGGTCCGTGGGTCTAGACATTTGACACCACGCCCGGCCGTGTGGTGTTCGTGGTGGATGAAGACCAATGTGCTGGCAGCAGTGTTCGCGGTCGTCCTGGGTGGATGCGGATCGAAGGGCGGAGGTGGCGATGAGGTGATCGCCAAGGTCGGCGAGCTCGAAAAGTCGATGTGCGCGTGCGCAGATGAGGCGTGCGCGAAGAAGGTCCGCGAGGAGCATGCTGCATACGTCAAGGGTGGCGCGATGAAGAAGCCCACCGACAAGCAGATGTCGACGGTGATGGACACCGAGCGCAAGATCGATGCGTGCGAGGCGAAGTTCGTGCTGAGCGAGACAGGAACGATGTCGCTCGACCAGCTGAAGAAGGGCCTGGCATCTGCCAAGCAGAAGGTCGCCGCGGGCCAGTATGCCCAGGCGGGCTTTGACTGCAGCCCGAGCTCGGCCGATTCGTTCCGCAAGGACTACGGCGCGTTCGCCGAGAGCAAGCCCGACATCAAGGCGTTCCTCGACGAGTACGGCGCGTACTGCAAGGAAGGCATGCACATCGAGGCGGCGACGACCCTCGCCACGAAGGCGGAGGCCTCGCGCACCGCGACGCCGACCGGCTCGATCCCCGAGTGCGGGTCCCCGGACGTCACGCTCGCCGAGGTCAAGCTCAAGGACGTCGCGGGCGGTCCCGAGAAGCTCGCGCCGCTCAAGGCGCGGTACGACAAGGCGTGCGGTCACTGATCGCAACCCGAGCCCACCGATGAAGCTTCCCTCGCTCGCGTTCACCGTCACCGACTGGAAGGACGTCCCGCCGACCCGCCATCCCGGCGAGCGCGGCGATGCGCTGTGGCGGACGCTCACGCTCGGCGACGTGCGCGTACGCGTGGTCGAATACTCGCCGGGTTACATCGCCGACCACTGGTGCAACCGCGGGCACGTCCTCTACGTGGTCGCCGGTGAGCTGATCACCGAGCTCGAGGACGGGCGCACCTTCACGCTGACGCCGGGGATGAGCTACCAGGTCTCCGACCACGGCGACGCCGCGCATCGGTCCACGACGGCGACGGGCGCCACGCTGTTCGTCGTCGACTGAGCTGTGCTATCCGTCGGAGATGGCACCGACGGATCGCAAACAAGCGAGCGACTTTCCGCCCGAGGTCCTCGAGCTGTTCGATGGTTACGTCCACAACGCACTGAGCCGCCGCGACTTCCTGACGCGTGCAGCGAAGTATGCGGTTGGCGGCATGACCGCGCTGGCGATGCTCGACAGTCTCCAGCCGAACTTCGCGTGGGCGGAGCAGGTGAAGACGACGGACAAGCGACTGAAGGCCGAGTACGTGACGTATCCGTCACCCAAGGGGTCCGAAACGACCCGTGGCTATCTCGCGCGGCCCGCCAAGGGGAAGGCGAAGCTGCCCGCCGTCGTCGTGATCCACGAGAACCGCGGGCTCAATCCGTACATCGAGGACGTCACCCGCCGGCTCGCCCTCGCGGGTTACCTCGCGTTCGCGCCCGATGCGCTGGCTCCGCTCGACGGCTATCCGGGCGACGAGGACAAGGCGCGCGAGCTGTTCGGAACGCTCGATGCTGCGCATCGCACCGAGGACATGGTTGCGGCCGCCGAGTACGTGAAGGCGCGCAAGGATGCGACGGGCAAGGTCGGCGCGGTCGGGTTCTGCTTCGGCGGCGGTGTGTGCAACATGCTCGCGTCGCGGCTGCCGTGGCTCGCCGCCGCGGTCCCGTTCTATGGCTCCGGCGTCAGCGCCGATGAAGCCAAGACGATCAAGGCAGCGCTCCTGCTCCACTTCGCCGAGACCGACGAGCGCGTGAATGCTGGATGGCCTGCGTACGAAGCGGCGCTCAAGACGAACCGGGTCCGGTACGAGGCGTTCGTGTATCCCGGCACGCAGCACGGGTTCCACAACGACACGACGCCGCGCTACGCCGAAGCGGCGGCCAAGCTCGCGTGGTCACGCACGCTCAAGCACTTCAAGAAACACCTGCGCTGACGCTCACTGAATGACTACGATCTCCTCGGTCCATTGCGCGATGTGATTGCCTTCCGTCAGCAGCTGGAACGGCAACCGCACAGCAGGTCCGGTCGCCGGCTGCCCCGCGAGGGCGCGCTCGGGATAGAACGGCGCGAGCCACAGCTGCGGTCGCTGGGCACCGGGTGAGCGCACGCCGAACGGGCGGCGCGACGCGACCGTGAACCACAGCACCTTTTCGGTCGCCGTCGGTCACCGTCTGCGTCATGAACACCTCGAAGGTCTCGGTATCCGCGAGGCCGTCGACCACGGCCGACAGCACGCCTGGACCGGCCGCCGATCCACTCGCCACGAGCTGCGCGCTGGTCACGCTACCGAGGCTCGCCGGCATGACCTCGAAGGTCGCGGCAGCGGTGACGTCGGTCTCGGTCCCGTCCGCCGCGATCAGCGTCACCGTCACGCCGGGTGCCGGCGCCACGCCGTCCGCCCAGTCGATCCGCTGCGCCGACAACCCGACGCGCAGCGAGCCGGGACCGGCATCGCCGCCGCTGGTGTCATCGCCACCGCCCGTGTCGGGGCGCGCACAGCCGAGGACCAGGAGACTGAGCGAGACGAGTCGAAGCAACATACGCGGGACTGCTTCAAGGGCCATGCCCCTCGGAGACCACCGAGATCATTGATCTCGTCGCAGCCACCCACGCACGGACAACCGACCCCGGGTTCGTGACCTCGGCGAGCGAGACCTACATGGCGCGACCTCGGGTGTCTAGCTGGGCTGGATCGGATGGACCCATGACAGACGGTCATGAAGGGCCTGTCCTGGTCGACGTGATCGTGCTCGATCAGTACGTCGGACTGACGAACACCGATGCGCATGGCATCGGCGAGCCATCGAATGTCGCCACGGCCGCGGCGGTCGCCAAGGCCGTCTACAACGCGATCGGCGTACGGATCCGGGAGCTGCCAATGACACCGCGGACCGTGCTTGCGGCCCGCTCGCGAGCTTCTTCGTCACGCCCGAGACCGGTGATTCGTACGCCCACGCGACCGTGTGCCAGGGCACCCGCAGTTGCTACCGGCGCGATGACTCTCAGTGACTGAGTGTCGGCTGCTTCGCGATCTCCGTCGCGAGTGCGGTGACGCCGGCGGCATTGCCTAGCTGCATCGAATCGATCGCGCTGCTCGGGACCAGCACGATCGTCGAGTTCTGCTTGAGGCCCTCGTACAGCATGTTCATCGCGCGGAGATGGAGCGCGGTCGGATCGTTCGCGTACGTCCGCGCGGCCTCGGAGAACTTGTCGGCGATCTGACGTTCGGAGTCGGCGAGGATGACGCGCGCCTGCCGCTCGCGTTCGGCCTGCGCTTGCATCGACATCGCATCCTGCAGACCCGTGGGGATCAGGACATCACGAACCTCGACGGAGATCACGTCGATCCCCCACGGGTCGGTGCGGGCGTCGATGATCTGCTGCAGCTCGTGCGAGATCTTGCCGCGGCCCTCGAGCAGCTCGGCCAGGTACGTCTTGCCGATCACGTCACGCAGGGCGGTCTGTGCGGCCCAGCTGATCGCGCTCTCGTAATCCGCGACCGCCAGCGCGGCTTTCTGAGGATCGAAGACTTTCCAGAACAACACCGCGTCGACGTCGACGGGCACGGTGTCACGCGTCAGCGTCTTCTCGGCCTTGAACGAGGACGTGATCACGCGGACGTCGATCGTGTAGGGCGTCGAATCGATGATCGGGATGACACCGAACAGGCCGGGGCCGCGCAGTCCGCGAAACTTCCCGAGGCGAAGCACCACGACTCGCTGCCACGCCGCGGCGACGCAGATCGCACGCGCGACGAACCCACCGACGATGAACGCGACCAGCACGACGCCTGCGCTCGCGGGAGACGCGAGGGTTCCGAACAAACCGCGCGCGAGCAAGAAGCCCGTCAGCACGATGAGGAAGAAGACAAGTCCGCCGAATGAGCTGCTTCTGGGCATACGCAACCAAGTTGCATTGCACGTGCCGCGGGCGCGCATCACCTGCTTCCTCGCATCGTGGGCGCCGCGACCGCCCCGAGAGTCCGCGGGATCGCGTGTTAGCGTCCACCACATCGATGCCGCGCTTCACCTCCGCTCTCTGCCTGGTCGTCGCTGTTGCTGGTGCCGGCTGCTCCTCCGCACGCACCACCGTCCAGTGGGCGCACGTCGAGGATGTGGTGCCGATCCAGAGCGTCACGGTGTTCTCGACGACCCAGAGCACGGGCTTCAACGGCCTCATGCGCGACTTCGCCAGGATGGCGTGCTCGCGGCGTGCTCGGGCTAGCAGCCTAGGACAGGTGCTCATGGATGGATCGTTCGATCCGCAGCCGCGGCGGGATGTGCGTTTCGACGAGGGTGGCCAGGGCGTGCACGCTGAAGGGCTTGCGGAGATGCCCTGCGGCTCCGATCTCTTGCGCGCTACGTGCGGCGTCATCCGCCGCCGTGATCACGATGACAGGCACGCGCCACAGGTCGCGTGCGCGCATGGCCTCCGCGAATGCCCAGCCGTGCATGATGGGCATGTTCATGTCGAGCAGGATGAGATCCGGAAGGCCATGGGCCTCGATGAGCGCGAGCGCGGCAAGACCGTGCTCGGCTTCGAGCAGCGTGCGCTCGGGTCCGCTCAACGCGGTACACAGGAGATCGCGTAGGTCGTCGTCATCCTCGACGACCAGGATGGTGCTCTTCATGCCGCCTCCGCACGGACCAGCGCCCTGGTCCGCTCGACGGCTCGGGTGTTCAAGACATCTGCTAGGTCCCGCTCCATGATTCAGTCCCGCTGACTCCGAAGTTTCTGGTCTGCACCCTCGCTCTCCGGTGTCCGGTTGAATGCTGATGCAAGTGGAGGTCCGCGATCGATCTTCATCGCGGTCGACAGCTCGATGTGCGCGAGCTTCCACGATCCGATCGGCGATGCTCGTTCGGGGAGATCACCGACTCCTCGAACGGCGGACCCCTCCTCGGTCGTCTCCGGGGAGTCACCGCGGACGGCGTTCGAGCACGATGTCGAGCCGCTTCATCCGTCGGTACAGCGCCTGACGACTCATGCCAAGCTCGGCCGCAGCCTTGGACACCACGCCTCTCGCACGGACCAGCGCCTCTTCGATCGCTGCGTGGTGGGGCTCGAGCTCGTCCGCGTTCATCGTCGGCGCGATTGCATCGGCATGCCGGGCTGCCGGCGTGGTGGCGCCGAGACCGAGGTCATCGGGTCGGATCGTTCCGGTCGTGCAGACCAGTGTGGCTCGCTGCATCCGGTTCTGAAGCTCGCGAACGTTGCCGGGCCACTCGTGCGCCAGCAGGGCGTCGCGCGCCTCGGCCGAAAGCGTGGCCGGTGAGCTGCCCTCGGCTGCAAAGCCCGCAAGAAACCGTTCGGCGAGCGCGATGATCTCGTCCGGACGGTCGACCAGTGCTGGAACACCCAGCTCGATCACGTTGAGCCGGAAGTAGAGATCCTCGCGAAACGCACCCGTCGCAATCGCGCGTGACAGGTCGACGTTGGTCGCGCTGACGATCCGGACATCGGCCTTGCGGGTCACGCTCGAGCCAAGCCGTTCGAACTCGCCGGTCTGGAGCACGCGCAGGAGCTTCTGTTGCCCGACCATGGAAAGGTTGCCGATCTCGTCGAGGAACAACGTTCCGCCATGCGCTGCCTCGAAGCGGCCGATGCGTGGCTTCGTGGCACCGGTGAACGCGCCGGCCTCGGCGCCGAACAGCTCCGCCTCGAGCAGCTCGTCGGGCAACCCGCCCGCGTTCACCTTGACGAACGGCTTGTCTCGACGCCGCGAGTTCGCCTGCACGATCTCCGCGAGCTTCTCCTTGCCGGAGCCGTTGGGCCCGGTGATCAGGATCGGCGCATCCGACGGCGCGACGCTGACCGCGAGCGAGACCACGGCATGCATCGCCTCGCTCGAATACACGAGACCGCACAGCTCGTGCCGGACCGCGAGGCTCTGCCGCGCACGCCGGCTCCGAGCCCTGAGTCGGGTGTTCTCGCCTGCGAGCTCGCGTAGCCGGAGCAGATTCTTCACGGTCGTCACGAGCTTGTGGTCGTCCCACGGCTTGGCGACGTAATCGATCGCTCCTTCCTTGACGAGGGCTACCACCGTCTCGAGCGAGGTCCACGCCGTCATCAGGAGCACCGGCAGATCCCCATCGAGCTCGCGCATCGCGCGAAACAGCGCGACTCCTTCCTCGCCCGTCGTCTTGTTGGCCGTGAAGTTCATGTCCTGGACGACCACGCCGACATCCTCGCGGGCGATCAGATCGAGGACCTCCGACGGTCCGTTCGCGACCAGCGTCTCGATCCCGTGCAGATCGAACAGCACTTCTAGCGCGGTACAGATCGCTCGCTGATCGTCGACGATGAGTACCTTCACGTCAGCACCATACGCGGTCAGGACCTCAGCGTGCGACGGCGAATGTGCACGTGTACGTCAGATCGGTCGCGACCGGCGCCTTGTGAGCGTCGAGCGGGGCCTGCCAGCGGGACCCCGCAAGCGTCCGCTGACATGCGACGCCGAAGCCAGGCAGGGTTTCCGAGACGACGCGGGTCGTCCCGACGCGACCATCGATCAGGATCCGCGCTCTCACGACCGCGCTGCCGCCCGTTCCAGCGAGCCGGGCCTCGCGCGGATAGTTCGCCGCGAGCCGGTCATCGAGGTTCGGTGCACGCGGTGGCCGCGACAGATTCCCGAGAGCGACCACGCGATCGCTGGTGGCCGGCGTGGTCGCGACACGACCGCGCTGGATCGCCGGAGAGGGCGTGCGCTGCTGCGCGATCGGGCCGCTCATCGAGCCACCGTCGCCGACCGACGTCGACCATCCGGCGCCTTCATTGGTCAGGGTCACACCCGAGAAGTCAGCGGGGGGCGTGGTCGCAGGCGGCGTCACATCCTCGACGGCCGCTTCAGGGCGAGTGGCGAGCTGCTGCACGGCGGGCCGCGGCGCGCGCGCCACGGGCCGTCGTGCGGCGGCGATCGGCGGTTCCACGACGGGGACCACGGCCGGTGGTGGTGGTGGCGGTGGCGCAGCCTCGAAGGAGACGAGGATCGGCGGGGCCGGCGTCGGCGCAACCGCGGCGTCGGCCGCCGGCAGCAGCGCAAGGCTCGCGACGTGCGCCAGGATGCTGCCCGCGATCACGAGGAGGAACGTCGGCGAGCTCGGCTCGTTCCACATGTCAGCGGCGCTCGCCTTCGGGTTCGACGTTGATCGCGAACTTCGTGACTCTCTCCTGCCGGAGGACGTCGATCACGTGAACCACACGAGCGTGGGGTGTGCGCCCGTCGGCCGCGATGATCGCCTGCGGCTCGTGGCTGTCCGACCGCGCCGCGATGATCCCTCGGCGCAACCCGGCCTCGTCGGTGGGGGTGGCATCGAGGAACAGCTGACCATCGGAGGTGATCGACACCGCGAGCACGACCGGAGTCGTCTCACCGGTCGCACTCCTGGGGAGGTCCATCGGGATCGTCTTGGCGGCGACGTAGCTCGCCGTGATCATCATGACCACGAGGAGAACGAGCGTGATGTCGACCAGCGGGGTCACGTTGATGTCGGTGATGAGTGCGTCGTCGTCGAGTGCGCGGGAGGCCATGGCAGTTCCTTTCGTTCCGAGGTCTGGTCAGGAAGCGGTGTGGAGCTGAGCGAGCAGCTCGCGACCGAGGGCGTCGGCCCGCGCGAGGCGAGCCTTGATCACACGCTGAAACGCGTTGAAGAACGCGACGGCAGGCAACGCGACCAGGATGCCGATCGCCGTGGCGACGAGCGCCTCACCGACCTCCGACATCAGCCCGGAGGTCACCTTGCCCGCGCTCTGATCGAGGAGCGCAAACGCCCGCACGATGCCGATCACGGTGCCGAGCAGGCCCACGAAGGGAGCGTTCGCGCCGAGCGTGCCGAGAAACGTCAGTCGTTTCTCCATCTGCAGCTTCGCGAGCTGCGCCGCGCCCACCATCATTTCCTCGACGGCCTCGGGGCCGGCGTCGGACCGTCCGAGCCCAGCGCCGACGATGCGTGCCTCGAACGACGGCGAGCGCGCGAGCCGCGCCTTCGCGGCCTCGAGATCGCCGCGGCGCAGGAGGCGCATCATGTCCACGCCGAGTGCGCCCACGTGATCGCGGGTGCGGACAAGCGCGATGGCGCGTTCGGTGGCGATCGCGAAGCCGATGATCGAGAGAGCGACGAGTAGCCACATCACCCATTCAGCGCCATTCATTGCGAAGTCCGTGAGTCGAGCTTGGAGGTCCATGGTCCGAGTGCCTTTCGAGGTTCCGGTTGTTTGCGGTTCGTCCGATGCCTTGTGCAGCGGGCGTGCCCGGCCAACCCCGCGAGATCTGGGCGGCAACCGGCGAACTGTCCGCGGACACCCGGACACGTGTCCGGCCACGTCCGGGGGCGAGCGGCGGCGTCAGCTTCGGGTGAGCGTCAGCGTGCCGACCGCGCCGTCGAGCGGTGCGCTCCGGTGCTGCAGGCGAACGTGCACGGCGAGCCCGCCGCCATCGCGGTTCTCGAGCCGGAGTCCACCGCCGTGGGCCTCGACGATCTCGCGGCACAGCGTCAGGCCGAGGCCCGAGCCGCGCTCCTTCGTCGAGTAGAACGGCACGAGCGCACTCTCCATCACCTGGGTGCTCATTCCGGGTCCGCGATCCGCGATCGTCAACCGGACGCCGCGGGCCCCGAGCGACACCACCGACACGGTCACCTGCTCGGGTGGACCACCGGCCTCGGCCGCGTTCTTGAGCAAGTTGATCGCGACTTGCTCGAGCTGGACTGGGTCGAGCCACGCCGGATCATCGGGGAGCTCACCGTCGAGGCGCACTGAAGGCCACAGGGCGAGCAGCCGATCCACGAACGGGCGCCACGCAACCTCGACCTTGCGCGGCATCGGCAGCCGGGAGAACTGCGCGTAGCCGTCGAGGAACACACGCAGATGCTCGGTGCGTTCGGCGATCGTCGCGAAGATCCGCTCGAGCTTCGGAGCCAGCGGGCTGCCCTCGACCACGAGGCGACCCGAGTGGACGAGACTGGATACTGGCGCGAGCGAGTTGTTCAGCTCGTGGCAGAACACGCGGATCATTCGCTTCCACGCGTCGGCTTCCTGACGATGGAGCTCGCGCGACAGGTTCTTGACGAGGACGAGCACCATCGCCTGGCCGGCGACCACGAACCGCCGCTTGGCGAGGTTGTAGGTCTGGCGCTCGCCAGCGGCATCGTCGACGGAGAACAGCTCATCGCCGTCTCCGAGCAGCGCTCGTCGCAAGGCGTCGGGGGCACGGCCCAGCATGGCGACGAAGTTCTCCCCCTGCGGATCGCGATTCTCGAAGAACAGCTCGCGGGCAGCGGCATTCGCGATCGAGATGCGGCCGATGTCGGAGAACATCACGATCGCCGAGGGAGCCCCCTCGATCGCGGCACGCAGCAGCGCTTCGGTTTCGGTGGCGGCGGCGGTGTCGCTGCGCCGAGCGTCAGCGAGCTCTCGCGCGGTCCGGAACACGTCGGCGAGCGCGGGGTGACGCGGGGAGGGCGGATCCTCTCCAGCGGCAAGCGAGCGGATCGAGAGGCTCAGAGCCCAGATGCGGCGAGCCGCGAGCACGTGCTGGATCGCGAGCAGGAGAAGCCCGATTCCGATCCCGGCAAGCAGCCACAGCGCGCCGCTCATGCGACTGACCCGTTGGCGTGCTGCAATCCGCGCACGGTACGCCGAAACGACGCCCGTGGTGGCGGAGAGAGGTGATAGCGTTCGTCCCGTCCCGTAGCTTGCCGACGATGGTCAGCCGAACGTGTGGTCTCCGGCTCATCCATTGTCCTCCGTGGCACGTCACAAATCATCACCGGCCACCGAGGACAGCGAGGAAGCACGCGCGTTCCTTCAGACCAGGTTGGCGCTGTTCTGGAAGGTGTTGTTCCTGGTCACGCTGGCTGGCGGTGTCCTCGGACTGACCGGGCCGATCGTCAATCCAGGCCCCGACCTGCTGTTCACATTCGGCGTGATCGCTCTGGCCGGAACCCTGTGGTGGCTGTGCCGGCGGGGAAAGCGGTCGATCCGGTTCTGTCGGATCGCGGATGGCGGCGGTCTCGTGGGCGTGTCGCTCGTTGGCGTCTTTCTGGCGCGCTATCTCCTGGCGGCGTTCGTCCGCGAGCATTCGCTGGTGACCTCGGAAGGCACCCTGATGGCCGATGCGTACCTGGCCATCATCGATCTGTTCCCGACCGCGATGTTCCTCGCGATTCGTGCCGCGCTGATCCCCTCTTCTCCTCGTCGAACCATCCTCGTCACGGCTCTCGTCGGCGCCCCGAAGATCCTGCTCGCAACCATCCTGGTACCGGCGGCCGATGGTGGGCTCGCATGGCGCGGCTCGGGCTCCGGCGCCTATCCCTGGCTGCCGGGAACCTCGATCATGATGTGGACCGTCACGATCATCACGTGCGCCGTCATCTCTCGCGTGATCTACGGCCTGCGGGCCGAGGTTCGCGAGGCGCGCCGGTTCGGCCAGTACGTGCTCGAACGGAAGATCGGTGAAGGTGCGATGGGCGTCGTGTACCGCGCCACGCACGCCATGCTGCGGAGGCCGGCGGCGATCAAGCTGCTTCTCAAGGACCGCGCGAGCGAGAGCGACCTGGTGCGCTTCGAGCGCGAAGTACAGCTGACGAGCCGGCTCGTTCACCCGAACACGATCTCGATCTTCGATTACGGGCGAACCGCCGAGGGCGTCTTCTATTACGCGATGGAGTACCTCGACGGCCTCGACCTCCAGCGCCTCGTCGATCACTACGGACCTGTCGAGCCGGCACGCACGATCCACATCCTCGCGCAGATCAGCGGCGCTCTTGCCGAGGCGCATGCGCTCGGGCTGATCCACCGCGACATCAAGCCGGCCAATATCGTCCTGACCGAACGACCCGACGAGCCCGACGTCGTCAAGGTGGTCGACTTTGGTCTCGTGAAGAAGTTCGGTGGGAATCTTGCCGCGTCGGCGGCCAGCGACGCGATCATCGGAACACCGCTGTACATGGCGCCGGAGGCCATCACGCAGCCAGATACCGTCGATGGACGCGCCGATGTCTACGCGGTCGGCGCTGTCGCGTACTTCCTGCTCACGGGGCAGCACGTGTTCCAGGCGACGACCGTGCTCGAGGTGTGCAGCAAGCACATGCTGGAGGCGCCGGTACCTCCGTCGGAGAGGTTGGGCAAGGCGGTGCCCGCGGACCTCGAAGCGATCGTACTGGCGTGTCTCGCGAAGGATCGCAACGCGCGTCCCGCGTCGGCCGCCGTTCTGCGGACCGCTCTCCTTGCCTGCGCCGACGCCGTACGAAACGACCTGCCAGCGGCCCGATCCTGGTGGGAGGCGTTCCGCGTCGCGCAGAAGGACAGCACGAGTGCGGCCGACGACGGTGGTTCGGGTCCAGGCACGATGGCGATCGATCTCGGCGGCCGGAGCATCGACGCTGTCCGCTGACAGAACGATCACTTGACGCAGAGCGCGCGAGTCGTCGCGTCGAGACCACCGCGCAGGTCGCGGACGACGAAGCTGAACGTCACGCGCAATCCCTCGGCGGGAACCTCCTCGGCGGTCGGTGGCGTCCACTCGACGGCGACCGGCGAGACCTCACGCATGTCATCGGCCTCGACGTACGCGTATCGCTGCGTCAGCTCGCCCGCGGTCGCGAACACCGAGAGCTGGAGCTCCTCGCGCCATGGCGCGGGCTCGTCAACCACCGCGAACATCTCGCGAGCGGACGCCTCGAAGGCAACGCCGACGAGTACGTCGTTCGAATCCGCGGAGATCTCCGGCAACCCTCCACAGCCGGGCTCCTTGCGGTCGTTCCACGCGACGCCCGCGAACGTGAACGGCGCGTCGATGATGTTTGGATGGTGATTCGTCGCGCCGTCGCGCGCGATGAAGATGTGCTGCGAGACCCGGTCGGCCAGCGACCCATCGTCACACGACGCAGCGAACGTCGTCGCGTCGATGATCGCGTTGCCGCTGGCGCAGATCGCACCGAGGACGACGAACGATCGCGTCGCAATGTCCGCAGGCACCGCGATCGACATCACCGGCACCGGCCCACGCGACTGCGAGCTGGCGAACACGGCCCCGTCGCAGATCGGGAACCCGGACGAGGTCGCCGCCGGGCAGGCGGCAAGAATCCACGAGAACTCGGGCGAAGCGCCGGGCGATGCCGTGAGCCAGGTGACGGTCGCGTGCTCGCCGGGGCGCGGCCAGGCGCGCTGCGGATCATCGTCGACGGTGACCTTCGCGCCGAGCACGCGGTCGCGGGCGATCAGCGTCGCCGGATCGAGGCTCGAGGCGCATGCGGAGAGCGCGAGCAGGACGAGGGGGATGAGCTTGGTCATGATGGTTCCTTGCAAACGGGGTCTAGAGCTCGCCCTTGATTCCGAGACTCGGGATCAGCGGGAGGCCGGGGATGTCGTTCTGCTGCCGGTAATCGAAGCTGTACTCGGTGCCTTCGCGGTTGCTGCGGTTGTAGGCGTTCTGCAGGTCGAGGTAGCCGGCGCACGGATGGCCCGCGATCTGAAACTGCTTCTCGACGCGCACATCGAGCCGGTGGAAGGTCGAGCTCCGCGTGCTGTTGATCGCGCCGTAAAGCGCGCGATACGAATCGATGTCCGCGTCGAAGATGCTGCCGCTCACCGGGGTCTCCGGGTTGCCGCTGACCAGGCGGAACGTGCCGCCGACCTCCCAGCCGCGGCCGAGCTTGACCGAGCTGGCGACCGTCAGGATGTGCGTCTGGTCGTAGTCGAACAGGCGCCACATGCCGGCGTCGTTTCGTTCGCTGCGCGACAGGGTGTAGGACACCAGCCCGGAGACCGGGCCGCCCGGCTGCCATCGCCCCGCGAACTCGGCGCCGTAGATCCGACCGCTGCCCGCGTTCACCTTCATGCCGCCCGGGCCGGCGACGATCATGTGATCGAGGCTCTTGTAGTAGCCCTCGACGCCGACCGACATGCGGCTCGAGATCTTGTGGTCGAAGCCCAGCCCGTAGTGAATCGCCTGCTGCGCACGCAGGCCAGGGTTACCGAACCCAGGGATCGATTCGTCCTCGGTGGGCGGTTGCGAGAACTGCCCGAGCCCGCCCTTGAACGTCGTGGCGCCGAGCGTGTAGCGCGCCGTGAGGCGTGGATCGACGGTCGTCTGATCGATGTCAGCGAACCGGTCGACGCGAACACCGGCCGTGATCGCGAGCGGCGCCACCGGCGCGATGGTGGCCTCGGCATAGGCCGCGGGCCGGAACCACGTGCCGCCCTTCTCGTCGACGTGCACCTCGTTCAGACGATCGCCACGGTAGGTCTTGTCGGGGTTACCTTCGACCTGCGGGATCTGCGGGCCCGAGTACCAGACGTCTCCGATCGTGTGATGGACGTCCAGCCCCCAGGCGAACTGCAGATACTTCGACGCCGTGGCGTGCCAGTCCGCACGACCGAACACCTCGTACGCGTCGATACCGCCGCCGAGCAGTCCGCCGACTTCGATGGCAAAGCGGTTCTTTCCACCGGTCACCGAGATCTCCTGATCGAGACCGGGCCAGGTTCGCTTCCAGTCCGCGCGCACCCGGTGAAACGCTCCATCAACACCGAGGCGATCGCGGGTCGTCGAGGCGCCGCTCGGATTGGCGAGCACAACCTGGAGCTCGTCGGTGCTGCCGTAGCCGATCAGCCGGAGCCGGTTGTTGCTGTCGGGCTTGTACGTCGTGATCGCCTGCCAGTCGGTGTAGACCGGTGTCGCCGCGACGGGGGCGTCGGTCGCCCTCAGCAGCGGTCCGATCCAGGCGTCGATGTGACTGCGGCGACCGCCGATCGCGAACGAGGTCTTGTCGTTGATCGGGCCCTCGACCAGAGCCGACGCATCGATCATGTTGAGGTCGAGCTTGGCGTGAAGGCGATCGGTGAGCGGGTCGCGCAGCTCGGCCTCGATGACGCCACCGATCTTGCGCCCATAGTGGGTCGAGAAGTTGCCGGGGAATAGCTCGACGCTCTTGAGCAGAGAACCGTTGACGAAGCTCGTCAGGCCACCGAGGTGATAGAGCTGCGAGACCGGTGCACCGTCGAAGAACACCTGACTGTCTCCCGGTGCGCTGCCGCGAACGAGGATCGTCCCCGCACCACTGGCAGGGCGGGCGACGCCGGGCAGCAGCTCCAGGGCGCGGAGCGGATCGCCGCGGGTCCCCGCGAGCTTGGTCAACTCCTCGCCCTCGAGCGAGCGGCGCGTGATCTCGCGGACCGGTGCTTCGATCGTCGCGACCGCGCCGTACGATCCGGTGTCCTCGCGCGCCGCGGTGGAGTCCAGACGATACGTGACCTCGGCCGCCTCGCCAGCGATCACGTCCTCGTCCTGCGCGAACGCGGCGTGATCGAGTGCACTGATCGCGATGTGGTAGTGGCCGGCCGGCAGCTCGTCGATCGCGAACCCACCGGACTCGTCGGTGGTCACGCGATGTACGCCGCCCTTGGCGCTGGTGGCCACCACCTCGACGCCACCGAGCGCGACGCCATCTGCGCGCGACAGGATCCGGCCCTCGATGCGACCCGAGACCACGGCGGCTGGAGCGGCAACCACCGGGGCAGGGCGTTCGAGCGTGAACGCATAGCGGTAGTGAATGCGCGCGGCGATCGGAGCGCCATCCTTGATCGCCGGCGCGAACACGAACTGACGAACCGCAGCGAGGGCTGCCTCGTCGAAGCCGTCACCGACCAGCGCGAGCACCCGTGCATCGAGCACGCGGCCGTCTGCTCCGACGGTGACCTCGAGCTCGACGGACGCCTCGCGACCAGCGTCGCGTGCGGCGGTGGGATAGTCCGCAGGCACGAACGTCGCGATCGTCGGAGGTGTCGCGACAGGTTGGGCACCTGCCGGAGCTGCCGTGAGGAGTGACGCGAACAACAACGCCGACAGCGTGGTGCGAAGGTGGTGCATGGGCGAACAGAGCCACAGCACCCGGCGTGCCACGCTCGTCGCCTCGCAGTTCGCAGGGTTCGGCGCCTAGCCGGCGGACACCTGACCGGAGCGCGGACAGCTGTCCGGACACGTCACGGTCAGTCGGCGATCCGGCTGACGGTGAGGTTACCGACGAGCGCCTCGCCCGTAGCGCTGGTCCCGGCGCCACCCGAACGCAGCTCGTGACGGTTCAGCTTCCACCAGTGCGCAGCGCGAGCGTTCGTCCAGCGGCCCGATGCCACGCAGGCGCGAAGGAGCTCGCGAAGTACGTGCGCCGACGCGGGACGATCTTCCGGTCGCTTCGCAAGATAGATCAGGCTGATGATCGCGAGCACACGACCGAACCGGGATAGCCGGCTCTGCCACAGCTCGTGGTCGATCGCGCCAGCGGAGTCCATTGCACTCTATAGACCGGAACCGTCGGGAATGCGCGTAGGCCTCCCCGCACGTCATCCATTCTCCGCAACTCGTCACCACATCGATCACGCCATCACCGCCGGGCTCGACCGATCGCTCCGGATCGGGTCGCGGCGAGATCGCTCAGCGGGGGCGGCGTGATGAGCGCCGCAGGCGCGCTGGGGCGGGCAGGTGGATGGCTGACTCCGTCGGTCTCAGGCCGATGCGCTGTCGACCGGTGAGCGACTGGCACGTGGTCTGCTCCGAACACGGGTGTGGGTACCGCATCGCAGGGCCATGTCGCCGAGGTGATCACGCGCAACATTCACGCGATCATTCAGGCGCGTGATGACGCGACGGCGCTCCGTCCTCCCTCGCACAGGGTCGCGGACAGGATCACGGCCTTCACGGGGAGCATGGCGTCGGTCGCGCTGCACGGGTTGTTGTTCGGCGGCTGGCTGGTGCTCAACGCGGGCGTTGTTCCGGGTGTCACGCCGTGGGATCCGTTCCCGTTCGTGATGCTCGCGATGTGGGCGTCGGTCGAGGCGATCTTCCTGACGACGTTCGTGTTGATCAGCCAGAACCGGATGCAGCGGCTTGCCGATCAGCGCGCGGACCTGAACCTGCAGATCGACCTGCTCGCGGAGCATGAAGTCACCCGACTCCTCGAGCTGGTCGACGAGATCGCGAAGCGCCTGGGAATCCCGCGGCCACCGGACCGCGAGCTCGAGATGCTCAAAGAGGATGTCGCGCCGACGACGGTACTCGAACAGATCGAGGAGATCGAGCGCACGCGACACGAGCACTGAGGTGCGCTAGTTGATCCAGGGCGGCCGCGCGGGCTTGTTCGGATCGCCATCGCTGGTCGGTCCATCTGTCTCGTCGGGCTCCGCGAGCGGATCCTCCCCGGGCCACGGCACGTAGCTCGGTGCGAACACGGCAGATGGGGCGAGCGCAGCGGCGCGAGCGGCAGTCTCGGCACGCTCGGCCTCGAGGCGCTGCTGCTCTTCGAGATCCCACTGCGCCATCCGCTTGCGGTTCTGCCGCCGGCGTCGCCAGTACGCGAGGGTCAGCAGGAACGCGCAGAAGATCCACAGCGCGAGGCCGAGGAGCCCGACCGGCATCAGCATGTATCGATTCGTCAGATCGCTGCGCCACTCCTCGAACAGCTCGCGGAGCGGGCGACCAAACGCGATCTTCGCGGCGCTATCGAGATCGCCGGTGCGGCCGACTTCGGTCAGGAACCGGCGGAACGGCCAGCGATCGCCATCGTCGTTCTTGTCCTCCCAGCGACCGCGTCGCGACAGGAACCCGACGAAGTCATAGCTCTGCGCGTACGCGCGGTGCGCCGGAAGCTCCTCGCGCGGGAACGTGCGATCGAGCTCGTCGAGGGAGACCACGCCGCCGAACCATGCCATCCCCGCGAGCGTCTCGGTGCGGTCCCACGACCACTCGCCGGAGTGCTGGTACGCGAAGCCTTCGTGCAGCCAATGCGGAGCGCGCGCACCAAGGGCAACGCCGAGCGCGATGTGACCGAGCTCGTGCTTGAGCGTGCTCATCGGATCGACGAGATTCGCGTTGCGGCGCACTGCGATCGAGATGATGCCGAGGTCGGGATACGCGACACCGATCGCCCACGGCGGGGCACCGCGTCCAGCTGGCGCGACCGCGGCCAGGTCAGACGAGTCGCGCACGAGGCGGACCTCGATCCGGCGTGGCCGGGGCAGATCGACCAGGTCGGCGGAGATCCGGGTCAGCGCAGCCTCCGCGCCTTCGGCGAGCTTGGCGGCCTGGGACTCGAGGCCTGACTCGGCGTAGACCGTGACCCGGCCGCGACTCGCAGCCTCGGACAGCTGCGGCGCGGCGAGCGCAGGGCGCGCCCAGACGAGCAGCGTCATCACGACGGTGATCAGCCACGCAAACGTACGAGCTCGCATCGTCATGGGTAGTGGAGCTCCACGTGCTGGGTGTTGCTCGCGGAGTCGTGCAGGTAGAGCAGGGTGGCTCCGCCCACGACCGCACCGAGGATCGTCGCGTAGACCCACCACTTCGTGGGTTCATCGACGCGATCCTTGCCGCCGCGGAGCTTTGGATCCTCGAGCAGCAACGGCTGATCGGGGTCGGGTGCGCGGTCGGCCCAGGTCTGGACGCGGTCCGCGATCACCGCGACCAGGCGCGGTGCATCGGCGAGCTCTCCGGTTCCGTCCTCACCACCGAGCAGACGCGGCGGCTCGGAGCGTCCCACCCGGCCCCACGCCTGGATCTGATCGCCACGGCGTACGATCGCGACGCGCGCGTTGACAGCGAGCAGCGCCTCGCCGAGCTCGGCTGGAGCGGGCAGGGTGCCGCGCCAGCTCGCGACCCGCTGCGCGAGGGCGGCGTACGCGCCCCGCTGTTCTGGCATCGGCACGGTGATCGTCGTCTGCGTGCGCACCGCGGTGCCTGCGGCCCAGCCCCGACGCGTGCCGGCGGACGCCGCGATCACGTGCTCGCCGGCGCGGACATGGGTCTTGAGCGGCGAGGTCCCGACCCGCTGGAAGTCGATCCAGATCGCGGCGCCGGGGACCTCGGCCTTGATCTCGAGCGGAACCATGTCGTGGTCGAGCACCGCGTCGACCTCGGGGTACCGGGTCCACACATCGAGGGGGACCTCGGCAGGACGCGGGCCGAGCGCTCGCAGGCGCGCGGTGGCGGTCATCGCTGCATCGGAATCGCCCATGCGGTCGGCGCACAGCAGCCGATAGGTCCAGGCACGCGTGAGCTCGGGGACGGCACGGCCCGCTGCCTGGCGCGCGGCTGCGATCCCGATCGCGGTCTGGCTCGCGACGATCGTCGCCGGGCAGTCGAGGGCGCCGAACGCGCGCTGCGCATCGCCGATCGCGACAGCGAGCTGGAGCTCATCAGGCTCGGTGCTCTGGCCGCCGAGGGCATCCTCGACACCATCGCCGAGCACCGGTTCGAGTCCACCCGCAACGATCGCCGCCGCGAGCTTCTGCCGGACCGCAGCATCGGAAGGTCCGAGATCGAACACCGCAACGCGCTCACGTGGCGCGGCGGTGGCGGTGGTCGCGACGAGCGCGACCGCTGCCAGAGCTAGGCTGCCAGCGACTTGAAGTACTCGTTCAACGCCCATACGTCACGCGCCCGCAATCCGTCGAACTGGACGCCGACCGAGGTCGTGTCGGCCCAACGCACGGTCGCGCCGATCTCGATCGCATCCGCGGCGGTCGGGACCTTGAACGTGAGGTTGACGCGCTCGCCCATGGCATGACGCTTCGACGCGGTGATCAGCGCACCGCCGAGCGAGAGGTTCATGATCGTGCAGGCCTCGTTGGCGCCCGTGATCGCGAGCGTGGCCTGGACCGAGACTACGTAACGTGCAGATGTACGGCGATTGTCGGCCACGGATATCCCTCGTGACCATTGTATGCGGTGCGGCCGCGAACATCATCGAGTGCGACCGGGGATCCACTCGGAAAAGCATGGATCCGAATCGGCGGCGCGCACCTACCTGATGTGGCGGCTACGACAGCTTGATGTCGATGTAGGCCTTCTTGCGCAGCTCCTCGAGCCAGACCTGCGTCTGCTTGTCCATCTCCTTGCGGCGGAGCTCACGGGACAGCTGCTCCTTCATCTCGGGGAATGGCTTGAGGTTCGACGTCTGGACCTCGGTCACGTTGAACACGTGGAGGCCCTGCGGGCCGGTCACCGGGCCGCGGATGTCACCCTTCTCCATCGCGAACACGATCGGCTCCCACTCGGGGTTCGCCATGCTGCCGCGCTGGAAGTAGCCGAGCTCGCCGCCGGTCGCCTTCGTGCTGACGTCATCGGAGACGTCGGCCGCGACCTTGGCGAAGTCCTCGCCACCCTTGATCCGGTCCATCGCCTTGGCCGCCTTGTCCTTGGCCTCGGCGATCTGCTGCTCGGTCGGGTGCTCGGGAAGCTTGAACAGGATGTGCGACAGCTTGACCGCGCTGACCGAGTCACTGCGGCGCTGCATCTGATCGTACTTCGCGCGGATGTCCTCGTCGGTGATGTTGACCTTGTGGGCAACCAGCTGGTTGACCGCGCGCAGCCGGAGCAGCTGGCGGCGGAGGTCCTGCTTGTAGTTCGCGACCGTGTAGCCCTGCGCGGCGAGCACCTGCGCGAGCGCGGCGTCATCGAGGTTGTTCGTCGACTTGATCTCGTCGAGCGCGGCCTGGACCTCGCTCGATTCGACCTCGATCTTCGCGGCCTCGGCGGCCTGGACGATGAGCTCCTCGTTGACCATCTCGTCGAGCACCTGGCTGCGCAGCTTCTCGATCCGGCGATCGCGCTCCTTGGGATCGGCGATCTGCTGCGCTTCGCCGAGCACCGGGATCATCCGCGCCTCGAGCTCGCTGCGCAGGACGATCGCGTCGTTGATCACGGCGACCACGCGCTCGAAGATGATCTTCTTGCCGGCATTGGGCGACGTGGTCGGAGCCGCGGTCGCGGGCTTCGTCGGGGTCGTGGGGGCCGTCGGTGCGGCCGGGGGCGTGGTCGTGGTCGGCGCCTTGGCGGCGTCGTCCGGAGCAGCCATGGCAAACGTCGGTGCACCGAGGGTGAGACCGGCGACGATCAGGAGCTGCAGCTTGCGCACGACCATTGTGACCTGTCTTCCAGGGTTTCCGTTGCCCGTCATGGGGCGGGCTTCTCGGCTCCCGTGCCACCCGGAACCGGGTCGACAGGGGCATTCGGAGGTGGCGGGGGCGTCTGCGCACCTCCCATCGCGGGCGGCGTGAGGTCGTGGCCGTGTCCGTCATCGACGGCGGTCGACGTATCGATCCGTACGCGTGCGAGATTGGCCTCGTTGATCTCGATCTTCGACGAGCTCCTGAGCCCATCGACGAAGTCCTTCTGCGCCTTCATCCGGCTGTCGCGAAACAGCTTGTTTCTGATCGCGGGCTTCGCATCCTCGAACGACTTGGTCATCGACTTGCGCCGGCCGGTCTGCTTCAGCACGTAGAACGTGCCGTTACCGGCATCGATCGTGGTCGACACATCGCCCGTGTTGATCAACGCGAACGCACCCTTGACCACCGGCGCGGGGAGCTCCTTGGTCTGCGCATCGAAGTAGCGCAGGTCGCCACCGGCAAGCTTGGTGTCCTCGTCGCTCGTGTACTTCATCACGAGATCGCGAAAGCCCTTGTTCGTCTTGCCGGCCTCGCCGCGCGCCTCGAGGGCAACACGATCTGCCTGCGCGCGGTTCTTGAGGATGATCGCGGACACCCGGACCTCCTCGGGCTTCACGTACTCGGCGAGATTTGCGTCGTAGTACGCCTTCATGTCGGCGTCGGGCACGGTCTCGGCGGTGACCTTTGCGTCGAACTCGTCGCGCATCAGCTTCTGGATCATCACCTGCTTCATCGTGCGGACGACCTCGGGATCCTTGTCGAGGCCGCGCTTGTAGGCTTCCTTCGCGAGCACCTCGAACCGGATCAGCGAGTCGAGAAACTCCTTCTTCTGCTCGAGCGACGTGTAGCGCGCACGGATGTACGGCGACTGCCGGTTGATCCGCTCCTGGAACTCGCCGAGCGTGATCGTGACGTTGTCGATCTTCGCGAGCGGCTGGCTCAGCTCCTCGACGTTCTGCGGCGGCGCAGACGGTGCGCCGGGGCCACGGCTCGGGGCGGCCTGTGCGTCTTCGGCCTTCTTCTGGCAGCCGCACAGCGCTGCGCACGCGAGGAGGACCACGACAGGAACCCTAGTCATCACAATGACTTCACGTAGCACGAGCGAGGGCGTCCAACAAGGCCCGCCTGGCCCCGGGGGGCCCTCTGGGTGACGGAGGCACGATCGAGAAGCGGCCATCCGGCAGCTTGCGCCATCCGGTGTCGATCAGCTGGCGGAACAAGGGGTTCCCCTCGGACAGCGCGACCGCGACGCGGGTGCTCGAGATCTCGAGGGCGACGATGCCGGCCCCCCGGGCGATCGCCTTGACCCCCATCAGCTCCCCGAGCAGGACCAGCTCGCCGGGGACCGGACCGTAGCGGTCCGAGATCTCCGCGATCACGTCACGCAGCTCGTCGTCGTTGTCGATCGCCGACAGTCGCTTGTAGAGCTCGAGCCGCTGGCCGGGGTCCGGGACGTAGTCGTCGGGGATGAACCCCGGGGTCTCGATCGTCAGCTCGGGGTCGATCGCCGAGTGGATCGGCTTGCCCCCGAGCTCGGCGACCGCTGCATCGAGCATCCGCACGTACTGGTCGAACCCGACCGCGGCGATCGATCCGGACTGCTTGGCGCCGAGCAGCTCGCCGCCGCCGCGGATCTCGAGATCCATCGATGCGATCTGGAAGCCCGCCCCGAGCTCGGTGAACCGCTGCAGAGTCTCGAGCCGCCGGCGTGCTTCGTCGGTGATGTGCTCGGGCTCGGGGACGAGCAGGTAGCAGTACGCGCGCTCCTTGCTGCGGCCGATCCGACCACGGAGCTGATAGAGCTGCGCGAGCCCGAACGCATCGGCGCGGGCCACGAACATCGTGTTCGCGCGCGGGATGTCGAGCCCACTCTCGACGATCGTCGTCGCGACCAGGACATCGAGCTCGCCCTGGACGAACTGGACCATCACCTTCTCGAGCTGGTCGGCGGTCAGGCTGCCGTGACCGACGCCGACCCGCGCGCTCGGGACCAGGCCCTTGATGTACTCGGCCCAGTCGTCGATCGAGCGATCGTCGTCGCGCGGCTTGGTCCGCTTCTGCGGGCGATCGTCGTTGGGGATCCGGTGGTCCACCGTCTTGTTGCCACTGGTTCCGATGGTCGGCGTGATGAAGAACACCTGACCGCCTCGGCCGAGCTCGCGCTCGATCGCCTCCTTGATCGTTGCATCGTCGACCCGCGACACGAACGTGCGGACGGCGCGGCGATCCGCGGGAGGCGTCGCGATGATCGAGAGGTCGCGCAGGTTTGCCATCGCGAGGTGGAGCGTGCGAGGGATCGGCGTCGCGGTCAGCGTCAGCACGTCGATCTGCGTGCGGGTCTTCTTGATCCGCTCCTTGTGCGCGACGCCGAACCGCTGCTCCTCGTCGATCACGAGCAGGCCGAGATCCTTGAACCGGACGTCCGCCGACAGCGCTCGATGCGTTCCGACGACGACATCGAGGTTGCCCTCCGCGAGCTTCTTGACGGTCTCGACCTGCTCACCCTTGGACTGGAACCGCGACAGCTTGCCGAGGTTGACCCCGAAGCCCTTGAACCGCTCGGTCATCGAGCGGAAGTGCTGCTCGACGAGCACCGTCGTCGGCGCGAGGATGCACGCCTGCTTGCCGCCCTGAACGGCGCGGAACACGGCGCGCATCGCGACCTCGGTCTTGCCGTAGCCGACGTCGCCGCAGACCAGGCGATCCATCGCGCGCGGCGCTTCCATGTCGGCGAGCACGGCGTCGATCGCGGCCGCCTGATCCGGGGTCTCGTCGAACGGGAACGTGGCCTCGAGCTCGCGGAAGCTGTCGTCCGCCGGCGGGAACTGGAAGCCCGGTAGCGACGCGCGCTGCGCATAGAGCTGGAGCAGCTCCTCGGCGAGCGCCCGGATGTGGCGCTTGACCTTGCTCGTGGTGACCTCCCACGTCAGGCCGCCGAGCTTGTCGATCTTCGGTGCGTGGCCCTCCGCGCCGACGTAGCGCTGGACCTCGCCGAGCCGGTACACCGGCAGGTAGAGCGTGCCGCCGTCGTACTCGAGCTCGAGCGCGTCGATCTCCTGGAGCTTCGGCGTGGCCGCGCCGATCGCGGTGGTCTGCAGGATCGACACGGTGCCGACCGCGAGCTTCTTGAGGCCCTTGTAGCGACCGACGCCGTGCTTCTGGTGGACGAGGTAGTCGCCGGGCCCGAGCTGCGAGAAGTCGGCGACCCCGCCGAGCAGCGCATCCTTGGCGCGCTTGGTCTTTGATTTGCCGTGGTGCGTGCGCTCGCCGAACACGTCGGCACCGGTGACGATCGCGATCCGATCGCGGACCGATGCGAAGCCGTGCGCCGGTGCACCCGAGACGATCGTCACGCCATCGGTCGCGCCGGGCCGCTCACCCGGTTGCCCGAGCCGGACGTCGAGGCCGCGCGCGGTCAGCACGCCATGGAGCCGGTCGATCCGGCTCTGCGAGTCACACGCGATCGCGATCCGGATCCCATCGCGCCGCCACCTCGTGACCGCGGCGACCAGCGGCGCGGCGTGCTCGGTATCGCCGAACGTGCGTGCATGCTCGAGCTCCTGCTTGAGCCCGCGCAGATCGTCGATGTCGACCCGGATCCTGGTGCCGACCTCGTCGGTCAGCTCGAGCGTGGGCAGCTCGATCCGGCGCGGCGCGGTGAACGCACCCGCGTCCTCGGCCGTCACCAGGTGCGCATCCGGCGGATACACCAGCATCTTGGTCTCGTCGCGGCGCATCGGATAGCGTGCATTCGCGTCGTCCCACGCATCGCGGATCGTGCGGCGGCACGCGTCGGGATCGATCACGACCCAGCGTGCATCGGCGGGCACGTACGCCGCGGGCGCGACCATCTCGTCGTGGAAGGCGGGCGTCAGGCCCTCGATCCCGACGAACACCTCACCGGCCTCGAGCTGCTCGATCACGCGACGCGTCGCCTTGGTCGGATGCGCGATCTCGTCGGCGTACTCGCGCAACCGCAGCCGCACATCGCGACTGCCGGTGTTGATCGTCTCGCGGACCGGATGGAGGTGGACCCAGTCGACCGCGCGCAACGTGCGCTGCGACTCGGCCTCGAACCAGCGCAGCGACTCGACCTCGTCGCCGAACAGCTCGAGCCGGATCGGATGAGGCGCGAGCGGTGCGTACAAATCGATCACACCGCCGCGGACCGCGAACGTGCCCGGCTCGTCGACGACCGGCGTCCGCGTCCAGCCCGCGCTGACGAGCAACGCGGCGACCTCGTCGCGATCGATGATGTCGCCCTTCGTGATCGTTCGCCCGCGAGCGACCAGCTCGGCGGGGGCCACGGTCTTGCGGACGAGGGCCTCGGCCGATGTCACGAGGATCCGCGGACGGAGCGCCGGCACGGCGAGCCGGTACAGCGAGCCGACCCGCGATGCGATGCCGGCGCGGTCGGGCGACAGGTCGGCGTACGGCGAGACATCGATGCCGGGCAGGGACGCGATCTCGTCGAGCGTGGTCGCCGCGTCGTGCGCGCTGCCCCGGAAAAATCGGATCTCGTCCTCGATCCTCTGAGCCGCCAGGTCATCCGGTGCGACGACGACGACCAGGGACTCTCGTTCCCCGAGCTCGGCCGCGAGCCAGGCTGCCCACCCCGCCGTGGCACCATGCGCGACGACGACATCGCTGCGCAGCGCGTTCTCGAGCTCGGACCACATCGGCGCGGAACCCTAGCACTTCACCGCAGTCGCGCCTCCACGGCCTCAGGGCGAACGCGCGCAGCGAAAGCCGAGGTATGCCTCGGGCACCATCGGGTCCTCGGACGCTCGACCCGCCGTCCGTACGTTGCGTGGCGTGTTTCCGTAGTAGCCCCCTCGCACGGAGCGCGACGTTCCGTTCGGAGGGCCCTGCGGGTCGTTTGTCGGGCTCGTCGTGTAGTACGTCGGGTCGAACCAGTCCTGGGTCCACTCCCAGACATTGCCGGCCATGTCGAAGGCGCCATAGGGACTACGGCCCGAAGGACGCGAGCCGACCGGCAGCGGCTCGGCGCCAGCGCAGAGGTCGAAGATCGCGAGATCGCACGTCGGCGCCGCCTCGCCCCAGGGATACGTGCGGCCATCGTCGCCCCGTGCGGCCTTCTCCCACTCCGCCTCGGTGGGTAGGCGCTTCCCGTCGAACGCGCAGTACGCATCGGCCTGTGACCACGTCACCTGTCGCACGGGATGGTCAGGTGTCAGATCCGGATCGAAGTCGGTTGCGGGATGGGTGCAGGCCCCGCTCGTCACACAGCGCGCGTAGGCGAGCTGGGTCACTTCGGTCTGGTCGATGGAGAACGCGGACAGGGTCACGACGTGGACCGGATCTTCGATAGTCCTGCAGTCCGCCTCGTTGGGGACACGGCAACCCATCGTGAACGGACCCGCGGCGACGAGGACCTCGGTCGCGACCGCCGCGGCATCGCTGGCAGCGCCGAATCCGATCCGCCCGCATCCCGCGAGCATGACGAGCCCGAGCCTCCCGACGCGACCTACCCTCATGCCGATCATCATCGCACGTGCAGCTTTCGACGTGGCCTGCGTCCATGTCGACGTGTCGCGGGTAGCGCCGCTCAGAGCTTGTAGCCGCGCTTGAGCAGCTGCCGCGCATCGGCCGCGAACGCCTCGGGGCCAGGCACCTCGAACTCGAAGGTATCGGCGAGCCGGTCGATGACGTTGAAGGCGAAGCACACCGCGAGCGCATCCTCGATCTGCTCGCGGGAGACGCCGGCATCGAGCAGCGCGCGCATTGTCGCGGGCGTGACGCTCGCGTGATCCGTGGTCACCGTGCGCAGCATGCGCAGGGTCAGGCGCAGCTTCTCGTCGATCGGCGCGGTGTCGAGATCCGCGAGCACCGCGGCGACCTTGTCAGCTTCTCCGTAGGCCTGCACCGCGACCGCGGTGTGAGCACACGTTCAAAAGTCGCATTCGTTGACCTTCGACACGAACGCCGCCATCAGCTCGCGGTCGCCCACCGACCACGCGGACGGTCCACGCAGACAGTCCTGGAACACGCGGGACATCGGCTCCCCGAAGAACTCCGGCCGATACAGCAGGGTCTTGATCACATCGGGGGGCGGCTTGCGCGAGACCACACCGATGAACCGCAGGAGCGCCTTGTGGCGGAGGCGATGACCGTCGTCGAGGACCGCGAGCCTCACGACCGGCCCTCGAGCGCCGCGGTCAGCGCCGCGTGTGCGGCCTCGTGCTGGCGCGTGGCGACGCCGATCGCCGCGCAAATCGTGAGCTCGAAGATCTCGTCCTCCGACAGCCCACCGGCGCGAGCGGCCGCGATGTCCTCGTCGGTGACCTTGTAGGCGGTGCGCGCGACCTTGTCGATCAGCACGCGTGCAGGCTCGGCGACGCCCGCATTCTCGAACGCGGCACGCCGCTGCTCCGCCGATGCCGTGCCGGGGCCCGTGAGCACGCGCTCGACGATCGTTTCGCGCTGAGCCCGGACGTCTGCCATGGACGGGTTGTAGCGCAGCAGCGGGTTTTGCGAGGACGAGATCGTCGTGTTACGACGCGAGGATGAGGTGGTCCGTGGCGCTCGCGCTGGTGGTCGCGGGTGTCGCGCTCGTCGGATGGCGGGGCGATGCGCAGGCCGGCCAGGCGACCTGCAGTAATCCGGGATTGCCCGTCGGTGCGGCTGCGTCGCGCGATCTGTTCCCGGGCGGGCTGACGATGAGCCTGACCAGCAGTCTGCTCACCGTCCACAGCACCGAGATCCTCGACGATGCGCAGGGTCCGGTGCGCTACGACGCGGACCTCGCGCTGATCGAGACCCGGTTCTCGGCGGAGTACGCCCTGAGCTCCTGGCTCGCGGTCGGTCTTGCGTTGCCCTACCGCGTCGTCGATGTCGGGGTGACCTATCGCGATCCGGTGACCGGTGCCGAGGTGTCGTCGGCGCAGGCGGGCATCCATGCCCGTGACGAGCGCCTGCACGGCATCGGAGATCCGGCGTTCAACCTTCATGTGGCGCGCGAGACCGGCAGGGTGCGGTTCCATGCTCGACTCGGCGCGAGCTTCCCGGTCGGCCGCACCGAGGAGGATCCGTTCCTGCTCGGGCAGATCGGGCAACAGCATCAGCACGTCCAGTTCGGCACCGGCACGGTGATCCCGTTCGTCGCCATCGAGGCGCAGCGCACGTTCGGACCCGTGACGACCACGATGTGGGGTCTCGCGCAGCCCTCGCTGTACGACAACGAGCACGGTTACCGCGCGGGTGATCGCTACTCCGGTGGGCTCACGGGTACGTCGGCACTCGGGACCAAGGCGTGGACGTTCGGCGTGGCGGCGGATGTCCACGGCGAGACCGCCGAGACCTGGCAGGGCATCGTCCATGCCGACGAGGGCAACGCCGGCCGGGTCGATGTCCTCCTCGGCGGCAACCTCGGGTGGCGCCCGGTCCACGGACTCGCGGTGGTCGCCTCGGTCGCGAAGCCGGTGTACTCGCAGGTCTCCGGGCCACAGCTCGACTACGGCATCGTCGCCGGGCTCGGGGTGATCGCGTCGTTCGACACGCGACCTCGCGCATCGTGGCGCGACCTCGACGAGGCAACGGTCGGTCACGCAGGCACGGCAGCACCGCTCGTGCCGGTCGCCGGCAAGGTCACCGTGTTCGATCTGTGGGCGGACTGGTGCGCTCCGTGCCGCGAGCTCGACGACAAGCTGGCCGCGCTCGCGCGCCGCTACCCGGGCCGGCTCGCCGTCCGCAAGCTGGACGTCGTCGACATCGAGAGCGCGGCGTGGCTGCGCTACCTGGCGCCCGGCCGCTTCGATCTGCCGCACGTCAAGATCTACGGCGCCGACGGTGCGTTGCTGCTCGAGAAGACCGCGCCGCCCGACGAGCTCGTCAAGGCGGTCGAGGACGCGCTCCACTAGCGGCCGCTGGCATGATCGAAGCACTGGACGCGGCAAGAGGTGTACTGATCGCGACGCCATCAGTGCCCCGGGTAAGGCCAGCACAGCTCCACGCAGCTGACCAGGCTCGAGATGTCGCTCGGCTTGACGCGCTTGTTCGCCCAGCGTCCGCCTTGGATCAAGAGCACCGGATTCGCGACGTCGAGTGCACCGAGGTACTCACCGGCCACCCGAATCGGTGTGCTGTCGTATGGGGTGCTGTAACGGCGGCCTTCGACCTTCTTCGTGACGTCGCTGTGCATGACGACGTCGAGCGGGGTGTTCAGAGTGTCCTGCAGACACTCGATCCACGGCGAGAGCAAATAGTTTCGGCCGCGGGTGCCGACGATGTGAAACCAATGGCGGTCTCGCGTCTTGTCGGCCAGCAGGATGCGCACGGCGAACCCGGGAGGCTCACGGTCGAGGATGCTATGAAGCAAGCCGACCGCATGGATGATCTTCTTCTCAGGCACCCTTTTCCGAACGCCAAAGAAGATCGCGCGCACCTTGCGCTTTGCAGGCCTCGCCGACTTCGGCCGTTTCGGGACGTGCTTGCCTGCACCGAGCAGGTGCGCCGTATCCCAGACCGTGATCGGCGGATCATCGCTGCCGGTGATGATCCGGTCGCCGTCGTCGGTCACCACGAGCCTCGGCGCGCATACAGCAACTTCGCCGCGGGGTTTCCAGGTACGCGAATCCCAGATCGAGATGCGGCGGCCGCTGCCCGCAAGAAACACGTCGTGACCGGGCACGAACGCACAGCTGTACGCATGCAGCAGCTTGAAGCCCGCGACCACCTTGCGCGCTTTCACGTCGACAACGATCGCTTGCGTGTACGAATGCATCACGAGCTGGGCGCCATCCGGTGACCATGCGAGGTAGCAAAGCGTCTTGATCTTCGCGTCGGGAACTTCGGAGATGCTCCAGTCCTTGGTGCTCACCAGCATGAGGGGTCTACTTTCGCGACCGATCGCGACGTGGGTTCCCGCGGGTGAAACGTCGACGCGGGCGTAGGCGAGCTTGTCGTTCTTGAACACCGCCTTGCCCGTGCGCGCGTCCCACACGACGGAGGTCGGCCCGAGCCTGCCGCTGACATACTTCCCGTCGCGGTCCATCGACATGTTGGACAACAGCAAGGGTATCTCCGTGCCGAGCCCTTCCAGCGACGCCTTCACCTTGCCGTCGAGGTCGGTGACATCAACTCCATGCTTCGACCACTTCAGACTCCGGTCGCGGCTCACTGCCAAGAGTAAGTCACCGGCGGGTAGCGGCTTGAGCTCCTTGCCGTTGTCGATGTCGAACCGACGAATCCGAGGTTCGACGACGACGGACAGCGTGCGACCGGTGATCCACAGGCGCCCCGGTGCGGCCACCGGGATCTCCAACAGCTTCCCCGCGAGAGTCGGGGGTGTCTTGGGCATGTCGCGCATCCTTACACGACTGCGAGAGATCGCTGGTTTCTGGCGGGATCCGAGCGCGGTTCCGGATCCGACGTCGGAGTCCGGATCCGGTCACGGGATCCGGTCGCGGGTCCGCTAGCTCCCGCTAAAAGTAGCGGCTCACAGCTTGATCGAGCGGATCATGTGGTTGCCCGTATCCGCGATGTAGAGCACTCCATCGGCGAGCTCGATCCCGTACGGACGCTTCAGCAGCGCGGCGGTCGGAGGTCCACCATCTCCCGCAATCCCGGGCGTCCCACACACGCCGGCGACGGTGCGGATCGTCTGATCCGGATCGATCGCGCGGACGCAATGGTTGTAGACGTCCGTGAAGTACAGCGTGCCGTCGTCCGCGAGCGCGAGATCGACCGGATTGTTGAGCTTGGCCTGCAGGGCAGGTCCACCATCGCCGGTACGACCGGGCTGCATCGGAGTCCCGGCGATCCGATGAACGATGCCGGCGGTGTCGATCTTGCGGATCACCGAGTTCGACGTGTCCGCGAAGTAGATGTTGCCGGCGCGATCGACCGCGATCCGTCCCGCAGGATCCGCGGACTGACCGAACGGCTGCGCCATGCGGAGATCCAGCGCGGGTCCGTCCTCGCCGCCATACGCAGGCGTGCACGGCAGGCCACACGTCGCCGGGTTGCCGCACGTGAACTTGCCCGACGGAGACGGACACGCCGTGGGCTGCACTCCGTCCGCGCACATGCCGCCGCCCGTCGGTGGTTCCGCGTCGACGACGCAGCGACCCGCGATCCGCGAGATCGTCCCGGTCCCATCGATCTTGCGCATCACCTGGTTCGCCTGATCCATGATGATCAGATCACCGTTAGTCGCGTACGCGAGGCTCGCGGGCAGATCGAGCGTCGCCGTCAATGCGGGCCCGCCATCGCCGAAGTACGCGCGCCGGCCGTCACCACACGAGTCCACGATCTCGCCGGTGGTCAGATCGAGCGTGCGCAGCTTGCTGTTGTGCCACGCGGCGATCACGAGCTGCGTGCCGCTCGGATGCATCACGAGGCCGGTCGGGTGGTTGAGATCGTCGTTCGCCGGATCGTCGAGCGTGCCGCCCAGCTCGCCGCGGCCTGCGACGTGACGGATCGTGCCGTCTCCGGGGAGCGAACGGATGCGGTGGTTGTTCCAGTCGAGGATGTACAGCGTGCCGTCGGTCGCGCGGAGCATGTCCTGTGGCAGGGACAGCCGGGCCTCGGTCGCCGGACCGTCATCGCCTGCGTACCCGGTCTTGCCGTCGCCGGCGATCGTACAGATCGTGCCGGTCTCCGTCGGATCACACGGGGGCGGCGCATCGTCACCGCCGCCGCAGGCCGCGGCGAACGGAACTGCGAGCAGGAGGAGGAGGTGCTTCATCGGGTCACCTTGACGATGCGGCTGTTGATCGTGTCGGAGATGAACAAATTTCCGGCCGGATCGAACTCGATCCCGAACGGTCGGGCGAGCTTGGTCTCGGTGGCGAGCCGTCCGTCGTCCAGATCGAGCCCGATCTCGCCGGTTCCGGCGACCGTGCGGATCGTGCCGGTCGCGAGATCGACGGCGCGGATCACGCAGTTGTCGGTATCGGCGATGTAGAGGTCGCCCTCGGGCCCGATCTCGAGATCGCGCGGAAAGTTCAGCTGTGCCTGGCGCGCGGGGCCGCCATCGCCGGCGAGCCCGGCGGTGCCGGTGCCCGCGACGGTGTCGATCATGCCGGTGGTCAGATCGACCGCACGGATCCGGCTGCTCAGCGTATCCGCGATGTAGAGCTTGCCGCCTGCGATCGCGATTCCGCCCGACGGCTCGGGATTGGAGCCCGCCTCGAAGTTGAGCTTGGCCGCGGTGGCGAGACCACCGTCACCGTCGGAGCCCTGCATGCCGCTGCCGGCGACCGTCGTGATCATGCCGGTCGCCTGGTCGATCCGCCGCACCCGGAAGTTTGCCTGGTCGAGAATGTACGCGTTGCCCTGCGCATCGAGCTCGAGTGCCTTGGGTTGACGGAACAGCGCCGTCGATGCCGCCGCGCCGTCACCGGCAAACCCTGCACCTGCACCGGCGACGATCCGCACGTTGCCAGTGACCGGATCGATCTCGCGCAGCTTGTGGTTGTGCCACGCCATCACGAGGATCTTGCCGTCCGCGGTCTGGGCGAGGTCGGTCGGGTGGTTGAGCTTGACGTCGGTGCCGAGGGCGCCGGTGGCAGACCGCTCGGACGTGCCGCTGAGGCCATCACCCGGGAAGATCGGATCGATCCAGCCGGCGACGGTGGTCACGTGGTCGTGGTCAACGCGGCGAACGAGGTGGTTGTTCCAGTCGATGAACCACGCGGTGCCATCGGCCGCGAACAGCATGTCCATCGTCCAGTACAGCTCGGTCTCGAGGCGATGCAGGCCATCACCGTTGAACCCGAAAACGCCAGACTTGCCGGCCCACGTGCATGCGTGTCCCGGCGTGTCGTAGCAGGTCGGATCCGGCAGATTGTCGCCACAGCCTGCGCCAGCGGCGCACGCCGCACTCAGCAGCAGCGCCAGTCGTTGACTCCACGTCATCAGGCCTCCCACGGCCGCCTAGCGTGCCACCCCCGAGGCCCGAGGTCCAACGCAACTGGCGGCTCGAGATCCATCGTGTACGCTCACACGAATGGGTCGCCCTGCATGTGCGCTCGGTCTCATCGCGCTGCTGCAGGCGACGACGGCCGCCGCCGAGCCCACCGCGCTCGACAAGCTCCTGGCCCGCACCGACAAGGTGGCGAAGGAGGTCGCCAAGATCCGCGGCCTCAAGCTGAAGAAGCCGATCCCGAACGAGGTCGTCGACAAGGACGAGCTGCGCAAGCGCCTGCTCGCGCTCGCGTCGGAGGAGAAGACCCAGCGCGAGACGGCCGCGGAGGGCCTCGCGCTCGCGCGGTGGGGCCTGATCCCGCTCGCGACCGATTACACCGCGCTGCTGATCGACCTGCTGACCGAGCAGGTCGCGGGCTACTACGATCCCGAGACCAAGAAGCTCACGATCTCGAAGTCCGCGGGCGATGATCCGGCGTGGGCCGAGCTCGTGCTCGCACACGAGATCGATCACGGGCTGCAAGATCAGGCCTTCGACCTGAAGAAGTTCGAGGACCTCCCGGACACCGAGGGCGATGCGTCGGCCGCACGACGCGCGCTGGTCGAGGGCGACGGTATCGCGCTGATGATCGAGGTGATGCTCGCGCGTCAGGGCACCGCGGCACCGTGGTCCAACCCCGAGGTCACCGCCGCGATCGAGAAGGCGATGACCGTGCCCGGCAACGGTGACGCCCTCGACAAGGCGCCGCTCGCGATCCGCGAGTCGCTGATCTTTCCGTACCGCGCGGGACTGTCGTTCGTCGCCGCACTGCGCCGCCGCCAGCCGTGGAGCGCCGTGGACGCGGCGTACGCGAGGCCGCCGTCGTCGACCGAGCAGGTGATCCACCCGGAGCGGTACCTCGCGAAGGACGAGCCGATTCCGATCGCGATCACGACGCCGAATGCACTGCGTGATCACACCGTCGTGCACGACACGGTGTGGGGCGAGCTGTCGTGGAACCTGTTCCTCCGCACGCACGGCGTCGACGGTGCGACCGCGACGCTGGCGTCGGAAGGCTGGGGCGGCGATCGCGTGATCACGCTCGCCCGGGGCAAGGACACCTCGCCGCAGCGCGCGGTCGGCATCGCTCGCATGGAGTGGGATAGCGAGCCGGATGCGATCGAAGCTGCGGAGGCGGCGGAGAAGGCGCTCGATATGATGATCGCCGGGGCCACGGTCGATCACGACGCGCAGCGCACGCGCTGGATGGCGCTCGACGGCACGGTGTCGTGGATCGAGCGCAGGGGACCGTCCCTCGTGCTCGTCATCGGTGCACCGGCCTACAGCGCCGATGCGCTCGCGACCGAGGTGTGGACAGCAAGCTCGATCAAGGCACCGGCGGCGAAGACGGCGAAGACGGCGAAGACCGCGAAGCCTCGCTGAGTCAGAACGTACCGCTGAACGCGATCCCCGGTCGATCGCGGGTCATGATCGGGGTGATCCGGATCAGCTGCTTGCGCGCGGCCTGGCTCTCGGGCCGCCGAGGCTCGGTGCGCGCGATCAGTGCGCCGACGATGATCAGCGCGCCGGTCGCCTGTGCGATGCCATCGATCGCGAGCAGGGCATCCGTGAGCTTGTCGTCATCGGAGCGATCGGCCAGCACGAGCCACGGGCCTGCGACCGGCACGTAGAGCCCGCGGTGGTCCTCGTCGAGACTCTGCGACCCGATCCCGATCGACAGTCCGTAGCTCGTGAGAAAGATGATGGCGCCTGCGGTGAGCGCCGTGCGCGTCGGTGGCGCTCGATCCTCCTCGGGCGCACGCGGTGGCTCCGCGAAGGAGCTCGCGGAGACGAGCATCGCCAGTAGCATCGAACGACTTCGGATGTGCACGTGGACCTCCTCGCGAGGTCACGTTGCAAGGTCACGGCCGGTCGCGGCGGGCGCCGCCGACATGCGGCTGGTATCGCAGATCAGTGGAGGAGGAACTTCTCGAGCGCGACGAGGCGCTCGACGTCGTGAACGTCGTCCTTCTGCAGAGGCACCTCGACGAACGCGGCGTTCGCTCCGGCGGCGGCGCGCAGCTTCGCGACCGCCTCCGCATCGGCGGCAGCGACGGTCTCGAGCTCGCTGTGTGCGGTGAGCAGTGCCTGGGCTGCCATCGTGCGGGTGGTGCCCGAGAGCCCAAGGCTCGTGATCTGCGGCAGGGCGGCGAGCGCGGCCTCGAGCTGCGCGACGGTGACGTTGACCGGCCGCGAGACGTGGACCTTGTTGACCACGAACCCGACGAACGGCATGCCTGCCGAGACCAGGCGATCGTGGAACGCGAGCGCCTCGCGAACCGCCATCGGCTCGGGGCTGGCGACCAGCAAGAACCCGACGCGAGGCTGGCGGAGCAGGGCGAACGTCTCCTCCGCGCGCTGGCGGAAGCCACCGAGGATGTCGTTGAACTCGGTGAAGAACACCGAGATGTCGTTGATGAACTTCGTGCCGACGAACTTCGCCAGCCGCTTGATCACGAACGAGCCGGTCTTGCCGACGATCGACCACTTCGAGCCGCCCTCGCCCTGGAGCTTGCGGAACCACTCGATCGCCGGCGAGTCGATCGCCTCGCTGAGCTTGCGCGGCGCATCGAGGAAGTCCAGCGCATGCGCGGTCGGTGGCGTGTCGACGATGATCAGGTCGTAGGCACCGGTGCGATCGAAGTCGTGGAGCTTGGCCATCGCGGCGTACTCCTGCGCGCCCGCGAGCGAGCCGGAGATCTGCGCGTACACCGGGTTCGCGAGGATCCTCTTCACCGCCTCCGGATCCTTGGCGTGGCGCGCGACGACCTCGTCGAACGCCATCTTCTGATCGAGCATCATCGCGTGCAGCTCGCCGCTCTTGCTCGGAGCGTGGTGGTGGACGAGGGCGCGATCGACCTCCTGCACCTGGTGACCGAGGGACGTGAGGCCGAGCGAGTTGGCCAGCCGGCGCGCGGGGTCGATGGTCAGGACCAGGGTCTTCTTGCCGCGCCGGGCGGCAGCGAGCGCCAGGGTCGCAGCCGTCGTGGTCTTGCCGACGCCGCCCGATCCCACACAGACCAGGATCCGCCGCTCCAGCAGGACATCGACCAGACGAGACGGCACGGTTTCTCCGCGGATAGCACGCATCGCCGGCTGGTGGCAACGCGCGCTGGGGTGGTATGACCCCCGGCGAAGTGAGACGCGAGCTCATCGTCACGACCGACGGCCGCGACCGCACCGTCACCATCGACGGACCGTCGCCGGACGGCCGGTTCAAGGTCGCCCTGGATGGCGTCGAGCGCGACGTCGATGCGCGCGCGATCCGCCCGGGCACGTGGTCCCTCCTGATCGACGGTACGAGCTTCGTCGTCGACCTCGATCAGCGTCGCAACGGGGTCGCCGCGACGGTCGGTGCGAGCGAGGCGCTGCTCCAGGTCCAGGATGCGCTGCACAAGCGCCTCGCCAGCGCCGCGTCGCCTCGCGCGCACGTCAGTGGCGAGTCGATCCGCGCGCCGATCGCCGGCAAGGTCGTCAAGGTCCTCGTCACTGTCGGTGACGTGGTCCCGGCGGGCACGCCGGTGATCGTCCTCGAGGCGATGAAGATGGAGAACGAGCTGATCGCGGAGCGCGGCGGCACGGTCAAGACGATCGCGAAGACCGCTGGCCAGGCCGTCGATACCGGCGATCTGCTCGTCGAGCTCGTCTAGCTACGGCAGCGCCGCGGCGGCGCGCAGTGGCGGCAGGCTCGTGCCCGAGCCGGGCAGGCCCGGCGTGCGGTCACGAGGGATGTGATAGCGCGTGAGGATCCGCGGGGTGATCTTCCGGACCTCGTCGGCATCCATCATGATGATGCCGCCCGACGTGGTCTCGATCTCGACGACGCCACGTGCGCTCGACAGCCGGTCGACGAAGTCGATCATGTCGCGCGGGACCACACCGTCGAGCTTGGCGACCGCCTCGTTGTAGAGGTGGCCGTAGCCGACGTTGATCTCGTCGGCGAGGACCTGGGTCAGGATCACGACCTCGTTCTGCTCCGGCGAGCGGAAGCCCAGGTAGTAGTAGTTCAAGAACTCCTTCGGAGCCTTGTTCCACCACTTGTCCCAGGTCGTCAGGTAGTCGCGCGTCAGCGTCTGGAACACGAGACCGCCGTAGACGAAGTACGCCGGCGGCTGGTCGTAGCGCGAGCGCGGGACGAGCGGCTGCCACGGCTTGAGCTCGAGCTCGATCGTGCGGGCGATCCCAGCGCGCTTGATCTCGAGCTCGATGCGATCGCCGATGTAGCGATGGCCGAGCACGACGTCGTAGCGGGTGCGGTAGTGGCCGATGTACTGGATCGTCCCGTTGTTCGCGATCGGCAGACCGTCGATCGCTGTGATGACGTCGCGCGGTTCGAGCAGACCGAACGCGGATCCTTCGAAGTCGACGTGGAGCACGACGACGCCCCGCTCGGTCGGGTGCAGGCCGAGCGTCTTGCGCAGCAGCGGGTTCTCGAGGTTCTGCGTCGTGATCCCGAGCGCTGGGATCTCCGGTCGCTTGCCGGCACCGACGCCGTCGAGGAACGCGCGGATCAACGGGGGCGGCACCATCTCGCCGATGTTGTCGACACCGGTCAGCTTCTGGAACGCGATGCCGACGACCTTGCCATCGCCGAACACGGGGCCACCGCTGTTGCCCGCGTTGATCGCGGCGTCGACGGTCACTGCGAGCAGGTGGCGCTGCGAGTGGCTGTAGCGCTGGACCTCGATGCGCGAGACCACGCCCTCGGTGATCGAGATCTCCTCGCCACCGACCGGGTAGCCGACGACGGCGACCTCGTCGCGGAGCTTGGGCATCGGGCCGAGCTCGGCCGGCTCGATGTCTGCGAGAAAGTCTGGGGGCTCGGTGACCTCGAGGAGCGCGAGGTCGGAGTCGTGGCTGACGGCGCGGACCCGGGCGATCGCCTTGTCCGGATGCGACTGCTTCTGCACCTGCAGGAAGGTCGCGTTCGCGACGACGTGGGCGCCGGTGAGCAGCAGCCCCTTACCGATCACCACGGCCGAACCGGTGCTGTTCGAGGGGGTCCGTGCCTGCCACGGACCGTCGAAATCAGGGTCCTGGGAGGTCGCAAAGACGCGTATTACCTCGGGGTAGGACACGATCCGAAGCGTACCGTGAGCCGGCTGCCGGGCAAAGCGTACTGGCGCCCAGGTGCGCACCATCGTCGGACCTCTCACGCTGGTCTTGCGGTATAGGCAGACATGCTCGCGCTCCAGGCCATGACCCCCACGCAGCTGGCTGCGGCGGTTCCTGAGGTCTCCCTGGCCGAGGCCCGCAAGCTGGTCGCCCAGGTCCATCGCGGGGAGGCGATCGCCCCGAGCTCGTCGGTTCGCCGCACCGCGGCAGAGGCGGTCCGGGCGGTCGGTCACATTCCGACCCTGACCGTGGTCGCGGAGACCGCCAGCCAGCTCGACCCGTTCGTGAAGTACGCGCTCGAGTCGGCGGGAGCCCGGTTCGAGGCGGTCCGGATTCCGCTCGAGCACCCCGGCCGGTTCACCGTCTGCGTGAGCTCGCAGGTCGGCTGCGCGCTCGCGTGCGCGTTCTGCGCGACCGGCCGGCTCGGGCTGGCGCGCAACCTCGAGGCCTGGGAGATCGTCGAGCAGGTGCGGATCGTGCGCGCGCGATTGCCGCGTGGTCGCGTGCATGGCGTGGTGTTCCAGGGGATGGGCGAGCCGCTCGCGAACCTCGATGCGGTGCTCGCCGCGATCCGCGTGCTCAGCGAGCCGTGCGCTCAGGGCGTGGATGCGCGCGCGATCACGGTGTGCACCGCGGGCCTGCCGAGCGGGATCCGCCGGCTCGCGCGCGAAGCACCGAACGTGCGCCTCGGTCTCAGCATGTCGAGTGCGATCGCCGCCCATCGCAAGCGGGTGATGCCGATCGCCGAGCGTCACGATCTCGACGATGTGATCGCGGCAGCGGTGGAGCATGCGCAGCTGACCGGGCACGCTCCGATGTGGGCGGTGACGTTGCTCGCCGGGATCAACGATAGCGACGACGATGCGCGGGCGCTCGCAGAGCGGGTCGTCGCGTTTGCCGAGGCCACGGGTAAGCGCCCGCGGATCTCGCTGCTCGACTACAACGCGATCGGGGGCGACGATCCGTTCTCGCGCTCGACGCGGATGCCTGCCTTTCGCGACGTGCTGTCGGCCGCAGGGCTCGCGTCCCACCGCCGCTATTCGGGAGGCAGTGACGTCGACGCCGCGTGCGGCCAGCTCGCGAACATGGTGCCGGCGTGATGGGACTGCGGCGGGAACACGTGCGGCGGGCCGTGCGTACGATCCCCATGCGCCTCCTCGGCCTTGCCGTGCTGTCCCTCACCGCCTGCGGTGGCTCGCGTGCGGTGACCTCGACCGGCGCGCCGGCGATCGAGAATCGCGAGACCTCCGTCGCGCTGCCGCCGCTGTATGCGCAGCTGTTCGTCGAGAGCGAGAAGGAGTTCCCGGCGGAGAAGATCGTCTCGCACCAGGGCGAGCACGGCCCCGAGACCGAGAAGGAGAGCGGGACCATCACCTGCACGGTCAGTGGCGTCCGCGCGATCCAGGGCGGCAAGGTCGCCGAGCTCGCGTGTGGCGGCTCGCCGAGCTTGCCGTCGTCGCCGTCGGGGACGTACGTCGGAACCGCGACCGGGTTGTGGCGCATCGACGGTGGAGACGTCGGCGATGACATCGCCCGGCTCGATCCGAAGCAGATGCTGGTCGCCGCGAAGCCGACGAAGCAGCGTCGCGAGACCAAGGATCCCGACGGTGACGTCGACAGTGGCAGCGCGATCATCGTCGAGCCACATGCGGGCGGCTGGTGCGTGCTGGTGACGAGCTGGGGCGGCGACGAAGGTGGTTGGCAGCTGTGCCTGCGCGAGGCGGCCGGGGTGATCGGTGGCCACGGATTCTTCGCCGGCGGTGAGACCCATGACGTGTACTTCGGCGACGTTCGTCGGATCTAGCTGCCACGCGGATCGGCTAGGTTCGGGGCGTGCATCCCGTCCACGACATCGACGTCCCCGCCGACATCGCGACGTTCGTTCCGGGGGTGATCGAGATCCCACGCGGCTCGCACCTCAAGTACGAGGTCGACAAGCCGACCGGCCTGCTGCGGCTCGACCGCGTCCTCTACTCCGCCGTGCACTACCCCGCGAACTACGGGTTCATCCCGCGGACGCACGCGGACGACGGTGACCCGCTCGACATCCTCGTGATCATGCAGGAGCCGGTCGAGCCACTCACCATCCTGCGCGCGCGGCCGCTCGGCGGTCTGCGGATGGTCGATGACAAGGGTGGCGACGACAAGATCATCGCGGTCTGCATCGATGATCCGGCCGTCGCCCACTACATGTCCGTGGCCGAGCTTCCGCCGCATTTGATGCGCGAGCTCGATCGGTTCTTCCGCGACTACAAGGTGCTCGAGAAGAAGGGCGATCAGGTCGACGTCGGCGAGATGTACGGCCACGAGGAAGCACTGAAGGTCATCCAGGCATCCCGCGACGCGTACGAGCGCGGCGACTGGACGTAGCTACGCCTTCGAGCTCGGACGCTCGGCGACGCGCGTGTGCCAGGCAGCGAGGTTCGGGTGCGTGGCAGCGTGGATCCGGATGTCGGAGACCTTGCCGAAATCGAGCGCGCACATCGCGGTGATGTCGGCGACCGTGAACCGATCGCCGGCGAGATAGCTGCGCTTTCCGAGCTCGCTCTCGAACCAGTCGAACCGCTCGGCGATCAGCTCGCGCATCATCGTGCCGAACTCGGGCGCCTGCTTGATCCGGCCTTCCCAGAACTTGTGCGTGTTGCGGAACACCTGCGAGATCGGCCACAGCAGCTCGAGCTCGGCGTGACGGTTCCACATCTCGACCTGTGCGCGTTCCCACGGATCGGCGCCGAACAGGTTGGGGTCGGGGTGGGTTTCCTCGACGTAGCGACAGATCGCCATCGACTCGCGGAGCACGCGTCCATCCGCGAGCTCGAGCACCGGTAACAGCGCGATCGGATTCTTCTTCCGGAACTCCGACGTCTGATGGGCCGCGTTCGCGATCAGGACCTCGATCGTGTCGTACGCCACACCCTTCTCGGCCAGGAACACGCGAACCCGGCGCGGGTTGGGAGCACGGGGATCGTGGTAGAGCAGCATGGCTGTATTCTATCGGATCTCGTACAATCGAGCGGTATGCGGACCGCGGGGATCCTGTTTACGTTGTGCCTTGTCGTGGGCGCTGCGGCTGGGTGCAAGGCCAAGAGCGAGGCGAGCGCGGCTCCGGATCCAGCGGCGGTCAAAGCGCAGCAGGAGCTGGTCGCCCGGCGTGACGCGTTGCTCGCTCAGCGCGAGAAGCTGCAGAGCGAGGCGACCAAGCTCGCCGAGGAGATCCAGAAGAAGCAGGCGAGCGGCGAGGACACCAGCGAGCTCGCGAAGAAGAAGGCCGACATCGACAATCAGATCGAGATGCAGGAGGACAACCTGACCTCGACCTCGAGCGAGCTCTCGGCGATCTCGACCAAGCTCGACGCGGCGGGAGGTGTGGTTGCTCGCGAGGCGAAGGTCGCCGATCGCGAGAAGCTGCTCGCCCAGCGCGAGCGTGAGCTGGCGCAGCGCGAGAAGGAGTTCTTGTCGACGCAGACCGAGGCTGCCAAGCAGTGGAAGGACAGCTGCAGCGTCGGTGGCGGTCAGACCATCATCCAGCAGGTCGCTCCACCCAAGAGCGGCACGTACTCGCGCAAGGAGGTCGACGGCCTCGTCGGCAAGGCGCGCTCAGCGATGACCAAGAAGAACTTGATCAGCTCCGACCTCGGCCCGCAGGCGAGCCTCGAGAGCGAGGTCACGAAGGCGCTGAGCGAGAGCGACTGGACGCGCGGGTACATCCTCGCCAGTCAGCTCGTCCAGACGATCGATGCGATCCAGATCAACCGTCAGTTCATCAACGCGAAGTACCAGCGGCTTCACAACCGGGTGAAGGCGGCCAAAGTCGACGAGACCACGCAGGCGGGCCTCGATCAGGGCATGCGCGAGATCATGCAGAAGTTCGGCGACGGTGACTTCACGGCGGCGAACAAGCGCATCAATCAGCTCTGGTCGAGCGTCAAGTAACAGGAGCGTAGCGGGCTGCGCCGCGGGGCGTGTGCCCCTGCGTTTCAACCGCAGACGCCGAGCACGCAGAGCAGAGACCTTTCGGCTGCGCCGCCGGGGCGTGTGCCCCTGCGTTTCAACCGCAGACGCCGAGCACGCAGAGCAGAGATCTTTCGGGCTGCGCCGCCGGGGCGTGTGCCCCTGCATTCAACCGCAGACGCCGAGCACGCAGAGCGGAGATCTTGTTCGGCTTCGCCGGTCCAAGCCTTATCTCGTGCGCACCTGCGATCAGATCGCTTGGCCGAGTGGTGCGCGGGCGAAGCCCGGCCTTTGGTTTGCTCCTCGTCCTCTGCGGACTCTGCGGTTAGCTCCGCTGAGCGTACGTCCATCGCCCACGCCTACGCCTACGCTTCGCCTCCTGTGTTCCGGCGTCAGTCGCACGCGCGGCCGCCGACCTGACGGCACGGACCGTCGGGGAAGCCGCTGTCGTGAACGATCTTGCCGACGATCGCGCCGGTGACGATCGCGAGCACGGTCGCGCCGCCGGCGACGACGTACCACCGCCGGTACCACGGCGGATCGATGTACTGGATCGTGTCGCTGTTGATCGGCTTGCCCTGGATGTCGTGCTTGATGATCGGGTACTGCTGCATCCCGACGGAGACCTCGGTGGTGCGGCCGTAAGGGACGTCGATGAACCGCACGAAGTCGCGATACTCGGGATGGGTGACGCGAACGGCCTGGGTGCCGACGGGCAGGGCGATCTCGCTCTTCGGCGTCAGCGCGGCCTTGCTGCCGTTGACGTAGACCGTCGCGCCGCTGACATCCATCGTGAAGTGCAGCGTGCCGCGGTAGCGATCGGGCTCGAGCAGCCGGATTGCAGCGCCGGTGGGGCCGCCGCCCGGATCTTCCTTCGCGCCGACCGACAGCGTCGTCGATCGCAGCTCTCTGGCCCCGGCGACATCGGTGGCGCCGAGGTAGACGACCTTCGAGTCACCGAGACCGCCGACCTCACCGTCGATCACGACGCTGGCGCCGACCAGCTTGCCGACCTCGGCGAGGCACGCGAGATCGCGTTCGCAGATCTTGAGGTTGGGTTTCTTCGCCCGCTTGATCGCGTCGGCGACCTGCGCGGAGGTCACCACCTTTGTGCCCGGCAGCGACGAGAGCGCGGACTCGAGCTGGCTCGTGAGCTTCCGGGTCGAGGCCGACGTGTCCTCGGTCCCGAGCGTCGATAGCGGAGCGAGCGCGACGACGCGCACGGGCTGCTGGGCAAGGACGGCGGCGCTCGCGAGCAGCACCGTCGCGGCCGCGACCGATCTCAGCACGAGCGCGCCTCGCCGGTCATGCCGTCGATGCACTCGACCTTGCCGACCTGCGCGCCGATCAGACCGCCGACGATCACCGCAGCGACGCCGACCCCGATCATGAACCACGTCCGCGTGTAGATCGGCTTGCGCTCGATCCGCTCGAAGCGTCCGGTCCCCAGGACCTCCTTCGACGGGATCAACCGGACCTCGACCTGGCTGACCTTCTGGAAGTGAACGTCGACCTGATCGTCGAACGGGTCGTAGCCCGGTGCCTGGACGCGCAGCGTGTGCGTGCCGAGCTGCTGCCGTGACAGCACGCCGAGCCTGGGCAGCGGCGTCTTGCCGATGATCTTGTCGTCGAGCCGGACCTCGGCGCCGATGATGTCGGTCTGGACCTGGATCGAGCCGTGGAGCTGAGCGGGGGCGAGCAGGCGGTAGGCAGCGACGCGTACGCCCTCGATCAGATCGTCGGGGCTCCCGCGCAACGGGTCACTCTCGATCCGCTTGATCTGCTTCTGGCTCGCGACGTCGACCGCCTTGATGTTGAGGACGTAGCTCGCGCCCATCGCGCCGACGGTGCCGGTGACCACGACATCGACACCGAGCTTCTTGCCGATCGCCGCGAGGCACTTCTCCTCGCCGGTGCACTGCTGCTGATCGGACGTCACCGCGCGCTCGATGTCGCGCCGCGTCGGCAGCGGCTGCTTGCTGAGCCGCGCGAGCTCCATGCGGAACAGCGTCTCGAGCCGGCCGACCAGCTCGGGCTCGATCCCGAGCGCGTCGAATCGCCACACCGCGATCTTCTGGTCGAGCGCGGCCTCGGGGCCCGTGCTCTGGGGCGCAGGCGCGGGCTGAGCTTCGGCGACCTGGTTCGCCGGAGCCGTGACCACGAGTACGCTCAACACGAGCGAGGTCAGCCTCCGCACCACGTTTGGGATCCTACCATCGCTGACCCAGGGTCGCCGTGTTAGCGTGCGCACATGTCCTGGTCCCGACAGGCGATCGCGCTGGCGCTTGCCGCCGTGACGATCGTCGCGGTGGGCTGCTCGTCGGTGTCGACGGTGCGCGTCCAGCCGGAGAGCCTCTACGTCGGCCCCAGGCTGCGGCCGATCGCGGTGGTGCACGCCCAGGTGACCAGCGCCTATCTGTTCTTCATCCCGATCCCGGGTCACGTCGATCTCGATCGCGTGGTCAACCGGATGCTGCTCGCGGCCGCCAAGGCGCTGGGTGCCGACAAGGTCGTCAACATCCAGGTCGACATCACGCCGGATACCGGCATCTGGACCCTGCGTAAGTTGGTCGGCTGGAGGAGTGCAGAGGCGAGTGGAGTCGCGGTAGTTGTCGAGCCGGACGTTCCAGCGCCGTGACCCCCGAGCTTGCACAGAAGCGGCTGATCCTCGTGGTCGGCAAAGGCGGCGTCGGCCGCTCCACGGTCGCCGCGGCGATCGCGGGACAGATTGCCGATCAGGGCAAGCGCGTCCTGCTCTACGAGACCAACGCCAACGACCGGTTCGGTAACTACTTCGGTAAGCCGCCGGTCGGGACGACGCCGGTCCAGCTCGCCGAGAACCTGTGGGGCGTCAACGCGACCCCGGCGAGCGCGCTCGAAGAGTACGGGCTGATGATCCTGCGGTGGAAGAGCGTCTACGAGATGGTGTTCGAGAACCGGGTGACCAAGGCGTTCCTGCGCGCCATCCCCGGGCTCGACGACTACGCGCTCCTCGGCAAGGCGTGGTTCCACACGACCGAGGAGAAGCGTGGCAAGCCGGTGTGGGACACGGTCGTGTTCGACATGCCGGCGTCGGGTCACGCGTACTCGATGCTCCGCGTGCCGTGGGTGATCGTCGACACCGTGCCCGAAGGCCCGCTCACGCGGGATGCCCGCACGGTCAAGGCGCTGCTCACCGATCCAGCGCGCACCGCCGCGGTGCTGGTGACGCTCGCCGAGGAGATGCCGGTCAACGAGGCGCTCGAGCTCGAAGAGAAGCTGATGGGCCTCGGGATCATTCCGCAGCAGCTCGTCGTCAACCAGGTCTACCCGGAGCACATCCCGCACGGCGGTCCGCTCGCGCGCGTGCTCGATACGCTGATCGCCTCCGAGCCCACGCTCGGCTCACCGCTCGCGGAGGTCACCGCGCATGCGAGCCTGTCGCGCGATCGCCGCACGCTCAACGCGCAGTATCTCGCCGAGCTCGCGAAGCGTGCGAAGACGCCGCTCGTCGAGCTGCCGATCCTGTTCTCGAAGGCGCTCGGCCCCACCGAGGTCCGCGCCCTCGGCCACTGGATGCGCTCGTAGTCCGCGCTGCTATTCGCCGGCGGCGCGCATCGGGAACAGCGGCTCGCCGTGGATCTCGAGGCGGTAAACGCTGTTCTCGGTCTCGACGTAGATCATCTTGCCGCCGGGCTCGCCGAGCACGCGCTTGACGGGCGTCGTGATCATGCGATGGCCATGAGGGTCGCGGAAGATCACCATGCCGCGTCCGATGAACGGATACGAGATCAGGTACCCGGTATAGAGACGACCGCTCGCTCCAGAGGGTCTCTCCGTACCAAGCTCACGAATCTTGCGGGCCGTGACGCTGACCATGAAATCGCTTACCTATAGTCTAGGAGATGCTCGTTCCGTCGTCATCCCATTTGCGAGCGGACTGGGGGAACGATGGGTGAGTTGACGATCGAGACCCTGTACGAACAGGTGCGCGCGGCCGTGCCGACCTCCCCCGGCGAGCCGCCTGCGACGCTCACCCAGGTTGCGCCGGGGATTCGCGTGCTTGCGCTGCGTACACCCACGCTCCCGCCAGCTGCCCACACCAACGTCTATCTGGTCGGGCCGCCGGAAGGGCCCGTGGCGGTGGTCGATCCCGGCAGTCCGTATCCCGACCAGCAGGCGATCCTCGACGCCGTCCTGGCGGAGGTGCCCGTCGCGACCGTCCTGCTGACCCACCACCACGGCGATCATATCGGTGGCGCTTCGGCGCTCGCCGAGCGGTGGCGCGTGCCGATCGCCGCGCATCCGACGACCGCGCGGCGACTCGAGGGCATCCTCGAGGTCACCCAGCTGATCGAAGATGGCGACACCGTGCACGGACTGACGGCCGTGCACACGCCTGGCCATGCCGACGGCCACCTGTGCTTCGAGCTCGGCGTCGCGACGATCGCTGGCGACATGGTCGCCGGTATCGGCACGATCCTGATCGATCCGAGCGAGGGCGACATGGCGCTCTATCTCGGATCGCTCGAGCGCCTGCTCGCGCGTCCGCCTGCGATGTTGCTGCCGGCGCACGGTCCGCCGATCGCCGATGGACCGAGTAAGCTACGCGAATATCTCTCACACCGTCGGATGCGCGAGGATCGCGTGCTCGCGGCGCTGACCCCAGAACCGGCGACGCTCGCGGCGCTGTTGCCCGTCGCCTATGGCGACACCCCGAAGATTCTTTGGCCACTCGCCGAACGTTCGATGCTCGCGCATCTGGACAAGCTCGCGCGTGATGGTCGCGCCCGCGACGATGGCTCCGGACGGTGGTCGCGGCTATAGTGCGCGGCGGTGGTACTCAGCTTCGATGGACTAGCTGAGGTCGCGATCGCTCGCGACCTCCTGCGCCGATGGTGGGGCCTCGAGCTCGGCCTCAGCGACGCGAAAGGCGGCGGCTACGAGCGGACCTCGCACGCGACGTGCGAGAGCGTGCGAGGTGTGGCATCGGCTGCGTGCGCGAGCGCGCTGACGGATGTGGCCGCCGGGTTCGTGAAGACCCGAGAGCGCACGGCGATCGTCAAGCTGTGCCACGCGGGGATGACCCTGGTCGCCGCGCCGGTCTATGGCCAGGCCGGCCTGCTCGGCGTGGTCTACGCGAGTGGCGGACGTGGCGTGGATCCGACGCCGATGGAGCAGGGCCTGATCGCCACGATCGGCTGCACGCCCGAGGAGTCGCGTACGCTCGCAGCGGCCACCCCCGTGCTGCCCGAGGCCGATCATCCGCGCGTCCGCGATCTGGTGTTCGCGGCGGCAGCGGCCGTCGAGCGCGCGTTGCCCGCGGAGATCGCGCCGACCACGTTCAGTCATCCGTTCACCGAGATCGTTGGTGATGCGCCCGCCGTGCGCGACGTCGTCAAGCTCCTCATGAAGGTCGTGAAGAGCGAAGCGACCGTGCTCGTCCACGGGGAGAGCGGCACCGGCAAGGAGCTGATCGCGCGCGCGATCCACTATCACGGCCCCCGTGCGAAGAAGCCGTTCGTCGTCCAGAACTGCTCGGCGTTCAACGACAACTTGCTCGAGAGCGCGCTGTTCGGCCACGTCCGCGGTGCGTTCACCGGCGCCGTCAAAGATCAGCCCGGCTTGTTCCAGGTCGCAGATGGCGGCACCTTCTTCTTGGACGAGATCGGCGACATGTCCGCGGCTCTTCAAGTCAAGCTGTTGCGCGTGCTCCAGGAGGGCGTGTTCACGCCGGTGGGTGGCACCAAGCCGGTGCGTGTCGACGTGCGGATCATCGCGGCGTCGCACAAGGACCTCGCCAACATGGTCGCGCACAAGCAGTTCCGCGAGGATCTGTTCTACCGGGTCAACGTGCTGAAGCTGACCGTGCCGCCGCTCCGCGAGCGCGTCAGCGACATCCCGCGTCTCGCGCAGCACTTCATCAACAAGCACTGGCGGTCGACGGACAAGCAGGCGCCTCGGCTGTCGCAGAGCGCACTCGCGCGGCTCGTCGCGTATCCGTGGCCCGGCAACATCCGGGAGCTCGAGAACGAGATGGAGCGCATGCTCGTCCTCGCCGGTGATGCGACCGAGCTCACCGGCTCGATGGTGTCGACGCGCGTCGCCGGCATGGTCGCGGCGCCCGCAAAGTCGCTGCGTGATGCGATCGCCACGGCGGAAGCCGATGCGTTCGTCGCGGCCCTCGGCCGTCACCTCGGAGACCGCGATGGTGCGGCCTCCGACCTCGGGATCAGCCGGGCCTACCTCGAAGCACGCTGCGCGGCCCTCGGTCTCGGCTCTGGCGTGGGAACAGGCGGATGACCAGGAAGTGCCCTCTCTGCCGGCGTGAAGCGGTCAAGGACGGAAACAAGTTCTGGCCGCTGTGCAGCGAACGCTGCCACCTGATCGATCTCGGCAAGTGGCTTGGCGAGGAGTACCGGGTTCCGGCGGAGCCCGCCGAGAGCGAGGCCGGATCCGAGGGCTTGCCGGGCGCCGACGACAATGAGTGAGCATCGCGTCGCGACTCACCTCGGTGTCGACGCCGATGCGTACGACCGCCAGATCGGCCGCTGGGTTCCCGGCTACGAGACGATGATCGCGACCATCGTCTCGATCCTCGAGGACGCGCTACCAGCCTCGCCGCTCGTCGTCGATCTCGGTGCGGGTACCGGCTCGCTCACCGGCGCGATCCTCGCGGCGATCCCGCGAGCACGTGCGCTGCTGATCGACATCGATCCGGCGATGCTCGATGCCGCACGCGTCCGGCTCGCCCGGTTCGGCGATCGTGCGGAGTTTCGGCTCGCGTCGTTTGATGATCCGCTCGCGCCCTGCGATGCGGTCGTCGCATGCCTCGCGCTCCATCACGTGCCCGAGCTCGATCGCAAGCGCGGGCTGTACGCGCGGATCCGGGCCGCTCTCCGCCCGTGCGGTGTGTTCCTCAGTGGCGATGCCACCGTCCACGAAACCGGTGCCGAGCACGACCGGATGTACCGCGAGTGGACGACCCGGATGGCGACGGCCGGCATCGCCTCCGAGGAAGCCCGCGCGCTGTTCGCGCAATGGGCCTTCGAGGACCGCTACTACCCGCTCGCTACGGAGCTCGCGTTACTCGGGGATGCCGGCTTCCCGCGCCCCGACTGCTTCTGGAAGCAGGGCGCGCCGACGGTGTTCGGCGGCTTCGTCTGAGCACTTCCTGGCCGCGTGGTAACTTTCGCGCGTGCAGACGATCGATGGTCACGGTTGGTTCAGCACCGACGACTTCGGCCTGATCGACCGCCTCGAGACCGAGTCCGTCGTCACCTCGTTCTACAAGGTCGTGATCCCGATCTGGCCCGAGCACTCGGCCTACGTGATCCGCGCCTCCGACGGCTCCGAGCGCCGGATCCCGATCCGCCTCCAGCCCCGTAGCGTCATCCTCGGCTACCTCCGCGTCCCGACCTGGCTCGGCGCACTGATCCTCGCGTTGCCCTCGATCATGCTGCCTCACCAGTGGGGTGCGCTGATCGTCCCCGCGCTCCTGCTCGCGATCCTCGCCTCGGTGCTGACCTTCTTCGCCGGTCGCCTCACCGCTGCCGAGCAGCTCCGCCGCCAGCTCCTGCGCCGTGTCGTCGGCTTCGGTGCGCCGCCCGAGCTGCTCACCGAGGGCATGCGCCTCGAGATGTGCTCGAACCTCGAGCTGATGTGGAACACCCGCTCACCGAACATCCGCTGGATCGATGCCATCGAGCAGGGCGAGCCGAGCGAGCTCCTGATCGCGCTCGCCGAGTACCACCAGGACCCCGAGCTCCTCGAGCTCGCGCACGCAAACAGCGACAACAAGCTCTGGAACTAGGACTCTCCGGACTCTCCGCACCGGGGTTAGTTCGCAACAGGTCATGCGCTGACCTGTGATCACGACGGTTGCCGCGAATCGACGCGCGATGCCAGGACGGCCATCGCGTCCGTGGATCCACGCCGCGACGGCGCGTGCGTTGCGCGCACACGCTGACCGCGGCGCGAAGGCCGCGGCACGCAGAAACTGTCAGGTGGCTTGCGGCGGCGGCTTCACGCGAACGTTGGCGAACCGCCTGAGCCAGTAGGTGCCGTACGGAAAATCGACCGGGGTCCCAGCGCGCAAGTTCCGGTAGGCCTCGCGGTACTCGACCTCCCACTCCTTGTTGCGCTGGAGCGCCGCGATTCGCAGCTCCTTGTCGCGCCCGGCGACCCGGGGCCGGAGGCCGCGCCTCGGCTCGCGGCTCGTCGGGCGGTCACGCCACGATTGCCGCAGGATCCGGCGCCGGCCGATCACGCGGCGGCCGGTCTGCTGGCGCTCGCGCGCGCACGCTTCCTCCACCTCGGTGATGCGCCGCCCGAGCTCGGCGAGGAATTCCGCCTTACCTTCCAAGTCGTCGGGCAGGCCGAGCACGAGCTCGACCTCGCGCGGCATGGGCCCGTCCTCCCGGAAGAAGTGCTTGGGGCGGTGCGCCTTCATCGGCTTGCCGGTCAGCAGTGCCTTGACGAAGTTAGGACCCGGCCAGTGGCTGACCTTCTCGACGAGGCCATCCTTCACCGGATTGGTCGCGATGTAGACGAGCTTGTCGAGCACATCCTCCAAGCTCAAGACCTCGACGTTGCACGGCTCCACCGACGCCCAAAGGTTCTCCCACCGCCCGCGCAGCGCGTTCTGCGACTTGGCCATCATCTTGTGGAAGTGCTCGCGGAACTCGACGTGCCGACCATCCGGATCGAACAGCATCGTGTGGTGATGGTTCGCTTCCATCTGCGACAGTACGATCTTCACGTCGCAGCGCTGCGCCGCCTCGGCCATGCAGTACACGAACGCGTTATTGGTCTCGTCGTCCGGGCGCAGCAGGAACTCTCGCTGCGTGGTCCGACGGTTCACGAGGATGAACTGACCGGGAAATACGGCGCGTGGCCTGGTCATCGCGCGCATCAGCAGCACGTTCTCTGCCAACGCGGAGATCCGTGACATGACTGGCCCCGAGGATGGATTCGTCCGCAAGCCGGACATCGTCCGGCCGATCATCGGACTCGCTTCGGACAGGCCTTGGAAACGCGGAGCACGTTGCCGAATCAACCCCGGTGCGGTCGGCCGATGATCGGACTCGCTTCGGACAGGCCTTGGACGCGGAGCACGTTGCCGAATCAACCCCGGTGCGGTCGGCGCGGGCGTGGGCGGACCCGGCCGAGGAGCTCGACGCGGAGCATCCAGGTGAGCGGCCACGCCGGCGCGACGTCGGCGGCGGGTTCGTGCAGGTCGGCGATCGCGGCGCGCACGGCGTCGCGGGTGCGCAGGATCCGGGCGCGGTAGCGATCGGGGAATACGCGGCCGCGGCGTGACAGCGCGGTGTTGAGGCGGCGCGCGGCGGCGACCTGGAAGCCTTGCATGCCGCGCGCGAGGGCGGCCTTGTCGTCAGCCTCGACGAGGAGCTCGAGGCGAGAGGACCGCACGACGAGCCGGACGATGCGGAAGTCGCTGCGCGCGAGCGAGGTACGGAGTGCGCGGCGGATCGCGCGGTAGGTGTCGCGGCGGCGGAGGGGGGCGACGGCGCCGAGCACGCGGGTGATCACGTGAACGGGTTGATGGGCGGTGAGGGTGGGGCGGACCTGGTGGCGCTCGCTCGCGATCGCGCCCTTCGCGGGACGGCCCGCGCCTGCGCGTGCACCGCCCCAGCCGCCTGCGCGTGATCGAGCCGCGGAACGCGGAGGCGTTCGCTGGCTCGGTCGAGGGGAGGCGCGCGTCGTCATCGCTGCACAGCTGATCAGCGATCGCGATCGGTATCGTGTGGGATTCTCACGTACAACATGAAATCGCCGAGATCTCCCCTGATCAAGTTTCTGTGCCGAAAGCTTGTCACTTCAATGACGACTTCCTTAAGGTGCATTCACGCAAGCGGGGTTGACGCGGGCGGGAAACCAAGGAGAGTCATGAACGCCGACGAGGGTGAGGGCGATTTCAGTGACGAGGTCGCGACGACCGAATTTCCAGGCCAGGGGAGCGAGCGGACCGACGGCGACGACGCGAGCGACGCGAGCGACGACGGCGACCTGAACGCGGCGCACGACGGACTACCGGATGTGAGCCGCAAGGTCCGCCGGCGGACGCGGCGAACGCGGCCGCGCAGCAAGACGATCGCGATGAAGCGGATGACGCGCGCGGAGCTGCGAATCGGCGCCGAGATGTACCCGCCGGTGCTCGATATCGAGCGCCCTCAGACGCGGGCGGACTGCAAGTCAGAGGCGCGGCCGTGCCCGTGGGTGGCGTGCAAGCACCACCTCTATCTGGACATCAATCCAGAGACCGGCTCGATCAAGATCAACTTCCCCGATCTCGAGCCGTGGGAGATGAAGCACACGTGCGCGCTCGACGTCGCCGACAACGGCGCGCTCACGCTCGAAGAGATTGGGCTGATCACCAACCTGACGCGCGAGCGCATCCGTCAGGTCGAGGTCCGCGGCCTGATCAAGCTGCAGGGTCGCCGCGAGCTGCGCTAGCCGCGCAGGTTCAGGCGGGACGAAGAACGAGGACGGGGAGGCGGGTGGCGCGGATCAGCTGATCGGCCACCGAGCCGACGAGCGCGCGCGCAATCCCCGAGCGACCGTGCGAGGAGATGCAGATCACGTCGACGCCGTGCCGTGCGGCACACCTGGCTAGCGTGACCGCAGGCTCATCGCCGCGAACGATCTGAGGAACGATCGTCTGCGTCACGCCGACCGGCGCGAGGGCGCGAAGCTGGCGCTCCAGCTCGGGCACGTCGACCTCGGCATCCGCCTTGACGACGTGGACGATGTGGACGACGCCGTCGGGCGGCGTCAGCGTGAACGCGTACGCGACCGCGCGGTTCGCGAACGGCGAGAAGTCGGTCGCGACGAGCGCGCCGCGGATCTGCGGGATCGTGATCGTGCGCAGGCTCGCGTGCGGCGGAACCACGACGATCGACTGCGGTGCATCGTTGACGATCACGGACGAGACAGAGCCCAGTCGGTTGAGGCCGCTCTTGTGGCTGGTACCGACCACGATCAGGTCGACCTTCTCGTCGTTCGCGAGCTCGATCAGGTGGTCGCCGATGCGACCGAGACCACGCCGCGGGTGCGCGACGACCCCGGTCGAGACACCGTCGATCGACGTGCCGAACCGGCGCAGCAGGTCGCGCGCGATCAGCTTCTCGATCTCGGGATCGCCCTCGACCATGCTCTCGACGTGGAGGCCGTAGTGAGCGGCAGCATCGTCGGGATAGTAGATGCCGCCGAGCACGACCTCGGTGGGGCCGAGCTCGCGGAGCGCGTGCGTCCACTGGATGCCGACATCGCAGGAAGCCGACTCGTCGACACCGAGCAGGACGCGCAGCGGGCGCTCCTTCTGTGCGAACGCGATGAGCGCTGCGGCCTCGCGAACGAGCAGGACCGGGACCTGCGCGCGGACGGTGACCTTGGACGCGGTCGAGCCGAGGCGCGCCTGCGTTCCCGTCGACCGATGCGAGATCACGATCAGGTTCGAATCTTCGGTCTCCGCGAAGTGGAGCAGCGTCTCGTCGGGCGTGCCGATCAAGAGCTCGGTGCGGACGGTCGGGAGGCCGGTCCGGGACCGCGCAATGTCGTCGAGGGCGGCGCGGGCCTCGTCGAGGGCGTCCTCCTTGACGTTCTCGTTGCCGGCAGGGTCGGCCACGTGAACGAGCACGACCTCGCTTTCACCGCGAAGGAGCGCGAAAGCACGCGCGACGTCGAGCGCTTCCGCGCTCGCGGGGGACAGATCGGTTCCGCAGATGATGGGCATCAGGAGAGGTATGCGAAGCGTCGGATCAGCTCGAGCAGCCGATCGCGAACGTCATCGTCGAGGCCGGCGAACCGGATCCCCATGCCGGGATGCAGGTTGTCGGGCGCGCCAGGACGGTACGGGTTGACCCAGATCACCTCGCCCTCGACCTCGAGCTCGACGCCACGTCCTTCGGGCGAGAAGCGGAGATTGAGGTGCGTGCCCGGAGGCTCAGGCGACGTGGTGCGAACGAAGATGCCGGTGGCGCTGATGTCCGTGATGTACGCGAAGAGGTAGTTCTCCTCGCTCGCGTAATCGACCTTGAGGTCGACCAGGACGCGTGGGGCGCGCCGCCGCTCGGCGTCGGAGATCGATGCCCGCCTCGGGTCGAGCATGTCCCCCTTTGCCTTCGGTCCCATCGCGGTCGTCATACCGCTGTCTCGAGACGGGCGTCAATGCGTCAATCAATCGAGGACAACGGTCATGATCTTCACGCGATCGGCGGTATCACGCATGTCGCCAGGAGCCTCGGTGACGGCCATGTTCTTCCAGTTCGGCGCAGAGCCGGTGAAGAACCCGATCCACAGCTCGTAGTTGCCGCGCGGGAAGGCGCCGCCACCGACACTGATCGTGTGCGTGTCGATGATGTAGTCGCCGGGCTGCCACGTGGAGGTCGGGCACCGCTCCTTGATCGGTGCGTGATCGCCGTTGAACCGCAGCGGGCCATCGAAGTGCATCAGCGACTTCCACGCGCCGCCCACGGGTGCGAGGACCTTGTAGTAGACCTTGACCTGGACCTTCGAGCCGCGCGCCATCTTCGCCGGGATGTCCCAGCCGAGCAGCTCGACCTTGCGGTCGAACACCACCGTGCCCTTGGGCCGGTTCGGAATGTTCTTCGGCTCGGCGTGGACGATCGCGCTCGCGAGCGGGTTCTTGTCGGTGGCGCCGTCGAGCTTGTTCGACAGCAGCAGGTTGCGCACGTTGCGATCGTCGATCACGTAGTACGGCTTGCCTCCGACCTCGCGGTGCAGCGTGCACAGCTCGGTCTGCGGCGCGATCGCGAACACGCGGTTCGGCCGGCCGAGTGCCGTGACGACCTGATCGCGACTGTTGACCATCTCCGGCTTGGCATCGGCGTACGCACGTGCCGCCTGGCCGAGGTCGCCCATGATCACCAGCTGGTCGCCGGCGTTGCGCAGGCCGCGGTAGGTCTCGAACATCGCCTTGGACGACACGTGCTGCGAGAGCCGCGGGTGCCAGACGAACGCCCAGAACGCCGCCATCAGGATCGTGCCCACGAAGGCGACCGCGATCATCACGTCCGCGATCGCGCGCAGCACCGCGGCGAGCCGGCTCTCGGTGGGACGCCACACCATCATGCCGAGCCCGAAGCCGAGCCCGGTGATCACACCGACCAGCAAGATCCAGGTCTTCGTCGGCAGCAGCAGCAGCTTCGAGTCCTTCGGATACGGAATCTGATCGAGCCCGACGAGCAACGAGGTGATCCGGTCCGGGAACGAGTGCATGTCCTTGCCGAGGTTGACGACCGCGATCAGGAAGAACAGACCGAGGAGGATCATCCCCGCGGGCATCGCGTCCCGGTCACCCCTGGCCCGACGCGCGAGCACGCTGTCGATCCACACGCCGATCGCCACCGCGAGGGCGGGGAAGCCTGCGTAGAGGGTGAATCCGACCTTGCGCTGGAACACCTCGGTCGCGATCCACGCACCGGCGCCCCAGGCGAGAGCGATCGCGCCGGCAGAGCGCTGATCCTTGTGGGCGCTGCCAATCAACGCCGCTATCGCGATCGGTCCGAGCGCGCCCCACGGGAACGTGCCGTACGCGATCTGCTCGAACGAGCTGTCGAACGCATTCCGCAGATCGTCGTCAGGGCGCCACAGCCCCCCGAGCAGCTTGGACCAGCAACCGTCGGCGACGATCACGTGGCCCATGACCTGCCGCGCGTTGAGCACCCCGGGTGCCGCAGACGTGAGCTCGTACAGCTCGTACGCGAGGAGACCGAGCAGTCCACCGACGACGATCGTCGCGAGCAGCGCCGGAACATGCGGGAGGAACCGCTCGCGGCGCAGCGCCGCCGTCACCACCGGCACGCCGAGGCCACCGGCCGCGGCAACCGCACCGATCGGCACCACCAGCCCGAGCAGCGCGCCGCCACCGTAGAACCCGAGCCAGCAGCCAAGGACGAGCGCCGCGATCGCGATCGCCGCATCGAGGGCGGCGAGCACCGTGCCGTAGCCGGCGCCGAGTCGCGACAGCGCGACCAGCGCATAGATGATCAGCGCACCACCACACGCAGTCCCGATCTCCGACGTCAGCATCCTTGCCTGTAGCGTCAGGAGCGGCATCGACAGCAGGACGATCCCCGCGACGATGCCGGCCCGTGCGCCGCCGAACCGCATCGCGATCCCGGCGGTCGCGAGCACGGTGAGCAGGGCCATCAGTGCGAACGGAAGGCGACGCCCGGTGTCACTGTCACCGACGGTGTCGCGGCCCGCCTTCGTGGCGCGCGCCGTCAGCGATCGAGCGGCGGCATCGGTCGGCGCGATCGGCACGCAGGTCTCGCTCCTGGCACCCGGGGCAGGGGCCACGATCGGCAGCTTCGAGGCCTCCGCGTCGAGCGGGGGCGCGGCCTTGTCCGCGAGCTGGCGCTCCTGCGGCTCCCACAGGCCGGGGGACCCGAGCCCGGGGAACAGCACGACGAGCGCGAGCACAGCGACCACGGCGAGCGCGATCGGCCAGCGACCGAGAGAAGACCCGAGCTTGCGAGCGAGACCTGACAACGGCCCGACGTTACCCTCGACTTGCGCCCGGCGAAAACCCCAGCGACAGTGGACGGCGAGGGGTGAGCAGAAAAAGTGTCCGCTGAGGTCACCGCCCGTGCGGCCGAGCTGGGGCGCCTTCACCAGGCCGTCCCGGTCCAGCGATACCGGAGCCTGCTCGGGCACTGGATCTCGCGCTGGTTTCGCCCCCCACGGCCCGCCCAGCTCGAACCGCTCCCCGCGATCGGCCCCGGGGAGCTGTCGCTGAGCTTTGGCGGGCACGCGACGGTGATCGCCCGCTACCACGACCTCGCGATCGCGTTCGACCCGATGCTCGGGCGCTGGGTCGGCGGGGTGCGACGCGCCGTCGAGCCGGGCCTCGCGCCGGGCGACTTCTCGGATGTCAGGCTGATCCTGATCTCGCACCGCCACGCGGATCACATGCACCTGCCGACCCTGCGCAAGCTGCCGCGCACCGCGACGGTGGTCGTCCCCGCCGGTGCCGCCGCGCCGCTCTCGGAGCTCGGGTTCTCTCGCGTCGTCGAGCTCCAGCCGGGTGCGGACCTCGAGCTCCGGGGTGTCCAGGTGATCGCCGCCGCTGCCTCGCACGGGGACACCGACCTGTCGCGCGGCCTGTCGTACGTGCTGCGCGGGCCCGGCCCGAGTGCCTTTCTGTGTGGCGATAGCGGCTACTTCTCGGGGTTCGCCGACGTCGGTGCACGGTTTGCCCCTGACATCGCGCTGCTGCCGATCGGTGGCTTCTTGCCGACCTCGTTCCGCCCGCGCCACATGTCCCCGCTCGACGCCCTGTTCGCCTTCGAAGATCTCCGGTCGCGGCTGCTCGTGCCGATCCACCACGGCGCGTTCGCCCTGTCCTACGAGCAGCTCGACGAACCGGCGCGCTGGCTGGTCGAGCTCGCGAAGCAGCGTGGGGTCCGCGATCACGTGATGCTGATGGCCCCGGGGCAGAGCGAGCGGTTCGAGGCGTGCTAAGACCGCCGCGTGTCCGCGCCCGATGTCTCGATCGTGATCCCGGTCTACAACGAGGAGGGAATCCTCCGCGAAGCACTGACCGAGCTCCTCGATGGTCTCGATATCGTCCGTAACGCCCTCGGCGCTCCGGACCTTCGCTTCGAGGTGATCATCGCCGAGAACGGCTCCAAGGATCGGACCGCGGAGCTCGCGGCACATCTCGCGACCGAGCGGGACGAGGTCACGACCTTCTCGCTGGGCGAGGCGAACTACGGCAAGGCCCTGCGTCGCGGCATCCTCGAAGCCCGTGGCACCTGGGTGATCTGCGAGGAGATCGATCTCTGCGACCTCGACTTCCTGCGCCGCGCTCTCGAGCACCTGCGTCACCGCGATTGCGACATGGTCGTGGGCAGCAAGGCGATGAAGGGTGCGAGCGACGAGCGCCCGGTGTTCCGTCGGGTCGCGACGCGCGTGATCAACGGCATGCTGTGGGCCGCGCTCGACTTCCGCGGTACCGACACTCACGGCCTCAAGGCGTTTCACCGCGAGACCCTGCGGCCGGTCGTCGAGGCGTGCGTGATCGATCGCGATCTGTTCTCGAGCGAGCTCGTGATCCGCGCGGGCCGCGGTGGGCTCCACGTCCTCGAGATCCCGATCCGCCTCCACGAGAAGCGCCCGCCGGCGATCAACCTCGTGAAGCGCGTCCCGAACGTGCTCCGCGGGATCGCCAAGATGACGCGCGTGATCCGGTTCGGCGGAAAGCCGTGACCAGGCCGTCCTGCGCGATCTCGATCGACCTCGACAGCATCGGTTGCTACTACCGGATCTACGGCCTCGGCTCCCACCCGCCGGAGCTCGAGCACGTGATCCTCGAGCGCGCCCTGCCGCGCGCTGCGGCGTTGTTCGCGAAGCGCGGGATCCACGTCACGTGGTTCGTGGTCGGGCGCGATGCCGATGCCGATCTCTCGATGCGCGATCGCGCCGCGCGCGCTGCCAACGCACAGCGGCTCGCGGCCCTCGCCCGGCATGGCGACGAGCTCGGCAATCATTCGTACTCGCATCCGTATGACCTCGCGCGGCTCGCGCCCGACGTTGTCGACGCCGAGATCGCCGGCTGCGATCGCGTGCTTCGCGCGATCAACGGCAACAAGAACGTGCGCGGGTTCCGCGCGCCTGGCTACGACGTGTCCGCATCGATGCTCGAGTCGCTCGCGCGCCGCGGCTATCGCTACGACTCGTCGATCTTCCCCGCGCCCGGCTACTACGCGGTCAAGGCGGCGGTGATGGGCGCGCTCGCGCTGCTCCGCCGGCCGAGTGGCGCCGTGATGACCAACCCGCGCGCGCTCGCGGCGCCGCCGGACCCGTATCGCCCGTCGATGACCGCGCCGTGGCGGCGAGGGCAGGCGCCCCTCGTCGAGCTACCGGTCGCCGTCACTCCGTGGGCTCGCGTGCCCGCGATCGGCAACTGGTTGATCCTCGCGCCTGCACCGATCCGGAAGCGCCTCGTCGCGCAGATGGTGCACCGTCGGTTCTTTAACTTCGAGCTCCACGGTCTCGACTTCGCCGATGCGGAGAAGGACGGCATCCCGGGCGAGCTGGTCTCGCGCCAGGCCGATCTGCGGGTACCGATCGCGGACAAGCTCAGCCGGGTCGAGCGGATCCTCGACGATCTCGCGGAGCGCTGGGACCTCGTCACGCTCGGCCAGGTCGCCGCCGACGTTCAGCTCACCGAGTAGTGTCCGGAAATTCGGAAGCCTCGAAGGCATCCGATGGTCGGCGTCGAGGTAGACGTGGTCGTGGTCGTGGTCGTGGACCTTGACGGCGACGGCGTCGTGGACCTGGTCGGAGATCGTTGAGTGCCGAGTCGAATCCGGACGCAACCATGGTGGGGCGAGCAGTTCACCTGATCGGGCGGGGGAGTCGGTGGGGCGCAACATCGCCGAGGGCGCAGGGCAGTGGTCTGACGCCGATAGCGCGAAGCACGCATCCAGCTCTTGGAGGGCGTCGTCGCGATGCTCACAAAGATGCTGTGAACCGGACGTGAGACGCCGACGTCCACGCCGCCGTCGCCGTCAAGGACCACGACCACGACTACGACTACGATCACGACTACTACCCACGGAGCGGCCCCGAGGTTGGATGGGCGAGCGCGACGCGCCCACGTGGGCGCGACCTGGTTTCGCGGCCCAATGTCCGGACAAGTACTTGCTAGCTAACTTAGCGGCGGCGGGTGACGGCGTTGCGCGCGAGCTCGTCGACGCGCTCGTTGAGCGCGATACCGGCGTGCCCCGCGACCTTGACGAACTTGAGATCGGTGAACTCCTTCGTCAGCTTGCGCAGCTTCTCGACGAGCTCGGTGTTCGCCTTCGCCTTCCACTTCTGGGTCAGGAGGCCAATCGAGTACGCGGAGTCCGAGTAGACGATCACCGGACGCGTCTTGTCGGGAACTTCCTGGAGACCGCGCATGATCGCCATCAGCTCGGCGATGTTGTTGGTGCCTTCCCCGAGGTACTCGGACAGCTCGGTGTGCTTGCCGTCCGTGATGATCACCACCCCGAGGCCGGCGGGACCGGGATTGCCGGTACACGCGCCGTCCGTCCAGACGTGGATCGCGTTCTCGGGGGCCGCCGGGATCGCTCCGGGCGCTCCCGCCTTCGGCTTCTCGGGGGCGCGCTCGCCGACGTCGAAGTCGACCGCGGTCCCCGGCAGGGCAGTCAGGTTGCGGGCTCCGGCGCGATAGGTCTTCGCACCGTCGGCAGGCTTGTAGACGATCTCGACGCGGCCGTCGGCATCCTTGATCAGGGCACCACTGGCGTCGACCCTCGCCCACACGTCCGCGTCGCGCAGGCGGTGTGGCATCCACGGCATCGGCGGCGACCCTAGCACGCGGCTCTGTCCGTGTTATAAGCCGGCGTCCTCACCGGACGCCCTTACAGGAGATCAGACATGGTTCGCATTCGCCACGGTTGGCTCGTCGCTGCACTCGCACTCGGAATCAGCGCCGGAGCGTGCAAGAAGGACGAGAAGAAGACGGATCCCACGGCCGCCACGCCGGGCTCTGCTGCGGGTAAGACCGCCGAGGTGCCGGTCGACAATGCGAAGCCGACGGTGGCTGGCGCAGTGCTCGGCCAGAACCCGAACGCGAGCGACCTCGCTCTCCTGCCGGTCGACTCCGAGGTCGTCCTCGGACTCAACTTCGCCCAGCTCCAGAAGAGCGCACTGTGGAAGAAGTTCGTCGAGCCGCAGATGATGAAGCCCGAGACCGCGGCCAAGATGGCCGAGTTCAAGGCCAAGTGCGGCTTCGATCCGATGGCGGCGATCCAGAGCGTCTCGATGGGCCTCAAGGGCGTCGGCGGCGAGAAGCCGGATGGCGTCATCGTCGTTCACGGTCCCGAGAAGGACAAGGTGATGGGATGCCTCGACAAGGTGAAGGACGAGGCGGCCAAGGAAGGCTCGACGATCACGAAGGACGGTGACGTCGTCACCGTCGTTTCGAAGGACGGCGACAACTTCGCGTTCACCTACGTCAGCCCGACGACGCTCGTCGGCGTGGTCGGCGCGAACGCCAACACGGCCGGCGTCAAGGCAGCGGCTGCCGGCACCTCGGCGCTCAAGACGTCGCAGGCGTTCACCGAGATGTACTCGAAGATCAACACGCAGGACTCGCTGTGGATGTTGATGAACGGCAACTCGAAGGCGTTCGACAAGGCCGCGGCGCTCGGCTTCAAGCCGAAGGCCGTGTTCGGCTCGGTCAACGTGACCGACGGTCTCACCGTCGACATGCGGATCCGCCTCGACACGCCGGACCAGGCCGCGCAGATCGCGAACATGGCGAACAGCCAGGTTGCGCAGTTCAAGCCGATGGTCGACAAGCTGCTGATCGTCAACGAAGGCGCTGACGTGAAGTTCAACGTCGCGCTCTCGACCCAGAAGCTGGAGGCGCTGATCCAGCAGTTCGCCGGCATGATGGGCGGCATGGGCGGCGGCACCCCGTGATGAGCCGGCTCGGTACGCCTGGTCGATCCTTCCTGATCGGTCCGTGTGTGCTGGGCCTGTTGCTCGTCACCGGCGGCTGCGGCAAGAAGAAGTCACGCGACAACGCGCCATCGCCCGAGGTCACCGGCCTCGCGGCGGTCCCCGCGACCGCACAGGTCGTGATCGGCGCGGACATCGGCAAGCTCTCGGGCTCGCCGATCGTCGAGCGTGCGGTGCAGCAGCTCCTGCTGCGTGATCCCAAGCTCGCCGAGAGCTGGGCGCACGTGCAGGAGAGCTGCAAGCTCGACCTGACCAAGCAGGTCAAGCACGTGATGCTCGCGCTCGGTCCGCCCGGCAAGGGCGCACTGGGCTCGGGTCCCGTGCTGATGGTCGCGACGGGCGCTCTCTCGGAGCCTGATCTCGCGTCGTGCATTCGCACGATGGTGGGCAAGGGTGGCGGCGCGCTGACCGCGAAGACCGTCGCCGGCCGATCGATCTATCAGGTCAAGGACGGCAATCGCACGATGTTCTTTGCGTTCAGTCGCCCCGACACGGTCGTGCTCGGGACGAGTGACGCGTGGGTCGTCGACGCTCTCGGCACCGGGCAGAAGGCGCTCGACAACCCCGAGATGAAGACCTGGCTCGGACTGACCGACCAGCATTCACCGCTGTGGGCGGCAGGTCGCCTCGATGATCGGCTCCGGCAGGGGCTCGTCGCGGCCTCCGGCGGCAAGCTGTCCGCCGGTCCCAGCGCGATCGTCGCAGCGGTCGACCCGACCGACGGAGCCAAGGTCAACCTCGGCGCCGTGATGTCAAAGCCCAGCGACGCCAAGGCGCTGGAATCGTTTGCTGAAACCGAGCTCAAGATGCTCGGGATGGTTGCGCAGATGAAGTCGCTCGGCCCGGTGGTGGCGAAGGTGACCGTCGATGTCGAGGGCTCGGTGGTTCGCTTCCGTGCGCCACTGACCATGGACGAGGTCAATCAATTGCTGTCTGTGCTTGACGCAACGCCGACGCCCGAGCAAGTTACCCCCCCTTCCGACGACACGAAGTAGGAAATCATCATGGCGAGCAAGAAGACCGAGAAGGCCCCAGTAGCCCCGCGCAAGACTGCCACCAAGGCGGTCAAGGCGGCCAAGGCTCCGAAGGGTGCCACCATCAAGACGAGCGCCCGCCATCCGCGCGCGCGCGTCACCGCGATGCACAAGGGCAAGGCCGAGCTGGCCAAGTCCCTCGCTGCTGCTGTTGCGCGCTCGAACGAGGACACCGACCAGCTCGAGTCGCGCCTCTCGAAGGCGTCGAACGCGCAGCTGCTCCGCCTCCAGAAGGCCGTCGCCTTCGTCAAGGAGAAGTGGGGCAACCGCGACAAGCTGATCGCCGCGATCGGCGCGGCGGTGGGCAAGAACAAGGACAAGGACTACCTCGCGAAGCTCGACAGCTACTCGCTGCCGCAGCTCGTCGATCTCGCTCGCTCGAGCGAGCGCCGCGCCCGTAGCTGAGTCACGCTTCGACGCGCTCCATGCGCGTTCTGCTGTTCCTTCTGATCGGGCTGTTCGGTGCGGCGAACGTCGCCGCTGCCGAGCCCGACGAACCGGCTGCCGAGCCCACCACGCCACGTGGAGCGGTGCTCGTCGCCACCGGTGCGCCGTGGCGATGGCAGGTGATCACCGCGCCGTCGCTCGCGCCGCAACTCGGTGCGCTCGCCGTCAGCGGCCTCGACGTGGTCGCCGGTCGTTCGACGGCACCCGCGTCGGTGCTCGGCCACGGTGCTGTGCCCGGGCGCTGGCCGTACGACATCGACGGCGATCCGCTCCGCGTGATCCCGGCACCGGCACCCGACCAGCGGATCGCCGCCGCATTCGGCGTGACGACGTTCTCGCTGACCGCCGCCGATCAGGGGCTGGCGATGCTCGAGCTGCGCCTGCGCTACGAGGACGGCGTCGCCGCCTGGCTCAATGGCGTCGAGGTCGTGCGCGAGGCGCTGCGGTCACGCGCACCGACGGCGCTCGCCGATCGCCCGCACGGCCCGGAGTGGGAGACGTTCTACCTGCCGGTCGCGCCGGGCCTGCTGCGCCTCGGCCGTAACGTCCTCGCGATCGAGATCCATCCCTCGGCCCGGCACACAGGTCCCTCGCTCGAGCTCGAGCTTCGCGGCCGGCGTGATCGCGGCATCGTTCGCGGGCCGGTGCTCGCGGACGTCGCGGCGACCTCGGCACGGATCGTCGTCGATACCGATCCCGACCTCGAGGCCGTGCTCGAGTGGGGCACCGGCGCGGTGCTCGATCGCAAGGAGCGCAGCCCGGCCGGGAGCCATCACACGTTCTCGCTGACCGGGCTGCCGGAGCGAGCGCAGATCCGCTATCGCGTGCACGCGGGCGTGACCCCGCCGCAGACCTACGCGTTCCACACCATGCCGGGCGCCGGCGACGTCATCCGGATCGGGATTTACGGAGACGTCCGCGGTGGTCACGCGACGCACCGCGCGCTCGTCGAGCAGATGCTCGCGGAGCCGCTCGATCTCGTCGGGGTCACCGGCGACATGGTGCTGCGCGGCGCCGATCAGGCGGACTGGCAGCGGTTCTTCGCGATCACGCAGCCGCTGCTCGCGCAGGTGCGGTACCTGCCCGCGATCGGCAACCACGATCTCGGTGCGCGCAACCTCCGCGATGTCCTCGTGCTTCCACCGGGGCCGCCGGGCCGCCCCGACGGCACGTACTGGTACAGCTACGACCTCGCCGACGTTCACATCGTCGCGCTCGACTCGAACGCGTACGAGCTCGTCGACCAGGCGACCTGGCTCGAGGCGGATCTCGCCGCTGCTCGCGCGCGCAAGGTCCGCTCGATCATCGTGCTCACCCATGACGGTCCGTACTCGCGTGGCTATCACCGCGGCAACGTCGATGCGCGCGCCCGTTACGTCCCGATCCTCGCGAAGCATCACGTGGATCTCGTGCTCTCCGGCCACGACCACCTGTATCAGCGCGGGGAGGCCGACGGCATCCGCTACGTGGTCAGCGGCGGTGGCGGCGCCTCGCTGTACGCGATCACGTGCGGCGTCCGCGGCAAGCCGAGCTGCGCCGTCGACGATGGCATGCAGGCGTCGGCACGCGAGCACCACTTCCTGGTCCTCACGATCGGCGCGTCGGCGATCGAGCTGTGCGCACGGCGCCCGGATGGCCGGCTGCTCGAGGCATGCACCCGGCTTCCGCTGTGGCGGGGCTAGCCCTCCCGGTGTAATCCTCGGGCATGCGCCATCGCCTGTTGCTCGTCGGTGTTCTTCTGTTCGGCGGCTGTTACAAGGCCGAGCGTGGCACCGGGGCCACGACGGCGCCGAGTAACACGGCACGCGCGGGCGTCGACTACAGTGCGACGCTCGCCGATCCGATCGGGTTCCTGCCGATCGATAGCGAGGTCGTCGTCAGCCTCGATGCGGAGCAGCTGCGCGGCAGCGAGATCTGGCGGATGCTCGAGCCCAAGCTGTGGGCCTCGATGGGCTCTTCGCTCGCGGCCTTCAAGGTCGAGTGCGGCTTCGATCCGGTCGCCACGGTCCGCGGCATCACCATCGCGGCCAAGGGACTCAAGCAGGACAAGCCCGATGCGGTGGTCGTGGTCAGCGGCATCGATCGCGCTCGCCTCACGGAGTGCATGACCCGCACGAGCAAGACCGGCGAGAAGGGCATCGCGATCGACAAGGACGGCGTGATCACGATGGGGAACCCGCAGGATGGACGCGTCGCGCTTGCGTTCGTCGATGCCTCGACCGTCGTCGCGCAGGTCGGCGCGCTCGCATCGCACGACGGGTTGTTCGCCATCCTCAAGAGCGGCGCGCCGCTGCGCAAGTCGCCCGCGTTCGTGGAGCTGATCGGTCAGGTCAACCTCGAGGCCTCGCTGTGGACCGTGGTCAACGGCAACAGCTCGCTGTTCGAGCAGGCCGCTTCGCTCGGCGTGAAGCCCAAGGCGATCTTCGGCTCGGTCGGCCTGACCAAGGGCCTCGATGCCTCGCTCCGGTTCCGCCTGAGCACGCCACAGGAGGCGCAGTCGATCACCACGATGGCGCAGGGGCAGCTGTCGATGGCGGTCAACTTCTTCGAGAAGCTCGAGATCACGCAGGACAACGCGGACGTCGTGGTCATCGCGGTGATGACCGAGGCGCAGCTCCAGAACGTCGTGTCTCTGCTCGGCGGCATGATGGGCTCCGCTGGCACGCCCTGATGGCCGTCGAGAACCCGGGGGCGATCGACATCACCACGCTGGATCGAGCGACCCAGACGCACTGGCTCTGGATCATCGCCTGGCGGTCCTGGCGCTCCGCCAAGCACACGACCGAGCTGCTGACGAAGCTGAAAGCGTATGGCGATGCGATCGTCGATGGTGTGATCGAGCAGGTGTTCCCCCATTATCGGGCTGCCAAACCGGCGATCCGCATCGACTGTACGAAGGCACCGCCGCTCGCGGTGATCGAAGCCGTCGCTCAGGCGGTCCGTGGCGCCGGCTACGAGGTCACCAACTGGCACGAGCAGACGCAGCTGTGGAGTGCGCTGCCAGCCGCCAGCACGCCGACCGCTGCGAAGCCAAGCGCGGCGGCGAAGGCCAAGCCGAAGCAGGAGACGAAGGGGACGGCGAAGCTAAAAGTGAAGGCTGCCAGCGCACGCAGCAAGCCGTCAGCCCGGAGATGAGCCGCTGCGGAGATGAGCCGCAAAGACGCAAAGGACGACTATGTACATCTTTTGGATCAAGATCCGTTTCTGCTCGGCGTCCTCGGCGTCTTGCGGTGAGGGTGACCCGAAGGACGTAGTGCACTTCTTCCACGCTCGGTGGACAAGAAGCAGAGACACAGGGCGCGTTGGGAGGGTCTCCGTGGACGTAGGCGGGACGGACGAGAGCGTGAGGTTCATGCGGTCGCACGCCCCCGGTTGGTCGACCGCGGGCTCGGTGGTGGTCGCGGCATCCGTTCCGATGCTTCCGATGTCGGCGGCTCGGTGCTCGCGCGAACGACCCAGCAAAGAGCGCGAGCCGGCCTCCGAGGCTCCGGACCGGTGATGGTTCGAGATTCGCTCGCGGAGCGAGCAGGTCCGTCGGCCGGTGACCTCGTTGCGGGGGGCGAGCTGCCGTTTAGCTCGACTCGCCACGCACGGGAACGTTCACGCGCTCACGCTGATCGAATCATCGCAGCGAATCGAGAAACGCTGCCGCAGGAGCTTTCGTTGCGCGGCCAGGAAGTCCTCGTGCCACCGGAAAGTCTGGTTCGTCGTCCTCGCGTCTCCTGATGCTGGCAAGTTTCGACACCTCGACCTGAATCGAGAGCGCGTGAGCGGTGGCTCGAGACGTGCCTAGTCATCGGTCTATGTCGTCACCCTTCATCCGGTCTGTACCAACGGCATGTTCAGTTTGTTCGAACAAGTCGCTTGACAGGATTCATGGCGCATCACGCGTGCAGATCCTGACTCGATCGAAATTCTCGTCGAGGAATCGATGACCTAGCCTGTGCGGCGCGTTCGCGAGCGATGAGTCACGCGGTGCAGTCGATGTCATTTTTATCGCGCAGAACGCGTGTGAGAGCGTCGAAGATCACCGTGCTATCAAGTGAATGTGCGCGCGTGTGAGCTGCGCGGACAGCACAGGAGGTCAGCATGTCGGGTGGTGCTGCGATGGCGAAGGGTGATGATGGGATGGTGACCGCGGTGCGCGCGGAGTACTGCAAGAGCCTGCACGAGCGGCTGGTGGCGGGTGCGAAGCGACGCGTGGCGCTCGAGGCGGAAGAGGCGCGCGACCTGGTGCTCGCCGAGGAGGCCGGCATCTGGCGGGTGTTCGGGTATGTCTCGATGCACGAGTACATGGAACGCGAGCTGCACTATGGGAGGCATGCGGCCAACGAACGGCTGCGCGTGGCGCACGAGCTGTTCGAATTGCCGATGCTCGCGAAGGTGTTTCGCAGCGGCGACACGCCGTTCTCGGTGATGCGCGAGCTGACGCGTGTCGTGGTGCCGGAAAACCAGGAAGAGTGGCTGGTGGCCGTCGAGGGGAAGACCGCGGAGCAGGTGCAGCAGATGGTGTCCGGGCTGCGCAAGGGCGCGAACCCTGACGACCGGCCCGATCCGAAGCTGGTCCGGCACCGGATCGTGATGGACGTCGATGCCGAGACCTTCGCGATCTGGACGGCCGGGCGCTCGCACGCGGACCAGCGCCATGGTGCGCGGCTCAGCGATGACGAGTTTGCGCGGCAGGCGGCGGCTGCGGTGGTCGACCCGGAGGATGATGGAACGAGGGTGCCGTGCCTGCACGCGGTGACGACGTGCAAGCAGTGCAAGCGCAGCTCGCTGGTGGCCAACGGATGCGAGACGCCGGTCGACATGGCGACGACCTTGCGGATGCTGTGTGACTCGGCGCGCATCGGCGACCTCGAGAGTGACGAGGTCGAGCGGCTGGTGCCGGCGATTCCCAAGCCGACGAAGCGCAAGGCGCTCGTGCGCGCGAAGTTCGCGTGCGAGGTGCCGGGATGCCGCTCGAAGAAGCACCTCGCCTGTCATCACATCGTGTTCCGTTCGCGTGGCGGGTCGAACAAGCTGTCGAATATTTTGGTGCTGTGTTCGGGCCACCACACGGCGCTGCATGAAGGCAGGATGTGGATCGCCGGACGATCGCCTGATGGGCTGGTATTCGAGTTCCGGCGGGACTGGGACGGCGGGATTCACCGCACGCTGACCACGATCCCCGACGATGTGTTCGCGGAGGTCACGAACGAAGTCCCAGCGGGGACGGGCCGCACGGTCCCAGCGGGGACCACGAGGATCCCAGCCGGGACCACGAGCGCACTCGCAAATGGGGCCTCGAGCGTGCTCCTGGCGGGAACCACGAACGCGGTCCCGGCGGGGAGCACGAACGCACTCGCAGCAGGGGCAACGAGCGAGATCCTGGCGAGGACCACGAACGCAGTCCGTGCGGTGACCGTGAGCGCAGTCCCAGCGGGGACCACCAGCGCACTCGCAGCAGGGGCCTCGAGCGAGATCCTGGCGAGGACCACGAACGCAGTCCGTGCGGTGACCGTGAGCGCAGTCCCAGCGGGGACGGGCCGCCCGATCCCAGCGGTGACCGTGAGCGCAGTCCCAGCGGTGACCGTGAGCGCAGTCCCAGCGGGGACCGTGAGCGCAGTCCCAGCGGGGACCACGAGCGAACGCTTGTCTAGGACCACCAACACCAACGCAGTCCCAGCGGGGACCAGGTTGCCAGTTCTCGAGGGCCCCGACGAGGAGCGAGCGGAGATCGATCGTGTCGTCGCGGCGATGATGTCTGCGCGCTCACGAATCTCGAGAACACGCGCCAGTCGGGACAGCGCCCTAGCGTCCGCTTCACTCACCGAGTGAGAAGACGCACTCTGTGACAATCGAATAGCTGAACGAAGCAGCGCGGCATACGTCTGCTCGTACGAGCAGTGCGTCGGTGGATTCCCGCCGTGAGCAGCCGAACCGCGAGAGCTCGCGTCAACCGGAACTGCGTCCACCGTCCGCTTCAATCACCGAGGGAGCGGGCACTCTGTGACCATCGAATAGCTGGCGGCCTTGGAGGGCGAACGGGCGAAGCCCGGGTCCTCCCTCACCGCTTGGCGGCCTTGAAGGCCTCGGCGATCAGCGTTCAGGGGCACACGCGCGACCGGGCGAAGCCCGAAAGGTTCTCCCTCACAGCTTTGCGGCCTCTGCGTCGTTGCGGCTCATCCGGGACGACGCGTCCTCCTGTGAACCGCCCGCCGGCGCTACTTGATCACGAACGTGGTCGACGTCGACCCGACGTTGCCGGCCGCATCGGCGACGCGCACCGCGAGGGTGTGCGTGCCGCGCGCGAGGCCCGCGGGGAGCTCGATCCGCAGATCCTCG
>JAQBQE010000018.1 GCA_028287135.1 Myxococcales bacterium
GCGGCGATCGCTACGTCGCCCTGCTCCGCGGCGGCACCCGGGGTGTCGTCGGGCTCGCCGGCGAGCGCGTCGAGTGCGACGCGGCGTTCTACTTCCTGCGCCAGACCACGCCGCTCGACACCGCCGAGCACGAGCGCGCGTTTCCGGGTGAGACCGCCGAGGAGCGCCAGGACAACGCGCGCCGCCTCGAGGTGATCCGCAAGGACCTCGCGCCCGCGTTCGACTTCTTCGAGGCCGCGGAGGTTCCGCGCACGGAGGTCGCCGCGCTGTGGGCGTTCACCGTGACCACGCGGACCGAGCTCGCGATGGATCAGCCGTCGCAGCGGATGCCGCTCCCGATCGACCTGATGATCGATCCCGCGACCGGCAGGGTCGATGCGCCGGTCGCGCCGTGGGACACGGCCGTCGAGGCCGAGGCCAAGCGCCGGCTGTCTGCATTCGACGGGTTCGGTCTGTCGTCGAGCCAGCTGTTCGAGCTGACCGGACCGATGAGAGCGGGCCAGATCAACGAGAGCACGATCAAGCTCTATGACGTGATGGGCGCCGTGCCCGTGCTCGTCCCCGCGACGATCGAGCTGCTCGCCGACCAGCAGCACATCGTCGTCTCGCCCACGTCCGGGCGGCTGGCGGAGCGCACGAGGTACGCGCTCGTGATGTCAAAGGACGTCCGCGATGCGGCGGGCGAGCTGCCGGCGATCATGCCGGTCGGTCACTTCCTGACCGCGAGGACGCCGGTCCTCGTCGACGGTGTCAGCCAGATCCGCGCGATCGATGCGCACGATGCCGAGAAGCTCGAGCGCGCTCGCACCTCGCTGGCGCCCGCGCTCGAAGCCCTCGGTCGCGACCGCGTGCTCGCGGCGTGGCCGTTCACGACGATGAGCGTCGCCGAGCCGCTGAAGGCGCTGCGCACGACGGCCGAGCGCCTCGGGGTGTCGCCGGAGCCCGCGAACGTCACGCACATGACGCCGACGCAGGCGCTGCTCGACTTCCCGTTCGGCATCGGCTCGATCCTGAACGTCGGCGACGTCTATCACGGCACGATCACGTCGCCCGGCTACCTCGACCCGATGAGCCGCGCGTGGCGCACCGATGGTGTGCACGTCGACGAGGACATCAGGTTCACGATGACGGTGCCGAAGAATCCACGGCCCGGCCCGATCCCGGTCGTGATCTTCGGGCACGGCCTCGTCACCGAGCGGCGGTTCGTCCTCGCCGTCGGCGATGCGCTGGCCGCGAAGGGCTACGCCGCGGTGTCGATCGACTTCCCGTATCACGGCGAGCGCACGTACTGCGCGAAGGGCGGTCCGGTCTCGGTCGTCGATCCGTTCGACGGTAGCCTCGCCTCGCTCGAGCCGTGTCAGTCGGGCTCGACGTGCAATGACGTCGGCCGATGCGTCGACGCCAACGGCGACGGCAACCACCTGGCCACCTTCGGCGTGATCGATCTGCCGGTCGCCTCGGGCGCGGTGTTCCTCGAGATCGAGCACATCTCCAACAGCAAGGATCACTTCCAGCAGGCGCTGATCGATCTCGGCGCTCTCGACCGCTCGCTGCGTCAGGGCACCTGGCAGACGATGCTCGGCCGCCCCGTCGACACGACGCGGATCTTCTATGCGGGGCAATCGCTCGGCGGGATCATGGGAGCGGTGTTCCTCGGCACCGATCCGGACATCTCGCGCGCCGTGCTCAACGTCCCCGGCGCGAACCTGGTGCCGATGTTCGAGGAGTCCACGTTCTTCAGCCCGCAGATGAACGCGTTCTTCACGCGCCACAAGATCATGCGCGAGAGCTTCGAGGGCAAGCGGTTCCTCGCCGTCGCGCGCTGGTTCATGGACGCGGTCGATCCACAGCACCTCGGCCCGATCACCGGCGATCGCGCGCTGATGCTGCAGATGGCGACGCTCGACGTCATCATCCCGAACGACTCGACGAAGCTGCTCGAGCAGGTCACCGGTGCTCCGCGTCGCGACTACCTCGGCGAGCACGGGTTCATCACCATCCCTCTCGAGCCCGCGTACTTCCGCGGCGTGCGCGAGCTCGCGTCGTTCCTGTCCGGGGAGCTCGTGCCATGACGAAGACCCTCCTTGCCCTGCTCTGCCTGGCAACGACGGCATCGGCCGGTGGCCTCGAGGTCGGCCAGCAGAACGCGGTGTCTGCCGGGACCGGCGGTGCCGGCGCGGCGCGCGCGGACGATCCGGGTGCGGCGTGGCACATCCCGGCAGCACTCGCCGACGGAGGCGGGCTACGCATCGGCGTGTCTCTCGCGCTCGCGCATCCGACGCTGCAGGCTCGGGCGACCGATGGAGCGTGGACCAGCGACAGTGACGGCGCGTGGTCGACGCCGCCGCACCTCGACGCGAGCGTTGCGCGAGGACGCTGGGCTGCCGGCATCGCGCTCGGGGTTCCGTTCGGTGGCGGTGTGAGGTGGCCCGCGATGTGGCCGGGCGCGACCGAGTCGGTCGCCACGCAGCTGATCGTGCTGCGTGCCGCGCCGTTCGTGGCCTGGCGGTTCGGTGCGCTGCGGATCTCGGGCGGGATCCATCTCGATGCAGGTCGGCTGCAGATCCAGCGCAACCTCGACTTCATCGACACGCAGGGCGACGTCCGTCTCGATCTCGACGGGCGCGGCGCTGGCCTCGATGCGTCCGCGTACTGGCAGGTGCGTCCCGCGCTCGGGCTCGGCCTCGTCTATCGCGGTGCGACCACGCTCCAGCTCGCAGGCAACGCGAACTTCACCGCGCCCGACGCGTTCAGCGGCAAGACCCCAGATCAGACCGCATCGACGACGATGACGATGCCCGACACGATCGTGCTCGGCGGATCCTGGCGACGCGGAGCGATCGAGGCGGTCGCCGATGTCGCGTACGCCCGGTGGAGCGTCAACCGCCAGACCACGGTCTCGTTCGCGAACGACTCCACTCCACAGGCCGTCCAACGTAACGACTGGCACGACACGGTCACGGTGCGCGCCGGTGGCGCATGGACGCGCAAGGCACTCGTGCTGCGTGGTGGCATGTACTTCGACCCGTCACCCGTCCCCGCGGATCGGCTGTCACCGTCCTCGCCTGATGCAAATCGCCTCAGCCTCACCGCGGGCGCGAGCTACCGGATCGCACCCGCGTGGAGTGCCGACCTGTTCGCCGAGCACATGTGGCTCCTGCGACGCGATGCGACCGGGACCGAGACGATGGCGGCGAGCTACGGCGGCACCGCGATCGTGCTGGGTGCAGGTGTTCGCTGGACGCCTCGCCGCTAGCGCCTTACTCTGAGATCCATGGGTCAGAGCTGTACACTCTTCGCGGTCGCGGCCAGCGAGCTCAAGCCGGCGGACGAGCGGAAGTCACCGAGGACCGACGAGACCACGATGAAGGTGGTGCGCCCCGGTGCGCTGCACACCCTCGAGCTCGGACGTGCCTGGACGGCGTTGCACGTCGCGCTCGGCGGCCATCCCGGCGATCACCCGCTGGGGTTCCTCGCTGCCGGCGGTGAGGCAGTTCCGCCCCTCGACGACAAGGAGCACTCGGGCGGTCGCTACTTCACGCCCGCCGAGGTCGTGAAGCTGCGCGCGGCGTTCGCAGCGGTCAAGGATCCGACGCTCGACGATTCCGTGCTCGGCCCGCTGCAGAAGGTCCGCATCCTGCTCGGCGAAGCAGCGCAGACCGACCGCGGCGTGATCGTCCACCTGTTCGGTTAGCGGAACCGCCGAGGCCGTCGACGCACGAGCGCCGTGCGGAGGCCCCAGGGATGAACCGCCAAGGCCCCCAAGCAGAGGCATCGATCTGTTTCGCTTCGCTTCGCGACCACACCACCCTGCGTTGAACCGCAGAGCACGCCGAGACGCAGAGCAGATTTCGGGCTTCGCCTCTGTGTGTGTGCTGAGGAAAATGGGGTCTGACCCCATTTCTCCGCTCTGCTTGGCGGCCTTGGGGGCGCTGGAGGTTCAACGTTCGGTCGACCGCATGAGCCGATGAAGAAAATGGGGTCTGACCCCATTTCTCTATTTCTCTGATCCGTCTCTCACCGCATGGTTCGGGGAAGCCGAAAGAACCTCTCTCTCTCAGCTTGGCGGCCTTGGGGGCCTTGGCGGTTCACTCTCTTCGCGGCTCCCCGAGCGTGCGGTTACCGACGGCCGCGGCGCGACTTCGCGAGCGCTTCGATCTCGGCGCGCTTCTTCTTGAGCTGCTCGAGACGACCGGAGACGGCGTCGCGCGCCTTCTTCGCCGCGAGCGCGCGCTGGGCGGGATCGCCGGTGCGCTGTGCGCGGGTCAGCGTCTCGATCGTGGTCGCATCGATCACGTCAGCGAGCACGATCGTCGCGTCGGCCTCGAAGCTGCCGATGCCTGCAGCGCCGAAGCCCGTGCCCTGGCCGCCGCCTCCCTCGCCATTCGGTGCGCCGGCTTCCGGTGCAGCGCCGCTGTCCTCCGCTGCGGTGCGACCACCGCCGGTGCCCTGGCTCGCGGTGCGCTGCGGCTGATCGTCATCACGACGCGACAGCTCGCCCGCGCGCTCGTGCTGCTTGCGGAGCCGCGCGACCTCGTCGAGATCCTTGGACTGCTGATCGAGACCCTGGATCTGCTTGCGCAGCTGCTCCTCGGCATCGCGCAGCTGCTTGGCCTGCTCCTCGAGCTCCTCGGGATCCGCGAGCGGATCGATCTCGGTGTCGGGCAGCACGATCCGGCTCACTCGCTTGGGCGTCTGCGGTGCGATCTGCGCCTTGAGTCGCGCGAGCTCGGTCGCGCGTGCTCCCGTGGCACCCGCCGAGAGCTCGGCATCGACCGCGAGCTGGAGCTGGCGGCGCGCGGCTGCGAGCGCGGTGTTCGCCTTCGCGAGCTCGCTGGTCGCCGCTGCGAGCCGGGTCGCCGTGTCGTTGGCATCGGTCAGGCTCGTGCGCAGCTCGCGCTGCTGCCGCCACGAGGCGCGCTGCTTCTTCAGGCGATCGATCGCTTCGAGCTGAACGGCATATTGCCTGGCGAGCGCCGTTCGCGCGCCTCCGAGCTGGACCACCCGACCCTCGAGGGTCCGCAGATCGGCCTGGGCCCTGGCGGTCACCTCCGGCCGAGCAGGCTGCGCCCACGTGGTGGCAGGTGCCACCAGCAGAACGAGCGAGATCAGCCACCGCGACATCGGGCCCATTGGTAGCAGCCAGCGTGCCACGCCCAAGTACCCGTCGACAGTGGCGTTCCTGCCGTCCGGACCCTTGAATGTGTGCCCGGAGCGGTCGTCCGCCTCAGATTCCTGAGGGTCGCTCGTCGCCGAGCCGAAGGACGAGATAGCGAAGCGCCGCCGCAACCATCGTCCCGACCACCGCCAGGGGCTCGCCCTGCGGCCGTTCCCAGACCAGGTAATCGCGGCCCTCAGCATCGACCACCGCGTGATACCGCAGGCGCCGCAGCCGGTATCCGCCGGCCATCTCGAGCACCTCGCCGTCGAGCGGGATCTCCGCTTCGAGCTCGCGCCCGTAGCGGGTCATCACCTTGTCGAGCGCCGCGATCGACAGCTGTCCGGATGTCCCGTCATCGTCGATGATCCGGACGCGGTCCGCATCCACGCTGGCATGCGTACGCGCGTGCGTACCGTCGGGGAGGATTCGCTCGTCGAGCAGCAACACCCGCGCATCCTACGCCTTGCACGATCGCGAATCAGCGGGGAAAGTCCGCAGATGCACCGCGCTGCGATGTCAGTCCTCGGCCTCGCCCTCGCTGCCATGTCATGTGGTGGACCGCAGCTCAAGGAGCACACGGTCGACATCTCGAAGCACGTCCCCGCGACGCTCGAAGCGCAGCGCGCGCGCGAGGGCGATCCGCGCACGGTCAAGGTCCGGGTCTGGGCCGATCCCGCGGTACGCGCCGCGCCGAAGTGGAAGGAAGACCTCGGCGAGCAGATCGATTATGCGAGCCAGCTGCTGACGCCGTTGATCGGCGCGCGGCTCAGCGTCGAATCGATCCAGGACTGGCCGCGCACCGGCGATCCGCACGATGCACTGCGCGCGCTGACCGAGCTCGACAAGGGCGACGGCGTGACGTGGGTGATCGGCTTCGTCGCGCCGGGCGATGTCGCGAGCAAGGCGATGAGCGAGCTTGGCGACAGCAAGCCGCTCGGACGTCACGTGATCGTCCGCGCGTGGGCCGAGGCGCCGGAGTCCGACGTCCTCAAGGGCAGCCTCCCCGATCTCAAGGAGACCGAGCGCGGTGAGATCCTCGCGGCGCATCGCCGGCACAAGCAGACCGTCGTGTTGCTGCACCACCTCGCGATCACGCTCGGCGGGATCGACGAAGCGGATCCCGCGTGGATCCTGCATCCCACCTACTCGTCCAAGCAGAGCGGCTTCGCGGATCGCACGACCGAGCTGTTGACGATCAGCATCGACGCGCGGCTCGCCGAGGAGACCGACCAGGTGGTCGCGAAGAAGCTGCTCGAGGCGATCGAGAAATCCGAGTGGGGCGGCTGGATCGGCGCCCACAAGGAAGAGGTCGCGACCCGGCTGCGCAACGTCATCGATGCGAACAAGGCCGGCAAGACCGCGAGCGACATCCCGCCCGAGGCGTACGACCACGTCACACGGATCAAGGAGCTCGCGCGCCGCGGCGATGCGGCCAATGCGATCAGCGATCTCGAGAATCTGCTCACCGCGTATCCCGGCAACGCGTCGATGCATCAGCTCAAGTGCGAGATCATGCTCGGCAAGCCCGGGGTCGAGGACAAGACCACTCGCACCGCGTGCAAGCGGGTCAGCGATCTCGCTCCCGGCGATCCATCGCCGCACGTCGCCGTCGGTGAAGCGCTCGCCAAGGCCGGAGACATTGCGGGAGCGCGCGCCGAGCTCGCGCAGGCCGAAGGCAAGATCATCAACCTGCCCGCGCATGCCGATGCTGCGTGGCGACGGGTGATCGCCGTCTACCAGACCATGGGCTCGCTGACGTGGACCGAGGATGCGATCGCGAAGGCCAAGCTCGACAAGGATCCGATCGCTGCGTCGCTCGCGCAGACCCGCGCCCGGTACGGCGTCCCGCGCGGCACCAAGGTCGTCGCGCCCGACCAGGAGGCGGCGCTGGTCTCCACCGTCAAGAAGGCGCTCGAGCTGGTCTACAAGAGCAAGTACGACGACGCCGAGAAGGCCCTCGCGACCGGCGAGAAGAAGTGGCCCGGGGCAGCGGGGCTCGCCGCCGCACGCTGTGACCTCGCTCTGCGGATGGGTCAGGTTCCTGCCGCCCGGGCTTCCTGCGAGCGCGCGCTCGCGGCGGATCCGAATGAATCGTGGGCGCTTTACCTCTCGGGGGTGCTCGCACTTCGCGAGGCGAGCGGGACGAAGGCCGGCATCGAGCAGCTGAAGAAGGCGATCGCCGTCGACCCCGACCTCGGTCAGGCCTGGCGGACGCTCGCCAAGGCGTACGACCGCGCCAAGGACAAGGCGGCGCTCGATCAGCTCGGGAAGGACTACCAGGCGCGCTTCAACCAGAACCTCCCGCGCTAAGATGTGCCCGTCCCGTGACCTTCTTCCGTCGCATGTTCTCGTCCGACTACCGCGCGGCGCAGTCCGCCGAGGCGGCGGGTAACGTCGACGTCGCGGCGGAGCGCTACGCACTCGCCGGCGATCACGAGGGCGCGGTCCGCATGCACCTCGCTCGCGCCGCACGGGCAGGCTCGCGACTCGCCGAGATCGGGGCACTCCGTGATGCGATCCGGTGGGCCGGCGAGGATCCCCAGCTCAAGCGCCAGGCCGCGGCGGCGCTCGGACGCGCGCTGTACGCTGCTGCCAAGGCCGAAGGCATCGCGACCGAACGCGATCGGACCCGGGTCCGCGAGGCCGCCGAGCTGCTGGTCACCGGAGACGATCACCTGACCGCCGGTGAGGCACTCGAGGCGATCGGCGATCACCTCGCCGCGGCCAATGCGTTCTCCGCCGGTGGGCTCGTCGAGCGCATGGAGATCGCCCTCGCCAAGGACGACGAGGCCAACGATCGCACGCGCACCGAGGCCGATGCGCACGCGAACTACGAGACCTCGATGCGCGTCGGTCGACGCGACGAAGCACGTGCGGAGCTCGTTCGCGCCGTCGGTTCGGCCAAGGTTGCGGGCGAGTACCGCCGCCTGCTCGATCAGCTCGACACCGCGCTGCTGACGGCAGGCAAGGTCGAGGTCAAGCGCCGCGGCAAGCCGCTGATCGTCGTGTGCGCGGCGCCCAAGCTCGTACTCGGCCGCGATCCCCTGTGCGACCTGACGCTGCGCGCCGGCGGCGTGTCGCGCCAGCACGCAGAGATCGAGCGCACGACCGAGGCGTTCCAGCTTCGCGATCTCGATTCGCGCAACGGCACCTCCGTCAGCGGCTTGCCGCTCGCAGGTCGCGTTCCGCTCGCCGGCAGCGGTCAGTTCGGCCTCGGGGACGAGTGCCGGATCGACTTCGAGCTGGCGAACGGCGCCTTGATCCTGCGCTGCCACGGCGGGCTCGATCGCGGCATCGCGCTGCTCGCCGGCGACGAGGGCCAGAAGCTCGATCTGACACCGGTCGGCCTCCCGGTCGATCTCGTGTTCCAGGGCGGGCGGCCGTTGCTCGGGCGAGGCACGGCCAAGCAGATCCTGTTCAACGCCGAGCCGCTCGGGGACGTGCGCGTCCAGCTGATCCGCGGCGACCGCCTGATCGTCGATGGCGACGAGATCGATATCGGTTGATCATGGCGACCTGGTGGCAGCGGCTGCTCGGCCGCAAGAACGAAGCACCGGAGGCGATCGCACCGCCGGTCGCCCCGGAGCCGCAACACCTCGGCAGCGAGGAGGAGGTGTTCCTCGCGAAGCTCGTCGCGGATCTCGCCGACGGCAAGCGCCGCGAGGAGGTATCGAGCCCCGATGTGCTCAAGAAGATCGATGGTGTGTGGGCGTCGGGTCACGAGCGCCTCGCGATCGAGTGGATGGAGAAGCTGCTCAGCGTGCCCGAGGTTCCGGACGCGTCGACCGCACCGCTCCGCGCGAGCCTCGTCGAGCGGTACGAGCAGCGCGGCGAGCTCGATACCGCGCAGGCCCACCTGCATCGGCTGACCACCGAGGAGCCGCACGCGCTGCGCGCCCACTACCTGCTGGCCGAGTACGCGCGCAAGAAGGGCGATCACGAGCTCGCGCTGCGGCACTACGAGGCGGTGCTCGGGCGCGACGTCGACTATCCGAACGTGCGCGCGCGCGTCGAGCGATTGCGGCAGATGACCGGGCGCTCGGCGCCGTCGGCCGGCGAGACGATCGCTGCGGGTGACGTCGCTGGTGTCCAGGCGGGTGCGCGCTACCGGCTCGTCCGCGAGCTCGGCCGTGGCGCGACCGGCGTCGTCTACCTCGCACGCGACGCCGAGCTCGAGCGCGACGTCGCGGTCAAGCTGCTCCACCCGCACCTCGCCGGCACCGAGCGCGCCGATGCACTCGCAAGGTTCTTCCACGAGGCGCGCGTGATGGCGTCGCTGCGTCATCCGAACGTCGTCGCGGTGCTCGACATGGACGAGTCGACGCGGCGGATCGTGATGGAGCTCGCCGCGGGTGGCACGTTGCGTGACGTGCTGCGCGAACGCGGCCCTCGCCCGCTCCGCCTCGCGATCGAGCGCCACGGCCAGGTCCTGTCCGCACTCGCGGCGGCACACCGCCGTGGCATCGTGCACTGCGACCTCAAGCCGGCAAACCTGATGTTCCGGCGCGACGTCGATCTGCCCGGCGTCGAGGTGATGCTCGGCGACTTCGGCGTCGCTCACCTGCCGGATGCGAGTGGCCAGGTCGGCGCGATCGCGAAGAAGGCGGAGGCGGTCGGCACGCTCGCGTACATGGCGCCCGAGCAGCGGCGCGGCGAGGTGTCACCGGCGAGCGACATCTACGCGAGCGCCGTCGTGCTGTTCGAGAACGTCACCGCGCGCACACCGTGGCAGCGCGCCCTCACCGCCGCGGTGCGCAGTGCCGACGACTTCCGACTCCCGGAGACCGTGTTCGCCGGCGTCTCCCGCGAGCTTGCCGACGAGGTGCAGCACCACATCATGCGGCTCGGCGATCCGGATCCGAGCAAGCGGCCGACCACCGCGCAGGCGCTCGCCGAGTCGCAGCGGCTCCGCGAGCGAATCATTGCCGCAGCGGCGGTGTAGACTCACGTCGTGGTTCGCGCCGTCCTGTTCTCTTCCATCGTGATGTGGAGCGCTGGCTGTGATCAGGTGTTCCAGCTCGAACGACCTCCCACGCCGCCCGTCTCCGAGGACGATGATGGCGACGGCGTCATGAATGGTGAGGATCCGTGCCCGCACATCGCCGGCGAGTCCCGCACCGATGTCGATCAGGATGGGATCTCGGCGGACTGCGATGTCGACGACGCGGTCCCGTCGATCGGTCGCTACGTCTCGATTCGCGGCGGTGACACCGAGGATCTCGTGCGCGCTGGCGACGGGATCTACCGCATCGATGGCGACGGCATCCTGCTCGGTAGCGTGCAGAACATGACCTCGTTGATCCTCCCGATCGACAGCGGCACGGTGCTCGTCGATCTCGGCGTCACGACGATGGACAACGCGATCGAGGACGGTGAAGGCGCAAGCTACGTCGAGCTCGGCGTGTTCAGCGTGCACCGAGCGTTCACGCCGGACCACGAGATGCGCGGCGACAACTGCTTCGTCGGCCGCGACAACGCGATGCCCGAGCCCGGCTACCTCGAGTTCAACGAGGACAATGACTGGATCCCGACCCGGCCCCGGTTCCGCGGACCGATCGGGGGGATGACGGGTGTGGTCCGGCACGTCCGCACGCCGAACCGCGTGACGTGCAGGTGGTCAGCCGAGGGCATGGAGGACGTCGCGGCCGGGTTCGATGTCGATCCCGTGCTACGCGCGACGACCGGCAAGGTCGCGATCACGACCGACCATCTGCGCGTCCGACTCGACTACGCCTGGTTCTCGTACCAGGAGCGCTAGTCTTCCTTGACGGGCGTGGCCTTGAGAGCGGCCTTACCGTCCTTGACGTAGACCGTGAACCGCACGTCCTTGCATCCGGTCTTCGTCATCAGATCTTCGCGATTCTTGACCAGCTTCTCCGAGAACTTCGCGAGCGTGAGCCCGGTCGTCGGCTCGCCGCAGCTCTTCTTCATCGCGACGAACTGATCGAACACCTGCTTGAACGAATCGTCGCCAGCCACCGCTGCAGAGCCATCGGGGACCGAGCCGCCGAGGATGTCGTCATCCAGCCCGAGATCCGACGCGGATGCCGGCGTCGGCGTCGGGGTCGCGGCAAACGCCGGCGGCGGCGGGGTCGGCGTACCGAGCGCCGGCGTCGGAGGTGGTGCGGGCGGCCGCGCCGTCGGCGTCATCGGCGGCGGTGTTCCGGGTCGAGCCTGCGGCGTGCGCGGTGGTGGCGTCGCCGGGGTGACACCGGGCTGCGTGCTCGAGCTGAGGAACTTGAACTCCGACGGTGGCTGCGACATCGACGGCGCCGAGCCACCCGGCCGCACGGCGGGCAGCGCGGTGGCGAGCAGATCGATCGTCCCGAGACTGCCCTCGGGCGCGGGCCCGAGGAGCTGGTCCATGTCCTTCTTCGCGGACTTCGCTTCGCGGCCGAGCTTGTCGATGGCGATGTTCACGCTGCGCGCGATCGATCCGAACTTGCCGGGGTGTGCGTCCTCGCTGAGTCGCTCGGTCTCGCCCTTCGCGAGCTTCACGGCCTCGGCGGTCAGCTTGCGGAGGGGACGGTCGGACTCGATGAACATCAGCGCGATCCCGATGCCGAGCATCAGCAGGAAGCCGCCGGCGACCAGCGGCCACGGGAATTTTCCGGGTGCGAGGTCGCTCTGGTTGACGACCTTCAGCGTTCCCGCGAAGCCCAGTGCATCGGGCCGCTTGATGAACACGGTGTAGTACGCGCTGCGATTGGAGACCTCGCCGGGGAGCCGCGCGACCAGTGCCGTGTAGCTCTCCTTGCCGGACGTGATCGGGATGGTCTTGTTGGCGAGGCAATCCTGGCTGAGGTCACCACCGCTGATCGCCTTCACGGCCTCGACCATCGGCGTGGCTTCGACGGCGAGCGTCTTCGAGCCCGCGACCTCGTCCTTGCCGAGATAGAATCCGAGGTCGACGTCGAGCGACTTCACGAGTCGCTGTGCGAGCGTGTTGGTGACCTGGTGACCGAGGACGATCGCGCCGGCATACGAGACCGGCGCGTCGCGCTTGACCACCGGAGCCGCGGTCACGAGGTAGAGCGTGCCGTTGTGCGCCCACAGATCGTCGCGCAGGTACCCCGCGAGCGCGTCGTCGATCAGCGGACGACCTGCCGCGATGTCGCCGAAGTCGTTCTGGTCGAGAGCGACGCGTGCGACGACCCGGCCATGGGTGTCGATCAGCATCGCGAAGTCGGGCTTGCGCTTGCCCTTCATCTCCTCCATCACCGCTTCACCGACGGCGCGGACCTGCTTCATCCGTGACTCGTCGATCGACGCCGCCGCCGAGGCCGTGCTCAGCGCCGACACGATCTCCGGCTTGCTCGCGAACGCGCTCGCGAGCTCGACGCGATTGCGCGCGTCGTCACCGAGGAGGATGTCGACGACCGTGCAGGCGACGACCAGGCGCTGCTTCTCGTTGTCGATGTGGGCTCGCTCGGCGGGCCTCGGCATCACGAGAGCAACCGTCAAGGCGAGCGCCGCCGCGAGGGCGATCAGAAAGAACCAGATCTTGGAGAAGAACACGGCGTCCTACTTTTTCTTCAACGGGAGGAGCGAGGGGACCTTGGGACTGACCTCGGTCTTGCCCTTGGCGCCGACCACAACGTCGGTGGTGCCCTCGAGCCACTCGGAGCGATAGAAGATCCGCAGCTTGTACGTGCCCTCGGGCGCGTCGATCTCGAACTTGCCGTTGTCATCGACGATCGCGACGTACGGCGACGCGACCGTGACCAGCGTGCCCTTGAGGTGCTTCGCGTCCTTGTCGGTGATCGTGTAGACCTTCGCGTCGGCGACGCGGAACGACTTCGGTCCGGTCGGATTGATCGGTCCGCTCGGGACGAGCTTGGGATCCTCGACGGCGAACAGCGTTCGCGACGTCTTCGAGACGTTCTTGATCACGACCTCGGCGCCGATCGGCGCGATCATCACGGGGCGCGCGAACGACTCGCCGACCAGCTCCCAGATCACCTGGCCCGGAGCGGTCGCCTTGGCGCCTTCGGACTCGAGCACCACGACCATGTGCGGGAACACCGGGACCGGTCGCGGCAGCGCGAGCGGGTTCTCGACACGTTCGAGGAACCCGTGCGTCGCGGCAGGCTCGCGCTGCGGAAGCTCCTTGGGAAGGTCGAGCTTGCCGATCACCGGACTGGCAGCGGCCTGCCCGGCGACGAGCGACCCGAACACCACGACACACACGCGGAGCGGCAGGAACATGCGCGCACAAATCGTAGTGCCGCGATGCTCCCGGCCGCAACCGGCCCCGCCCCCGATCGATAGGGCCGACATGTCAGGCGTCCCCGTCGCCCTCGGTCCCCTCCCGATGGCCATCGCTGTTGCCCTCGGCATCGCGCTGGCACCCGTGATCGGCCTCGGCGTGTGGTTGTGGTGGGCCCTGGCGGCTGCGCTGATTCTCGCTCGCCGCCATCACCCGGCCCTCCTGCTCGCGGCCGCCGCGGCGGCGGGCCGCGCGCTCGGCACCCGTGCCCCCTCCGTGCTGCCCCTGGGGGTGGTCGCCGACGACCGGGCCGAGGATCGCGTGGTCGGGATCGTCCGCGGCCCGGTGGTCGACACCGGCCACGGCCGCGGCGCGGTCCTCGACACCGGCGGCGCGGAGGTCTGGGTGTGGGCGAGCGAGCCGCTGGTACCCGGCCGCCGGGTCGCCGCGACGGGCCGCGTTCGCACCTCGGCGCGGCGCAGCACCGGTGCTCACGAGCTGACGGCGCGGACGCTCGACGATCTCGGGGACGACGCCGGGCTTCGCGACCGCGCCTGGCGCTGGGCCGCGGCCACGCAGGCTCGATGGTCGGCCACCATCGAGCGCGCGGGCGGCGACCGGGGCGCGCGAGCTGCGCTGCGCGGCATCACCATCGGCGATCGCCGCGACATCCCTCCGGCGCTGGACGATCGGTGGCGCGCGGTCGGCATCTTTCACGTCCTGTCGGTCAGCGGGCTGCACCTCGCCGTGATCGCCGGTCTCGTGTTCGCGCTGCTGCGCCGGCTGATCGCCGCGTCCCCGTGGGGTGGACGCATCCGACCGGCCCGCTGGGCGGCGCCTCCCGCGCTGATGCTCGCGCTCGCATACACGCTGATCACCGGGGCCCAGCTCGCGACGCTGCGCGCGCTGCTGGTGATCGCCTTCGTGCTGATCGGCGCGATGCTCGATCGACCGATCCGGCTCGTCGATGCGCTGGGTGCCGCCGCGATCCTGCTGCTCGCGTGGCGGCCCGAGGATGTGTTCGATCCGTCGTTCCAGCTGTCGTTCACCGCCGCGCTGACGCTCGCACTCCGCCCTGCGTCCGAGCGCCGCGGGGTCCGCGGCTGGATCGTCCGCGGCCTGACCACGTCGGCGTGGGTGACGATCACCACCGCACCCATCACCGCGTACCAGTTCGGCCAGGTCTGTCCTGGTGGCGTGATCGGGAATCTCCTGCTCACGCCGCTCGTCGAGCTCCTCGCGCTGCCGCTCGCGCTCGCCGGCATCGCGCTCGGCCCGATCGGGACTCCGTTGATCGAGCTGGCGACCTGGATCGTCGCGCGGGTCGATGCGGTCGCCGAGCTCCTGGCGCACGTGCTCCCCGTCGGTACGGTCGCGGTCGCGAGCGGGGTCACCGTCGCGATCCTGGTCGCGCTCTCGCTCGTTCTCACCGCACGCGCGCAGCGGACGCGGTTCGACCTGGTGGCCTGGGGCGCGCTGTGTCTGGTGTGGTCGCTCGCGCGGACGCCGCCCCCGACCGGTGGGCTCCGCGTGACGTTCCTCGACGTCAGTCAGGGGGATGCCGCGCTGATCGAGCTCCCCGATGGTGCGGTGTGGCTGATCGATGCGGGTGGTCATGCGAACGCTCGCGAGCTCGCCGCCGCGAGCAAGCCCGGAGTCACGATCACGAGGGCGCTGGCCGCTGCGGGGCACGACGCGATCGACATCGCGCTGCTCTCGCACCCGCACCCCGACCACTACCTCGGGCTCGCGGGGATCACGCCTCCGATCGGCGAGCTGTGGTCGGCGGCCGAGCCCGCCCGATCCGGATCGGGCGCGCCGGGTGGTGGATTGCCGTCGTTCGCAGACATCGCGCGCGTGCTCGCGGATCGCGGAACCCGCCTCGTCCACCCGCCGCTCGGGCTCGCCCGCAGCCAGGCCGGCGTCGATCTCCTCGTGTGGGGGCCCCGCTACCGAGCGCGCGACGGCGAGCCCGAGGTCGGCGCGATCGATCCGGTGCGCACCGTCAACGACAACTCGCTGGTGATCGAGCTTCGCTATCGCGGGCGTTCGTTCCTGTTCGCCGGGGATATCGAGGCCGAAGGCGAGGAGGTGCTGGTCGCCGCCGGGCTACCGCGCGTCGATGTCGTCAAGGTCCCGCACCACGGGAGCCCGACGTCGTCGTCGCAGGGTCTGGTCGACGCGACGCGACCGTCCCTCGCGGTGATCTCGTGCGGGCGCGCGAATGCGTTCGGCTTCCCGTCCGCGGCGGTCGTCGCGCGCTGGCGGGCCGCAGGCGCCGACGTCGCGCAGACCGACCGCACCGGCGCGATCACCGTGGTGGTCGATGCCGCCGGTCGGCTGTTTGTGGTTCAATGATCGGGTGGTGACCAACGCCCGCGATCGCGAAGCCTTCGACGAGGCCTTGGCGCGCGGAAGTGACCAGCTCAAGCAAGGCAAGCTCGACCAGGCGCAACGCTCGTTCCGCGTGGCCCTCGAGCACGACCCCGACAACCTGCGCGTCCTCGCGATGCTCGGGCTGACGTACTTCCGTGGCAACCAGTTCTCCGACGCGCGCCCGATCTACGAGCAGCTCGCCGAGAAGTCCCCGACCGATGCATCGCACCGGCTGAACCTCGGACTGGTCTACCTGAAGGTCAACGAGTCCGAGCTCGCGATCAACGCGCTCGAGGCGAGCCGCGCGCTCGATCCGAGCCAGAACCGCGCGGTCAGCTACCTCGGGCTCGCCTATGCGCGCGCCGGTCGCTATGCCGAGGCATACCGCTCGTTCCTGCTGGCGGGACAGAACGAGCTCGCGAGCGAGATCGAGATCAACCTGACGCCCGCGGAGCGCGACGGCATCAACCAGAAGCTCGGACGGACGCCGCCACCGAGGCCCGAGCCCGATCCCGCGCCTGCGATCGCTCGCACCGAGACGCCGCCCGCCATCTCGCGCGCCGCAACGCCGCGCACGCAGCCGCCGAGCGCGCCTCCGAAATCCGCTCCGAAGCTCGCCGACGATGCCGCCGCCGCGGCGTTCTCGCAGCAGCTCTCGCATCCGGAGATCGTGATCGAGCGGCTGGCCGCGGACCAGCCGTCGGCGCCGATGGTCCCGGCTCGCTCGGGCGCCAGCGTGGTTGAGTCGCCCGTGTCCACCCTGTTCGCCCATGCGTCGACGGCGCCTGGCGCTCCGGTCGAGCCGCAGCGCTTCACCGAGTCGATGCAGTTCGTGCTGCCCAAGAGCGACGGCGCACCGATCCAGCCGCACGCCGGGATCTCGATGATCTCGCAGGCGGTGGCCGCAGCGGCGCCGTCGACGACGGCGAGCACGGCGGAACGAACCAAGGCTGGAAACATCCCACCACGCCCGCTGTCCGAGCTCGCGACCGACGAGCTGATCCGACCCGATGTCGGCGACGATCCGTTCGAGATCACGCAGAACGGAGCGCTGATCATCCGCGTCACGGATCGGGTGATGACGCGGCTCGACGGCATCCACGTCACCGGTGGTGACCTGAGCTACGAGCTCGCGATGCGGCGCTCGCGAGGGCACCAGACCGACGATCCGTTCGACTACGGCGGAACGCCGCTGCACACGGTCAGCGGTGACGGCTACCTGATCGCGGTTCCGGGCAAGAGCACGTTCCACGCGGTCAGTCTCGACGACGACATCCTCTATCTGCGCGAGGATCTCGTGTTCGCGTTCGAGGGCTCGCTGCGCTGGGAGAGCGGCAACGTGCCGGGCATGCGCGGCATGCTCCCGGTGGTCCAGTTCCGTGGCGATGGTTCGCTCGTGGTGCGCGTCGCGCGCCCGCTCGTCCGCGTGAAGCTGCCGGCGCAGGGCGTGGTCTACGTCGACGCCGACCGGCTCGCGGGCTGGATCGGACGCGTGATCCCGCGCGCGGTCGTGCCGCCGAGCGGCGGTCCGATGGGCCAGATGTGCGTCGAGTGCACGGGCGAAGGCATCGTGCTGATGGAACCGCGCGGCGAGGCCACGATGACGGTCGCGCAGGTCGCCGCGCCGATCAGTGCTCCGCGCACCAAGCCGCCGAGCGCGCCGCCCGCCGCGATCGTCGCGAGCGAGCCGGACCCGGAGATGGACATGAGCTCCGTCGCGGGCGACGATCCCGACGCGCCGTCGGAGGCGGTGAAGGCGGCTGCTGCCGAGGGGCCGTCGGGAGATCCGGAAGCTGCGATCGACGCGCTCGACCGCCTCGAAGAGTCGTGAATGGCGCTGACGCCGCTCGACGGCGCCGCGCGCCTCGCGGGCCTGCGCGGTCGCGTCCTGCTCCACTCCGCGCGTGATGACGATGGGCTCGGCCGCTGGTCGTTCCTCGCCGCCGAGCCGCGTGCAACGCTGATCGCGCGTGGCCGATCGCTGGTCGAGCTCGATGCGACCGGCCGTCCCGCGCGCCGGTTCACCGCGGATCCGCTCGATGCCGCCGAGGCGTTCCTCGCGGCGCACGGTTGCACGCTCGGATCCGCCGGCAGCGAGCCTCCGGTGCCGCGCGTGTTCGGCTTCTTCGGCTACGACCTCGGGCGGATCGTCGATCGCAAGGGCGATGACACGCCGGATCTCTGGCTCGGTGCCTACGATGCGGTGGTGCGCTGGGATCGCGACGGCGATCCCGTCGTGGTCGGCGTCGACGCTGCAGCGCGGGCACGCCTCGTCGAGCAGCTCGCGCGCCCTGCCCCACCAGGGTTACCGCCGATCTTCGGCCCGCTCGCCGCCGATGATCATGGTGATCATCACCTTGCACGCGTCGAGCGGATCCGCGACTACCTCGACGCTGGCGACGTCTACCAGGTCAACCTGGCGCGCCGGCTGGTCTCGCGTGTGGTCGCCCCGGGTGATCCGCTCGCCCTGTACGCCGCGCTCGTCGGGGTCGCGCCGGCTCCCTACGGTGCGCTGATCGAGACCGACAACGTCACCGTGATCTCCGGATCGCCCGAGCGGTTCCTCGCATCGGTGGGCGATCGGATCGAGACGCGCCCGATCAAGGGAACGCGACCGCGCACGCCGACCGGAGCCGCCGAGCTCGCGGCATCACCGAAGGATGCGGCCGAGCACCTGATGATCGTCGATCTCGAGCGCAACGACCTCGGACGCATCGCAGAGACCGGCAGCGTCTCGGTCGACGAGCTCGGCTACGTCGTCGAGCTGCCGGCACTGTTCCACAAGGTGTCGCGGGTGAGCGCCCGGCCGCGGCCGGGGACCGGCTACGGCGCACTGCTGCGCGCGACGTTCCCGGGCGGCTCGATCACCGGCGCGCCGAAGATCCGGGCGATGGAGCTGATCGATCAACTCGAACCGACGCGGCGTGGGCCGTACTGCGGCGCGCTCGGATACTTCGGTGTCGATGGAGCGTTCGATCTCGCGATCTCGATCCGGATCGGGGTGCTGGCGCGCAACGAGCTGCGGATCCACGTCGGTGGCGGCATCGTGGCCGACTCGGTGGCGACCGACGAGCTCGCCGAGACCGAGACCAAGGCGGCCGGATGGATCGCCGCGCTCGACGCCCTCGCGAAGCGGGCGCTCGAGCGACCGATCTGAATCACGATCTAGGGCGACGGATCCGGAAAGCCGAGGTCGAGGATCGTGACGCCGCCGTTGCGCACCTGCACACCGCCGACGGTGCTCGTCAGGCCGCCGGCGATATGCATGAAGCTGAGGTCGACCATCCCTGCCGACAGACCCGGCAGGAGCACCGCGCCACGTACACCGGTCACCTGCGCGTTGCCAAACCCGATCGTCGAGAGATCGTCGAAGAACGGGCCGAACGCCGAGGCCGGCGTCGACGAGACGCTGACCCCGGACAGCGCCTGGTTCGCGCGCGAGACCGTCGCGAGGATCGAGCCGGTTCCGGTGGCGAGCTGCGGGACGCCCTGGAGCTCGAGGATTCGCTGGAACAGCTCTTGATCCACGATCGGCACGGTCCCGTTGAACCTCGGCGTGAACGGAAACGTGGTCGGAACGACGCCCGGTCCGGTCACCGAGAAGCTGACGTTCGACGTGTTCGTGATCCCCGCCGGGACGTCGATGGTGAACGAACCGTCGGGCTGCGTGGTGGTCGCCGAGTTGCCGAGCGTGATCGTCAGATCGTCGTTGTTCACGCTCGAGCACGTCGACAGGTTACGCAGGTCGAGAACCCGACACACGCGCGCGTTGAGCCGTGTCGCGGCCCCTGGTACCGAGACGCCGGACCGCCCGCCCTGCGGGATGATCGGATCCTCATCTTCGATCTCGTCCGCTGTGCAACCACCGGCGAGCACCGCCATCAACGGCAGACAGGCGAGCGTCTTCATCACTCGACCGTAGCTCCAGCGATCTGGCTCGCCAGTGTGCGCGCACGCGCTCAGGGAAATTCGACGGTCGTGAACGTGATCGCACCGTCGACGATCGGCAGAGCGAGCGCGGCGGTCGCAGTCGACGGTGAGGTCACCGTCACCATGGACGTGCCGACCGGTACGCCGACGAGCCAGAACACACCGCGCGCGCCGGTCGCGTTCTGCGCCCAGATGCGACTGTCGCCTCCGTCGTAGAGCGGGGGGTACTGCGCCGGCGGAGTCGCCGCGACCGTCGCGCCCGGTAGTGCGGCCGCTTGCTGGATCACGCGGCCGACCACCGAACCCTGGAGCTCCTGGAGGACCACGCCGTTCGAGTCGAGCAGGTCGTCATATAGATCGGCGCTGACCGCCGGGATCAGATGCACGGTGCCGAGCGGCATGATCGAAGGCACGTAGTCGGCACCGGTGACCGCCCACGTCAGGTTCGATCCGGCCGGGCGCGGGATCGTGAAGGTTCCGTCGTCGAGCGTCACGCCCGTGCTCGTGCCGAGCTGGACCGTGATGCCGGCGACGCCGGTATCACGGCAACTGGTGAGGTTCCGCAGATCGAGCACCACGCAGACCCGACCTGCGAAGGTGTTCCCGCCATCGTTCGCGGGCGCATCCAGCGGCGCCGGCGCATCCGGTTGTGGCGTGATCTCGGAGTCGTCCCCCTGCGAGATGACCGGGAAGTCGTCGCCCGCGCCGCCGCCCTTGCACCCCGTGATCACGACCAGCACGCACGCAAGCGCTCGCATGCCGACAGTGTACGCGCGCCGCTCGGGATTCCTAGAAACCTGCCGGCTGGCGGCCAGCTCGGGAGTCCGTCCTCGCCGGGTTCAGTGCTTCACGAGGCCGGCGGCCTTTGCCTTGTCCTGCCGCGCCTTCTTCAGGACCTTCTCGCGCTTACCTTCCTTCTGGATGTCGATGAACATCAGGCCGACGCCGATCACGAGGACGACATCCGCGACGTTGAACACCGGCCACTCATGAGTCTTGTAGCGCCACAGGACCATGTCCGTGACCGCGCCGTAGTAGATCCGATCGATCAGGTTACCGACCGCGCCGCCGGCGACGAACGCGAGCGCCCAATGCAGCACGCGCTGATCCGTGCGCGACTTCTTGAGCATCCAGCCCATGCCGATCACGGCGCCGATGCCGACGATCGACAGCATGACGCGCGCGAAGCTCTGACCACCGAACAAGCCGAACGCCGAGCCCGGGTTCATCGAGAGTCGCCACTCCCAGAATCCGTCGATGAACTTGACGGTAGCGCCGCCACAATGGCGCGTCATGATGTCGTCGGGGATCGCACACTCGCCACCGGCGAGCGAGCCACGGCCCTGCACCGGCAACACCGCGCGCGCCCAGATCTTCGTCGCCTGGTCCGCGACCAGCGACAGGATCGAGACGATCCAGAAGATCTTCCACTTCGCCTTCTCGAGAGCACCACTCGGCAGGTCGGTCACGGCGGGCATGTCCTTGGACGCTTCGTTGATCTGGTCGTCGGCCATCGTCAAACCTTCAACCCGGCGAGTGCGGTGGCGCAACGCTGGCAGACGTCAGCCGGATCGGCCGCGAGCGTATCGAAGTGCTTCCAGCAGCGCTCGCAGCGCGGGCCGGGGTGCTCGGTGACCTCGACGGTCCCTGCCCCCTCGGTCCCGATCTGCACCGCGGACACGATGAACAGATCCGCGAGCTCGGCTGCATAGCGAGCGAGCACCGGGACCTCGGCCGCGGTCGGGTGGAGGACCACCGTCGCATCGACCGACTTGAACGTCGCGGTAAGGCCCTGCTTGCGCTTCTCACCGACCGCTGCGCGTAACGGCTCGATCGCCTTGGTCACCCGCTCGCGCCAGGTCAGCAGCACCGCGAAGTCCGCGATCATCTCCTGGGTGCGGTGATCGTCGCGCGCCTCGGGGAACGCCGCGAGGTGCACGCTGTCGGGATCGCCCGCGCGCTTGGGCATGTACGTCCAGATGTCCTCGGCGGTGAACGACAGGATCGGCGCAGCGAGCGTCGCGATCGTGCGCAGCGCCTCGTACATCACGAGTTGCGCCGCGCGGCGCTCCGGCGAATGGACCGCATCCGAGTACAGCCGGTCCTTCGTGACATCGCCGTAGAGCGCGGAGATGTCGACCGTCACGAACTCGACGAGCAGGCGATGCACGACGTGCAGCTCGTACGCGTCGTACGCCTTGCGCGCACGGCCGACGAGCTCGTCGAGCCGCGCCAGCAGGTAGCGATCGACCCCGAGCGTGACCTTGTCGCGCGCGTGCTCGTTCGGATCGAAGTCCTTGAGGTTGCCGAGGAGGAACCGCGCCGTGTTGCGCAGCTTGCGATACCACTCGGCGAGACCACCCTTGCCGTCCTGGCCATAAAGCGCGGTCTGCGAGTACGGAATGTCGCTGCGGAACTCGGTCGATGCGACCCACAGCCGGAACATCTCCGCGCCGCTCTTCTTGATCACCGCATCGGGCTCGACATAGTCGAGCTTCTTGCCTTCGGCCTTCGCCTTGGCGATCTCCGACTTCGAGTACGGAGTCCCGGTCGCGCCGTCGAGCACGAACCCGTGCGTGATCACCTGGTGGTACGGCGCCCGTCCCTTGACGCCGACCGCGGCGAGCAGGGACGAGTGGAACCAGCCACGATGCTGGTCGCTACCCTCGAGGTAGAGATCGATATCCTTGAAGTCCGCGGCCTCGGCGCCCGGACGGTTCTCCATCGCGAGCCACGACACGCCGGACTCGAACCAGACATCGACGATGTCCTTCTCGCGCTCGAGCTTGTCGGGCCCCGCACCACAGCTCGCGCACTTCGTGCCTTCCGGCACGAGCTCGGCGACCGAGCGCGTCCACCATGCATCCGCGCCTTCCTTCTCGAAGATGTTCGCGATGTGGTCCATCGTGTCCGCGTTGGCGTGCTCGGTGCCGCACGTCGAGCAGTAGAACGCCGGGATCGGCGTGCCCCATAGCCGCTGGCGCGAGAGCACCCAGTCCGGCCGGTTCTCGATCATCGCGTAGATCCGATCGCGGCCCCACGCGGGAACCCACGTCGTCTTGTCGATCTCGGCGAGCGCCTTCTGCCGGAAGCCCTCGTGATCCATCGCGAGGAACCACTGCGGTGTCGCGCGGAACACGATCGGACCCTTGCAACGCCAGCAGTGCTGGTAGCTGTGGTGGATCTTGTCGGTCGGCGGGTTCTGCAGATAGCCGGTCGAATGCAGGTGCTCGACGATGATCGGGTTCGCCTCGTCGGTGCTCTTGCCCTTGAGGTCGATGTACTCGGGTCCACCCTCGAGGCCGACGCCGCCGAGATAGCGCGCGCGATCGTCGAGCGGCGCGTACGCGGGCAGCGCGTGCGCCATGCCGGTCTTGTAGTCGTCCGCGCCGTGACCCGGTGCCGTGTGCACGAGGCCGGTACCGGCTTCCGCGGTCACGTAGTCGGCGAACCACAGCCGCCAGATGTTGGCGTCGGCGGGCGCATCGATCGACGGCTTGGTGATGAACGGATGCTGGTAGCGGCCACCGTCGAGGCTCGCCATCTGCGACGGCGTGATCTCGATCGCGCCGGTCAGGTCGGTGCCGCCGATCGCCTTGATGAAGGTCTCGGCGAGATCCTTCGCGACGATCAGGTACTCGCCGGGATCCTTCGGGCTCGGGACCGCGAGGTACGTGAACGATGGATGCGCGACGATCGCGAGGTTCGCCGGAAGCGTCCACGGGGTCGTCGTCCAGATCACGTAGGCGAGGCGCTTGCCCTCGAGCTCCGGCGGCAGCATCCCGCGGTCGATCAGCGGGAACCGCACGTAGACCGATGGAGAGGTCTTGTCCTTGTATTCGATCTCGGCCTCGGCGAGCGCCGTCCGATCGCGCGGGCACCACGACACTGGCTTCTTGCCGCGATAGAGGAAGCCCTTGCGCGTGAACGTCGCGAGCGCGCGCGCGATCGCCGCCTCGTACGTCGCATCGAGCGTCAAGTACGGGTGCTCCCAGTCACCGAACACGCCGAGCCGCTTGAACTCGGTGCGCTGGATGTCGACGTACTTCATCGCGTACGCACGACACGCGGCGCGGAACTCCGCCGCCGACATCGCCGAGCGCTTGTCCTTCAGCTCGCGCTCGACGGCGAGCTCGATCGGCAGGCCGTGCGTATCCCAGCCCGGGACGTACGGCGTGCGGAACCCCGCCATCGTCCGCGACTTGACGACGATGTCCTTCAGGATCTTGTTGAGGATGTGCCCGTAATGGATGTGGCCGTTCGAGTACGGCGGACCATCGTGGAGGACGAACAGCGGCGCACCGGCACGCGCGTCCTGGATCCGCTCGTAGAGCTTCGATTGCTCCCATTGCGCGAGGATCTCCGGTTCGCGGGTCGCGAGGTCCCCGCGCATCGGGAACGGCGTATCCGGAAGATTGACGCTGTCCTTGTACTTGGACTGGCCCGACGACGACATGGTCGCGGACCATAGCACTCTGGTAGATCCCTCGTCAGGGCTGGCGCCCTTCTGCGTCGTGTCGATCGTACGATGCGCGCATGCCCGAGGAAATCCGGCCGCGCGCGTCGTGGGATGCGTACTTCATGAGCATCGCGCAGGTGGTCGCGACGCGATCGACCTGTCCGAGGAAATACGTCGGCTCGGTGCTGGTCCGTGATCGAACGATCCTGTCGACCGGGTACAACGGCTCGATCCGCGGGATGCCGCACTGCTCGGACGTCGGGCACATGATGGAAGAGGGCCACTGCGTCGCGACCATCCACGCCGAGGCCAACGCGATCATCCAGGCCGCGAAGAACGGCGTGAACATCGATGGCGGCACCTGTTATGTCACCGCGAGCCCGTGCTGGAGCTGCTTCAAGCAGCTGGCGAACGCCGGGATCACCCGGATCTGCTTCGGCGAGTTCTATCGCGACAACCGCATCTTCGACGTGGCGGCGAAGATCAACATCGAGCTCGTTCACGTCGGATTGCCGGGTGTGAACGTCGCCCCGCTGCCCGTACCGCCTCCGGAGTGAGGGCTGCCGACGCACCGATCTGTGGGCAGATGTAGTGCAAGGGCGCCTACATTTCTTTCGCTAGAGAATGATTCTGCGACCGGTTTTGTTGTGATCGATCCCGCGCTCCGCATAGCGTGTGGGTCCATGCGACGGATGGCCTTGATCATCGCCGCGTGCCTGCTGGTTGCCATGGGCAGCCAGCCGGCGGACGCGGCTCCGAAGGCAAAGTCTGCAGCCGCCCGCTCGGCGAGCTCGGCGAAGTCGAGTAGTCGCAAGTCGTCCTCCAACAAGGGGACGACGAAGCAGTGCTCGAAGGTCAAGGGCAAGAAGAAGTGCAAGCGAGTCGCGGTGTTCCAGGGTCATGGCGCCCAGCGCTCGAGCCTGCGTACCGAGGAGCTCCCGCGGCCCTCGGGTGACATCTGGCTGCGCGCCGAGAACCTCGCCGACGAGGCGAAGGTCAACATCTACAAGGCCGATGGGTCGTTCGACGAGGCCGCCCTCGCCCGGCTCGATGACCTGTTCCGCTGCCGCCAGACCGGGGAGGTCCGCGCCGTGCGCCCCGAGCTCTACGAGCAGCTCTCGCGGATCTACGATCACTTCGGTGGCAAGCGCGTCGATCTCGTCTCGGGGTTCCGGTACGCGGAGCGCAACTCGAGCCGGCACTTCCACGCCTCGGCGATGGATATCCGGATCAAGGACGCTTCGATCCGGGACATGTATGCCTACGCCGAGTCCCTCGATGCCGGAAACATGGGCATCGGCCTGTACCCGACGAGCGGGTTCATCCACGTCGACTTCCGCGCCCCGGGGGAGAAGAGCTACCGGTGGACCGACTGGTCCGGCAGCGGCAGCAACAAGAAGGCGACGAAGAAGAAGAAGTCGACGAACCGTACGCAGCCGGCCCGCAAGCCGGTCAGCTAGCTAGCGGCGCGCGGCGATCGCGCTAGATTTCGGTCATGGACGGAATCCCCGAGCTGACGGTCGCCGAGGTTGCCGCGCGGGTCGGGCAGCCCGGATTCCACGTCTACGACAACAACGGTGCGGGCCGCTGGAAGCGGAGCCACGTGCCGGGCGCGAAGAACGTCAATCCTCACCTCTACGAGGCCGGCGAGCTTCCCGCCGACAAGAAGGCGACGCTCGTCTTCTACTGCTCGGGCCCTGGTTGACACAGCTGTCATGCGGGCGCCGGGCGCGCCTATGAGCTCGGGTACGAGAACGTCTACGTGATGCCTGAGGGGATCGCGGGCTGGGAGAAAGCGAAGCAGCCGGTCGAGACCGCCTAGCGTCGATGCCGCTCGGTTAAGGTCGTTCGTGCACGTGCCACGTGCTCGTTCACGTCCACGATCATCGGCAGAGCTTGCTCAGCATTCCGACCACGCGGACCAAGAGCTGCTTGCCCGCCGACAGGTCCGACTCAGGCA
>JAQBQE010000025.1 GCA_028287135.1 Myxococcales bacterium
GCATGGACCCCACCCGACTGGCTCGCGCTCGGCGGCGATTTTCGCGGAGCGACTGCGGTCAAGAAGCTCGACAGCGAGGATCCCGAGGTGCTCGCCTTCCCGATGCAGGCCGACCTCTACTCGCGGATCGTGGCCGGCCCGGTCTCGCTCAACCTGACCGTCGGCCTCAACGGTTCCGCCCGCTCGCGGCCGGAGGGTGCTGACGTCCTCGACTACCTGGTCTCGCGCCAGCACTACCTGATGTACCAGCGCGGTGATGATGGGTTCCACGTGCGCGTCGGGCGGTTCTTCCCCGTGTTCGGGTTGCGCTCGCAAGATCACACCGCGTACCCGCGCCGTTATCTCGACCAGTACACGCTCGAGGAGCCGTATGCGTTCGAGATCGGAACCTCCGGGGACTCATGGGAAGGCCATCTCGCCGGATTCATCCGCACTCCGATCCCGACGGTCACGGCGGGTGCGCCGGCGAGTGGTGCCACCGCGTATTACGAGCGCCTGATCGCGAGCGGCACGACGACGATCGCCGGTCAGGCGCGCGTCGCTTTCAGCGACGACGATCGTCGCTACACCATCGGTGCGGTCGGCAAGCGGTGGTGGTCCGGTCCCGGGCTCCTCGCGATGGCGGAGATCGATCTGCAGCGGCAGAGCTTCACAGATGTCGACACGGCACGCTTGCAGATGGTCGGCCACCTCTCGCTGACCAAGCTGATCTTGCCGGGCTACATGCTCGGTGCGGCCGTCCAGCGCTGGGCGCCCGACCTGCTGCTCCAGGGCTCGACCCGCAATGCACTCGAGCTCGATCTCCAGGCGTTTCCATGGGCGCATCTCGAGGTGCACCTGCTGACCCGCGTCGAGGCGACGGGCGGCGATACGACTCACCCCAACCTGCTCGCGTTCCTGCAGCTCCACTATTACCTGTGACGGAGGGGGTCCATCCCATGCGCTCGATCGTGCTCGCTGCGGCTGCGCTGACCGGCTGCGCCCTCGACGCCCCCCCGCTGCAGCCGAGCTGGCAGGTCGACGTGATGCCGGTGCTCGCCGCGAACTGCGTGCGCTGCCACGGCTACCCCGCGATCAGCTTCGCCAGCGCCGTTCGCCTCGATTCGTACGAGAGCATCGAGGTCGTCGGCTCGAAGATCGAGGGGGCGGCATCGAGCGCCGTGCTGATCGCCAGGCTGACGAGCCGAAAGGGATTCGAGCCGACTGGCAGGTACTGGATGCCGCCCGGACGCACGCTCGGCGACTACGAGTACACCGTGCTCCGCAACTGGGCTGGGCTCGTCGATGGCTCGATGAAGGCTCCGCGCGGGCCGGGGCGCCCCGACAACGCTACCCCGGTACTGACGATCGACGAGGTCGCGCGCACCGACACCACGGTCACGCTCGCGTACGAGCTGCGCGATGCCGACCGCGATCTGGTCGTCGGTACCCTGCGCGGCCCGACCCTCGGACCGAACGGCGTCGTGGCCACGGGGGTGGTCGGCGAGCTGGTCTCCGGCCGCGGCACGATCACGATCGATCTCACCGGGCTCCCGACCGGAACCTACGATCTCGTCGGCCGCCTCGATGACGGTGCCGACATCGACGGGCCCGAGGGCTTCGATGACTTCATCGACGTCGGTGCCGGTGCGGTGGTGGCGCCATGACCTGCGAACGGTCGCTCGCACTCGCGCTCGCGGTCAGCGCGGCGGGATGCCTGCTGCCCGAGGACGTGACGCCGCCCGCGCTCGATCCCGAGTACACCTCGTGGCATCGCGTCGTCCTGACGGGTGACGTGCCGGGCCACGATGACACCTACCGCATCGTGTACGTCGATCCGGTCGCGCGTCTCGGCACGAGCAACAAGGACGCCCTTCTGGTCAAGGAGATCTACGACAAGGCCGGGGATCAACCCGGTGCCCTGCGCAGCGTGGACATCATGCGCAAGCTGCGGGCGGGGCCAGCCACCGAGGATGAAGGTGGTTGGCTGTTCACGCAAAGCTCGGTTCCGTTCGGTCCCGAGACGCACCTCGACCTGTGCTGGGCCCGGTGCCATGCGCAGGCGCCGTACTCCGGCGTCTGGCGCGACTACACGCAGTGAACGCTGCGTTCAGCTGACGCGGATACCCGCGAGCGGCCGCGTGCCGTCGTCACCGAACGTGCCGACGTCGAGGCCAAGCCCGCCCATCAGCGCGATGAACAGATCAGCGAGGGGCTGAGCGTTGTAACGCCGATGGACGCCGGTGGAGATCGTTCCTCCCGCGCCGCCCGCGACGACGACCGGCAGGTTCGAGTGCCGGTGAGCATCGCCGTCCTCGATCTCGCTCGAACAGAACACGATCGAGTTGTCGAGTGCGGTCACCCCGTTGCCGTCGTCGATCTGCTCGAGCTTGGAAAGCAGATACGCCAGCTGGTCCATCTCCCACTTGTTGATCTGCGTGAGCTTCGCGAGGTTGTCGGGGTTGCCCATGTGGTGCGAGAGCTCGTGATGCGACTCGGTCACGCCGACCTGCGGGTGCGCGTTGCTGGAGCCTGCGTTACCGAGCATGTACGTGATCACGCGGGTCAGGTCGCACTCGATCGCGATCGCCATCAGATCGATGATCGCGCTCGAGCGCGCCGCGAACCCGAGGCTCGAGGACGGCGGGGTTCCTGGGCGACACACCTTCACCGGCTGGTCGATCCGAAGCTCGAGATCGCGCACCGATGCCATGTACTCGTCGAGCTTCGCCTGATCCGTGCGTCCCAGCCTGGATCGCAGCGAGCTTGCTTCCTCGAGCGCACCGTCGAGCACGCTGGTCCGGTACAGCTTGCGGCGCGCGATCTCGGCCGCGGACGCGTCGGGGTCGTAGCCCGCGAACATGCGGTCGAACACGGCAGCCGGGTTGGTCTGCTTGGGCAGCGGCGTCGTCGCACTCGACCACGCGATGCTCCGCGCGTACGAGCAGCTGTATCCGGTGTCGCAATCACCGACGCTTGACCCACCATCGGTGCCGAGCTCAAGCGACGGAAACGGCAACCCGCCGCTGAGCACCGGAGCGAGCAGCTGATCGACGGAGACGTCATTGCTGATGTCCGAGCCCGCGGTCTTGCGCACGTGTGTGCAGGTCAAGAACGCGCCGGTGCCCGACGCGTGATCGCCGCCGCCGTCGGAGCGCCCGGGGAGGTTGTTGAGCCCGCTCAGGATCTGCAGCTTGCTTCGATACGGATCGAGCGGCGCGAGGATCGGCGTCGGGGCCCAGCCAGCTCCCTCGGTGGACGGCGTCCAGTTGTTCATCACGATGCCGCACGGCAGGTACATCGCGATGAACCGCTTCGGAAGGACCGGGTCGGCACCGCGCGCCGTGCGTGGCTGCAGCGATGCGAGCATCGGCAGGCCGATCATCGCAGCCGCACCACCGAGAAACTTTCGCCGGCTCCAGCTCATGGCTCACCTCGACGGGAAACGAAGGACGGGTCGGTGGTCATGTCGACGATCAGATCGCGGAGGATGTAGCCGCCCGCGATGAACCGCTCGGTCAGCGAATCGACGTGCTCGGTGGCCTCGATCCGGAACGGCGAGCGACCGGTGTACGTGTAGAGCTTCTCGACCATGCAGCGGTAGACGCCGGGATCCTCGGCGAGCAGCTTGGTCATCTCGATTGCCCCGTCGAACGCCACGCCGTCGGCGAGCTCTCCGGATGCATCGATGGGGAACCCGGAATCGGAGGACCTGTACGAACCGATCGCATCGAAGTTATCGAGTGCGAAGCCGAGTGGATCCATCACGCGATGGCAGCTCGCGCAGATCGGATTGTTACGGTGGGCCTCGAGCCGATCGCGCACCGAGCCCGGCGTGGTCTCGGCATCCGGCAGGCCCTCGACGCCCGGCGGTGGTGGACGTGGCGGTGTGCATAGCAAGTTGTCGAGTACCCACTTGCCGCGCAGCACCGGCGAGGTGCGCTTGGGCCGTGACGTGACGCGGAGGAAGCTACCCTGGGTCAGGAAGCCTCGGCGTTCGGTGCCCTCGAGCGAGACCCGCACGAGCTCCTCCTCCGAGCCCACCGGCGGAAGGCCGTAGTGGGCTGCGAGCCGATCGTTGACGTACGTGAAGTCCGCGACGAGGAACTGATTCATCGGGATGTCGTCCATCAGGAACGCCTGGAAGTACCGTCGGGTCTCGGCGCGCATCGCGGACTCGAGCTCGTCGTCGTACATCGGGAACAGGTCGTAGTCCGGGTCCTGATCGCCGAGCGCGCGCGTGAACAGCCACTGGCCGGCGAAGTTGTCCGTCAGCGCGATCGCCTTCGGATCCTCGAGCATCCGGCGGGTCTGGCGCTCGATCTCGTTGGGATCGCTCGTCAGCGTGCCAGCGTCGGCGGCCGCGAACAGCGCCTCGTCGGGCATCGAGCTCCACAGGAAGTACGACAGACGCGTCGCGAGCTCCCAGTCGGTCAACGGGTGCGGCGTGGTCGACGTCGGATCCGGATCGATCTCGACGCGGAACAGGAAGTGCGGCGAGACCAGCACGCGCTGCAGTGCGAGGCGCAGCCCGCCCTCGGGCGTGTCCCCCTCGGTCGCCGCGAGCGAAACCAGATCGAGCAGGCGCTCGATCTCAGTCACCGTCGGCGGCCGCCGCCATGCGCGCGCGGCGAACCTGGTGAGGATCGACGTCTGACACGCGCGATCCTCGAGCTGATCACAGATCAGGATCGCACTGCGGCGATCGACATCGACCACCGGGCCGTTGAGTGGCCCCTCCACCGTCAGGTGATCGACCCACACGTTGCGGTCTTCACCGGCCGGATAACAACAATCGTTGTTGATGAAGCTGACCGTGACGAGGACATTGCCCGCTGGCAGCGTCCACGTGGTCTCGTACTCCGCGGGAGCGGCCTGCAGCGCGGTGACATCGATCGTCACCGCGGGCTGGTTGGGAACCTCGATCGTCAGGCGCGCCGGCTCGGTACCGGCCTGGTGCTGGTACGCACGGATTGCGATCCGGTACGTCCCCGCGACCGGTGCGTTCGCGGTCAGCGTGGCGCTCCCGTTCGAAAAGAACAGCCAGCCCGTCCCGACGGCGGTCCCGTTGGACGTCGACGTCATCAGCTCGAACGTCTGCGTCGCGGAGGTCGTCGTCACCGCCAGCGTGTCGGCGATCAGCGTCGCGGCAGCGGTCTCGTACAGCTCGAGCGCGAGCGACGACATCCGGAGCACGTCCGCGACGTTGTCGAAGCCGTAGCCACGGTCATCGGCCGGGAAGTCGGTGGCGAGACGCAGCTTGGTCCCGAGCAGATCCCGCATCGTGTTGTCGTATTCGACGTTGTTGAGCCGGTGCAGCGTGACGCGGCCAGGATCCTGCGAGGACCCGCTGTTACCGCACCCAGCAAGTAGGCCCACGCAAGCCCACACCAGCAGCCTCGATCGCCCCTCGGATCGCATGCGGGGACGCTATCCCGCGAGGGTGCCTGGGTCGACCATCAACGGCTATCCCGCCCTGGCATCCACTGGCGATTGGCGCACCCTCGGCGTAGCGTGCGGATCTGCTGATCCCTGCGGACATCATCGGCCAGCTGGTGTTCTCCACCGCCGGAACGATCGTCGCGTTCACCGCGTGGATGATGGCCCGGACCCGGCGGTTCCGGCGCCGGATCAATCGTCAGCGACTGTGGCGGCTGAGCCAGCTACCCGAGGGTACGTACGGTCGGATCGTGGGACGCGCGCATCCGATCGGCGAGCCGCTGATCTCGCCGATGACCGGTCGGCGCTGCGTCTATTACGAGGTCGTGGTGGAGGGCAAAGGTCTGCAGCCCAAGCCCGCCAAGATGACGATCGTCGCGCACGAGGTGAAGGCGATGCCGTTCCTCCTCGTCGATGGGACGGGCCGGGCGGTGATCGATCCTGCGGGCGCGGACCTGCTCGTCGACTTCGATGCACGTAGCGGCTTTGGCAGTGCGGGCCAGATCGTCACGCCCGCGCACCAGGAGCTGTTCGCGCGCCACGGCCGCACCGTGCTCGGCGGGATGTACGGGACCGATCTGCGCTATCGCGAGTCCGTGATCGAGATCGAGGACATGATCACGGTGCTCGGCGTGGGCACCCGTGAGCCCGATCCCGAGGCAACGGGTCACGGCTCGCGCTCACGATTTCGGTTCACTCACACGGCGAAGCGCCCGCTGATGATCACCGACGACTGGTCGGCGAGCGAGAAGCCCTACAACCCCTGATCCCCGCGCGGCAGGGTGCGACAGCGTCAGTGGTGCGACGATCGATGCGACAGGTCGCGGCCCGAGGTTCTGCGCCCTAACCAGCTGAACTGACTGGGGATCGATCTGGCTCGCCAGTCGCACAAGGGTCTGGTCGCGCGGTGTTGCCGCGCAGAAAGAGAGCCCGCCATGACCACCACCACGATGACCGTCCCCGCCACCCGCCTCGAGACCATCGCCACCCGCCAGCAGAAGAGCTTTGTCCGTGACGTCGTGTTCGCCGCGCTCGTGGCGCTCGCCGCCGTCGTCTCGGTCAGCTCGGTCGCCACCGCGGTGCACGCCGCGAGCTCGCCGACGCAGATCGGTCAGATCGCTCAGCGCTAGCTTCGATCGGTCCCATGGGCTGGGGTAGGGTCCCGCCCCATGGCAGGCACCGTCCACGTCATCGACCACCCGCTGGTCCAGCACAAGCTGTCGCTGATGCGCTCGCGCGAGACCAGCACCAGCACCTTCCGCAACCTGTTGCGCGAGATCAGCATGCTGCTCGCGTACGAGGTCTGCCGGGACATGGCGACCACGCTGATCGACATCCACACGCCGATCGCGCCGATGAAGGCGCCCGTCCTCGACGGAAAGAAGATCGTGCTGGTGTCGATCCTCCGCGCCGGCACCGGGATCCTCCAGGGCATGCTCGACATCCTGCCGTCGGCGCGCGTCGGGCACATCGGCCTGTACCGCGACCCGAAGACGCTCGCGCCGGTCGAGTACTACTACAAGGTCCCCGAGAGCATGGGCGAGCGCGATGTGATCGTCGTCGATCCGATGCTCGCGACCGGCAACTCGGCGGTCGCGGCGATCGATCGGATCAAGGCGAGCGGACCGCGTTCGATCAAGTTCGTGTGTCTGCTGACCTGCCCCGAGGGTCTCGCGACCTTCCACGCCGCCCACCCCGACATCGCGGTGTACACGGCGGCGGTCGACGAGCGGCTCAACGAGAAGAGCTACATCGTCCCGGGGCTGGGCGACGCTGGCGACCGGCTGTTCGGCACCAAGTAGCCGCGCGTCCGTAGTTTTTGCCCGTCCGTTACGCGCCGGAAACATGCTCCCGATCACCATCGGCGCATGAGCTCAGGCGATACCGCATGGCTGCTGATCGCGGCAGCCATGGTCATGCTGATGACCCCTGCCCTCGCGCTGTTCTACGGCGGCATGGTGCAAGGCAAGAACGTGCTCTCGACGTTCATGCACAGCTTCTTCTCGCTGGCGCTGGTCACGGTGCAGTTCGCGCTGATCGGCTACAGCCTGTGCTTCGGCACGAGCTGGAACGGCATGATCGGAGGGCTCGACTTCGTCGGGCTCCAGGGCGTGGGCATGGAGGCCGCCGGAGCGGCGAACACCGCCGCGTCGAGCACGGTTCCGCACCTCGCGTTCATGATCTACCAGTGCATGTTTGCCGTGATCGCCCCCGCGCTGATCTCGGGCGCCTATGCGGAGCGGATGAAGTTCTCGGCCTACGCAGTGTTCACGGTGCTGTGGGCGACGGTCGTCTATGACCCGATCGCGCACTGGTCGTGGGCGACCGGCGGCTGGCTGCTGAAGCTCGGAGCGATCGACTTTGCCGGGGGCACCGTCGTGCACCTGTCGTCGGGAATCTCCGCGCTCGTGGTCGCCCTCGTGCTCGGCAAGCGCAAGGGCTATCCCGCGACCCGCCACCCTCCTCACGACCTGACGATGACCGTCGTCGGCGCGGGCATCCTGTGGTTCGGATGGTTCGGCTTCAACGCCGGATCGGCCTCGCTCGCAGATGGTCGCGCCGCCCTGGCGCTCGCCAACACGCACCTCGCCGCCGCCGCGGGCGCGCTGGTCTGGTGCCTGGTCGAAGGCGCGCGGATCAAGAAGGCGACGATGCTCGGTCTGGCCTCCGGCCTGGTGGCCGGGCTGGTCGCGATCACGCCGGCTGCCGGATTCGTCTCGCCGATGGCGGCGCTGGCGATCGGAGGTACGGCCGGTGGCATCTGCTACGGCGCGGTGCTGATGAAGTCGCGGCTCGGCTACGACGACGCGCTCGATGCATTCGGCGTCCACGGGGTCGGCGGCGCGACCGGCGCTCTCCTGACGGGACTGTTCGCACGCGCAGCCTTTGGGGGAAATTCCGGCGGGTTCGAGCTGGTCGGCAAGCAGGCAATCGCGATCGGTGCGGCCGGCGCCTGGTCGGCGGTGGTCACGTTCGTCCTGCTCAAGGGGATCGATGCCGTGATCGGGTTGCGCGTCGACCAGGAGGTCGAGCACGACGGCCTCGATGGCGCGCTCCATGGCGAGTCGGCGTATGGCAGTCCCGGCGGTTCCGCCCACGGGAGCTGACGGATCCCGCGCGCCGTGGGTATACTGGGCACCGGTTTGGACGTCGTGAAGAAGAAACCGGTTTCGAAGCACCAGAGCGATCGCGTCGAGCGCGTACGCGAGGACACCACTCCGCCTCCGCCCGCCGAGGCGTCGAATGCGCCGCCCGCCGGCGCCGAGCAGCAGACCGATCTCGCCCCCGTCGTGGGCTCGAATCTTCGCCGACTCCGCACGCGCCGCGGTCTCTCGCTCGAGCGCCTGGCCCAGATCTCGGGGGTCTCGCGCGCGATGCTCGGGCAGATCGAGCTCGGGCAGTCGGCACCGACGATCAACGTCCTGTGGAAGATCGCGCGTGCCCTCGAGGTCACGTTCTCGGCGCTGATCAGCGCTCGCACGCAGTCCGGCGCGCTCGTGCTGCGCTCCTCGGAATCGAAGATCCTCACCAGCAAGGATCGCAGCTTCAGCTCGCGCGCCCTGTTCCCGTTCGACGAGCCTCGCCGCGTCGAGTTCTACGAGCTGCGGCTGGCTGCCGGCGCCGTCGAGGATGCCGACGCGCACCCGCCCGGGACCAGCGAGAATCTCGTCTGCACCGCGGGTGCGATCGAGATCGACGTTGCCGGCGACACGCATCGGCTCGAGGCCGGTGATTCGATCCTGTTCGAAGCCGATACGCCGCACGCGTATCGCAATCCGGGTCGCACCGAGTCGGTGATGTACCTGGTGATGACGTACGCCGAAGAGATCGGCTGAGCCGCAAGCGCGCTTATACTGCGCGCCATGTCGGGACCGAAAGGCGCGCGTGGACGCAGGTTCGAGGGAGCCCTCGATCCGATCGCGGCGCAGATGAATGCTTCGATCGATTTTGATCAGCGGCTGCTTCCTCATGACGTGGCCGGCTCGATCGCGCATGCGCAGATGCTCGCGGCGCGCGGGCTGATCACCGCCGCGGATGCCAAGGCGATCGTCGACGGCCTGCGCCGCGTCGAGGCCAAGCTGGCGGCCGGTGAGCTGCCGTGGGACGCCGCCCTCGAGGACGTCCACATGAACGTCGAGGCCCGGCTGATCGACGATATCGGCGATGCGGGACGGCGGCTCCATACCGGCCGCAGCCGCAACGATCAGGTCGCCACGGACCTCCGGCTCTACGCGCGCGCCGCCGCCGCGCAGATCGTCGCGTCGATCGATGACCTCCGGCGCGCGTTCCTCGCGCAGGCGCGCGGCCACCTCGACACGCTGATGCCGGGCTATACCCATTTCCAGCGCGCGCAGCCGGTGCGGCTCGCCCACCACATGCTGGCGTACGACGCGATGCTCGAGCGCGACCGCGGGCGAGTGACGGATGCGGCGCGCCGGGCCGATGTCTCGCCGCTCGGCTCGGGTGCCCTTGCAGGAACGACGCTGCCGATCGATCGCGAGCATGTCGCGCGCTCGCTCGGGTTCTCCTCGATCACCCGCAACTCGCTCGATGCCGTCGGCGATCGCGACTTCGCCGTCGAGCTGGTCGCCGCGTGCGCGCTCCTCCAGGTTCACCTGTCGCGGCTCGGCGAGGAGCTCGTCCTGTGGACGAGTCAGGAGATCGGGTTCGTGCGAATCGGCGAGGCGTACTGCTCGGGCTCGAGCCTGATGCCACAGAAGATGAACCCGGATCTCGCGGAGCTGCTGCGCGCGAAGTCGGGCCGCAGCGTCGGTGCGTGGGTCACGCTGATGACCGTGATCAAGGGACTGCCGCTCGCCTACAACAAGGACCTCCAGGAGACCCAGGAGCCGCTGTACGACGCGGTCGAGACCGCACTGTCGACGCTCGCGGTCGCCGCCGGGATGGTCAACAGCCTCGTGTTCGACGTCGACAAGTTGCGCGCTGCGATCGGAGCTGGGCATCTCGTCGCGACGGAGCTCGCGGACTATCTGGTGACCCGCGGCGTCGCCTTCCGCGAAGCACACGATGTCGCCGGGCACCTCGTCCGGGTCGCCACCGAGCGCGGGGTCGAGCTCGCGGCGCTGTCCCTCGACGAGCTCAAGGCCGCTCATCCCTCGTTCGAGGCGGATGTCAGCGATTGGCTCGACCCGCAACGTGCGGTGGATCGTCGTGATCTTCCAGGCGGTCCGGCCAGGTCGCGCGTGCTCGCCGAGATCGATCGGATTGCTGCCGAGCTTGAGGCCGAGGTTGCGGTACAACCCACGGCCTGATGCCAGCTCCGTTCGAGTACAAGGGTGACGAGCTCCACTGTGAAGGCGTTTCTCTGGCGAAGATCGCCGAGGAGGTCGGCACGCCGTTCTACGTCTACAGCCGGGCCGAGCTCGAACGCGCGTACACGGCCTTCGACGCCGCGCTCGAAGGGATTCCGCACCGCGTCTGTTACGCCGTCAAGGCGAACTCGACGCTCGGGATCCTCAAGGTCCTGATCGATCTCGGCGCGGGCGCCGACATCGTGTCGTACGGCGAGCTGTTCCGCTGGCAGAAGGCCGGCGGCGATGCGGCGAAGGTCGTGTTCTCCGGCGTCGGCAAGTCCGAGTCCGAGATGAAGCTCGCGCTCGCAGCCGGCATCGGTTGCTTCAATGTCGAGTCCGGTGAGGAGCTGCTCGAGCTCGATCGCGTCGCGCTCTCGGTCGGCAAGCGCGCGAAGGTCTCGCTGCGCGTCAACCCCGACGTCGACGCGGGCACCCACCCGTACATCTCGACCGGGCTCAAGACCAACAAGTTCGGCGTCTCGATGGAAGAGGCTCGCGACCTCGCACGCACTGGCGCCAAGCTGCGTGGCATCGAGCTCGCCGGCGTCGACTTCCACATCGGCTCGCAGCTGACGAAGACGTCGCCGTTTGCGGATGCGATCGCGCGGCTCGTCGAGCTGATCCAGGATCTCGCGAAGGACGGCATCAAGCTCAGCCACATCGACATCGGTGGCGGGCTCGGGATCGACTACGGCAAGGGCGATGTGGTGCCGTCGCCGGCCGAGTACGGCGCGGCGGTTCGCGATGCCCTCGCGCCGCTGCTCTCGATGGGCCTCGAGCTGTACACCGAGCCGGGCCGCGTGCTCGTCGGTGCAGCCGGCGCACTCGTCACGCGCGTGATGTTCCGCAAGCGCAACGAGGTGAAGCACTTCACGCTCGTCGATGCGGCGATGAACGACCTGATGCGCCCCGCGCTGTACGGCTCGTTCCATCCGATGAAGCCGGTGAGCAAGCCGAACCGTCCGGAGATCACGACCGACGTGGTCGGTCCGATCTGCGAGACCGGCGACTTCTTCGCGCGCGACCGCAACCTGCCCGAGATGGCGCAGGGCGAGCTGCTGTGGATCGGTGCGGCGGGTGCCTACGGCTCGACGATGGCGTCGAACTACAACACGCGGCCTCGCGTGCCCGAGATCCTCGTACGCGGCGACAAGTACACGATCCTCAAGCCGCGGGAAACCTACGAGCAGCTGATCGCCGGCGAGAAACTGGCGTAGCTACCGCTCGCCGAGTCCTGTTATCTTCGACCTGTGAGACGGGGGCTCGTCGCGAGCTTGTTCGCAGTGGTGGCTGGCTGTGGTGACAACCTCGAAGGCGAGGATCGCCAGGGCGGAGCCACCACGGTTGATGACCGCACGCGCGAAGCGTTCAACCACCCCGCCGCGAACCTCGACGAGGAGCAGCAGCGGCTTCATCAGTTCGGGCGCGGTCCGTTCAACTTCCTGTGGGCGGCGCCGCAGCTCGGTCGGCTGTTCAACCACAACGCGTGCCTCGCGTGTCACGCCGGCAACGGGCGCGGGCTCTCCGAGATCGATCGTGGTCCGTTCGGATCGCAGGCGCTCGTGCGCGTGAGCCTCGCGGCCGGGACCCCCGACGTTCCGGGCGGCAACGTGTCGGTGCCCGGGCTCGGTCAGCAGCTCCAGGATCACGCGACCAACGGACTCCCCGAGGTGTTCATCGAGGTCACGTGGCGCGAGACCGCCGTGTACTACGGGGATGGCGAGGCGCAGCCGATGCGGTCGCCGTTTGTCGAGATCATGCAGCCCAACGGCACGGCGATGCCCGCTGGGATCGGTGTGTCGTATCGGCAGGCGCCTGCGATGATCGGCCTCGGTTTGCTCGAGGCGATCGCGGACGAGACCCTCGAGGCGCTCGCAGATCCCGAGGACGCCGACGGTGACGGCATCTCGGGCCGGGTGAATGTGGTGTGGGACGCCGTCACCGCGTCGCCGCGGATCGGACGGTTCGGGCACAAGGCCACCGAAGTCGATGTCCTGCAGCAGACCGCCGGCGCGTTCGTCAACGACATCGGGCTGTCCAACCTGCTGCATCTCGACACCGATGGGATGCGCGACCTCACGGACGATCAGCTCGCGCACACGACGTTCTTCGTCTCGACGCTCGCGGTTCCCGCCGCTGCCCCGCGCGGCGCATCGGCGCAGCTCGGGCGCACGCTGTTCGATGACTTCACCTGCTCGGGATGTCACACCCCGACGATCACCACCGGCGCGCACTCGATCCCGCAGCTCGCCGACCAGACGATCCATCCGTACACGGATCTTCTGCTCCACGACGTCGGCGATCTTCTGTCGGACGCGCGCAGCGATTTCGCCGCGACCGGCGTCGAGTGGCGGACGCCGCCGCTCTGGGGTCTTGGCCTCGTCCAGATCATCCAGCCTGCTGCGACGTTCCTGCATGACGGTCGAGCACGCACGCTCGCCGAGGCCATCCTGTGGCACGGCGGCGAGGCACAGACCGGCAGGGAAGCCTTCCGCACGGCTCCGCGGAGCGATCGTGATGCGTTGATCGCATTTCTCGAGACCTTGTGAGCGTTACGTCGCGGCGGGCGTCGTGCTCGCGCTCGTCGTCACCGGTTCGATCTGAGCGCTAGCGCTTTGCGACTTGCACGCGCGCGTCGTTGAACGCGGCCTGGCCACCGAGGTCGGCGAGCCCGGGCGGGATCAGCGCGTTCGACGTGAAGCCGTTCGCGGTGTGCTTGCGCCACAGTCCCTTGGGCAGCACGCAGACACCGTCGCGGACCTCGGTCGCGATCTTCGCCAGGCAGTGGACCTCGCCGTACGAGTTCCACACCTTGATCGCGTCACCGGTCCGGATCCCGCGCGCAGCGGCATCGTGGGCCGAGAGCTCGAGCGCCGCGGGGGCCGTGCGGAGCTGGCCGAACATCGAGCTGATCTGGGTGGCAAGCGACGGCGAGATCAGCGTCAGCGGAAACTCGTCGGTGCGCGGATCGGGCTGGTACGTGTAGAGCCCGGCCGGTGCCTCGCGATCGAGGTGCTCGGGGACGAGGTGAATCTTCTGATCCGGCGTACCCGGGAACACCTCGACGAACGGGATCTGCCGCGCGCCTTCGGGCGGCGAGGCGATCGTCGCCGTCGCGAGCTGCGCGCGCAGCGCGGGGCCGTCGGGCGACGCTGCGAACACGCTCGCCACGATCTCCTCGTCGGTCATCGCATCGCCGGGGCGGACGAGATCGAACCGCTCGAGCAAGGCGCCGAACAGCTGGTTGTTGCTGCGCGCCTCACCCACCGGGGCAACCACGGCATGGCTGTCGAACATGCGGGTCGCGCCGTCGCCACGGCGGAGATCGCGATGCTCGAGGAACGTGGTCGCGGGCAGCACGACATCTGCGAGGTGCGCGGTGTCGGTCATCACCTGATCGTGGACGACCACGAACAGGTCGTCGCGGCGAAGCTCCTCGATCAGGGCGCGCTGATCCGGCGCGGTCACGGCAGGATTGCAGTTGTAGACGAACAGGCACTCGAGCCTGGGCTCGGTCAGCGTCTGCAACGCGGTCGAGATCTGAGACATGTTGATCGTGCGCGCCGCGGACGGCGGCTCGGCAATGCCGGCCTGATCGCTGACGCCCCACCGCGCGTCACCGGCCATCGTGTAGCCACCGCCGCGCACGCCGAACTTTCCGGCGACCGCCGGGATCGCGAGGACCGCAGCGACAGCGCTGCCACCGTTGCGGTTACGCTCGAGGCCGTTGCCGACGCGGATCACCGCGGGCGACGCCTGCGCGTAAAGCTCGACGAACCGGTCGAGCTCGGCCAGCTCGAGCCCAGCCTCGCGCGCCGCATCCTCGAGAGACCACCGTGCCGAGCGTCGCTCGAGCTCCTCGACCTCCGCGGCGTGCTCGGCGAGGAACGCGCGATTTGCATGACCGCGGGTGAACAGCGCGTGGATCACAGCGAGCGCGACGGGCACATCGGTGCCGGGACGGATCGGGAGATGGAGATCCGCGCGGCGCGCGAGCGGCGTCTTGCGCGGATCGACGACCACCAGCTTGGCCCCCGCCGCGATCGCACGCTCGATCACCGGGACCAGGTGGATGCCGGTCGCCGTCGGGTTGATGCCCCACAGCACGATCAGCCTGGCGTGCTCGTAGTCCTCGAGCGCGACGCCTTGCATCACGCCATAGAGGCCCCGGCATGCGGCGGTGGTCGCCGCGGCGCAGAACGTGCGATCGAGGTTCGAGGCGCCGAGCCGGCGGAAGAACCGGGTCGCGAGCGCGCCCTCGGTCAGCCAGCCGTTCGATCCGCCGTAGTGATACGGCAGGATCGCCTCGGCGCCGGAGGTCGAGCGGATCAGCTGGAGGCGGGTCGCGACAATCGCCAGCGCCTCGTCCCAGGTCGCGGTGCGGAACTGGCCGCTGCCCTTGGCGCCGTCCCGGATCAGCGGCGTCTTGATCCGGTCGTCGCCGTACATGTGATCGGCAAACTTGCGGACCTTGCCGCAGACAAAGCCATCGGTGATCGGACCACGGCGATCTCCGTTGATCTCGACGACGCGGCCTTGATCGATGGTGACGGTCAGCCCGCAGAGATCGGGACAGTCGAGCGGGCACGAGCTCGATCGCTCTTCCATCGGCGCCATCGACGCACTATACGCAAACATCGACGGATCACCAGGTGCCCGTCAGCCCGTAGGTCATCGTCGCGTTACCACCGGAATCCGTTGCGGATCCGACGGCTGGGCGCACCGGGACCTTCGGGAGGTCGAGGTTGCGCGTCAGGATGCCGGCGCCGATCAGCCCGACCGCCATGCCGCCGAGCGCGAAGTTGGCGAGGCGTTCGTTGGAGATCTCGGCGTTGGCATCGCCGGTCGAGGCCACGTTGGACACCGCGATGCCGCCGGCCATGCCGATCAGGCCGCCGATGTCGATCAGCAGGGCATGCGTGCGACTGATCTCGTAGTAGCGCGTCAGCACCATGCCGCCGACCGCACCCATGCCGAGGCCGCTGAGGACGAGCCCCGAGCTGACGGCGCGCGGTGGGTCGAACGACGCGGAGAACAGCAGGCCCGCCCCGGTGCCCCACATCACCGCGCTGTTGAACAGCGCCGCGTCACCGGGGGTGATGCGAACGCGGTCTGCGACGTAGTAGCCGACCACACCACCGACGAGGATGCTCGCGCCGAACACCGGCTGGATGATCTCGTCCTTCGACGTCAACACCCTCGCACCGGCGTACCCGGCGATCGCACCCGCGATCGACGACGTGATCGTCAGGTTGCTGGTTCCGAGCGGCAGATCCGCCGGGGTCTGGAAATACGCACCGACGAGGCCGGCCGTCACGCCGACCACGCTGCCGGCACCCGCGATCGCGGTCTCCTGGAACGCGTAGAGCAGGCCGCCCGCTGCGAAGCCACCCGCGATACCCGCTGCCACGATCAGCTGGCGACGCCCGGTCTGCGGCAACGGCGCGAGATCGACGAGCTCGCGATGGGTCTTGCCGGGCAGGACCTCGATCTGGACCTCGTGACGCACTCGGTTCGGTGCCTCGGCGCTGATCGTGTACGTACCGCTCGGAAGCGCGGCCTGGTAGCTGCCGATCCCGACGAACAGCTTGCCGAGGAACACGCGCGCATCGGGCGGGCTGACCTGCACCGACAACGTGCCCTTGAGCGGCTCGAGCTTGACGTACTTCGTGTACGGCTTGCCGATGCCGACCTCGATCACCTGCGTGCTCGGCTCGTAGCCATCACGCTCGACGGTCATCTCGTAGCGACCGCCGAGCACGTCGATCTGCTTGCGCGAGCGGCCGTTGGCCTTGGTGCCCGAGTCATTCGCGATCGTGATGTACGCGTCGGGTGGATCGGTCTCGACATAGACCTTGGCGGTCAGGTTCTGGAGCACCTGGGTGCGACGCGCGACGTTCGCCTTGTCCTCCTTCGGATCGGCCGCGCAGTCGTTCGCGCGCCTGGCATCCGGCGGGACCGCGGCGATGTACCGCTCGAGGTAGCCGATCGCCTTCTCGTACTCGAGGCTGCGCTCGTACGCCTGCCCGATGTCCTTGAGGATCGTGTAGTACGGGCTCAGGCAGTACGCGGCGACGAGCTCGGTGACGGCACCGTCGTAGTCGCCCTGCAGGTACAGGGTCTCGCCGCGCTGGTAGTGCTCCGAGGCCTGGGCGCGGATCTGATCCTGCGTCAGCTTCGGATCGAGCTGCCGGCAGTCATCGATCTCGAGGATCGGGATCAACCGGCCGCCGATGTACCCGGCGTCGCGCGGCTGCGGGTCTTCCTTGATCACCGGCTGCGCATGGACGTGCGCCGCGAGGCCGATCAACACCAGGATCGCGAGCCGTGCCCTCAATTCTTCTTGACGGTACCGCTGGGCGCGTACGGATCGCCACTGAACTCGCCGCCGGTCTTGTCGGTCGGCTTACCACCGGTCTTGTCGTCCGGCTTGGGGATCGGGCGCTTGAGCGGCGGGGCGCCCTTGGGTGCCTTGTTGAGCTTGAACGAGATCGTGCGCTTGCCTTCGCGCTCGAGCTCGATCGGGTTGAACAGGCCCTCGTATTCCTTGAAGCCGTCGAGCTGCGCCGTGATCTTGACGTCCTTCTCCTTCTTCACGACCCGGTACGAGAACGGCGTCACACCCTTCTCCAGGCCGTCGAGGAACACGGTCACGCCAGGGGGGGTCGACTCGAAGCGGTAGTCGATCATCTCGATCTCGGCCGGTGCGGCATCCGGGGTGACCACGGCGACGCCTGCGTCGATCACCAGCGGCGCGACGACGACCGCACTGCCGGATCCGTCGCCGACATTGCGCTGCTTGTTCTGGGTCTTGCCGAGCAGCTGCGTGACGCTGAACACGACAGCCGCGACGACGACCGCGATCCCGGCGATCCACACGACGTAGCGCGACGACGAGCCCTTCTTCAGCCGGCGGCGCGGTCCGGTGATCTTCGCGCGCTCGGTCGATCGGGTCGGATCCTCGAGCAGCGCGTTGACGTCCGCGAGCATCTCGTTCGCGCTCGCGTAGCGATGCTTGACGTCCTTCTCCATCGCCTTCAGGACGACTGCCTCGAACTCCTCGGACAGCTCGGGCTGCAGCTCGCGCAGCGGCTTGGGCTCCTCGTTGAGCACCTGCGAGATCACGCTGAGGTAGTTGTTGCCGATGAACGGCACGCGCCCGGTCGACGCCTCGTACATGATCACGCCGAGCGCGTAGACGTCGACGCGATGGTCGAGCTCGTCATCACCGCGCGCCTGCTCGGGCGACATGTACAGCGGCGTTCCGAGCACCATGCCGGTCTGGGTCAGGCGGGTGGTCTCTTCTTCCTCGCCGGTCGCGCGCAGCGACTTCGAGATGCCGAAGTCGACGACCTTGACGAAGTCCTGCTCCTTGCGACGGAGGAGGAACAGGTTCTCGGGCTTGATGTCGCGATGGACGATGCCCTTGGCGTGCGCGGCGGACAGCGCCGATGCGGCCTGCGAGACGATGCGGAGGATCCGCTGCTCCGGCAGCTTGGTCTCGCGTGACAGGGTCTCGGCGAGCGATTCGCCGTCGAGGAACTCCATCACGACGAACGTGCGACCGTCCTCGGTCGTACCGAAGTCGGTGACCGAGATGATGTGCTCGTTGTCGACCGACGATGCGAGCTGCGCCTCCTGCTTCAGCCGCTTCACCAGCGCCTCGCGCTGCGCGTACTTCTCGAGCAGGACCTTCACCGCGACGCGCTTGTTGATGATCGTGTGCGTCGCCTCGTAGACGGCACCCATGCCGCCCTGGCCGATCTTGCGCGTCACCAGGTAGCGGCCCGACAGCGTCGTCCCGATCACCTCGGGCATCGAGGTGCCGGCGGAGGTCGTGCTCGCGGTCGGCTGGTCGCCCGAAACGCCGGTGTCGCCGGTGCCGGTGTCACGGGTGCCGATCTCGTGCTTCTTCGCGACGGCGACCGCGGTATCGCTGCCGACGATCGCGGCATCGCTCCCGCCGTCCAGCGAACGGACCACGAGACGCTGCGGGGTCTCGGCTGGAGGCCGCCCCGGCTGGCTACCACTCGGTGGCTTGCCGCCCGAACCCGTGGACATTGCTGTCTCCGTCCATGGTAGGCGCCGCGCGACAGCGAGTCAAACCACACACCGCAATGCGCACGTGAGGCGCTGGCACTCAACTACCTTCGATTGCTTGGATTCTTGTCGTCTTGCCTTCATGCGCATGTTGGAATATAAGAGGAGGCGTGATGGTGTCGCCGCGGGCCGATCTGTTCCGTCTCCTCGGAGACGAGGATCGCCTGCGCCTGCTCGCGCTGTGCGCCGAGGAGGAGCTGACCGTCGGCGAGCTCGCATCGTTGCTCGGCGAGAGCCAGCCACAGATCACCAAGAAGTCGCAACCGCTGCGCGAGGTGGGTCTGCTGTCGGCGCGCCGCGACGGAACCCGCACGTTGCTCCGCGCTCAGGTGACCGATCGCGATGTGATCGTCGATGCGGCCCTCGAGGAGGGTCGCGTGCTGTGCAGCAAGGACGGCAGCCTCGCGAAGGTCGCGTCGATCGTCGCAGCGCGCGAGGAGCTGTCGCGCCGGTTCTTCGATGGCCTCGAGCCCTCGGCCGAACCCGAGGTCGCGCGAACGGCCGACACCGAGCTGCTCGCCTGGCTGCCGATGATCGCGCCGCTGCTGCCGGGGCGCGCGCTCGCGATCGATGTCGGGACCGGCGAAGGCACGTTGCTGCCGCTGCTGTCGCCGCTCTACGAGCGCGTGATCGCGGTCGACCGCAGCCCGGCGCGCCTCGCTCGCTGCGCCGCGCGGATCACGAGCTTCGGTCTGCCGAACGTTCGGCTGCGCGAAGGCGATGTCGAGGATCCCGGCCTCGCCGAGGAGATCGGGCAACGTGGCGGTGCCGACCTCGTGGTGATGGCGCGCGTGCTCCATCACGCGGCGCGCCCACAGGATGCGATCACCGCGGCGACACGCCTGCTGCGCGCCGGCGGTCAGCTGATTCTCGTCGACTACCTCCCCCACGATGATGAAGCGATGCGCGAGCAAGGCGACGTGTGGCTCGGCTTCGAGCCCATGAAGCTGCGCACGTGGCTCGATGCAGCCTCGCTCGACAGCGTCGCGGTCCACCCACTCCAGCTCTCTCAGCTCGCGGTCCAGCGCCCCGCGCTCCAGCTCGCCACCGGCAAGAAGAAGCCGGCGCGCGCCTTCCACTGATTTCGCGTAACTGACGACTCACCCCCTACGGAGAGATCACGATGACCATGGACACCCGCAACGAGTTCCCCGCGTTCAAGATCAAGGATCGCACCCTGGCCGAGCTCGGCCGCAAGAAGATCCGCATGGCCGAGAAGGAGATGCCCGGCCTGATGTCGCTCCGCGAGGAGTTCGGCAAGAAGGCGCCGCTCAAGGGCGCGCGCGTCGCCGGCTGCCTTCACATGACGATCGAGACTGCGGTCCTGATGGAGACCCTGATCGCGCTCGGCGCCGAGGTCACCTGGACCTCGTGCAACATCTACTCGACGCAGGACGAGGCTGCTGCCGCGATGGCCGCTGCCAACATCCCGGTGTTCGCGTGGAAGGGCGAGAACCTCGAGGAGTACTGGCAGAACATCGAGCTCCAGCTCACGGCGTTCAAGGGTGGCAAGGGTCCGAACCTCATCCTCGATGACGGTGGCGATCTCACCCTCCTCGTCCACAAGGGCGTCGAGATGGAGAAGTCGGGCAAGGCGCCTGACCCGAAGTCGGCGACGAACGACGAGATGCGCGTGATCTACACCGTGCTCGCCGAGTCGCTGAAGGTGGACAAGACCCGCTTCACGAAGATCGCGGCCGAGCTGAAGGGCGTCTCCGAGGAGACCACCACCGGCGTGCATCGCCTCTACGAGATGGCGAAGACCGGCTCGCTGCTGTTCCCGTGCATCAACGTCAACGACTCGGTCACCAAGTCGAAGTTCGACAACCTCTACGGTTGCCGCGAGTCGCTGTTCGACGGCATCAAGCGCGCGACTGACGTCATGGTCGCGGGCAAGGTCGTCGTCGTCGCCGGTTACGGCGATGTCGGCAAGGGCTGCGCCCACGCCGCGCGTGGCCTCGGCGCCCGCGTGCTGATCACCGAGATCGATCCGATCTGCGCGCTGCAGGCGGCGATGGAGGGCTACGAGGTCACGACGATGGAAGACGCCGTCCCGCAGGGCGACATCTTCGTCACCGCGACCGGATGCATGGACGTCATCCGCTTCGAGCACATGCAGGCGATGAAGGACGAGGCGATCCTCGCGAACATCGGCCACTTCGACAGCGAGATCCAGGTCGCCTATCTCGAGAACAACAAGGAGATCAAGGAAGAGAACATCAAGCCGCAGGTGGATCAGTTCATCTTCCCGAACGGCAAGCGGATCACGCTGCTCGCCCGTGGTCGCCTCGTGAACCTCGGCTGCGCGACGGGTCACCCGTCGTTCGTGATGTCGAACTCGTTCACCAACCAGGTCATGGCGCAGATGGCGCTGTGGGCGAACGCGCAGCTCGGCAAGGACGAGATCACCGGCATGTCGTTCGACGCCGGCAAGGTCTACGTCCTCCCGAAGAAGCTCGACGAGAAGGTCGCGCGGCTCCACCTCGCGAAGGTCGGCGTCAAGCTGACGACGCTGACGAAGGTGCAGGCCGAGTACCTCGGTGTTGCGATCGACGGCCCGTTCAAGCCCGACCACTACCGCTACTAACGACCACGCACTCTCGGTAACGGACGGCGTCGAGCGATCCACAAGATCGGCGGCGCCGTTCGCCGTTTCGGGATCACAGGCAGACGGGCGCGTCGCCGCAACGCATCGTCGTCGGATCGCAGTAGTTGTTCTCGCAGTGAACCGCGCGATCACTTTGGCCGCGGGTCGGCGAGGTCGGCACCGGGGCGTCGCACACCGTTCCGCAGCTGCAGCGTGCGCTCGGCGAGGACGCGCATGGTGTTGCGGACCTCGACCATGATCTCGGGGTTCGCGTCGAGCGCCTCGTGACTCGTCGCGTACGGCTCGTAGTACCCGATGTATCGATCGAGATCCCCGTGCGCACCGGCCGGCTCGAGATCCATGTCGGTCAGGGTGTCGTGCAGACTCCGGCGCAGGACATCCGCGCCTTCGGTGTCGCCGTGAACGATCACCGAGAACACCCGACCTGCCAGATGACGTGGATAACTCCACCCCGCGAGCTCGAGGGCCTTGGCGCTCGCCGCGTCCTTGCCGTGCGTCGACGACGGGTCGGGATTGCCGCCGTCCGCACAGACCAGCCGATCGAGCATCAGCTTGAGCGGCGACGGTGCCTGGTACCAGTAGACGGGCGTGATGATCGCGATGCCATGCGCGGCGACCCACAGTGGATAGATCTCGTTCATCCAGTCCTGGGTCTGCCCGAGCGCGTGATTCGGGTAACACGAGCACGGCCAGTGGCAGAGCGGCATCGCCGTCGACGCGCACGCCTTGCACGGATAGATCTTGCGACCGTACTCGCTCGCGAGATTCGACAGGTCGAGGAGGTCGACGTGACACTTTGCGGCGCGCAGCTCGTCGCAGGCCTCCGCGGCGATCCGGAACGTCTTCGACAGCTCGCTCGGGCAGGTGTGCTCGCTGCGTGAGCTGGACGAGATCACGAGGATGCGCGTCGGTCCGACATGGTCGTGAAGCGCCTGTGCGGCGTGGATCGCGTCGCGGGCCGCGAGCCACTCGATCGACAGCTCGAAGCTCGGGTCGGAGAAGCCCTCTCCTCCCCTGCGCGTCCGCGGCCACTTGCGTGCGCTGGTGTAGCCGTCCCACGCGACCGCCTCGATCGCGTCGATCTCGGTCGCCACCTTGTCGAACGCAGGGTCGACGAACTGCGCGCGGAACCGCTCGCGGAACTCGTCGCGGGTCAGCTGCACGCTGGGCGAGCCCTTGCGGATCTCGAGCTCGAGGTTCGGATCAGGTGGCGTCATCGATCGAGCTCCGGGTAGTGGCGGAAGATCCCGCTCTGGTTGAACGGCAGCCGCCGCGGCGACGCCAGGTAACTCGCGATCCGTGGACGCTCGGCGATCCGATCACGCAGCGCCATCAGCTTGGGCAGGTCGCCGGCGATCCGCGCGAGCGCGCGCGGGAATGCGTAGCGCAGCCCCTCGATCACCTGGAATGCCGCCAGATCCGCATAGCTGACCCGATCTCCTGCGAGGAACCTGCCATCACTGGTTCGATCATGGCCGAGCAGTCGCTCGAGGTATCCGAGGAACATCGGCATGCGGACCTCGCGGAACACACGTGCACGCTGCGCGGCCGCCTCGCGTTGCTTCTCGTAGACGTCCATCACCGAGATCGGGTGATGCGTGTCGTGCACCTCGTTCACGAGGTCCGCGATCGTCAGCGCGATCGCGTGCGCGTGCAGTCTTCCTGCTTCGTCCGCGGGCGCGAGGCCGTGGCGCTCACCGAGGTACCGCGTGATCGCCACGGTCTGCGGGATCACCAGGTCACCGGCGCGCAGCACGGGCACCGCGAACGCCCACGGCGCCAGCTCGCCCTCGAGCGCGGCCTCGATCCGGTCGGGATCCTTGCGGCCGATGTCGACGTAGTCGAGGCCCGCATCCTCGAGCACGAGCCGGACGAACTCGCCGCGTCCCTGGATCTCGGGCCAGTAGAACAGCTCGTACCTCGGCATGCCCGAAAGCTAGCGCCGCTGGGAGCAGCCGCTTGCTTCGTGAGATGACGCTCGCCGCGCGATCAGATGCGGACCCGATCACGGCGCACTCGTAGGCGTGCGCCGTAGGCCCGGTCAGTCCCCGGCGCCGCGCCGGTTCTTCTTGATCTCGGACTTGTGACGTTTGTCGGCGACGCGACGGCGCTTGGCGCCCTTGGAGACCTTGGTCGGGCGCCGGGTCTTCGGGCGATCGAGGGCGGCGCGCACGATCAGCACGAGCTTGCTCTCCGCGTCCTCGCGGTTCTTCATCTGATCGCGCGTGAGCGTCGAGGTCACGATCAACGTGCCATCGGTCGTGAGCTTGCTGCGCAGCTTCTGCAGGAGCCACACCCGATCCTCGGCACGGAGGACCGGAGAGCTCTCGATGTTCCAGCGCAGGTCGACCTTGCTCGAGACCTTGTTGACGTTCTGCCCGCCGGCGCCACCCGAACGCGCGAACGAGATCGACAGCTCCCCGGAAGGGATCGTCAGCCACGGGGTGATCACGAGGTCCTGCACGGCGGTCGCAACGTAGCGCGTCGTGCGCGGGCGCGCGAGGCATGGAATGGTGCACGCATGCGCGCCATGCTCGTGCTCGGTCTACCGTTCTTTCTGGTGACGGCGTGCGCGGCGACGCCACCGCCGGCGCACACCCACGGATCAGCGCCCACCGAGAGCGCGCCGCCGGGTGCGCTCGACCCCGAGCTCGTCACCTACCGCTATCCGTACCCGGTGTCGTACCTGGACGTCAGGTCGCAAGGCCAGACGCTGCGGATGGCGTACCTCGACGTCGCGCCCGCCACGGCACCGAACGGCCGCGTCGCGTTGCTCCTCCACGGCAAGAACTTCTCGGCCGCGTACTGGGCGCCGACGATCCGCACGCTCACGGCGGCCGGGTTCCGGGTGATCGCGCCCGATCAGATCGGGTTCGGGAAGTCGGTCAAGCCCCAGGCGTACGCGTACTCGTTCGAGGCGCTCGCCGAGAACACGAAGGCGTTGTTCGATCATCTCGGCATCGAGCGCGCGTCGGTGATCGGGCACTCGATGGGCGGCATGCTGGCGACGAGATTCGCGCTGATGTATCCCGCGAGCACCGAGCGGCTCGTACTCGTCAATCCGATCGGTCTCGAGGACTGGCGCAAGCTCGGCGTCCCCGATGCGGAGCTCGATGACCTCTATCGCAAGGAGCTTGGCGCGTCGCCCGACTCGCTCCGCACGTACATGCGCAACGCGTACTTCGGCGGCGCGTGGAAGCCGGAGTACGAGGCGCTGCTCGAGATCCACAAGGGCTGGATGCTGCATCCCGGGTACCCGCTGGTCGCGCGAAACGCCGCGCTGACCTCGCAGATGATCTTCACCCAGCCGGTCGTGCAGGACTTCCCGCGGATCACCGTCCCGACGTTGCTGATCATCGGCCAGCGTGATCGCACCGCGATCGGCAAGGACCGCGCGACCAAGGAGCTCGCTGCGACGCTCGGCAACTATCCCGAGCTCGGCCGCCGCGCAGCAGCGAGCATCCCCGGCGCGAAGCTCGTGGAGATCGAGACCGCCGGGCACCTGCCGCAGGTCGAGGCGTTCGATGCCTACGCCCGCGCGCTGCTCGCGTTCGTCACTCCTTCGTAGGAGTGCCGGTGCCGGCCGCGCCGCCGCCGTTCGTGGCGCCGCCGTTCGTGCCGCCGCCATTCGTACCGGACGACTTCTTCGTCCGCTTCTTCGTCGGGCCCTTGCTGGCCTCGTCGTAGACGCGCATCTCGGTCTCGGCCGTCGTCTGCACCGCTTCGAGATACAGCGAGGTCAGGCCCAGATGATCACCGCGCAGCGCCTCGTAATACCGCTGGCGATCGATCGAGTGGACGATCGCGATCGGATAGCCACCCTCCTGGAGCAGGAGGTTCGAGGCGATCCGGATCGTGCGCCCGCTCTCCTTGGCCCACGGGAAGATCCCCATGAACTTCGAGTGGAGCGTCGCGACCTTCTCGATCACGTGGAGGTGCTTGTTCGCCGGCTCGTCGATCCACTCGGCGAGCTTGCGCATCCCGGGGACGATCTTCTCGGGCGGCTGGATGTCGTGATAGTAGAGCCGGTGGAGAGGGTTCTCCTTGCGGAACGGGAGCCCCTTCGCCTTCTCGTCGGGCGCGAGGATCGAATAGATCTCGCGCACGGTATCGAGCTTGAACGGCTTCTTCTTGTTCGCCGCCTGCTCGGCCGCGAAGTTACATGAGTCATCGAACCGCCGGATCTCCTCGTATGAGGGGATCAGCGACGGATCACTGATGATGCTCGGATCCACCGCCGCCTTGATCTCGCTGTACGACAGCACTTCGCCTTCGAGCGCAGCGTCGTGGTGGATCAGCGAGATGCGAAGCCGGTTGTTGAACTCTTGGCGCGCGACAGGATTCGCCGTGGCAACGCGAGCGCGCCACGCCGTCACGATGCGCTCGACCTCGCTGAAGCGAGCGTCGATGTCTTCGGTTTCTTTGTACCTAAGCACCTGTTATCCTGTCGTCTTTAGAACCGGGGGAGTCTACGAGACACCATCCGGATCGTCAAGCAAGTGGGCTGATCCCTACATCTAATTGCATACGGTTTGCGAAGAGACCGCAAGATTTCTGCAACGTTGCGCGTCCAGCGTGGTAACGACACCCCGTGGCTGGGTTCGACCACACATCGGTGCTGGCCGCAGAGGTCCTCGAGCACCTAGCCCCGCGAGATCACGGGGTTTACGTCGACGGGACGCTCGGCGGCGCAGGCCATGCCGCGGCCCTGCTCGCGGCGGTCCCGACCACGTCGCTGATCGGCATCGATCGTGACCCGGCGGCGCTCGAAGCCGCCCGCGAGAAGCTCGCTCCGTTCGGTGACCGCGTTCGGCTGGTCCACGGCGAATACGCTGATATGCCACAGCTTCTTGCTGACCTCGGCACGCCGAAGGTCGACGGGATCCTGCTCGACCTCGGCGTCTCGTCACCGCAACTCGACCACGCCGAGCGCGGATTTTCGTTCGCCAAGGCCGGGCCGCTCGACATGCGGATGGATCCGACGCGCGGGAAGACTGCCCTCGAGCTGATGACCGAGCTCGATCAGGAGGAGCTCGCGGACGTGATCCGCGACCTCGGCGAGGAGCGCTACGCCAAGAAGATCGCGCGCTTGATCAAGGAGGCGATCGCCGCCGATCGACTGCACACCACGACCGAGCTCGCCGCGGTCGTCGCGCAGGCGATCCCGATCGTCGAGCAGCGCAAGTCGAAGATCCATCCGGCGACCCGCACCTTCCAGGGACTGCGGATCGCGGTCAACGCGGAGCTCGTCCAGCTCGAGCGCCTGCTGTTCGCGTACCCCGATCTGCTGCTGCCCGGCGGCCGCTGCGCGATCATCAGCTTCCACTCGCTCGAGGATCGCCTGGTCAAGAACCGGTTTCGCGATCTCGCGTGGACGACCTCGTTGCCGCGCTACCTCGCCGAGCAGGCCGGCGAGCGTGTCGAGCCGGTGTGCGAGCTCGTCACCCGCAAGGCGGTGTTCGCCAGCGACGAGGAGATCGCGCGAAACCCGCGGGCTCGCTCCGCGCGGCTGCGGGTCAGCGAACGGACCGACGCGCCGAACGTCGCCGCGATCAACGGCGGCCCGTCGCCGGTCAGTCGTTCACGCTGAACGAAGCGGCACCCCGGGGTGACCTCCCGGTAGTATCCGGGATGCCGCGGCGGTATGGGACGGGTAGGGATCACCTCGACGACATCATCGCTCTGGGACGCTGTGTGTTCGAGCGTCGCCAGGCTTCCGAGCCGGTTCGCGCGGCCGGTTCGCGCGGCAGAGCTGGCGCTCGAAATCGTCGAGAGGTCAGAGCAGATCGAAGCCAGCCTCGAGCTCGCGCGGATCACCGGAGCCCAACTGCCGCTCGATCGCCTGCGCGTCGCTTTCGGGCTGGAGCCGGCGGAGCTCCGGTGCCTGTACGTGCTGCTCGCGCTCGCCGTCTCCTCGGAGGTCCGCACGATCGCGCGCAGCGACGGGACGGCCACGCTCGAGGAGCTCGATCAGCTCGTGTATTCCGGTGGACCAGGCCGCGAACGGTTTGCTGACCACCTCGGGACCGACGGCAACCTGTTCGGATATGGGCTGATCGAATACGAGATGAGAGTCGCGGTCGGTTCGCTCGCCCGGTGCGAATCGCGGATCGCATGGTCGAGCTCGCCTATGGCCGAGACCGCGCCGCCTCCGAGCTTGCCGGGTTCGCGACCCTCGCGGATGCATGCGCCTCGGACCTCCTCGTCCCCGACGATGCACGACGGTCCACGCTGGTGGCCCTCCAGCGACACGTCGACACCGGCGGTGGTCCCGTGCCCGTGCTCCGAGGCCCGGAAGGATCGGGCCGGCGTGCGCTGATCTCGACCCTCGCCCACGAGCTCGGAGCGCGCGTGCTCGTGGTCCGCTGCGGCGCGCTCCCCGAGCGTCTCGGACCGGCACTCACCGCGATCACGCGCGAGGCCACGCTGGCAGGCGCGGTCATCGTGATTGCCGACGCGGAGCTGCTCGCCGCGGATCCCGGAACAGGCCGTCCCGATCGCACAGGCGCGCTCCATGCCGCCTTCACCGGCTACGCAGGGCCGCTCGCGATCACGATGGCGCACGAGGCCTCGCCCGCAAACCTGATGCCGCTGCGGGCGGTGGGTGCGAGGACGGTCGTGTTCATGAGGCCTTCGGTGACGAATGTTTCGCACACGACGTCCTGGTCGCTGCGCGCGGCAATCTCCGCGCATTGGATGGAGACCGATACATGGTCGGTCTGGACGTCGGCAGCGATGACGGAGTCTCCACGCGTCACCAAGCCGCACTGATCGATGCGAGGGGCAACCCCGTGACGGCATTCGCCGAGGTGAAAGGCATCCAGCGACGACGTTGTATCGTCGAGCTCGAGATCCCAAAAGAAGCCCTCGCGAACGCCGCGAACTTCGTGGTGATGACGTCCCCGCCGAAACGGAAGCGGTGAAACATGAGCGGCCACGACCCACAGCACGCCGTCGACGCCGCTCCACCCGCGCCCGAGCAGGTCAAGGGAACGACGCGAAGCGTCGCGAAGCCCGAGGTTCGGCGGCCACCGGTTGCCCAGACCTGGGCGCAGATCGAAAAGCTTCGCCGCGGGGAGAGCAAGAATGCGGGCGACCTACCCCGGCTCGTCGCTTTGCGCAGCTCGCGGGCGTGTCGAGCGCGACTTTCGCGACGTTGCGGTCGAGCCTGCCCGGAAAGCTAACCGAGCACTTCCCTCTGATTCTGCAGTCGCTCTGGCAGTTCACGAAGCACGTGGGCTTCCTCGAGTGGTTCGTCGACACCACGCCGCTCTCGGTAGTCGCCAACAAGTTTGGTGAGATCGCGGATGCGGAGCTCGCGGCAACGCTGAACACGCTCACGACCGGGAACAGCTGGGCGTGGGTCGATCACGTTCATCTCGCGCAGGGCTACGAAGGCCTGGCGGTGATGGCGAACGCCGCGAAGGATCCGGCGGTCGCCCAGAAGCTCAGGGCGATGCTCGGACCCGTAGCCATTGACAAGGAGCGCGCGGCTTACCGCGCGGCTCACAAGCACGATCTGGGCAAGCTGCTCGACGGCAAGCCCGTGCTCCGGGAACTGCTCGATGCGATCGCACAGCTCGGCAAGGTCGAAATCGACGACAGCCATCGCGTGCTCGCCGCCTTGGCCAAGCTGCACCCGACCGCTGATGACATTCTCGCACTCGATCCGCTGATCTCGGTCCACTCCGACGCGTTGTTCGCGCTTCTGCTGTCGGCGAAGGGGGTCACGTCCGCGCACGTCACGACGTATCTGATCCGGAACATGGGAATCGGCCAGCTCAAAGATCCCAAGCTGCTCGCCGCGGTGCGGCAGCAGGTGCCCACGCTGCGAGCGCAGGATGTTCTCGCCTCCGCTGCTAACACCGAGCAGGAGACGCTCGTCAGCAACGCTCAGCTCGCGGACTGGTTCCTCGATAGTGCGACGCCGGAAGAGGCGCTGTGGTTCTGTGGCGGCGGCTCGCACGCCGCGAAGGCGTGTGCCGTGATGAGTCGCCGCGACCCCTCGTGGCGCTGGGTGTTCCAGCTGACCGGTGGTGCGGAGAAGCGTCAGCTCCGCGTACTCGCGCTGAACTGTCCCGAGGACAAGGTCGTCGTCCACGTGCGCCAGGTCCTGCTGGCGGAGGTCGCGCGCCAGAGCGCTCAGGTGCATGACGCCGAAGCGCCCGACTGGAACACCGCGCACGGTGCCACGGGTCGCGTGCTCGACGCTCTTGCGGAAGATGGGGACGTCCTCGTTCGACTCGCCGATCTGGACGCAGCTGAGCGGGCACGCCTCGGGCGGTCGGACACGGCTGTCGAGATGATGGGCAAGAGCGTCGGCGCGGTTGACTTCGCGCGTGCGGCGACGCTGCTCGACCTGACGGTGGCCCGCACGATCGCCGGATCGCCCGGTCGCAATGCGAGCACGGTCGCGTACCTCCGTACGAGGTCGCAGGCGGAGGAGGCTCGAAGCGCTCGGCAAGCCGGGCCTCGTCGAGCGAGCGGCGGAGAAGGTGCACCCGGATCTGCTGATCGTGTTTCCGGTGCTCGCGGACGCGAACCAGCTCGCAGCCGTGATGTCGCCGACGATCATCAAGCTGCTGCTGTCGAACAGCGATCCGAACCAGGTCGCCGGATTGCTCTCGCGAGAGCCCGTGATCGCGAAGGCCGAAAAGCTGCTGGCCAGCCACCCGGAGCTGCTCGACAGGTTGCCCCGCTACCGGCACATGACGAAGGCCGGCAAGGAAGGTGTCGACCGGCTCGCGAAGCCCGCAAAGGGGCAAGCCGCCGACATCCTCCACGACATCCGCGAGAACGACTGGGAGCCGCGCGAGTCCGTCCGTCAGGAGGGCGGAAAGTTCCACGCGGCAGCGAAGCGCCCCACCCTCGCGGCGGGACTCGAGGCCTTGTTCGAGGACCGAGGCTCGGCCACGAGTGCGCTCGCGTTGATCGGCGAGCATCGCGACCAGATCCCCGCGCTGCTCTCCGACGCCGCGAATGAAGAGACGGTGACCAAGCTCGCGGCTCTGGTGCAGCTGCCTGCGCACGTGGTGTTTCCGCAGCTTCCCATCGAATCGCTGCTCGGCATGGCGAACAGCCGGAGCTGGTTGTTCGACTACCCGGACGCGTACATCCTGCTCGATCTCGTCGCGACCCGAGGCAAGGCGCTGCATCTGGTCGCGCAGCAGATCAATCACGGCGATGGACGGCCGCTGACGTGGATGCATCGCCTGCCTGTCGGTCCTGCGTTGACCGACGTCGAGGGACTCGCGCTGGATCGTCTGCAGCCGCTGCTCACCGACGCACGGATCCTGCGGTTGCTATTCAAGGTTCGGTTCGGGATCGACACGCCGGGCACGTACGACATCGGCACGGTTCGCGAGCTGTACCGCGTCGTGTGCCGGTTGCCGCGGGCTCACCTCCAGCAGGAGCGGATCAAGGCCATCGTTGAGGGTCCGGCGGATGCGGGCCCCGCCGGCACGTGGAATGGCGAGCAGGTCGAGATCAAGGAGAGCATTCGCCCCGGCGAGAACGACGAAGATCGCGACACGTTCCACCCCGATAGCGCGATCCGATACACCCGCGCACAGCTTCAGCGGCTCTACGGGTGGAGTGACCTCGAGCTACAAATCCACGTCAAGCAAGGCCGGGTGAAGCAGCTCGTCGCCCCCGACCAGTACCAGCTGGTCGAGCAGAAGATCTCCAAGTTCACGTCGGTCGTCCTCCACGAGATAGGCCATTCCGTCGACGACATTCTCGGGCGTCACACGCAGCCGGTGTACGGCTTCGCGAAGTGGCACTCGTATTCCGAGGGCGACGTTGCTGCGTGGGCCGCCGAGATGGGCGGATGGGACTCCGTGACGGCCGCCGATCAGAAGCAGATCTCACAGGCCTGGCTCGATGCGCTGCGCTCCGGTAGCGGCGTTCACGACAGGGTCGGCAAGGAGCATCCGGCCCTCGCGGACCGTTACGAGCACGTCGGGATCGTGTCCGCGGCGCGGCAGCAGAAGAAGTTCGGCCACGACGATCCCGTGCGGTTCGGAGACCGCGCCTTCATCATGCAGCCGTACTACGGCATGTTCTACAGCGTCGCCGCCTCTGCCGTGGACTCGCGCCCTTCGGTGTACTCGCTGTACGCGCCGGCGGAGTACTTCGCGGAGAGCTACGTCGAGTACTACCGCGAGGTCGATGGAACCCCCGGTTCGCGGGGGAAGAAGGGCGGCACGCTACCGACGCCGGTGAAGGACTGGTTCACGAACCACGTCGATCAGCTCCGGTTCGATCCGAAGCGACTCGAAGGGCCGGCGGAAGAGGCCGGCGACCCGAGCCCTGCCCCGGTGGACGCCGCTGCCAAGCAGGCGTAGTCGTCAGCGGCTCGCCGCCGCGGGAACGTGGACCGTCAGGCGCGCGGTCCGTCCTGAGGCCAGCGAATCGGTCCACGCCCGCACCGGGCGATGGTGCACCTTCGGCTCTGCGATCGAGGACGTGAGGTCGGCGCTCATCGTCATACGGAACATGATGGCAAGGATGGGCCGAGGGTGGGTGAGAATGCCGCTGCGCGAGCGTGAACATCGCGTGAACAAGCGGTAAGTCCTGGCACTCGTGAGGCTTTTCCCACGAGATCCCGGCAGCTATGCCGCTTCCGAGGGGCGCCCCGGCGCCATCAGGATCAGCGCGGCGCTGAGCGCCATCACCAGCGCGCGCCGCCAGTGTCGCTCGAGGTTGTCGGGGTCCGACACGTAGAGGATCGCACCGGCCGCGAGGGTGAGCGCGGGGGCGAGCGGCGTCGGGTTGCGGAGCATGCATCCAGACATCGCATCGAGCCGCGTGACATGGCCCGGGCCGGCACGTGAGCAACGAGCGAGCCGACGCGTGGTGTTCGCGTGAACCGCTAGGGCAGCGAGCGCGGCGGGGGGAGAACCGGCGGGGGTGCGCTCGGATCCGGTGGCGAGATCAGCACGGGCGCGGACGGATCGATCGCCGGTACCGGCTCGGGCGCAGAAGCCGGTAGGGGAGCTGGCGCGGGGGCGGGTAGCTCGAAGGCGCGCGGTGCTGCGACGGTCTCGTCCTCGGGCGGCAGCGCCGCCGGCATCCCGTCGAGGCAGCGCACGATCGCGGGGTCGCGCATGAACACGAAGTCGTGGACCTCGCGGTTGTAGAGGTGCACCCGCTTCTCGAGCCGCCGCACCCGGGTACATCGACCTTCCCGCGCCGCGCCCGCCGCCCGCTGGGTCAAGATCTTGGCCCACCGTCGCAGCTTCTCGTCCTCGGTCTCGGGGCGTGGCCCCTTCGGCGGATCGGAGAGCTCGGCGAGCGCGAACGTGATCACGCCGCCGGCCGACATCAGAGAAAAGCCGACCATCGGCTCGCTGCCCTCGGGCTGGACGAGCGCGGTGCCCATCATCCCGACGACACCGGCGATCGAGGTGACCATCCCGAAGCGTCGGGCCTTGGCCGGCGTCGTCGATCCGGCGCAGGCGGTCGTGACTGCAAGGCAGACGGCCACAGCGGCGAGGCGGGACATACGTGCAGTGTGGATCAAAGTACGCGTGACACGCAGTGACGAGAATGCGTCGAAAAAATTGCGTCGATCGGTGCCCGAGCGTGTAGTGAGCAAACGCCCATGATGTCGCCCGCGTCGGTGTATCGGATCTTCAGGCGGCCTGATGGAGAGGCGCCATCGGTCCGGCTCGTCGTGATCGTCATGATCGTCACCGCGTTGCTACTGACCGGGATCGGCATCATCCGCGTCACGCGCCAGCACGAGGTCCTGCGGCTCGGTCTCCGATTGTCGAAGCAATCCGAGCAGGTCCGCAAGCTGCGCGAGGCGCGCCGCCAGCTCGAGCTCGAGCACGCCACCCTGACCGCTCCCGATCGGATCCGGCGTCTCGCAGTTCAGCTCGGCATGGAGCCGATCGCGCCCGATCGGATCCGCGTCATCGGCGCACGCAAGGTGGCGAGCCGATGAAGGCCACGATCAAGGCGATGACTCCCGGCATCCCGCACAGCGCCCGGGTCCGCGCGTATCTCACCGGAGCGATCGTCACGACCGCGCTGTGTGGCGTCGCCTGGCGTGCGTGGGCCCTCCAGATCGACGAAGGCGATCGCTACCGCGAGATGGCCGACCGCCAGCACGCGATGAACGTCGAGATTCCCGCGCCGCGGGGCGACGTGATCGACACGCACGGCCGGCCGCTCGCGGTCAGCGCCGATGCCGACTCGATCTGGGCGAACCCGCGCGAGATCCGCGACGTCACCGACACCGCCGACAAGCTCGCCAAGCTGATCGGGGAAGACCCGGCCACCCTCGAGGCGAAGCTCGCCGGGGATCGGAAGTTCGTGTGGATCGATCGCCACGTCACCCGCGAGATCGCCCAGGCCGTGCGCGCCGCCGACCTCCCCGGCATCGAGGTCGCGAAGGAGCCGCGCCGCTGGTACCCGGGGGGCACCGTCGGTGGCCCGGTGATCGGTCGCGCGGATATCGACAGTCGCGGCCTCGAGGGCATCGAGCTGTCGATGGACCGGCAGCTCCAGGGTGAGCGCGGCACGGGACTCGCGCTGCGCGATGCGCGCGGCCGCCGGATGTTCGCCAACGGGATGGCACAGCCCGAGCCGGGCGCGACGATCCAGCTGTCGCTCGATCGCAGCATCCAGGCGATCGCAGACAAGGCGCTCGCCGACTCGGTGATCGCGAAGGACGCGAAGAGCGGCGTCGTCGTCGTGCTCGACGTCGCGACGGGCCGGGTCCTTGCGATGTCGAGCTACCCGACGTTCGATCCGAACGCGGCCGGCGATCATGCGGGCGCCCGCAACCGACCGGTCACCGACGCGTTCGAGGCCGGATCGGTGATGAAGATCTTCACGGTCGCGGCCGCGATCGATGAAGGCACCGTGCGCTCCGAGACCCACTTCGACCTCGAGAACGGCGCGATGCACATGGCCGGCCGGCGCTCGCCGATCCGGGACACCCACCCGGTTCCGTCGCTCACGGTCAGCGAGATCATCAAGCACTCGTCGAACGTCGGCTCGGCGAAGATCGCGCTGCGACTCGGCAGCGCGAAGCTGTACGCCGCGCTCAAGAAGTTCGGGTTTGGCGCGAAGACCAAGATCGAGCTGCCCGGCGAGCAGGCCGGCCGGATCCGCGATGGTTCGACGTGGCGGGAGATGGAGCTCGCGACGATCGCGTTCGGCTACGGCATCACCGTGACCCCACTCCAGATCGCAGCCGGGTACGCAGCGCTCGGTAACGGCGGCGTCTATCACGCACCGCGCGTCGTCGAGCGCGTCGTCGATTCCGACGGGACCGTGCTCTACCTCCCCGAGGCCGAGCCGGTCCAGATGGTCAAACCGTCGACCGCGGAGACGATGCGCAAGATCATGGCCACCGTGTTCGAGCGGGGCAAGGAAGGCGGCACCGCGAAGGACATCATCGTTCCGGGCTTCCGCTGCGGCGGCAAGACCGGCACCGCGCACAAGTACGATCCGGAGACGCGCCAGTACGCGCCGGACAAGTACCTGTCCTCGTTCGCCGGGCTCGCGCCGATCGACAAGCCGCGGATCGCGATCGTCGTGATGATCGACGAGCCGCGGGGCGGCGACTACTACGGCGGCCTCGTCGCGGGCCCGGTATTCGCCACCGTCGCGAGCGAGACGCTGCGCTACCTCGGCGTCCCCGGGACGTCGCTCGTGTGCCCGCCGACCCCGCCCACCCTGCCCGGGATGCTGCCGTACATCGATCCGACCCCGAAGACCTGCACGATCCCGGCGCCGAAGCCGGTCAAGCCGGCCGTGGTGAAGCCGGGCACGACGCCGGAGCCGCCCGTGATCGAGCAGCCAGCGCCGGTCGTAGCTCCCGTGCGCGGTGACCACCGGATCCCCGACTTCCACGGTATGGGCATGGCGCGCGCCCTCGACCTGTCACGTCAGCTCGGTATTCCGCTGGAGGTCAGCGGATCGGGAACCGTGATTCAGCAGGATCCGGCTCCCGGAGCGATCGTTTCGCCCGGTGGTGTCCGCTTGCAGTTCTCCGACGGGAATTCCTCGCACGCAGCGCCTGTCGCGACGCCCCTCTGACGCTTGCCTCGATGCACGAAATCGGGGAGGCTGCGCGTTTGATCGCCATGACACTCCGCGACCTCATCGACGGACTGCAAGGCGCCCGTGTGATCGGCGACGACGCTGGCGAGGTCCGCGCCGTTCGCAGTGATTCTCGCGAGGTCCAGCCCGGCGACGTGTTCGTCGCGGTCCGGGGAATTCGCTCGGACGGTCACGCGTTCGTGACGACGGCGCTCGAGCGCGGCGCGGCTGCCGTCGTGGTCGAGCGCGAGGATGCGGCGCCCGGCAGCAAGGTGCCGGTCGTCGTGGTGCCGAATGGTGCGGTCGCCCTCGGCGTCCTGGTCGGACGCGCGCTCGGCGATCCGGCCAAGGCGATGACGCTGATCGGCATCACCGGCACCAACGGCAAGACCACGACGACCTACCTGGTCGAGGCCATCCTCACGGCGGCGGGTCACAAGGTCGGCGTGATCGGGACGGTGACCTACCGCTGGCCGGGTCACAGCTTCGACGCGCCGTACACGACGCCGACGCCGCAGGTGCTCCACGAGACGTTCGCGAAGATGCGCGATGCGGGCTGCACCCACGTCGTCATGGAGGTGTCGTCGATCGCGATCTCGATGGACCGGATCGCGGGCGTGCAGTTCGCCGTCACCGGGTTCTCGAACCTGACCCAGGACCACCTCGACGTTCACGGATCGATGGAGGCCTATCGCGATGCGAAGCGCCGGCTGTTCTCCGATCACACCCGCGGGGTCGCCGTCGTCAACATCGACGATCCCGAGGGCGACGGCATGGTCGACGCGACCAAGGGTCCGGTGATGCGGGTGACCGCTGCCACCGAGAGCACGCGCAGCGACACCGAGATCCGGGTCACCGAGCAGCACTCGACGGTGCGCGGGATCGAGGCCACGATCTGGACCCCGCGCGGTGACATCGCGATCACGGCGAAGCCGCTGATCGGCCGCTACAACGTCGATAACCTCGCCCTCGCGGTCGCGATCGGCGAGGCGCTCGTTCTGCCGCACGAGGCGATCAGCCGCGGGATCGCAGCGCTGGCCGGCGTTCCCGGTCGCGTGGAGCGCGTGGCCAACACCGCCGACCTCGACATCCTCGTCGACTACGCGCACACGCCCGATGCGCTGCGTAACGTGCTGAGCGCGCTCCGGCCGCTGACCAGGCGGCGCCTGATCTGCGTGTTCGGATGCGGCGGCGATCGCGACCCGACCAAGCGGCCGAAGATGGGCGCTGCGGTCGCGGAGCTCGCGGACCTCGCGGTGGTCACCAGTGACAACCCGCGCACCGAGGATCCCCGCACGATCCTCGATCAGATCCTGCCCGGCGTTCCCAGGCCGTTCCTCGTCGAGGTCGATCGCGAGATCGCGATCCGCGCGGCGATCGCCGAGGCGACGCACGGAGACGTCGTGCTGATCGCTGGCAAGGGTCACGAGGACTACCAGATCGTCGGCACGACCAAGCACCACTTCGACGATCGCGAGAAGGCGGCCGAGGCCACGCTCCTGCGCGAGTCCCGGCTCGTCGCCAGTCTGGCCCGCGACGCCGGCGGCGAGGCCTCGGTCACCTCGGATACCCAGGTCGACCGGATCGTGATCGACAGTCGCAAGGCGCTGCCCGGCTCGCTGTACGTCGCGATCAAGGGCGAGCAGCACGATGGTCACGGCTTCTGCGCGACCGCGGTCGAGACCGGCGCGGTCGCGGTGATGGTCGATCACCGGGTGGAGGGAATCTCCGTTCCGCAGATCGTCGTCGCCGACACGCGAATCGCGCTCGGCAAGATTGCCCGGCACCACCGTCGGGCGTGGACCCTCGAGGGCAAGAAGATCATCGGCATCACGGGCTCGGCCGGCAAGACCACGACCAAGGAGCTGACCCGCGCTGCGCTCGCCGCGGCAGGTCCAACGCTCGCCGCCGAGGGCTCGCTCAACAACGAGACCGGCGTCCCGCTGACGCTGCTCGGCCTGCGCCTGTTCCATCACTACGGCGTGATCGAGATGGGCATGCGCGGCGCCGGTCAAATCGAATATCTGACCCGGATCGCGGAGCCCGACGTCGCGGTCGTGGTCAACGCCGGCAGCGCACACATCGAGCTCCTCGGCTCGACCGATGCGATCGCCAGGGCGAAGGCCGAGATCTGGCTCGGCCTCCGTGACGGCGGCACCATCGTGCGCCCCGCCGACGACGAGCGGCTCGGCGTTCTCGCGCGTACACACCGCCCCAAGGCGCGTCACGTCACGTTCGGCGAGATCGACGCCGCGGACGTGCGTCTCGTCGAGTACAAGCCGCTCGACGCGGGCGGCACGCTCCTCCTCGATGTGTTCGGTGCGCGGCGCGAGCTCCAGCTCCAGCTCCTCGGTCGCCACGCCGCGATCGACGCGTGCGCTGCGATCGCGGCAGCGCATGCCGCCGGGGCGTCGATCGACGAGGCGCTCTCGGGGCTCACGCGTGCACGCCCGCCGTCGATGCGTGGCGAGGTGATCGAGGTCGCGGGCCGCAAGGTGATCGTCGACTGCTACAACGCGAACCCGGCGTCGATGGCCGCCGCGCTGCGTGCGCTCGCCGAGCGTGCGCACGGCCACCAGGCGATCGCGATCGTCGGCGACATGCTCGAGCTCGGCACGCACTCACCGGCGGCGCATCGCGATGTGGGCGCCCTCGCTCGCGAGCTCGGCCTCGGCGTGATCGCGCTCGGGGATCAAGCCACCGAGGTGGTGTCCTCGTTCGCCGGCGCGACCGACCTGGCCGCGGAGATCGCGGAGACTCCGGCTGCGGCTGCCAGCCGCGTCCTCGAGCGCTCGTCGGCGGGTGACTGGATCCTGCTCAAGGCTTCACGCGGGATGAAGCTTGAACGCGTCCTCGATGCTCTGAAGGAGGCGACTCGTTAAGTGCTTTTTCACCTGCTCTACAAGGTGCTCGGCGACGACATCGGATTTCTCCGGGTGTTTCGCTACACGTCGACCCGCATCCTCGCCGCCGCGATCACGGCGCTGATCCTGTCGTTCGTGATCGGGCCGTGGTTCATCGAGCGGCTCAAGTCCCGGCAGATCGGCGAGACGATCCGCACCGACGGGCCGGAGACCCACTTCAAGAAGGCTGGGACGCCGACGATGGGCGGCTCGCTGATCCTGTTCTGTCTCGCGGTGTCGACGCTGCTGTGGTGCGACCTGACCAACGGCTTTGTCTGGCTCGCGCTCAGCGTCACCGTCGGGTTCGGCGCGATCGGGTTCGCGGACGATTACGCGAAGGTCGCGAAGAAGAACAAGAAGGGGATCTCCGGCAAGCTCCGGCTTATCCTCGAATTCACGATCGCCGGCGCCGCGATGACGTACCTGTTCTATTCGGATCTTATGCCTCCGGACGTGCGCTTGCACCTCCAGGTCCCGTTCACCGACTTCTACAAGCAGGGCATCGTGATGCCCGCGTGGATGTACGTCACGTTCGGTGCGTTCGTCGTCGTCGGCGCCGCGAACGCCGTCAACCTGACCGATGGGCTCGACGGACTCGCGATCGGTCCGTCGATCATGAACGCAGGCACGTTCCTGATCTTCGCGTACATCGCCGGCGTTCAGACCACGCTCGTCGTCCGCGGTGGTGAAGAGGTCACGATCGCGGAGTACCTCCACGTCGCGCACATCATCGGCGTCGAGGAGCTCGCGATCTTCGCGGCCGCGCTGTTCGGGGCCGGGATCGGCTTCCTCTGGTACAACACGTACCCCGCGCAGGTGTTCATGGGCGACGTCGGCTCGCTCGGCCTCGGCGGTGCGATCGGCATGCTCGCCGTGCTGACCAAGAACGAGATCGTGCTCCTGATCGTCGGCGGCCTGTTCGTGATCGAGACGCTGTCCGTCGTGATCCAGACCGGTGTGTTCAAGTACACCCGGTTGCGAACCGGCAAGGGAAAGCGCGTGTTCTTGATGGCGCCGATCCATCATCACTACGAGAAGAAGGGCTGGGACGAACCCAAGATCATCGTCCGGTTCTGGCTGATCTCCGCGCTGCTCGCCCTGGTCGCTCTCGGCACCCTGAAGTTCCGATGAGCGCGCGCATGGATCTCGATGGCAAGACCGTCGTGGTGGTCGGTCTCGCGCAGACCGGCATCGCGGTCGCGAAGTTCTGCGCGAAGCGCGGCGCACGCGTGATCGTCACCGATGGAAAATCCGCGGAGCAGCTCGCGACCCAGGTCAGCCAGCTCGACGGCGTCGATGTCCGGTTCGAGCTCGGTGGCCACAACCTCACGACCTATCTCGCGGCAGAGCTCATCGTGATGTCGCCCGGTGTCCCATCGTTGCCCGAGACCCGCGGCGCGGCGGCCGCGGGCATCGAGGTGATCGCGGAGATCGAGCTCGCGTACCGGTTCCTCGATCCGGGAGCCACCGTCCTTGCGATCACCGGCACCAACGGCAAGTCGACGACCACGGCGCTGACCGGCAAGCTGTGCGAGGCGTCGGGACGCCCGACGTTCTGCGGCGGCAACCTCGGCAACATGCCGATGATCGATGCGGTCGATCACCCCGCGAATGTGCCCGGCGGACTGATCGTCGTCGAGGTCGCGGCGTTCATGCTCGAGAACTGCTCGACGTTCCGCGCACGGGCCGGCGTGCTGACGAACATCACCGAGGATCACCTCGATCGGTTCGGCACGATGGAGCGCTACGCGGAGATGAAGGGCCGGATCTGGGACTTCCAGCGCGCCGGGGATCTCGCGATCGCGAATGCCGCGGATCCATGGGTGGTCCGCGAGACCGCCGGGATTCCGTCCGAGGTCTACCTGTTCGACTCGCGTCCGGGCGCCTCCGTCGAGCGTGGCGCGTTCCTGTCCGCGGACCGCACGCAGATCGTGCTGCGCATGCCGGGGCTCGGCGAGGAACGCTACCCGGTCGACGATCTCGTCATCGTGGGCAACCACAACATGGAGAACGCGATGTGCGCGTATCTCTCGGCGCGTGGTGCCGGCGTCCCGATCGAGGCAGTGCGCGCGGGCGCCCGTGCGTATCGCCCGCTCCCGCACCGGATGGAGCTCGTCGGCGACAAGAGCAACATCTACTTCTACGACGACAGCAAGGGCACCAACGTCGCGTCGGTCGCCGCTTCCGTCCGCGGCTTCCCGCGCCCGCTCGTGCTGATCGCAGGCGGCGTCGACAAGGGCGGCTCGTACGAGCCCATGCTCGAAGCGCTCGACGGCGTGTGCAAGGGAATCATCCTCATTGGTAAGGCAGCCCCGCTGATCCGTGACGCTGCGATCGCACACCGCGCGGAGTACCCGGTGATCGATGCCGCGGACATGCACGAAGCTGTGCGCCGGGCGACCGAGCTGTGCTCGTCGGGGGACGCTGTCGTGCTGTCACCGGCCTGCGCGAGCTACGACATGTTCCAGAACTTCGGCCATCGCGGCCGCGTGTTTCGCGAAGCGGTCGCGGCGGTCGGCGCGACGCCGAAATAGCCGCAAGCCCGATGTCCAGAGACACCGGGCCTGCCGAAATCACAAATACGCGAGCGCCGACGCGCATCGCGCGGCTACGTCGCTACCGGCGGTAGAAGTAACCGCCGCCGCCAACGAGCAGGAACACGAGCAGCAGAACGACAATCCAGGCAGTGGTAGACATGGGGTTTCTCCTTTGACCTGGAGAGGAGCAAGCGACATGCCCTGATCGGTGCGAGCTTCTCGCATCCAGGGATCGGTGGTTGCCTTGCCACGTGCTGGCGATTCGGCTGCGAGCTGGCCCGTCGATGCCGAGGTCCTACATCCAGGCCGGCTGACCGAGGGTGATCCCGTCGAGCTGCTTCCTGGCTGAAAACTGGCCCGGAGCAATCGAGGTGACGAGGATGACCGCATGGCAGTCCTCCGTCGGATCTCCGACCGGCGTGGCGAGAAGCGTCTGGGAGCTCCGCGGTTCGCGAAGCTGACCGAGCTGATGCGCCGCCTGCGTGCGCGCCGCGCTGCGGATGCACCGACGATCGATCCGACGCTCCCCGCGACCGCGCAGGTCGTCGCGATCCAGCACCCGAGCGCGACGCTGCCGGAGCGGCCCTACGATCTGTGGCTGCTGACCGCGGTGCTCGGCCTGCTCGGGATGGGGACGGTCGCGATCTATTCGTCGACCGCTGCCGATGGTCTGACCCGGCTGAACGACGCCTACTACTATCTCGAGCGCCAGCTGACGTTCATCGGGATCGGGGGCGTTGCCCTCTGGATCGGCGCCCGGATCGATTACCGCCGGCTCAAGCAGTGGACCTATCCGCTGCTGATGCTGTCGCTGATGCTGCTCGCGGTGGCGCTGCTCGCCCCGGCGCGAAACGGCGCGAGCCGGTGGATCCCGCTGGGTCCGCTGACGTTCCAGCCCGTCGAGATCGCCAAGCTCGCGCTCGTCACCTATCTCGCGGCCTCGCTCGGTCGCAAGGCGGACCGGGTCACCACCTTCACCGTCGGCTTCGTTCCGCACCTCGTGGTGTGCGGCGCGATGATGGTGCTCCTCCTCAAGCAGCCCGACCTCGGCTCCTCGATCGTGATCGGCGCGACCACGCTCGGGATGCTGTTCATGGCGGGGACCCGCGTCTCGTACATCTTGCTCGCGGTGCTCGCCTCGGCGCCCGTCGCGTATCACCTGGTCGTCGGGACCCCGTGGCGGCTGCAGCGCTTCCTCGCGTACTTCAATCCCGAGGCGTACGCGAACGGCGAGGCGTACCAGTTCCTCCAGGCGCGGCTCGCGATGGGTTCGGGCGGGATGTTCGGCGCCGGTCTCGGTGACGGCCATCAGTCGCTCGGCTACATGCCCGAGGCGCACAACGACTTCATCCTCGCGCCGATCGGCGAGGAGATGGGCTATCTCGGCGTCGCCGCGATCCTGATCCTGTTCGGGATGCTGCTGTGGCGCGGGATTCGCGCAGCGCTCGGGGCGCGCGACGTGTTCGGCGGGTACCTCGCGTTCGGGATCACGCTGCTGTTCGCCGTCCAGGTGCTGTTCAACGTCGGTGTCGTCCTCGGGGTGGTCCCGAACAAGGGGATCACGTTGCCGCTCGTCAGCTATGGCGGTAGCTCTCTGGTCGTGACGATGTTGCTCGTCGGTCTGCTGCTCAATGTCGGCCGGCGTCCGGAGCGACGCACGGTGACGGCGGAACAACAGCGCGAGCTCGCGCGTCGTAAGAGGGTGCGTGTTCGCGTGGTCACCGGATCCGGGCCTGCCCGGGGCGCTGCATGCGCCTCCTGATCGCAGGCGGCGGCACGGGCGGTCATCTGTTCCCCGGCGTTGCGATCGCCGAGGAAGCGCGCGCCCGTGACCCGCAGGCGGCGATCCGGTTCGTCGGAACCGCGCGGGGAATCGAGGCACGCGTGCTGCCCGAGCTCGGCTGGGAGCTCGATCTGATCGAGGTCTCGGGGCTCAAGACCGTCGGGACGATGGGCGCGCTCCGCGGCATGGTCCGGCTCCCCAAGGCGCTGCTCCAGGCGCGCAAGGTGATCCGCGCGTTCAAGCCAGACGCCGTCGTCGGCGTCGGCGGCTATGCGTCGGGCCCGGTCGTGATGATGGCGAAGCTCGCCGGGATCCCGACGGCGATCTGCGAGCAGAACTCGATCCCCGGACTGACCAACAAGATCCTCGGCCGCATGGTCCGCGCGGTGTTCCTGTCGTTCGAGGAGAGCCGCCGGTTCTTTGCGCCCAAGAAGATCCTGATGACCGGCAATCCGGTCCGCCGCGACTTGCTCGCCCGGCTGCTCGGTCCCGGTTCGCAGCCGACGACCGACACCGTCCACGTCCTGGTCTGTGGAGGATCACTGGGCGCGGTCGCGGTCAACGAGCTCGCGGCGCAGGCGCTGATCGCGCTGTCGGCGACGACCCGGCTCTCGATCGTCCACCAGACCGGCGAGAAGGGCCTCGACGACACGGTGAAGCGCTATGCCGCCGCCGGCATCACCGCCGACTGCCGCGCGTTCATCAAGGACATGGCGTCGGCGTACCTCGCTGCGGACGTGATCGTCGGGCGCGCCGGCGCGACCACCGTCGCGGAGCTCGCGATCGCGGGCAAGCCGGCGATCTTCATCCCGTACCCGTTCGCCGCCGACAACCATCAGGAGATCAACGCCCGCGAGATGGCGACCGCCGGCGCGGCGCTGATGTTCAAGCAGTCCGAGCTCACCGCGGACAAGCTCGCGGATGCACTGCGCCCACTGCTCGTCGATCCGGCGAAGCGCGAGGCGATGGGTGCCGCGATGAAAGCCCTCGCGAAGCCCCAGGCTGCGGCCGCTGTCGTCGACTGGGCTGCTGCGTTCGCGACGCCATGACCTTGTGATGCCACCTCGAATGGCGTGGCATGAGCTACGCGGTCACGGGCACGATTCCGGTGGCCATCCCCTCGGAAGCGTTCGCGGTGACCGTCAAGTGTTCCACATCTCGCTGGACTACTTCGTGCGGATCACGACGCTGTGAGCATGGTAAGAAACGCCCGACGGCTCTGGCATAGTCCTCGTCGGACGAGGCGTTAGATCCGCAAGGCAGCATGTTCCGCAAGCAAGACACCAAGATTCACTTCGTCGGCATCGGTGGCATGGGCATGTGCGGCATCGCCGAGGTGCTCGCCAACATGGGCTATCGCGTGTCGGGCTCCGACATGAACGATACGGAGATCACCCGGCACCTCTCGAACATCGGGTGCTCGGTGACGCGCGGTCATCGCGCCGACAATCTCGCAGAGGCCGACGTCGTCGTCGTGTCGAGCGCGATCAAGGGCTACAACCCCGAGGTCGAGGCCGCCCGCGCGCGCCAGATCCCGGTGATCCCGCGTGCCGAGATGCTCGGCGAGCTGATGCGGATGAAGTACGGCGTCGCGGTCGCCGGCGCGCACGGCAAGACCACGTCGACGACGATGATGCACACCGTGCTGATGGCCGCGGGCTTCGACCCGACGGCCGTGATCGGTGGGCGCGTCAACTCGCTCGGGCTCGCGAACGCCCGCTGGGGCAAGAGCGACTACCTGGTGGCCGAGGCCGACGAGAGCGATGGCTCGTTCCTCACGCTGACGCCGACCGTTGCGATCGTGACCAACGTCGACGCCGAGCACCTCGATCACTACGGCACGTTCGACAACGTGAAGAAGGCGTTCACCGACTTCTGCAATCGCGTCCCGTTCTTCGGCATGTCGGCGCTGTGTCTCGACAACGCCGGCGTGCAGGCGATCTTGCCGAACATGACGAAGCGGTTCACCACGTTCGGGATCTCGTCGCAGGCGACCTATCGCGCCCGCAACATCCGTCCCGATGGCCTGACCACGCGGTTCGTCGCGTGGCGCCACGCGACGGAGCTCGGCGAGGTGGTGCTGCCGATGCCGGGCCAGCACAACGTGCTGAACGCGCTCGGCGTGCTCGCGGTCGCCGATTTCATGGGGATTCCGTTCGATAGCTACGTCAAGGCGCTCGCCCAGTTCGAGGGCGTCGCCCGCCGGTTCACCGTGCGCGGTGAGGTCGGCGGCGTCACCATCGTCGACGATTTCGGTCACCACCCGGCGGAGGTCAAGGCCACGCTGTCGGGTGCGAAGAGCTCGTTCGCGGGGCGCCGGATCGTCGCTGCGTTCCAGCCGCACCGCTACACACGCACCCGCGACCAGCTCACCGAGTTCGCGCGCGCGTTTCACGACGCCGACAAGGTCGTGGTCTGCGATATCGCAGCCGCGGGCGAGAAGCCGATCGATGGCGTGTCGAGCGAAACGGTCGTCCGGCTCGCCCGCGAGGCGGGTCACAAGGACATCACGTACGTCGCCAAGCGCGAGGATGTCGCGGGCTGGCTCGATGCGCAGGCCCGGCCGGGAGATCTCGTCATCACGCTCGGGGCCGGCAACATCCAGCTGTCGTGCAACGAGGTGATCGAGCTGCTCGAGAAGCGGCTCGGTGCGGCGACCAAGAAGAACCTCGTGCGGATCGACGAGTCCAGCGCGACCGTCGCGCGGTGACCTCATGAACCGTGTCCTCGTCCTCCTCGTGCTGGCTGCCGCTTGCAAGCAGGCGGAGCCCCCGGCGCCCGGCAGCGAGATCCTCGCGAAGACGCGGGCGCTGTCCGCGCAGATGTGCGCGTGCAAGGACAAGGCGTGCGCCACGCCGCTGCGCGCGAGCTGGGACGAGCTGACGCGAGAGATCAGCGGCGTCACGTTCACGGCCGACCAGGTCGAAGGTCTCGCCACCGAAGATCAGCGGTTCATGAAGTGCATGGCCGCCCTCGACCCTGTGCCATGAAGGTCACCCTCGACGCTCCGCTCGCTGCGAGGACCACACTGGGCCTCGGCGGCCCGGCGCGGCGCCTCGTACGTGCCGAGATCGTCGCGCACCTGCACGATGCACTCGCGCTGGCAGCCGCTGCCAGCGAGCGCGTGCTCGTGATCGGTGGCGGGTCGAACCTGGTCATCCGCGACGGCGGGTGGGACGGACTCGTGATCGAGATGGCGCTGCCCGGCGTGCACATCGTCCGCGAGGGCAGCCACGCGATCGTGACGGCCGGTGCCGGCGTCGTGTGGGACGATCTGGTGGCGGAGACGGTGGCGGCGCGACTCGCGGGGCTCGAGTGTCTGTCGGGGATCCCGGGCCTGGTCGGCGCGACGCCGATGCAGAACGTCGGTGCCTACGGTCAGGAGGTCGCCGACACGATCACGCACGTGCGGGTGCTCGATCGGCAGACCGGCCGGCTCGAGACGCTGTCACCGGAGGCGTGCGGGTTCGCGTATCGCACGAGCGTGTTCAAGGGCAGCGAGCGCTGGATCGTCGTCGAGGTCCAGTTCCGGCTCGCCGTCAGCGAGCTCGGCCAGCCGTTGCGCTATCCCGAGCTCGCGAGATCGCTCGGGGTTGCCGACGGAGCTCGCGTTCCGTTGCGGGTGATTCGCGACCGCGTGATCGAGCTGCGCCGTGGCAAGGGCATGGTGGTCGATCCGCAGGATCCCGCGTCGTGCAGTGCGGGGTCGTTCTTCACGAACCCGATCGTCGACGCAGCGACGCTCGCCGCGGTCGAGGCACGGCTTCCTGCCGGGATCGCGATGCCGCGGTTCCCCGCTGCGGGCGGAATGATCAAGCTCAGCGCAGGCTGGCTGATCGAGCGCGCCGGTTTCACCAAGGGGTACGGCCGTGGCCGCGCGGGGATCTCGACCAAGCACGCGCTCGCGCTGGTCAATCGCGGCGGCGCGACGACCCGCGAGCTGCTCGAGCTCGCGAACGAGATCCAGAACGGGGTTCGCGATCGACTCGGCGTCGAGCTGGTGCCCGAGCCCGTGATCGTCGGCGTCGACTAGTCACCGGCAGACGCGGTAGAACCGTTCGCATGTCGTCGCATCCGTTCGCAGGCAAGCGCGTCGCGGTCGTCATGGGCGGGCTGTCCGCCGAGCGCGAGGTCTCGCTCAACACGGGGGCCGGCGTGATCGCAGCGCTGCAGCAGACCGGCTGGGACGCGGTCGCGCTCGACTGGCGTGAGGGCACCAGCCTCGCGAAGCTGCTCGAGGACTCCGGAGCGCAGGTGGTGTGGAACGCCCTCCACGGCACCTGGGGCGAGGACGGCGCCGTCCAGGGCCTTTGTGCATGTCTACGGATCCCGTGCACCGGATCCGGAATCCTCGCGAGTGCGCTGGCGATGGACAAGGTGATGTCCAAGCGGATCTTCGAGAGCAAGGGCGTGCCGACGCCCGCGTGGCACCTGCTTCCGCACGAGGGGCCCGCCGATGGCAGCGATGCGGTGACCGCGCTCGCGAAATGGCCGCTGCCCTGCGTGGTCAAGCCCGCCAACGAAGGCAGCTCCGTCGGCGTCAGCGTGGTCGAGCAGCGCGCCGACCTGGCGGTTGCCGTCGCGGCGGCGCGGAAGTTCCACGGCCCGGTGCTCGTCGAGGACTACATCGCCGGGACGGAGGTGTTCGTCGGGATCCTCAACGGCAAGGTGCTCGGCTCGGTCGAGGTCCGTCCGGCGACGAAGTTCTACGACTACGAGGCGAAGTACAAGCGCACCGATACGAAGTACCTGATCCCGCCGGAGCTCTCGAGGTCGGTGATCGAGACCGTCGAGCAGATGGCGCTCGCGGCCTACGTCGCGCTCGGGTGCAGCGGTCACGCGCGTCCGGATCTGCGGATCCGCCCCAACGGCGAGGCGTTCGTGCTCGAGGTCAACACGCTGCCCGGGATGACCGCGACCAGCCTGCTGCCCAAGATCGCGAAGAGCGTCGGCATGGACTACGCGACGCTGTGCGCGGAGATCCTCGCGAGCGCGACCACGATCTGAGCGCTGCCCGAAACGAACAACGGCGACCCGAAGGCCGCCGAGGTAGCGATCGCGCGCAGGCCGCGATGTGATCCGTCGATCACTTCTTGCAGGACATCTCGTAGACGGGCATCCAGGTCTTGCCCTTGTCCATCGACATCGTGCCCGCGGCCTTCACGAGCTTCGGATCGGTCATGTCGACCGAGTCCTTGAACATGGTGCCCGAGCCCATGCCGCCCATGGTGTCCATGTTGAACGTCATCTTGCCGTCCTTGACGCCGTCCGACGTGCCGATCATCTGCGCGCCCTGGCTGTCGACCGACACGCGGCGCCACTTCTTCGAGGCAGCGTCGAAGGTCGTGTACGCCACGAACTTGAACTTCATCTTGCCCATCGTTCCTTCGAACGTGTCCTGGATCCAGAAGCCGTCGAGGTCGGCCTTGGTCTTCATGGTCGCCTTCATCGGCGACTGCGTGGCCTCGTTGGCCGCCGCGGAGCCCGTGCACTTCCAGGTGCCGGCCGAGAGCTTGAGCATCTCCTTGACCTCCGGTGCGGGGGTCGGCATCGGGATCGCCGGGGGCGGCGTGACAGCAGCGCCGGCCTTGGCATCGACCTTCGCACCCGCGGCGGGCGCCTTGGCATCGACCTTCGCGCCGGCCTTTGCGTCGACCTTCGGCTGCGCCGAGGCCATGCCCACCATCGTCAACGTCGCGATCACGACACTCGAGAAAGTCTTCATTTGCGTCTCTCCTGTGAAAAAGTCAGCGCACTATACTCAGATCGAAACCTGACGCTGGAACGCGAGTCTCAATAGACGTGAAGCTCAGATCTCGATTCACGAACAGCGTCGTGATTGCCTGGTTGGCAGCGTGTGGCGGAACGCCCCAGGCTCCGACGATACCGCCGACGCCTCCGGCTCCTGACGCTGCGAACGCGCGCGCTCCCGATCCGGATCTCGAGCCGCGCCCGGTCACCACGCTGCTCTCCATCGACTGGACGACCGTTCCGCTCGCGACCGAGGCGGATGGGCTCGCGGTGTGGACGGCGATCGCGCCGACCGGCGCGGACTGGGACGCCAAGCTCGACGAGGTCCCGGTCGCGCAGGCGCGACGCCTCGCGATCGCGTTGCTCCAGGGAGGAAACTTCGTGTGCAAGCCCGGTCCGAAGCCGGTCGGCGAATGCACGCGCGCCGAGACCGAGATCGAGCCGCCTGCCGATCGCGCCGGGCTCGCGGATCCGTGCCTGCGCCGGCTGCTCGCGCTGTGGTCGATCGCGGCGCTCGAGCCCGAGGACCTGCCGGCCGTGAGCGACGCGCTGCGCGCGATCGTCGCGATCCCGCCGCCCGAGTCGCAGCTCGTATCCGCGGCGATCCAGGTGGTGCCCGAGACCGATCAGGATCGGCGGCTCGAGCTGATCTCGATCGCGTATCGCGCCGGCCAGACCGAGCTCGCCAACACCATGCTCGGGGGCTTCGACGAAGCGCACCTGATCGAGGCCGTGACGAAGCATCGGATCGATGCCGCGCTCGAGGTGCTCTCGGCCGAGGGCCACCGCGCGGTCTACCTCACTGCGATCGCCGACGAGCGCCTCGCCGGGAAGGCGCGCGCGATCGCGATCAGCGAGCTGGTCGCCGCCGAGGACACGCTGGCGCCAGATGCCAAGGCCGCGCTCGTGACCGCCGCGAAGTCCACCGACTGCTCGGTCGCGGCCACCGCTGCCCGCGCACTCGAGGCCCGCGGGGACAAGCGATTCGTTCCGACCCGGCCGAGGACGCGGTCCCCCGAGGCGATGATGCGGGCGCTGTGCGTGCTCGCGAGCTACGAGCGCCTCCAGGGCAATGACGAGGACTCGCGGCTCGCCGGCTTCGTGCCGCCCAAGGGGCTCGAGCGGCTCACGATCGCGTTCGACGGCCTCGCCGAGGTCGACACCGATGGCGACGGCGACCCGCACACGGAGCGCACGCTCGAGCTGGTGCCGCGCGCCGAGATCGTGATGCCCGAGATCGACGACGTGATCCGCGCGTTCCGTCGCTGCACGGGCACGACCTGCAGCTCCGCCGATCGAGACTTCCGGTTCGGCTTCAAGCCGGTCGGCGGCCAGCTCTACCTGGCCCGGCTCGAGATCGTCGAACGACCGCCGTGCCCGCGCTGAACGCGTGCAATTCCACTTGGTTGCTGGGCCCGCCTGGATCTTGGCGACGGCTGTGGCACGATGAACGGGCGATGGGCATCCGCTGGCTGGTTGCGATGACGCTGGCACTGTTCGTCGTGTCGAGCACTGACGCGAACGCGCAGGCGTTCAAGCCGCGCGGTGGTGCGAAGGCCCCTGCCAAGACCGCCGCCAAGAAGGCGCCCACCAAGAAGGCGCCCGCCAAGCGCGCCGCCAAGGCCAAGAAGACCTCGCGCGCGGCCCAGAGCTCGGCGCGCCCGGATGATCTGACGCCGGACGAGACGCCCGCGAAACGGTCCGCACCGGAAGACGACGACGACTACGTGCTGATCGAAGACGACGACGACTGATCACGATTCGCGCCGATCGGCCAGCGTTCAGGGCCCGGATCTGAACGCGCCATCAGGTAGGGCGATGTGCATCAGCTCCCGTCGAGCCTGAAGTGATCCGGAGCGTCGCCGAAAAATTGCTCCGGTGATCCGCACATGCGTATTTGCCAAGGATGGATCGATCCCGTCGAGGGGGGACGAAGCTGTCACGACCGTCGTCCGAACCGACGGTCCCGGCAGCCTCGCGACTGACCGTCAAGGGCCGCGGCAAGAACCGCCGCAAGCCCGGTTCGCTGTGGTCGCGGATGCCGCGCCCGCGCGTGATCGCGGATGCCTGTGGCCGCGCCGCCCGGCGCGCCCTCCCCGGCCTCGCGGCGACCGCGGCGATCACGCTCGTCGGTAGCGGCGTCTGGCTCGGCTACCGGTTCGTCACGACCTCGGAGCGCTTCGCGATCACCTCGATCGAGGTCCGCGGCGAAGCCCACCTGACCGAGGACCAGGTCCGCGCGTCGATGACGGTTCGCGTCGGGGACAACGTGTTCGCGACCAACCTCGACACGATGACCGGCCAGCTCCAGGCGACCCCGTGGATCGCATCGGCGACCGCGCACCGCGAGCTTCCCGACACCCTCGTCGTCGAGATCCGCGAGCACGCGGCGGCCGCGATCGTCGATCTCGGTGGCCTCTACCTCGTCGATACCAGCGGTCACCCGTTCAAGCGCGCGCAGCTCGATGCCGGTGATGGCGCCGAGCTCCCCGTGATCACCGGTCTCGACCGCGCGGCCTACGAGCAAGACCCGACGGCGACCGCCGCGACCGTCACCGGCGCCCTCGCCGTGCTCGATGCGTGGAAGCGCGGCACCGATCGCCCGACGATCGGCGAGGTCCACGTCGACGCGCACCAGATCGTGACGCTACGGACGTACGAGCACGCGACCGCGATCGAGCTCGGCCCGCTCGGGTCGGGACTCGCGGACCGCATGCGCACGTTCGACGCTGCCTGGACCGAGCTCACCGACGCCGAGCGTGATCGCGCCACGGCCATTCACCTCGACACCCGCCCTGACCACGTGACCGTTGCACTGTCGACGATCGCGCTCAACCCCGTCACTACTGCGAAAGATTGAAGCACCCCACATGGCGAAGTCCAAGAACAGCGAGATCATCGTCGGACTTGATATCGGCACCACCAAGATCGCCTGCATCGTCGGCGAGGTGACGGAAGACGGAGTCGATATCATCGGCATCGGCACGGCGCCGTCGAAGGGCATGCGGCGCGGCAATGTGGTCAACATCGACGCCACGGTGACCTCGATCCGCCAGGCGGTCGACGAGGCGGAGAACATGGCGGGCTGCGAGATCTCGTCGGTGTACGCCGCGATCTCCGGGCCGAACGTGCGCGGGATGAACAAGAACGGGATCGTCGCGATCAAGGACAAGGAGATCCGCAGCGCGGATATCGTTCGCGTCCTCGATCAGGCGAAGGCCGTCGCGATCCCGATGGACCGCGAGGTGCTCCACGTCCTCCCGCAGCAGTACCTGGTCGACGATCAGGACGGCATCCGCGATCCACTCGGCATGTCCGGGGTTCGCCTCGAGGCGAAGGTCCACATCGTGACGTCGCTCGTCGCCTCGGTGCAGAACGTCATCCGCTGTGCGAACCGCTGCAACCTCCAGGTCGCCGACATCGTGCTCGAATCGCTCGCTGCTTCGCAGGCCGTGCTCGAGGACGACGAGAAGGAGCTCGGGGTCGCGCTGATCGATATCGGCGGCGGCACGTGCGACATCATGGTCTACGCGGACGGCGCGATCGTTCACACCTCGGTGATCGAGCTCGGCGGCGAGCGCGTGACGAACGACATCGCGACGCTGCTCCGCACGCCGCTCGAGTCCGCCGAGAAGCTGAAGCGCAAGTACGGCTGCGCGTGGAGCCAGCTCGTCGATCAGAGCGAGACCATGGAGGTCCCGTCCGTCGGTGGCCGCGGTCCGCGTACGATCAAGCGCAGCGAGCTCGTCCAGGTGATCGAGCCTCGGATCGAGGAGATCTTCGAGTTCGTGAAGAAGGACCTGATGCGGTCCGGCTACTACGACACCCTCGCGGCGGGCATCGTCCTCACCGGCGGAGCGACCGTGATGGAGGGCATCGTCGAGGTCGCCGAGCAGGTGCTCGAGCTGCCGACCCGGCGCGGCGCTCCGACCAAGATCGGTGGTCTCGTCGACGTCGTGCGCTCGCCGAGCTACTCGACCGGCGTCGGCCTTGTCATGTTCGGCGCAGATCAGGGCAAGAGCATCCAGCTGCCGATTCGCAGCGAGGATCGCCCGGGAATGTTCAAGCGTGCCTGGAGCCGCCTCGCGGAGATGTTCTGATGCTCGCGCGTCTGCGCCTCGTGCGGCGCGCGCGTGAGCTCGTCGAGGTCGTCCGCGATCTCCGTCGCGTCGAGCGTGCTGCAGCGGTGAGCGAGTCCCGGCCGATGCAGACGATCCAGGCTCCGTCGATCGCGGCGACCGGCGAGCGCGAGCACGCGCAGACGCTCGTCCTCGGCGGCTGACCCTACGAGCGGCGGTGCTCCACACACGAGGCCTGACCCGCCTCGTGTTTTTGCGTGCGCGTCGTCGACGAACGTAGCTACTGAACGGGGTCGCAGCTCGGGCGCGAAAAATGCGCATGTAGATCTCTCGGTCGCAACAAATCACCCCGCGCGACGCGTGAAAAAGTTGCCCGTGGATCCCCATCACTTTCATATGGGGCCATGGCACTCATCGAATTCGACGACGTCTCCCACGCAAAGATCCTCGTCATCGGTGTCGGCGGTGGCGGCGGCAACGCGGTCAACACGATGATCAGCGGCAACCTCGACGGGGTCGAGTTCGTGGTCGCCAACACCGATCTGCAGGCGCTCGAAGCCAACATGGCGCCGCACAAGATCGCGCTCGGCAACACGCTGACCAAGGGCCTTGGCGCTGGCGCCAACCCCGAGGTCGGTCGTCGTGCCGCCGAGGAGAGCATGCAGCAGATCGCTGACCTCATCAGCGGCGCCGACATGGTGTTCGTCACCGCCGGCATGGGCGGCGGCACCGGTACCGGCGCGGCGCCGGTGATCGCTCAGATCGCCCGCGATTGCGGCGCGCTGACGGTCGGCGTGGTGACCAAGCCGTTCGGCTTCGAGGGCAAGAAGCGGTCGAAGCAGGCGGTCGAGGGCATCGAGAAGCTCAGCGCTTCGGTCGACACCCTCCTCGTCATCCCGAACAACCGCCTGCTCGCTCTGGTCGGCGCGCAGACGTCGATGGTCGAGGCCTTCCGCAAGGCGGACTCGGTCCTCCTCAACGCCGTGCAGGGCATCAGCGACCTGATGACCGTCCCCGGTCTCGTCAACGTCGACTTCGCCGACGTGCGCACGATCATGAAGGACATGGGCCGCGCGCTCATGGGCTCGGGCATCGGCACCGGCAAGCGCCGCGCGCAGGAAGCTGCCGAGATGGCGATCAGCTCGCCGCTCCTCGAGGACGTCAACATCGAGGGCGCCACGGGCATCCTGATCAACATCACCGGTGGCCCGGACCTCACCCTCCACGAGGTCAACGAGGCGTCGTCGCTGATCGAGGCGGCCGCGCACGAGGATGCGAACATCATCTTCGGCTCGGTGATCGATCCGAACCTCAGCGAGGAGATCCGGATCACCGTGATCGCGACGGGCTTCGACCGCGAGGGCAAGACGCAGATCTTGGTCCCCGAGACCCGGCCGCACACCCCGACGGCTCCGATCGGCGGTCGCCGGATGAGCGCCCCGCAGATCTCGCTGCCGTACGACGTGCAGTCGCAGATCACGAAGGAGTATCCGCAGCCGATGCCGCCGCGCCGTCCGTCGGCGCAGATCATCGAGGAGCCGCAGATCGACGTCGAGTGGGACAACGAGGCCTCCGACGTCGAGCGCGCGCTCAACGAGCTCCAGGAGCCGATCCCCGAGAACGAGCACTCGCAGCGCCTGGCGCGCGGCTCGGGTCCATCGCCGGTCGAGGGCGTCCCGCTGGTGCAGCCGACCGAGCGCAAGCGCGCCCAGTCCCGTCCCAGCATGAAGGCGGTCCTGTCGGGCGAGATCGATACCGAGAACGAGCTGGACGTCCCGACGTTCATCCGACGCCACAGCGCGACGACGCATTCGTGATCCCGACCTGATTCGTTCTTTCGACTAGCTTACCGATCCGTCGAGGTTCCCAGCGCCACCCGGCGCGTCGCATCACCAGATGCTTGGACCACACCTCGATGACGATGTCAGGGCCCGGTGCGCGGGCCCTTCGTCAGTTTCGGCAGGCGTGGTGGGACAGTGAGTTTGTCGGGAGTACCTCGCGCGGCCCCCATCCGCAGTGCGATCTCTCTCCCATGAAACAATTGCTCTCGTTCGCCCTGCTCGCCCTCGCGACCACCACCGCGGCCGCGCAGCCTGCCCCCAAGCCGGCGCCCCCCGCGCCGCCCGTCAAGCAGGCGCCCCCCGCCGCGCAGAAGGCGAGCCTGACCTGGTTCGGCCATTCCGCGTTCCGGATCGAGACGCCGAGCGGCAAGACGATCCTCGTCGATCCGTGGCTGACCAACCCGTCGAACCCGAAGGGCAAGGACGACGCCGCGGCGGTCAAGGCTGACCTGATCCTCGTCACCCACGGTCACAGCGATCATGTCGGCGACTCGGTCCAGATCGCCAAGCGCACCAAGGCCAAGCTGGTCGCGACGTTCGACCTCGGCGCCGCGATCGTCACGAGCGGGTTCCCGAAGGAGCAGTACGGCATGGACACCGGCGGCAACACCGGCGGAACGCTCAGCCTCCTCGATGGCGAGGTCTCGGTGACGTTCGTCCCCGCGGTCCACAGCTCGACCGTCGGCGAGGGCGCGAAGACGATGGCCGGCGGAAGCCCGGGCGGTTTCGTGATCGCGATCAAGAACGGCCCGACGCTCTATCACACGGGCGACACCGACGTGTTCGCCGACATGGCGCTGGTCGCGAAGTTCTCCAAGATCGACGTCATGCTCGCGTGCATCGGTGGTCACTTCACGATGGATCCGGTCCGCGCTGCCGAGGCCGTGCGCCTGGTCAAGCCGAAGCAGGTTGTGCCGATGCACTACGGAACGTTCCCGCCGCTCAAGGGAACGCCGGCCGAGCTCGGTGCGTCGCTCAAGAAGGCGGGCGCGGGCGCGAAGCTCCTGCAGCTCGAGATCGGCAAGCCGGTCTCGCTGTAGTCCCCGTTTGTGTTATCGACGGGCATGCGCATCCTCGTTGCCTTGGCCCTCGTCCTCTCCGCCTGCAGTGGTCCGACGAAGAAGAACACCCCGGTCGGAGCCACCGAAGGTTCCGACAGCGCGTCGGAGACCTGCTGCTGCAAGTCAACCCCGCTGACCAGCGACGACGGCAAGCCGGTCTACGAGAACGGTAACCGGATGGAGTGCTCGGCCAAGCAGGGCGAGTGCGTGCCCGACGTGCAGTGCGAGGCGCAGGCTCCGACCGAGTAACTACCAGGTCACGGCCATGCTCGACTGGAACAGCATCGAGCGATCCGTATAGCGCTCCTCCGGCATCATCGGCGCAGGCCGGCAGCTCTCGCCGCGGCAGATCGATGCGAGCCCTGCCTCGTGCGGTGCGAGCGCGAGCCGCCAGCCGAGGAACCAGCCGATCCGGCGCGGGAAGCCGATCGGCTCCTGGAGGCGGTGCTCGATCTCGATCCCGAATCCGACCTGCCCCTCGACGCGCTTGGTGTCGTCGGGCACGACCCGCGAGGCCTCGTCGTAGCTGGGCCGCGACCAGCGGTTCCACGCGACCGCCGCACCGCCCTCGACGTAGACGGCGAGCATCGAGTTCGGTCCCACGTAGCGGGAGCCGGCGCGGATCACGTCGAACCGGCCCATCACGCCGAGCCGATGTCCGTCACCGAGTCGCAGGCTCGAGGGACCGCGCTCCTGGAATCCCAGGTAGGTGTACTCGCTCTCGAGTGCGAGCCGGCCCCAGCGCTGGCCGACGGCCGCCGCGAGGCCGACCGCGGTTACATCGACGCGATCGCCGTAGACGACACCGACGACCGTACCGAGCCTGGCCGTCGAGCCCTTCGTGACGTGCGCCGCATACGGGTCCTCGACCCAATCTGCGCGGGCCGGATCGGCCCATGCGACATGGCTGCCTGTGAATCCCAGGCACACGAGCGCACCCATCCAGAGCGGGAGCCGACGGAAGTCCCTCACGTTGCACCTCGAGTGGTTTCGAACGAGGTGAGCTCGTTGCAGATCACGTACCGCGCAGATCGTCGTCGAGCGCGCGCGTCATGATTTCGATCGGTGCGGGCGACCCCGTCCAGATCGTGAAGGCACGCGCCGCCTGGTGCACCAGCATCGCCTTGCCATCGAGCGTGGAATACCCGAGCTCGCGTGCGCGCTGGAGCAGCCTCGTCTGGCGGTGGTAGACGAGCGTCGATACCCAGGCCTTGGCCGGGAGCGCGTCGAGCGGGAGCGCGTCGGTGGCAGCTTCCTCGTCGGCGCCGCCGAGACCGATCGACGTGCAATCGACGACGAGATCCGCGCGGCGGAACGCATCGCGCAGGTGGTCGTCGTCCCACGGCCACGCGGGGGCCCACGTGACCTCCGCCGGTCGCCGCGCGACGACCTCGATCGCACGTCCGCCACGCAGACCGTGAGCGACCGCACGGGCCGCACCGCCGGCACCGAGGATCACCGCGCGTGCTCCGCGCAGCTCGAAGCCCGCCGCGAGCAGGCCATCGGAGAACCCGCCCTCGTCGGTGTTGTGGCCGATCAGGTGGTCGCCATCGATGTGCAGGCAGTTGACCGCGCCGATCGTCCTTGCCGCCGGAGACAGCTCGTCGCACAGCGCGGCGACCGCGAGCTTGTGCGGGATCGTGACGCTCGCACCGAGCGCCTGCATCGCACGCAGGCCACCCATCGCGGCGGCCAGCCCGTGCGGTGGAACCCCGATCGGCACCAGCACGGCATCGATCCCGCTCGCCGCGAACGCAGCGTTCAGGATCTGCGGGCTGCGGGAATGCTCGATCGGCCAGCCGAGCACGGCGGCAAGGCGCGTGGCACCGCGGATCGTGGTCACTTCTTCACGTCCTCGACGACGACACCGAGCTCGCCACGCGCGAGCTTGATCGTCAGCTGATCGCCGGCGGCGACCTGACTCGCGTCGCGCACGATCGTCTCGCCGTGCCGGACCACCGCGTACCCGCGATCGAGGACCGCGAGGGGAGACAGCGCCGCGATCTGGGCGCCGATCCGGCCGAGCTCGGACCGTCGCGCCTCGAGGATGCGGCGGATCGCGGTCGTGCTCCGCGCGACGAGGGCATCCTGATCCGAGCGCGCTCGCGCGAGGCGCGATCCGGGATGCATCGAGGCGAGGCGACGCTCGAGGTCCGCGAGCTCGGATCGGCGCGCGTGGATCCGGGCGCGCGGGTGCAGCCCGGTCAGCCGGTTCGAGATCACGGCGAGCTGGGTCCGCGACGCTGCGAGCACGCGTTCGCCACGCGCGTGGAGCCCGAACGTCGCGCGGTCGAGATCCTGGCGCGCGCGATCGAGGCAATGATGGATCTCGCGATCGAGCCGGCGCCGCTCCTTGATCAAGATCTCGACGAGCGCATCGCCATCCGCAACCGCGAGCTCGGCGGCGGCGGTCGGCGTCGACGCGCGGGCATCGGCGGCGAGATCTGCGAGCGAGAGATCGACCTCGTGACCGACCGCGCTGATCACCGGCACCGGGCACCGCGAGATCGTGCGGACGACGCGCTCGTGATTGAACGCGGTCAGATCGGTGACCGCACCACCACCGCGGCCGACGATCACGACATCGACGCCGGCGCGCACGACCATCGCCATCCCGTTGACGATCTGGGCGGGCGCGGTCGGTCCCTGGACCGCGCAGTCCGCGATCAGGATCGGCGTCGGAAACCGGCGCTGGATCGTGCGGATGATGTCGTGGATCGCGGCGCCGTTCTTCGAGGTCACCACACCGATCCGGCGCGGGAACTTCGGCAGCGGCCGCTTCTTCCCCTGCGCGAACATGCCCTCGGCCGCGAGCTTCTGCTTGAGCTGTTCGAGCGCGAGCGCCTCCGCGCCGAGCCCCGCGGGCTCTGCGAAGTCGGCGTAGAGCTGCATGCGGCCGTCGCGGTCGTAAACGCCGAGTCGGCCGCGCACGCGCAGCCGCTGTCCCGGCTCGATCTTGAACTTGGTCCGCACCACGTCGCGGCCCCACATCACGGCGGGGAGCACGCAGTCCTTGTCGCGGAGCGAGAAATAGAGATGTCCCGAGGTCGGCTGGGAGACCTGGGTGACCTCCCCCTCCAGCCAGACCAGGCCGAGCCCGTCGAGCGCACGGCCGGCAAGCCGCACCACCTCGGCGATCCCGAGCGGCGCCTCGCGGCTGCTGGTAGGACGCTCTCCACTACCCACGGCCCACCGTAACTCGTCGAGAACACGGTCGCTAGCCCCCTCGAAACCGGGCGAAACCCGCAATCCTGCGCAACCAAGGCGGGTGGCGTGTTGTCGATCAGCAAGATAGGATGCCCATCGCTTCTGCCATGGCTGATCAGTCCCCGACCGATGATCTGAGCGAACCCGGTGCGCCGGTCGCCAAGGATTTTCGGGATCCCGCGCTGATCAAGCTCAAGCGCAAGCCCGCCCGGGTCAGCGTCATCACCTCCGCCGGCGTCGTCCTGCTGTGCGCGGTGTTCCTCGTCCGGCTCCACGGCGACCGTGCCTTCGGCGGCAACGACGCGCCGGCCCCGGTCACGGTCAACGACATCGTCGCGGGCAAGGTCGACACCGAGAGCTTTATCACCGTCCCTGCCGAGCCGATGCGCGCGCACTCGATCCGCGCCGCCAAGTCGAGCACGGGCGTCGGCTACCGCGTCACCCCGGTCCGCGGCGCCAGCGATCGTCTGTGGCTCATCCTCAGCGGCGATGGCTGGGATCAGGCGAACCTGTCGAGCTACACCGGTCGGCTGCGCAAGCTCGACGATCTGGCGTTCTCCGACGCCGTGTTCGAGTACGCCGCCTCGCATCCGCGCCCGCTGTTCGCGACCGCCGCAGCCACCCGCGCGGGCTTTGGGGGCGGCGAGGTGACCGCGGTCTCCGGCGACAAGATCAAGCTGACCGCCAACGACCGCGTCGCGCTCGACGTCGTCGATCCCAACGTGGCGCTCGTGGTCGCCGCCGTCAACGAGCGGTTCGCGAGCGTCCAGGCCTGGACCGAGGCATTGACCGCCGCGGGTCTGTCGCCCGGGACCGCGCTCCCCGAGCCGGCAGATTCACCGACGGGCGCGGACGGCAAGCCGACGCAGGCCCGCTACGAGATCGCGACGCCCGGTGCGGTCGCCGAGGTCACGAAGAAGCTCGAGGCCGCAGGGCTGTGGGCTGCGCGCGTCGAGCCGATCACCCGCCACTACGAGACGACGTGGGGCAAGCTGGTGAGCTCGCCGCCCGGCACGTTCGATGTCGGTACCGCCAAGATCCTCGAGGGGAACGTCGACCTCGTCGGCCTCTATGTCGCCAAGGCAATTCCCGATGACGCGTACGCGTTGATCATGGGTGAGAAGCCACAGGACTACTGGTTCGTCCTTCCGATCACGATCGCGCTCGCGGCGCTCCTCCTCATCTTCGCGTGGGCCTTGGTCCGCGCGATCAAGCGTGATCTGATGACGCCGTCGCCCGCTCCCACCTCCGCGGCCTGACCCCCGTATACTGTCGGCGGTGGGGGATCCTCCGAAGACGGTCGACGGTCATCTGATCCCGACCGGTGACGCGCCGCTCGGCACGATCCAGATGAGACCTGGTGCGCCCATGGAGGACGCGGCTCCCGTGATGGCGACGGTCACCGGGATCCCGGCGGTGACCCACGCGCCGCCCGCGATGCCGCCCGCGCGCTACGAGCTCGGCACCGAGATCGCGCGCGGCGGCATGGGCCGCGTCGTCGAGGCGACCGACACCACGCTCGGGCGGCTGGTCGCATTGAAGGAGGCGCTCGCGACGGACAGCGAGTCGCTGCGGCGGTTCCAGCGCGAAATCAAGATCACCGCGCGGCTCGAGCATCCGTCGATCGTGCCGGTCCACGATGCCGGCGCGGGTCCCAACGGCGCGCCGTTCTACGTGATGCGCAAGGTCTCCGGGTTGCCGCTCGAGAAGCTGGTGGCCGGGGCGAAGACGCTGAACGAGCGGCTCGCGCTGGTCCACCACATCGTCGCGGCGGCGGGTGCGATCGCCCACGCGCACGAGCGCGGGATCGTCCACCGCGACATCAAGCCCGCGAACATCCTGGTCGGCGATCTCAACGAGACGATCGTGATCGACTGGGGTCTCGCCAAGGTGATCGGCGAGACCGACGAGCTGACCGCGCCGGGCATCGCCCCGGGTGCTGACACGGCGCTCGAGTCGATCAACACCCGCGTCGGCATCGTGTACGGGACGCCGGGCTTCATGGCGCCCGAGCAGCTGCGCGGTAATCCCGTCGATCCGCGCTGCGATGTCTACGCGCTCGGGGCCACGCTCTATCACCTGCTGTCGCGCAAGCCGCCGCATCACGCGAAGACCGCCGACGAGATGATGCGCGCTGCGGTCAATGCACCACCGGCGCCGATCGGAGACCTGGTCTCGGGCGTGCCGCCCGCGCTTTCGACGATCATCGACAAGTCGCTCGCCTACGATCCGAACCATCGCTACCAGGATGCGCGCGCGCTCGCCGACGATCTGCAGCGATTCCTCAGCGGCCAGCTCGTGGCGTCGCACCACTACACGACGCAGGAGCGACTCGCACGGTTCGCGCGCAAGCACCGGATCCCGCTGATCGCGATCGGCGCCGCGGTGATGGCGCTCGTGGTCGGTGGTGTGATCGCGTACGTGCGGGTCGTCAACGAACGCGATCGCGCCGACGAATCGGCGGTGAGCGCACGCAAGGACAAGCAGATCGCCGAGGACGAGCGCGCGCGCGCCGAGGAGCGCGCCGATCAGCTGACGCTGAGCCGCGCCCGCGAGATCGCGGACTCCAACCCCACGCTCGCCGTCGCCTGGATCAAGCCACTCGCCGCGAAGGCGCTGTGGCGCGAGGTCCTGCCGATCGCAGCGGCGGCGCGGGCCGCCGGGGTGGCGTGGAGCCTGCCGGCGTCGCGCGAGACCACGTCCGTCGAGATGAGCCGCGACGGCCTGCAGGCGCTGACCGCCGGCGGCGATGGCGTGGTGCGGCTGTACGACCTCGTGAAGCGGACGACGCGCACGATCGCGGAGACCAGGCTGCCGGTCACGGCGAGGTTCGCCGACGACGAGCGAAAGATCGTGATCTGGCACGGCACGGACGTGATGGTTCGCGACACCGCGGGCGGTGGCGATCACAAGATCGTCGTCGCCGCGCCGGTCCGCGATCTCGACGTCATCGGGATCACCGCGTACTGGACCGACACCAAGGGCGCGCTGTGGCAGCTCGATCTCGCGGGCACCAACCCCCTGCAGATCGCGCTCGACGAAGCGATCCGCTCGCTGACGCCGTCGCCCGACGGCCGCTGGCTGGCGCTCGCCGGCGAATCGCACCTCCTGCTCTACGACCGCACGCAGCCGACGCTGCCGCCGTTCGAGGTCTGGAGCGGCGTCACCAAGGACATCGACTGGGCCGCGGACGGTAGTCACTTCGCAGCGCTGGTCGACGAGTCGGCATTCGATGTCGCGATGAATCCGGCGCCGATGGTGGTCCAGCGACTCAACGTCGGCAATCGCTCGAAGGTCGCGTCGACGGCGAACCGGGTCTACACGATCGGTCCCACCGGGGTCGGCATCGTCGCCCGCGAGGGCTCGCGCACGCTGCGCCCGCTGACCGGCGCGCTCGAGCTGTTCGAGTCGCGCGACGGCACGATCATCGCGACCACGGAGAACAGCGTCGCCGTGATCTCGGAGCGAGGCGATCACACGCTCGGGGTTCCACGCGGCCGGCTGACCCGGGCGCAGGCGTCCTCGCACTCACCGTTCGTGATCGGCGCCCTCGAGGATCGGCTGCTGGTATGGAACCTCGACGAGGTCCAGCCGCGGTCCCTCGCGACCGACGTGGCGAGCGCGTTCTTCGCCGGCCGCGATCAGGTGGTCGCGACCTCCGCCGACGAGGTCGATCAGCTGATCGACCTGACGACCGGAAAGATCCACACGCTGCGCCAGAGCACCGCGCTGACCCGGGTCGCGTACAGCGCCGCGGGCACGGCATCCGTGATCGTCGACATCGCGCACAAGGCATGGCTGATCCGGCCGGGTACCGAGCCGGTCGACCTCGGCGATCACACCGACCTGATCGGGTTCGCGAGCGACCACCAGATCCTGCTCGGCTCCGAAACGGGCGGCTCGCTGCAGCTCCACGATGTGAGGACAGGGACGCGGATCCCGCTCGTCGATCGCGAGCCCGAGCTTGCCGGCCTCGCCTGGAGCCGCGCGTCCGGATCGTCGAGCCCGGCGTGGGTGGCGGCGGTGTTCGTCGACGGCACGCTGTGGAGAAAGAACCTCGGCAAGGGCAGCGACGCGACGACGAAGCTGGCGACCTTGCCCAACGGCTCGGTGCTCGTCCGCGCGGACGGGACGGTCGTGTTCGCGATCGACAAGGAGATCCGGACCTGGCTACCGGATGGCAGCGTCGCGATCCACGCGAAGCTGCCACAGGCCGTGCTCGAGCTCGCGGATGCAGGACCGCGCCACGCGCTCGCATTCACGCGGACCCTCGCGACCGAGGACGCCGTCGGAACCTTCCGGATCGAGCTCGACCACACGAACCGGGTCACCGACCTCGAGGAGCAGTTCTACCGGACCGCCGACGGCGTCAAGCTGTCGATGGCCGCGGAGACCGGGGTGATCGTCGAGGCCAAGCAGGGCGCGCTCGAGGTCGTGGATCCCCTGGTCGAGAACCGGCGCTGGAGGCTCGCCCAGTCACCCGGCGTCAGCTTCGGGTCCCCCCAGATCTCCACCGATGGCCGCTGGGTGATCGCGAAGACGCCGGGCGCCCTCTTGCTGTGGTCGCTGGGCGTGCCGGCCACGCAGCAGGACACGATCGTCTGGCTCGACCGGCTGACGAACGCGGTCTCCGGCGCAGGCGCCAAGAGCTTCGGCTGGCGATGAGGGATGCATCGCCACAGGGATGCTACAACCACGTCCCGTGACGTCTCTCCGCCTGCACGATTCGATGCGCCGTCAGAAGGTGCCGTTCGAGCCCCTCGAGCCCGGCAAGGTCGGGATGTACGTGTGCGGGCCAACGCCCTACGCCCCGGCGCACATCGGTCACGCGTACTCGGCGATCTCGTTCGACACGATCCGGAGGAGCCTGAAATTCCTCGGCTTCGAGGTCCGCTACGTCCGCAACATCACCGATGTCGAGGACAAGATCATCCGCCGCGCCAACGAGCTCGGCGAGGATCCGATGGCGCTCGCCGCGCGGTTCGCTGCGGACTACAACCGGGACATGGCGCGGTTCGGCGTGCTGCCACCCGATGTCGAGCCCAAGGTGTCGACGCACATCCAGGAGATCATCGATCTCACCGCAGCGCTGATCGCGAACGACCACGCGTACGAGGTCGACGGCGATGTCTACTACGCGTGCGACAAGTTCGCGCCGTATGGCCAGCTGAGTGGCATGTCGATCGATGACCTCCGCGCCGGTGCCAGCGATCGCGAGCTCGTCGAGAAGCAGAAGCGCTCGCCGGTCGACTTCGCGCTGTGGAAGGCCGCCAAGCCGGGCGAGCCGGCGTGGGACTCGCCGTGGGGCAAAGGCCGCCCGGGCTGGCACATCGAGTGCTCGGCGATGACGAAGGCCCACCTCGGCACGTCGTTCGACATCCACGGCGGGGGCAAGGATCTGATCTTTCCCCACCACGAGAACGAGATCGCGCAGTCGCAGGGCGCGTACGGGACCAACACGTTCGCGCGGTACTGGCTGCACAACGGGTTTCTCAACTTCGCCGGCGAGAAGATGTCGAAATCGCTCGGCAACGTGTTCGGCTGCGATCAGATCGCCGACGCGGTCGGCGGCGAGGCGCTGCGGTTCTTCTGCATCCGCCATCACTACCGCTCGCCCGTCGAGTTCGAGGTCGAGGAGATCCGCTCGCCCGACGGCACACCCACCGGCGTGCGATTCCGCAGCCTCGAGGCGGCGGATCGTGACCTCGAGTACTTCTACATCACCCTGCAGAAGCTCGACGCGTTCGTCGCCCAGGGCGGTGATGCGGGAGACGGCGCCGTGCTGCCCGAGATCGAGAAGCTGATCCCGACGACCCGCGAGGCGCTGTCGGACGACTTCAACTCGCCCAAGGTGATGGCCGCGATGCACGAGGCGGCGACGCTCGGCAACAAGCTGCTCGTCGAGGGCAAGGGCATCGACAAGCAGGTTCGCCGGCGCACGATCGCGCGGATCGCCAAGGATCTGCGCGCCGTCGGCGATGCGCTGGGGATCCTCGCGAATTCTCCGGAGAGCTACCTCGAGGGACGAACCGCCCGGCTCGTGAAGCGCCAGGGCATCGACGTCGCGCAGGTCGACCGGCTGATCCACGATCGCCAGGAAGCCCGCGCCCAGAAGCAGTTCGAGGCCGCCGACGCGATCCGCAAGCAGCTGCTCGAGCTCTCGGTCGAGCTGCTCGATACGCCGGCGGGCACGAAGTGGCGCGTCCTCGACACCGCGACCTGATCTCCATGGCCGACGATCCGAAGAAGCCAGTCGCTCTCGCCGCTCCGGGTACGGCGCTGACACGCCCGATGATCGCGCGCGACCTCGACAAGGCCGGCAAGGGCCAGCTCGTCTACGTCGGCCGCGACGGTGAGGTGAAGGATCCCGCCGGCGTCCGCAACCGGCAGATCGCGGCGTACCTCGCCTTCGGTGGCATCACCACGGCCGGCGTCGTGCTCGCCGCGACCTCGTTCCCGCTGCTGATCCCGTTCTATCTCGCGCTCGGCGGCCGCTTCATGGGCACGGTCCGCGCCGTCAAGCGCGTGAACGAGGCGAGCGTCGCGCTGTCGAACGGCAACTCCCTCGAGGGCCGCGCCCTCGCCGAGCCGGTCGCCAAGGCCTGGTGGGCTCCCGGTCGGGTGCGCGCGCTGGCCGAGCTGCGCGTCGCGATCGCGGATGCGCTCGAGGGCAAGGGCGAGCAGGCGCTCGACCGCGTGCGCCGCGCGCGCGTGAAGCTGTCACCGCGCCTGATCCAGCACCAGTTCTCCTACTACACGGAGATCAATCTGCTGACGGCGCTCGGCCGCACCAAGGAAGCGCGCGTCGTCCTCGAGGCGCGCGGCCCGATCCCGGTCGGCGAGGTCCTGAAGCTGTCGTACTGGATCGCGCAGATGCACCTGTTCTGCGCCGAGGGCGGGATCCCGAACGGCGCGCTCGAGGACACCGAGCTCCATGATCGGATGCGCAAGGGACTGTCGATGACCGCGGGTCGCGACCTCCTGCTGCTCTGCGCGTGGGCGTACGCGCAGCGCGGCGAGCACGACGAGGCGACCTTCTCGTGGCGTCAGGCTGCGGACCGCGAGGGCAATCAGCGTCTCGATGTCTCGATGCCGAAGCTCGCCGAGTGGATGAAGACGTACCTCGCGTCGCATCCCGAGCTCGACCAGCCTGATCCCGACGACGAGTGATCAGCTCTCGTTCACGGCAGCTGCGGGCGCGCCTTCGTCCCACAGCATCTTGTCGAGCTCGCCCTTGCGATCGAGCAGCTTCAGATCGTCGTAACCGCCGATCGCTTTTCCGTTGATGAAGATCTGCGGGACCGTCGTCCGACCCGTGGTCTCGACGAGCCAGCGCCGGGTCTGATGATCACCGGTGCAATCGACTTGCTCGTACGCGACGCCCTTGGTCTCGAGCAAGCGCTCCGCAGCGGTGCAGTAGCCGCACCACTTGCGCGTGTACATCTTCACGTGTGCGGCCATGTGGAAATCGTAGCTACGATCCGGCAAGCGGCAAACGTGCGGGGACGCGCTACTTGTCGTCGGCGTCTTCGGAGAGGTACGCGAGGATGACCTCATCGAGGGATTTCTCCGAGATCAATCCCTGACCGAACCCGCGGCCTTCTTCTTCGCGCGCCTTGCGGACCCGGGGCGTCGCGGGCTTGGCCGGCGCACCGACGATCACAGCGGGCCGCGTCATCACGACACCACCACTCGACGTCGACGGCACGCGGCTCTGAGCCGGCGACGATGCGGACACGCGCGCCGGGGTCGGCGTGCGCGCGCGTTCGGGGCGCGATCCGAGCTCGGGCCCTGGCGAGCCGGTGCCGGGACGCGGCAGCGGCTGGGTCTGCTGCATGGTGCCCGGCGACGCCTCGCGTGGGACGCGCTGCGGGACGCCGCCCGAGCCGGGCTGCCCCGACGGCGGGTGCTGGGACGCCCGACCGGGGCGAGCGAGACCGGAGGGGATCGGGATCGAGCCGGTGCCGGAGCGCTCGCGCCCCTGGATCAGATCGGCCGGCATCTTCTGGCTGACCCGCTTGTGCTGCGCGTACTGACCGGGACGCTCCCCTGCAGGACCCTCGGCCGACGGCGGCGCGGCTCCGTAGATCTCGACGGCATCGCTGTCGCCACGTGCGCGCGCGTCGTCCTGCGTGAGCGGACGCGATACGACGGCGGGCGGGCTGATCGCCTGACGCGACGGGGGGCGATGGATCGGGCGGCCCGGCGGTAGCGACGAAGCACTGACTGCCGACGAGCCGCGATCCGCGGTTCGGCGCTCGGGCGGCGGCGGCAGCGGCTGGATCGAGTCGCCGCCGGTCCGGGTGGTCTGGCTCCCGCCGATCTGACCGGGCACGCCGTCGCTGTACGTCTGCGCGCGCGGATCGTTCAGCATCTCGATATCGGTATCGCGATGGGGGCGCGAGCGGCCGACGTTGATGTCGTCGCTGTCATCGAGCTCGAGCTGGATCTGGACCTCGGGGCCCGAGTCGATCGCGCTCGTCTTGACCGTCTCGTTCGCCGCGTTCGCCGCCGCGATCGCAGCCGCGACGCTGTTGGTCGGATCGTTGAGCGTCGGCGGATCGAGATCCTCGGGCGGAGGAGGCAGCGCCGACCGCGCCGAGCCCGGGCCACTGCGCCGATCGGCGGTCACCGTGCGAGGTGGCGTCGGGGTCTGCGGGCGACCGGGGATCGGGGGAGGCGTCGCGGTCCGCGAGACCACCGGCGGTGGCGGCGGTTCCTCCTCGAGGATCTCGGGATGGACGTCGTGATCCGTCCCGGGCCGCGAGACCGTGATCTCGGGCTCGCTCATCCGGACCTGCATCGCAGGCTCGCTCGCGCGCGGGACCAGCGGCTCGATCCCCGTCGTCGAGTTGTCGTTCGTCCCGCGCGGGAGCAAGCCCTCGACGTTCCCGAGGTAGAGCTCGATCTTCTCGTCGAAGGTCCCCTTCTTGAGGTCCTTCATCACCAGCTTGTGCTGGGATTGCATCAGGCCCTTGATCGCCTCCTCGGCGGATCCGGCGTCGTAGACGAGCTTGCGCGTCGAGATGATCACGCCCTCGTGGAAGAGGTGTGTGAACAGGTGCGGGCTCTGCAGGCCCGAATCCTCGGTCTGAACGTGGAAGATCAGGCCGCGATACCGGACGTTGTGGTTGTACCCGGCAATTGGTGAACGCTTGGCCACCGCGCAGCCAGGGTACCACGGACCGCGCTCCGCAGATCGCACGTGCACGGACGTAAGCACGGGCGTGAGCGAAGATTTTTGACCCGGGCGCCGGCAGGACGGTGTCCTCGGAGCCGGGAGCCCCCTCACTCGGCCCTGTGGGGACTACCCCGAGACCGCCGGGGCCCCGCGCTTGTAATTCCGCCGGGGGGTTGGTACTCCCTCCTTCGGCTTCAATCTCGAAGCTTATTGGAGGCCCCGCCAGCGCGGGGTACGCATACCCCGTGAGTACTGCTGCAGTGGAGTCGAAGTTCGTTGAATTGGTGCGCGGTTGGTTGGTGTCCCTACCCCACGACCTGAAGATCGCGTTCGATGCGATGGATGACGAGAACCTGCCCCGGCCGGTTCGAGAAGTCGCCGCCGGCGTGGTCGCGTATGTCGTGTCGCCCAACGACTTCATCGCGGACAAGAACGACGCGATCGTCAGCTTCGCTGATGACGCGGTCTTGCTCCGCCTCGCGCTCGCAAAGGCGCTCGGTACGGGTGAGGACGAGGACGCGTTCCGGGGTCGGTTCCCGGAGCTGTTCGAGAACCTCGATGAGAGCCTCACCGTCTGCAAGACGGTGATGGGTGAGCTCATGACCTGGCTCGAGAACAAGGTGCCGACGCTGCCCACGCTCGACTACAAGGGCAAGAAGGTCACGAAGTACCTCGATGACGAGACGGCGCGCGAGCAGCTGTTCGAGGACGGGCTCGTGTTCCGCACCGACTATCCGGTCGATGAGAAGACGATCGGTGACAAGCTCAAGAAGGCGACCACCATCACCGACGTGATGCGCCGTCGCCAGACCGAAGAAGCTCGGGTCAAGGGAAACAAGGTCCCGAAGCCCGCGGCGCGCGCCTAGCTAGAGATCGACGAGCTCGAAGCCGGTCAACGGCTCGCCCAGAAAGCGTGGCGCCAGCTCATCGAGGCGCGACGTATCCGTCGCAAAGCAGTCGAGCCGTCCCGGCCCGTTGCGCCGGTTCGCATCGCTGCCGACCGCGTCGCGTGCGGCATCAGCCATCGCGGACGCCGAGTCGACGACCGAGATCGGCTTGCCCGCGAGCTCGGTCGCGACGCGCGTGATCACGTCCTTCAGAAGCGGGTAGTGCGTGCAGCCAAGGACCAGCGTGTCGAGCTCGGGATCCTGGGCGAACAGCTGCGTGAGATACCGACGTGCGACGAGCACCGCGACGTCGTCGTCGATCCAGCCCTCCTCGGCGAGCGGCACCAGGAGCGGACACGCGAGCGCGCTCAGCGTCGCTGCGGGATTTCGCGAGCGGATCACCGTCGCGTACGCACCCGAGCGAATCGTACCGAGGGTCCCGATCACGCCGACGTGGCCATTGCGCGTCGCTGCGAGGGCGCTGGTGGCACCTGGCTCCACGGCACCGATCACCGGGACCGGGCTCGCTGCGGTCAGTGCAGGCAGCGCATTGGCCGATGCGGTGTTGCACGCGATCAGCACGAGCTTCACCCCTCGGTCGAGGAGAAACTGCTGGCAGGTCAGCGAGTACCGCTCGACGGTGCGCGGGCTCTTGTTGCCGTACGGCACGCGAGCGGTGTCTCCGAGGTAGATGATGTCCTCGCCCGGGAGTGCTGCACGCAGCGCCCGAACGACCGTCAGTCCACCCACACCGGAGTCAAACACCCCGATCGGATGACGCTTGGTCGTTGTTCGATCTTGCCCCATCGACGTCTCCGGATTGCGACGACCTGTCACAGTCGGCAACTCAACTTGCCAGACGGATCGCAGCGTCGCTAGGAAAACGCCTCAGCGCCTGGATTGCTTCCGGCGCGTGGGCCGGGCCATCCGAGCACCCTCGAACGCCCACAGGAGCGCGAGGAATGTCGCGGGCTTGTCGTCGAGAGACTTATAGAACCGAGAGATGCCGGGAAAGCTCTCTTCGGCCAGCGGGAGCTGGCGTTCTGTAATTCTACCTTGCACGCGGTACGTCCCCTGAGCACGGGACGTACCAACCGGGAGTCGCACGAGTAACTCCGAGGGAAGCGTGCGACGCGACCATGCGAGGGGCATGGTAGTTATCCCCGCCCATGTCGCAGGTGCGAGGCCTCGTCGAAGCGGATCCGATCGTGATGATCGAGATCGCGGGCGCGATTGCCGAGGACGAGACGCGGTGGCCACCGGAGAGCGTGACCGAGGTCGCGGTCGAGCACGCGGCGCGCCTCGCGGACGCAGACAAGGATCGTCTGCGTGCTGCGATCGAGATGATGCTGATGGGACGCGATGTCGATGTCGCGCTCGAGTGGCTGCACGTGACGCAGATTCTTCCGGTGCTGTTCCCCGAGCTCGCAGCGACGGTGAACCTGACCCAGGAGACCGGACGTCAACACAAGGACGTGTGGGCTCACACCAAGCAGGTCGTGCGGCAGACGGTGAGTCGTCCGCTCGTGCGGTGGGCCGCGCTGCTGCACGACATCGGCAAGGTTCCGACGCGAACGTTCACCGACGAGGGCGTGCACTTTCACGGACACGCGGAGGTCGGTGCGCGGATGTTCGATCGCGTGAGCCAGCGGTTCGGCTTCGCGCGCGACGAGCGCCACACGATCCGCTTCCTCGTGCGCCATCACCTGCGTACGAACCAGTACAGCGAGCAGTGGACCGACAGCGCGGTGCGCCGGTTCCATCGCGAGATGGCGGCGCACATGCGCGACCTGCTCGATCTGTCGCGCGCCGATATCACGTCGAAGCGACCGGGTCGCCGCAAGACACTGCTCGAGCAGATCAGCGCGCTGTCGGATCGCGTCGAGCGGCTGGTAGAGGCCGACGCCAAGCTGCCGCCACTGCCGAGTGGTGTCGGTACGGCGATCATGGATGCGTTCGAGATCGCCCCGTCGCGATTGATCGGCGATCTCAAGCGCGCCCTCGAGAAGGCGATCGACAGCGGCGAGCTCGAAGCTCGCCGCGAGGACGCCTACTACGTCGCGTACATCGCACGGCAGGATCTGGTGCCCCACGTGGATCCCGAGAAGCGCGACGCGATCATCGCGGCCGGTGGCGACGTGAACGCGCCCGATGATCTCGAGGGTCCGAACAGGGGCGTCGATCCCGAGGATCCGAGCCCGGGCGTGCTGTCGTGCGGTCACGACCCCGAGAACGATCCGTGTGTACATCGCGACGCAGATCCGGACGATCCTGATCTCCATCGCCACTGATCGCTGCGTCTCGCTGCGTCGAGGCACGTGGGATGCACCTACGAGGGGAAACCATCCAGGAGCCTCCGATGAATCCGCATGCCCCGAGGTTCGAGAACCAGCGCGTGACGTTCCCTGACGTTCCGTTCGAAGACGACGTGGTCGTCGCGGACCGCACACTGAGCCATGGCGTCCCCTCGCGGGACCTCCTCGGGGGTCTTCCGATCCTGCGGCTGATCCCGCAGGACGTGCACTCGGTGATGGACTACCTGAACGGCGTCGCCACGGGCGCCGGCGCCGTGCTCGCGCCCGAGGACTCCGCCGCGATGGCCGCGAGCATGATCCTCGGTGGCTCGGTGATCGGCGTGTCGCTGATGACCGACTACCGGCTGAGCCTCGCGAAGGTGATCCCGATCGAGACCCACGAGGCGATCGATTACGCGTGGGGCGCGATGGCGATCGCCGCGCCGTTCGTCCTCGGCTACTGGAAGACGTCGCCGACCGTCGGCCTCATGCACGTGATCTCCGGCGTGGGCACGATCCTCGCGTCGATGGTCACCGACTATCGCTCGTACCGTCGGCGCTAGAGGCAATGCCACTCGGTTAAGGTCGTTCGTGCACGTGCCACGTGCTCGTTCACGTCCACGATCATCGGCAGAGCTTGCTCAGCATTCCGACCACGCGGACCAAGAGCTGCTTGCACGCCGACAGTCCGACTCAGGCACAGCGCCGACCAGCCGGACGACGTCGATGATTGCGCCGCATTCCATCGCCTCGCCCCGTGCGATCGCGTACGGGTTGTGTCGATCGGCTTCGCTCGTTTTCCCGACAGCTTCCGCGATGTTTAACGGCACCGACATCGCGGCTCGCCGCCACGGATCGACCAGCGCCGAGAACCCGCGGCAGGTTTGGGATGGACCTGAACACGAACGCCAGGTGTTCGATCGCACATGGATAGCCGTCAAGCTTCTCGTAGTCGAGCATGCCGGACGTATCGGCCGTGCTTCAGCCCGGTTGCTACCGAGTCCGTGGACGTGGACGAGCACGTGACACGTGCACGTGCACGACGACGGAACCCGCT
>JAQBQE010000070.1 GCA_028287135.1 Myxococcales bacterium
ATCGCGATCCCGACGAGCGCGCCGGTGATCTGTTGCATCGACTTGCGGGTCGCCTCCTTCGGCGGCAGCCCCTCCTCGTGCATCACGCGCTCGACGTTCTCGACGACGACGATCGCATCGTCGACGAGAAGACCGATCGCGAGGACCATCCCGAACATGGTCAGCGTGTTGATGCTGTAGCCGAACGCGGACAGCACGCCGAAGGTGCCGAGGAGCACGACCGGCACCGCGAGGGTCGGAATCAGCGTCGCGCGGAAGCTCTGGAGGAACAGCAGCATGACGAGGAACACGAGGCCGATCGCCTCGACCAGCGTGATCACGACCTCCTCGATCGAGATCCGGACGAACGGCGTGGTGTCGACCGGGTAGCGAACCTCGAGGCCCTGCGGGAACCCGGGCTGCAGCTCGGCCAGGCGCTGCTTGACGGCAACGTCGGTCTCGAGCGCGTTGGCGCCGACCGCGAGCCGGATACCCATGCCGGAGGTCGGCGCGCCATTGTAGTAGCTCTCGACCTCGAAGCTCTCGCCGGTGAGCTCGACGCGAGCGACATCCCCGAGCCGCACGTTCGATCCGTTCGGGTTGACCCGCATCAGGATGGCCGCGAACTCCTCGGGAGTCTGCAGCCGGGTCTGCGCCGAGATCGTCGCGTTCAGCTGCTGGCCCGCGACGGAGGGCGTGCCACCGAACTGACCTGCTGTGACCTGCGCGTTCTGCGCCTGCACGGCGGCCGCGACATCGACCGGGGTGAGGTTGAACGCGGTCAGCTTGTCGGGGTCGAGCCAGATCCGCATCGCGTACTGGGTGCCGAACACCTGGATGTCGCCGACCCCCGCGACGCGTGACAGTGGCTCCTGCAGGTTCGAGAAGACGTAGTCCGAGATGTCGTTGCGCTGCATCGAGCCGTCGGTCGACACGAACGCCGCGATCATGAGGAAGTTGCGATTGGACTTCGCGACGCGCACGCCCTGGCGCTGAACCTCGAGGGGAAGCTGGGGCATGGCGAGCTGCAGCTTGTTCTGGGTCTGGACCTGCGCGATGTCGGGGTTGGTGCCGGGCTCGAACGTGAGCTCGATCGACGCACCGCCGGTGGCATCGCTGCCCGACGAGATGTAGCGCAGGCCGTCGAGGCCGGTCATCCGCTGCTCGATGACCTGGGTCACCGTCTCTTCCACGGTGCGCGCCGACGCGCCCGGGTAGCTGGTGGTGATCGTGATCGCGGGCGGCGCGATCGCGGGGTACTGCGAGATCGGGAGCCCGAAGATCGACAGCCCGCCCGCGATCATGACGATGATCGCGAGCACCCACGCGAAGATTGGTCGATCGATGAAGAACTTCGCCATCGCTCGCCTCTAGCGAACCGCCGCGCTGCCGGCAGACGCAGGCGCAGCAGCTTGTTTGCTCGGGTTCTGCGCGGGCACCGCGGTGACCGGAGCGCCCGGGCGCACCTTCTGCAATCCCTCGGTGATCACGCGATCGCCCGCGGCGAGCCCGGCGGTCACCAGCCAGGCGTCACCCACTGCACGCTCGGTGACGAGCTGACGGCGCTCGACCTTGCTGTCCTTGTCGACCACCAGCGCGACCGGGCGGCCGTTCTGATCGCGCGTCACGGCGCGCTGCGGGACGAGGATCGCGACCGGGTTCCTGCCTTCGTCGAGCCGGGCGCGGACGAACATGCCCGGCAACAACTCGCCCTTCGGGTTGGGGACGATCGCGCGCAACGAGATCGAGCCGGTGGTCTGGTCGACGCTGACATCGGTGAACTGCATCGTGCCCGGCGTGCCGTAATCGCGGCCGTCCTCGAGGATGATCGTGACCTTGGCCTCGCCGGCCACGGTCTGCAGCTCCCCGCTCTCGAGCGCGCGCCGCAGCCGCAGCGCTTCGGCGCTCGACCACACGAGGTCGACGTACACGCGATCGAGCTGCTGGACGGTGGCGAGCAGCGTCGCCGGCGTCTGCTGGACGAACGCACCTTCGGTGACCTCGGCGCGGCCGATCCGTCCCGCGATCGGCGACGTCACGGTCGTGAACTCGAGGTTGATCCGCGCGCTCTTGACCTGCGCTCGCGCCGCCGCGACATCGGCCTTCGCGGTCTTCAGCTTCGCGATCGCGTCGTCGTACTCCTGGCGGCTGATCGCGTTGGATTCGATCAGCTTCGTGTAGCGCTCCGAGAGCGACTGCGCCGCATCGACGCCGGCCTCGGCCCGCGCTAGCTGCGCCTGCGCACTCTCGAGAGTGGCCTGGTAGGGCGCAGGATCGATCTTGAACAGCGGTTGGCCTACCTTGACGTCGGTGCCCTCCGTGAACAGGCGCTTGAGGACGATGCCGTTGACGCGGGCGCGCACCTCGGCGATCCGGAACGCCGAGGTTCTCCCAGGGAGCTCCTTGGTCAGGGTGATCGGCTCGGGCTTGATCGTCACCACCCCGACCTCGGCCGGTTTCTGGGACGCCCCGGCGGCGCCGCCACCTGCGGGGGCCGCCGCGTTCTCCTTGCCGCATGCCGCGAGGGCCAGTGCGAGGACAACCGAGCTGACTGTCGCGATCCGGTTCATAAAACGTCCTGGGAACATCACACCGGAGCACCAGTGACTAGCAACCGGTACCTGGCTCGACCAGGAGCTTAGCCGCCCGCGACCGGGATGGTGTGTTGCGTAGTGTTTGCGTGCAATGGCCATGCGCAGCGCAGGGGGTCTGCGCGCGTGTTACACCCATCCCGTGTCGATCCTGGCCACGCACACGATCGGGTTCATCGGCGGCGGCAACATGGCCGAGGCGCTGATCCGCGGCCTGGTCCGCGGCGGGCACATCGCCGCCGACCGGATCTCGGTGTCGGGTCCCCGACAGGAACGCCTCGACGAGCTCGAAGCGGCCTATGCGATCAAGGTGACCACGGATAACCGTGAGGTCGCACGCACCTCGGGGATCGTGGTGCTCGCGGTCAAGCCGCAGATCCTCGACAAGGTCCTGCGCGACATCGGCGAGCATCTCGCAGCGGGGACCCTGGTGATCTCGATCGCCGCTGGCGTCGACACCGAGGCGATCGAGACCGCCGTCGCCGAGGGCGTGCGGGTCGTTCGCGCGATGCCCAACACGCCCGCGCTGGTCGGCGCCGGTGCCACCGCGATCGCGCCCGGCCGCCACTCGAGCGAGGCCGATCTGGCGACGGCCAAGGCGATGTTCGATGCCGTCGGAATCTCGGTCGTTCTCGAGGAGCACCACCTCGATGCGGTCACCGGGCTGTCGGGCTCGGGTCCCGCGTACATCTTCCTCATCCTCGAGGCGCTCTCGGACGCTGGCGTCAAGGTCGGGCTGTCGCGCCGCAATGCGCAGCGGCTCGCGGCGCAGACGGTGATGGGCTCCGCGAAGATGCTGCTCGAGACCGACGAGCACGTCGGTCACCTGAAGGACATGGTCACGTCTCCAGGCGGCACCGCGATCGCGGGCCTCCACACCCTCGAAGAGGGCGGCTTGCGCACCACGCTGATCAACGCGGTCGAGACCGCGACCAAGCGCGCGCGCGAGCTCGGCCGCGGCGGAAAATGATCCGCGAGCACGCCGGTGCGATCACCGTCGACGTGCTCGTCCAGCCGCGTGCCTCGCGCACGAAGGTCGGACCGGTCCACGACGGCCGGCTCAAGGTCGCGGTCACATCGCCGCCGGTCGACGGGGAAGCCAACGCTGCCGTGATCGAGCTGTTCGCCCAGCAGCTCGGTGTGGCGCGTACCGCGGTCGAGGTGATCGCCGGCGCCTCGTCACGGCGCAAGACGTTGCGAATCACGGGCGTCAGCGCAGCCGCCGTCGAAGGTCTGGTCGGATGAGGCATCTCGCGCTCGTGGCGTTGACGGCGTGCCAGGGCACGAGCAGCACGGTCAACCTCGACCTCGTGACCGCGCCCGGCTCCACGCTGCTCGATGGCGTCCAGCGCCTTCGCCTGACCGTGACCGAGCCGCGCGCGGTGTTCGAGACCGAGCGCGGTGCAGGTGGCTTCGACCTCGCGTTCGACGTCGAGGCGACCGGCCTGCCGGGTGCGTTGATCCTCGAAGGCCTGGATGACAACGGTGCCCTGATCGCGACCGGCGCGTCGCCGCCGTTCCCGTTGACGCCGATCGAGGCGCGCATCGTCCTCTACGTGGCGGCGCCGATGTCGATCGAGCCCGCCCCCGTGACCCTCGAACCGGCGCGCGAGCTGGTATCGACGGGGACCCTCAGCTACGGAGCGATCCTCGCCGGCGGCCGGCATCCGACGACGCAGGCCGCGAGCGATCGGATGACGATCTACAACGCGTATGTCCACACGTTGACCGAGGGCGCCCCCCTGCCCGCTCCCCGCGTCGGTGTGGGGCTCGCCGTCGACGCGCTCGATCGCGCGATCCTGGTCGGCGGAACCGGTCCCGACAACGCTGTCACCGCTACCGTGTGGCGGTTCGACACCCGCGTCTCCCCTGCCGGCGGCTATGCCGAGCTCGCGGATGATCCGGCCCTTGCCCGGACCGGTGAGCGGGTGGTCCGGATCGGCGACGACCGGTTCCTCGTCACCGGGTCCCCCGCGCTCGACATCAACCTCGGCGTCGTGTCGACGCGCTCGGAGCGGGCGCTCCTCAACTCCAGCGGGACCGGGCTCGTCGGCACCGATGGGGTGCCCGTCGCCGTGTTCGCGAACGCGAGCGGCATCGTGCGGTTCCGCGACGGCGAGGGCTTCACCACGCTGTCGCCCACGCCGCGCCCCGACGCCGGGACCGTGACGCTGCCCGATCGCACCGTGCTCGTCGTTGGCGCCGGGCTCGATGCAACCCGGGTCGACCCGGCGAGCGGCGAGCTCACCACGATCGCGGGCTTCTTGCCCATCTCCTGCCCGAGCCCCGAGACCGCGGTCACCTCGAGGCACGTCCTCGTCGGATGCGGGACACAGACCTACGTCTACGATGCCGATAGCCTCGCGCTCTTGACCGTGATCGCAAAGAGCGGCGTCTCGATGACGCCGCTCCCCAATGATCAGGTCCTGATGATGCTCGGCGCGGAGCTGTCGCTGTTCACGCCGTCGCCGCCGGAATGATCACTTCGCCGGCATCTCCGAGCCCGCGAACTTCACGATCTTGAACTCGACGCGGCGGTTCGCCTTGCGCTCCTCGGCGCTCTTGTTCTTGTGGAGCTGCTTGATCAGGCCGACTGCGTCAGATCAAGTGCGGCAGTGACGGTCACCGTTCCGTTCTCGATCGTCGCAGCGAGCCGACAGTTTCCCTCGAAGGCGATCCGAACGAGGCCGAGCCGGCTCGGTGCTGCCTCTTCCTCGCTCTGCGCGATCTGCAGCATCCGGGCGCGATACGCCTGCTCCGGCTTGGGGTAGCTGTTGATCTCGTCGATCGCCTTCATCAAGTTCGAGGCGTTATCGCGGTCCTTGAGCGGGTTCTGCACGCTGACCTCGACGATGTGGTTCGCACTGCCGTTGACGCGCAGCCGGAACATCGCGCGGTCGCCGCTGACCCAGTCGCCGTACTTGAGGGCATTCTCGAGCAGCTCGCCGGTGACCATCGCGATCGCGTGGCAGCCGTCGACATCGGCGAACACCGCCGTGAAGCAGTTCTGCACCGAGGTGCGGAGCAGATCGACGTTGCGCCACTCGTTGCGCACGGTCATGTCGATCGAGAACCCGAAGTCGTCATTCGCGTCGCTCATGCAAACCTCAGATGGAACAGATCATCGTTCTTCTCGAACACGCGCAGCGCGTCGAACGACAGCCGCTGCCACTTCAACGTCTGGTCATAGATCATCACCAGCTTGATGTTCGACTTGCGGCAGATCTGGATCAGGCGAATCAGCGCCGTGATCGTCGACGAGTTGAAGTGCTCGATCTTCTCGAAGTGCATCTCGACGGTGCCCTGCTTGGCAGCGACGGCCGCGAGCAACGCCTCGAACCACGGCTTCAGGGTCTCGCTGGGGTTGCGCTCGTTGCTCTTCCCCTTCCAGGTACAGCGGAACACCGCATCGGGTGCGTCGGCCACCTCGATCGTCAGATCGCCAGATTGCAAGTTGTCCATCGGTTCTCCTCGACGTTACGGATCCCGCGCCAGGCGAACGCCGACACGGGCAGAGTGCTCGGTTGCAAGATAGCGGCGGCGCGACGCGAGCCGGCAGTCGATCGGCCAGTCGCACCACGCGCCACCGCGTGACACGACCTCGCGTGGCTCACGCGGCGTGGTCCGGCGCGGGTCGGGGATGCACCAGTCCGCGACGCCACCCGCGAGATCGCACACGCCATACGGCGAGACGTCCCACAGGAACGCGCCGATCGGTTCGGCGAGCGGGAGCCCGGGTCGGCTATCGCGCATCTTGCAGAACGTAGCGTCGAAGTGATCGCCCCACGGATAGACGCGCCCGTCGGTGCCGCGCCCTGCCTTCTCCCACTCGAGCTCGGTCGGCAGGCGCCACGCCTTGCCTTCCTTCTCGGACAGCCACGCCGCGTACGCCTCCGCGGACTCGGCGCTGATCCCGAACACGGGGAGCCGGATCGGATCGGGCGGGATCACGATCGACGGCAGCGAGCGGTCCGCGATCCAGGCCGGATCGCCAGCGTCTCGATGCCACGTCGGCATCCCGAGCGTGGTGCGCGGGACGTACGTCGCCGCGAGCTCGGGATCCTTCGCGCGCACGGCATCGAGAAACTCGAACCATTGATCGAGCGTGACCGGGTAGCGCTGGAGGATGAACGTCGGGACGTCGATGATCAGGGGCTCGTCGGTCTCGGTGCTCAGCGGATCGCCGCCGAGCCGCGCGTGGCCACCGGGGATCAGTACCTCGCTGGCCGCCAGCGCGCCGATCGCGTCGGGGACCTCGATCGTGACGTTGCACCATGCGCCGGGCTCGAGGCTGACCGGCCACGAGGCGGTCCGCGGTCCATCGCCGATCGCGGCGGTGACGATGTAGCGGCCGGCCGACAGCGAGCGCTCGATCGTCGGGCGAGCGACGAGGACCTCGACCGACGCCTCGACGAGCCGGCGATCGCGCTCGACGAGCTTGGCCAGCGTGACGCGCCCCGCATTGGCTCCGATCGTCAGCTCGAGCACACCGTCGCGCTGGAGCTCGTGCACGTACTCACCGTCGTCGACCTCGCGCAGCAGCTGCTCGTACGCGATCTCGTCGAGCGAATCGCCGCGCCGGCGCGCTCGCTGGAGCTCGGACATGAACAGACGTGCGAGCCCGCGGCGTGCGCGGACGTGATGAGGCACCGCGTCGAGTGCACGCTCGTACGCCGAGACCGCGGAGTGGAAGGTCCGGACCTGCAGAGCGTCGGTGATCCGGACCATGTCCTCGGCGTCCCACAGGTCCTGCTTGTCGTCGGGCGACGCCCACGGAACGATGTCGGCGCGCAGCGCGCGGAACACGGTGAGCTTCTCGGGGCGCGACTCGACGAACTCGTGATAGCGCTCGGCGAGATCGTCGCCGGCATCGGCACTCTTGTCTGCCTCGATGCGCTTGCGCTCCTTCTGCTTGGAGCCCTCGATGAACTCGTCGATCGCGTCGGCGAGCAAGCGGGCACTGGCGAGCCGCTCGTCGCGCGAGATCGCGATCGCACGCATGCAGATGTCCTCGACCTCGAGTGAAACCTCGAGACCGACCGCCACCGTCGACGGCAGCGCAGGCATCTGATACATCGCCTGCGGGTCCTTGCCGAGCGTGGTGACGTTGGAGCTCCTGATCTCGGGGAAGGCCGACGTGCCGGCCAGGATCTCGTAGAGGATCGAGCCGAGCGCGAACACGTCGGTCCGCTCATCGAACCGCTCGATCGAGAGGTCCATCTGCTCGGGCGCCATGTAGCCAAGTGTCCCGCCGCGGACACCGAGCGGATGAGCGCGCGACTGCGCGAGCCCCCAGTCGACGAGCAACACCTCGCCGTAATCACCGAGGAGGATGTTCGCCGGCTTGATGTCGCAATGGATGACGCCGCGGTGGTGCGCGTAATCGACCGCGTTGCAGACCTGGAGGAAGTAACGGAGCAAGCGACCGAGCGTGTAGTCCTTCGGATCTCCCTCGCCGAGCCGACGGCGCCGGAGGATCGCCTCGAGCGAGCTCTCGGTGACCTGGCGCATCACGTAGAACGGCCCGCGCGCAGCGTCCGTCCCGGCGTCGTAGATCGGGATGATGTTCGGGTGCTCGAGGTGCGAGATGATCCGCGCCTCGCGCGCGAGGATGACCTTGGACGAGTAGGCGTCGACGTCGCCCTTCTGGTGGCCGGCTTTGACCGCCACGGTGCGGCCGAGCACCATGTCTTCGCAGGCCGTGACCTCACCGAGGCCACCTGCGCCGAGCGGGAACAGCTTCTTGTAGCGGCTACCGAGGAGCTCCGACGCGCTGGGTGGTGGCGTGGGTGGCGGCGTCGGGGTCGACGGCTTCTCGATGACCTGGACCAGGGACATGTCGGTCGGCGCGGTCGCCGTCCCGATCGGCATGCTCAGGAGCTTCACGGGCTGGCGACCGACCTTGGTCGGACCCGAGTCGGTCTCGGGTTCGCGGGCCTTGGGCGGTGGCGCGTTGAACAGCATCGTGTCGCGCCCGGTCGTCGGACCGATCGCGTCGAGCACGGTGGCCAGCTGCCCCTCGTCGAGCCGTCCCGGTCCGACCCACAGGTCGCGGATCGACGCGGCGGTGCCCTGCGCGAGCGAGTGGATGCCCTGCGCGAAGGTTTCGAGCGTGATGAAGCCTCGCGCAAGGGCGACGATTCCCACGTTGATGTGGATCTCGGCCATTACGTATCCGTCTTCCCCCGAGCGACGTAACGCAGAACCATGATTGTAGCGTCATCGGCAAGCGTGGGGGAATGGTGGAGTAGCGCCGAGAACACGGCGTCCCGGATTTTTTCGACCGGCTCGGTCGCGAGGGCCTCCACCACCTGGGTCACGCCCCGGTAGTCGAACGGGGTGCCCGCCGCGTCCTCGGCCTCCGTGACACCGTCGGTCAGCAGGATCAGCAGATCGTCGGCCCCGAGCTGCCAGCTGCTCTCGTGATTGATCTGATCGATGTCCTGCGTGATCGCAAGGAACGTCCCGGGCGTGCCGAGCAGCTCGGTCGTCCCGGTCGCCGCGCGCCAGACGATCGCGTCCATGTGGGCGCCCGCGACGACGATGTCGCCACCCCGGCGGTAGCGCAGCAACGACAGCGTCATGTGGCGCTCCGCCTCGAGCCGATCGTGCACGTTCTCGTAGAGAACCGTGTTGAGGGCCCGGATCACGTTCTTCGGCGAGGCATCCGGCTGGGCACGGACGAGCGTGGCGACGCCGGTCTGCACCATCATCATCACGAGCCCGGCGGTCAGGCCGTGGCCCGAGACATCACCGACCGCGATCCAGGCGCCGTCCTCGAACGCGACGACGTCGTAGTAATCGCCGCCGACCTCGGTCGCGGTCACCATCTTGGCCGCGATCTGGAGACCGTCGACCTCGAGGTTGCGCGGGAGGATCGACGTCTGGATCCGCGCCGCGATCTCGAGCTCGCGCGCGAGCCGCTCCTTGTCCGCGAGCTGCTTTCGCGACTCGTCGATCTCGAGCGCCATCCGGTCCATCGCGACCCCGAGCGACTGGACCTCGGTCGGTCCGCCAATCGGGCGGGCAGTGAGATCACCCCGCGCGATCGCCTGCGTGCGTGCGACGAGCGCGTCGATCGGGCGCGACAGCCGGCGTGCGAGGGTCAGCGCGAGCAGCAAGGTCGCAAGCGCAGCACCGGCGAGCACGAGCAGCAGGATGCGGACGATCCGGCGTGCCGGTGCGAGCGCGGCGTCGATCGAGCGCAGGATCAAGTAGTCCGCCTTGTGCTCGCCCTGGTAGCCGGGGACGGGCACGAGCTGAGCGAACCACGTCGCATCGCCGAGCGTGACCTCGCGCGCGCCGGCGCGGATCTGCTCGATCGCCTTCGGCACCTCGGCGGCGGTGATGTCCGACGTCAGCTGGGTGACCGGCACGCCATCGATCGCGACGATCATCTCGCCACCGGTGTGCTTCGAGACCGTGTTCGAGAACGCATCGTCGAGCGCATGACCGACGACGAGCGCGCCGACGACGCGCGCACCAAACTCGAGTCGGCAGCCCTGGACCTGGTACGCCTTGCCGTCTGCGATCCAAAGGCCTGCGTGAGCGCCGGTCTCGAGCGCCTTGGCGACGACCGGGCGATCCGCGAGCGAGAAGCCCTCGGCATCGGGCGCCGCGCTGTCGGCGATCAGCTTGCCTTCGGCATCGACGATCACGAACACGCCCGCATCGAGCGTGGTCGCCAGGGTGCGGACTGCATCGAGGATGGTCTCGCGTGCGACGTCCTCGGTCGCGACCACGGCCTTGAGGCGCGGCTCCTCGGCGACCACCCTGCACTCCTGCTCGTGCAGCGACTGGCGGTTCGCGTGGAGATCGAGCGCGACCTCACGGCTGCGCACCAGCTCCTCGGCAACCCGCGCACGGGTCGACCGATCGAACACGATCGCGATCGTCCCGATCGCCGCTCCGAGGATGGCGACGACGAGGACGAGCACCCAGAGAAACACGGTCGTGCGTAACTTCATGGCAGTCCCTGCGAACGCGGCCGTTTTCCAGCCGGAGGTGGCTTCGTGATGATCGTCTTCGGTACCTTCGCGCGCCCCGCCGCGGTCGGCGGACCAAACGGGACACGTGCGCTGCTCATCAGCATCTCCTCGACGTCGGCGACGGCGAGCAGCTTCGCGACGGGATCGGAGACCCCGCGATAGACGACGTCGACCTCGACCGTGCCGCCGGCCGGCGGACCGAACACGAACGCATCGGTCCAGGTCGCGCCCGGTGCGATCCGGGTGTCCGAGCCGACCTTGGTCGCACGCCAGAACGGGACCTCGGTGCCGGTCGCATCGACCAGCACGCGCCCGAGCTGTCGCGTCTCGGTCGCGAGCTCGGTGCCACTCGCATCCTTGATCCGGACCTTCACGACCACCCGACGCTCCGGCAAGCCGGCCGGTACCGAGTGCCCGGCGTTGACGTTGCGCACCGACACGCTGACCTGGAGCGCACCGCCTTCGTCGCGAACGGCGACCTCGAGCGACAGCGCCCGCTTGCGGAGGTCACCCGCGAGGCCGATCAGCCCGTGGTGAGGAACCCCAGTTCGCACCGGCGAGCCGGTCGCGATCATCGCCTTCTCGTCGGGCATGTGACACGACTGGCACGGCTCGTTGGCCTTCGCCGAGGGCCCATCACGCCAGTCCTTGTACTCGGTGAACACCGGGATGCCCTTGGGCTCCCACCAGTGGCAGCTGCCACACACCGCGGCTTCCTTGTGCTCGGGCGAACAACCCATGCGATGGAAGTAGTGATCCTTGAGATCGCAGCGCGGACCGAACTTCACCATGTCGTCGACAGCGAGCCGGAAGTCCGCGCCGCCGGGGCCGGGCCTGGGCTCGCGCAGCGTGTGGCAGACATCGCAGGTCACGCCCTCGCTCGCGAGATGATCCTTGGGGCCGATGCCCTCGAGCGGTGCGTGGCAGCGATCGCACGTCGCATCACCCGCGTTCGCGACCGCGGCCTTGTACAGCGTCGAGCTCGCAGCGCGCGCGTGCGCCGAGGTCTCCCACTCGTCGTACATTTTCTCGTGGCACTCGCCGCAACGCCCTGCCCCGTGGACGTAGACCTTGCGCGGGGGTCCAGCCGCGTCAGGCTGCGCATCGACAGCAACGACCTTGGGGGCCGCAGCATCGTGCGGCACCGCTGTTCGAACGGGCTTGGCCGGCTTGGTGTCCTCGCACGCTGCGAGCCCGACCAGGCCGAGTCCCCACAGCGCTACTTGTAGCGACCGTATGGCGTCCCGTCCTTCCGGGTATGAGCGGTCGACCTGGCGACCTCGCTGATCTCGAGCTTGACCTCGACGGCGGTGCCGGGCTTCACGACGACCGTGCCCCTGGCTTCATCACCGCTCGGCAGCCACGCGACGATCGGATACTCGCCGGGCGGCACACCCTCGATCGAGAACGTTCCGGTCTTGTCGGTGATCGTATAGAACGCGTTCTCGAGGACCTTCACCCGCGCGACCATGTCGGGGTGGATGTTGCAGTAGACGTCGACGGTGCCGGTGCGCTTCATCTCCACCGACTTCATCGAGCCCTGCTTGTAGAGGCCAAGGTCGAACCGAGCCGGCCGCGACACGCTGAACACGTTGTGAAAGATCTTGTCCTCGTTCGGGAAGTCCACCGTGGTGCCCTTCACGACGATCGAGAGCTGAGGCTCGAACTGCTTCTCGCGCTGCTTGATCGTCGCGTTCTTCTGCTTCGGCGGATCGCCCGGTACGCCCTCGAGATAGACGACGATCCCGGAGCGGTCCTTCTTCGCCGTCCCCTTCGACGCCACCGTGACCGCACCCTTGACGGTGCCGCCCTTGGGTGCGGACTGCGCGATGTCGGAGAACATCACGACGGCGGCGACGGTGAGCCATACACGGACGAGCTGGTTGCGCATGGGGTTTCCTAGATCTTGATCACGAGCGAGCTCGTGACCACGTCATTGGGGAACTGCGGGATGCGTCCGAGCTCGCGGTTCACGGTGCCCTCGACCTTGAGGATCACACGGGTCCCGATCTCGGCCCGCACGCCGAGCGTGCCGCGCACGAGCTCCGAGATGTAGACGAAGCTCGCGCCACTTTCATGCAACGCATCTCGCCAGTCGACGCGCGCGTACGGGATGAACGTGTTGGTCAGGCGATAGGCGACCTGGCCGTACGCGCCCTGGTACGCGAGGCACGGCGCCAGGTCGCAGCGCGCGAGCATGCCGGGCGTGGTCTGGCCCCGGGCCTTGCCCTTGACGTATTCCGCGGTGATCTCGACGTCCTTGACGTCGACGTGGAGGTCCGCGCCGGCGTGCCACTGATAGACCCCGTCGTCGGCCTGGTAGTCCTGTGCCCCGAACGCGCCCGACGCTCCGATCTCGGCCTTGCCACCGACCAGATACGACACCCGGCCGGCGACCGTCTTCAGCTGGTTCGTGTCGGTCTCGTTGGCGAACGTGAAGCCCTCGCTGAAGTGGCTGCCATTGGTGACCGCCACGTTGACGACCACCGCGTCGGCGATCTTCGCGCGGGCCTTGAGGCCGACCGGCCGACCACACGTGTAACGGCAGATCAGCGAGGGTGTGACGCCCGTGCGATCCGGTGACTCGAGCGAGCGATACTCGAAGCCGAGCACCGAATCGAACTTGCCGGCCTGCAGCGAGAGCTCGACATCGTCGAGCCTGGGCTTCCACTCGCCATACGCGAGCTTGACGTCGAGGTAGTCGCCCGCGAACAGCCCGTTGATATCGGAGATGTCGCGTGCGCGTGGCAGGAAGTCGATGCTGACCGTCGCGGCTGCGGAGTCGCTGAGGGCCGCGAACAGGGCGAGGTTCACGGAGTTGACGAGGAACGTCGAGTTGCCGCGCGAGTTGATCGGATCGAACACGATCGCACGCGACTCCCCGGTGTCGGCGACATCACCGCGCGAGTTCACCGTGGTCGACAGCGGATCGCCCATGAACACCCACGACCCGGGGACGCCGGCCGCGAGGTACTCGGGAAAGTAGAGGCCGATCAGATCACTGCGCGTGCCCGCGCCGTTGCCGCTGGTCGCGAAGAAGCCGACATCGACGTAGCCGCCGAGCTTGCCCGCGAGCGGCAGCAGCGCGGACAGCTTCTCCTCGAGATACGTCGAGTCGTCCTTCGCGTTCGCGAGCTCTTCCTCGAGCGCTGCCAGCTTGCGTTCGAGCGCAGCCATCCGCGCGTTGGTTCGCGCCTGCTCGGGATCGGGCTCACGCTCGCGTTCCGGTGCTGGCTCGGGTGGCACCGGCGGTGGCGCGGGTTCCTGGGCGGCCGCTGTCGCGGTCAGGGCGAGCAGGATCGTGAACGAGGCGAGGCGAGTCACAGGGATTGAATCCATTGGCGAACCAGATCGATGCCGGTCGGATCGGGAACCTCCGTCGCGATCGGAGGCATCTGCATGTTCTGCGTCCGCTGGGTCATCCGATACAGCAGCGCACTGTTATCTGGGTCCCCGGAGACGATCCGGGTCGCGAAGCCGTGGCCGAGCCATTGTTGCAGCGGGACCCCGATCGTGGTGCGCGCGAGGTCCGTCGTCGCAGCCACCCGCTCGTCGGCCGACAGCCGCAGGATCATCTGCGAATTGACCCACGCGCTGCCGTTCTCGTTGTGGCAGTGGCCGCAGTTGGCGTGGAGGTAGCCGAGCGCGGGCTCGGGCGCGGCGTAGGTGGTCCCCGCCGGCGGAGGGCTCGAGAGCGGAAGCGCCGAGACGTCGCCGAGCTGCAGTGCCGAGAATCCGAGCGCGCGGCCAGGCTCGCCGATGTGGCACTTCCAGCAGCTATCCGCCGACGGCACGTCGTGGTCGGTGCCGCGCACGTTCACGGCACCCTCCTTCATGAACATCGCCTCGGTCTCGTCGTCATTCCAGACGTACGCTCCGAACAAGGTGTCCTGCTCGCGATCCCCGGTATCGGAGACGCGCCAGATCAGCCGCGTCTCGAGCCGCTTGCCGTCCTTCGAGAACTCCTTGAACCACTGGGTGCCGACCGGGAACGTCCAGCGATCCATGTCGGTGGAATCGATCGTCGCGTTCGCGGGCAGCTGGATCCAGCGCAGCTTCGCCGCGGCGTCGGACCACAGCACGTTGCGCGGCGCGAACTCGACGTTCGCAGCCGCGACCGTCTTGCTCGCGAGATCGACATAGAGCCCGGTCTCCGACAGCCGTGCCGGAAGCGCGGTCGGCAACGGGGCAGCGTCGAGCACCGGGGTCACCGGGTCCGAACAGCCCCCCGCCACCGCGATCGCAACGACGACCGAGCGCACTAGGGGACCGGTGGCCCCGCGCAGTTGGCGCCGGTGTTGCTGTCGATCGGAGGCAGCGACGCGATGTAGTTCGCGATGTCGGTCAGGTCCTGGTCATCGAGCGCGGCGTACGGCGAGATGCCGCTGCCGTGCGTACCGGCGCACACCGCGTTGCCCATCGGATCCTTGCCGTCGGCGATCGCGGCCTTGATCTGCGGGACCGTGAACCCAGCGAGCCCGGTCGCGTGCGGGGTCAGGTTGCGAACATTGATCACCGCGGGGTACGACGGATCGAGCAGACCAAGCGCCTCCTTCGGGAACATCCGACCACCGGCGTAGGGGCGGGTCATGTCGATCGGGCGCGGGAACAGCGGGGGCATCGGCGGGTTGCCGACCGGCGCGGGCTCCGGCGTGTGGCAGTCGATGCACAGGCCGACCATCGACGACAGGTAGCGGCCGCGCAGCGCGCTCGCCTGATCCGGCCCCGCGGCGGGCATCGGGATCGTGGCGGGATCGATCGGGGTGGCGACCGTCGTGCCGTCGTTGATCGACAGCCACGGTTCCTGGTTGGGCGCGATCGGATTGTCGACGCCGGGCACCGTGCGCAGGTACGCGATGATCGCGTCGAGGTCGGCGTCGGCCATGTTGTGGAAGATGTAGTACGGCATCACCGGCACGAGCTTCTTGCCGTCGGTGCGCGTGCCGAGCCGGATCGCGTCCTTGATCTGCTGGTCGGTTGCGTTCGCAAGACCGGTCGAATGGTTGGTCAGGTTGCGCGACGACAGGCAGCCGACGTTGCCGCCGGGATCCATCGCGGCCGGCACCACGTCGAGAAACGGAATCGTCTCGCTACAGCTCCAGCCCGCGAACAGCTTGGTCAGGTTGCGGCTGCCATCCGGGTTGAGGGGCGTGTGACAGAAGGTGCACGCGCCGAGCGTGTTCATGATGTAGCGACCGCGCTCGACCTCGCTCCGGCCGGCATCGGGCACTGGGCCCGAATCCACGGACACCGGCTTGATGTTGTCCCCGCAGCCCACCGCCAGGAGCATGACCGCCACAAGTCGCAATCCCCACGTGCTCGTCATCTGATTCCCTCTTCCCGCTAGGTTGGTCTAGAACGCCGTCGCAGCCGGCACCACAGGTGGTGTGGTGATCGAAGAATCGAGTGTGCTCGTCAGGCTCTCGAGGAACGCGACCAGGTCGGTGATCTCGAGCTCGCTGAGGTTGAGCGGCTTGATCTTCGGATCGATCGTGCCGATCAGCTCGCCACCGGCGGTGGTCGTGCCACCCCGGTTGTAGTGCTCGACGACCTCGCGAAGCGTCGCGTACATGCCCTGGTGCATGTACGGTCCGGTCACCGCGACATCGCGAAGGCCCGGCGTCTTCCAGGCGCCGCGCAGCTCGTCGGTCAACGGCATCGAGTAGTACTTGATCCGACCGTCGCACTCGTCCGGGTGCTCGGCGGCGTAGTTGGCGTCGACGTGCGCCGTGAAGTGACGGCGACACTCCTCGTCATCGCTCCACACCGAGTCACGCCGGAACCGGCTCGCCTGCAGCTTGCGAATCCCATCGCGCGCGCCGATCGGCAGACAGTTGGTCGGCTCGAACCGATCGTCGGTGACGCAATCGCACCAGTCGCCGGCGGGACACTCCGAGGTCTTCGGGACGTACGTGCCGACCTGCGGCACGCCGATCTGATGGAACGCGTTGTCCATGAACAGCGGGCCCGCGTGGCACGTCGCGCACGCGGCCTTGCCGACAAACAGCCGCGCTCCGCGCTCCGCCGCCGGGCCGAGTGCGCCGGGCTTGAAGCCACCTGCTGCCCAGCGATCGAACGGCGAGTCGCGCGAGATCAGCGAGAACTCGTACGCGGCGATCGCCTTGGCGAAGTTGACGTAGATCCGGTTGACCAGCAGCTGATCGGCGAGCTGCATGCAGTCCCACGCGTCGCCGTACGGCTGCAGGATGTCATCGGCGGTCGTCGGATCGCAGACCGGAAGCTGCCCGGGCTTGACGAAGCCGGGTCGGCCCTCGAGCGGGAACCGCGGCATGCACTGGCTTGGCCCGGTCGCCGGAATCGTCATGAAACAGAACTCGCTCGGGCACGCGTTCGCGACCAGCTTGCAGCTGCCGTCCGGCTCGAGCCGCGCCTTGTGCGCAGCGATCGAATCGAGCTGCGGCGGTAGCGGGTACTCCGGGAACAGGGCGGTGTACTCGGCGCGGTACGCATCGGCGATTCGCCACGCCGTGCGCAGCCGGCTGCCATTGACCGAGACGTGACTCTCGGCGACCGCGACGATCTGCGACCACAACGAGTCATTGCGGCCGTTCCAGTACACGAGCTCCGTGTAGGCCGAGTTGACCGACTGCTGGCCGTTGAGATCGTAGGCGCCGCCGCCGAACGAGACCGTGTTCCCGGTCGGCGCGCCGGTGTGATCCGCCCCACCCTTCGCGACGTCGTGACACGAGTTGCAGGACACGTTGATCGGGCTGCCGATCGCCGCGCGACCGGGTGTCGTCATCGGCCGCAGCAGCATGTCGGCGTAGACCTCGGCGCCGGAGAAGCCGGGGTCGAAGTAGAGCTTCTTGCCGAGCGCCGCGGCGGTGGGCATCAGCGCGTACTTGTTGGAGGTGTCGGGGAGCGGATCGTCCACACCGACATGCTTCTCCAGCAATGGCAGGAACGGATCGGCGAGCTCCTCGCCGCAACCAGCCAACAACGCAAGACAGAGCGCTACACCCCGAAGCACTGTCCGCGATAGTTCCATGGGCGTCGAGACCGGTCAACGCCAGGGCAGCCGCGGCGTGACGAGATCATCATCCAGGGCTCTGCTCCGGGCGTGCTCGTTACCCCAGGTGTAACCGTGCCGCGACGAACGACGTCTCAGACCCATGCCCTCCGTCCTTCCCACGGGCAAGCGCGTCGAGGTGTTCTACGACGGTGACTGCCCACTGTGCATGCGCGAGATCCGGATGCTGATGCGGAAGGGCCTCCTCCATCACATCCAGTTCACAAATCTCGCAGCACCCGGGTTCGCGGCCGAGGAACACGGCACGACGTATGCGGCGCTGATGGAGCGAATCCGCGGGCGCCTTCCCGATGGGACCTGGATCGAGGGCGTCGACGTGTTTCGCGAGCTCTATGCCGCCGTCGGGTTTCGGCGGCTCGTTGCGATCAGCCGCGTGCCCGGGCTGTCTCACCTGCTCGCGCTCGGCTACCGCGTGTTCGCGAAGAACCGGCTGCGCTGGACCGGGCGCTGCCTGCCCGACCAGGCGTGCGCTGTCCCGTGATCAGCTGGGTCGGAGCATGCGTGCCGCGCACCTGGCATGGCCCGTATTCGGCGACTCAGTCCGCACAGGTCACCGGATCGGGATCGACGATCACATCGTCGATCCACAGATCGAGCGCAGGCTGAGCCACCGGCGTGTTGGAGCCCGCGAAGCCGATCCCGAAGGTCACCATGTTGATCGGCGGTCGGTCGCGAACCCTGCAACCGCGACCACGCGGTCGAGTCCTCGGTCAGTTGGTCAAGGCGTCTTGAGCGAACGGTACGTGAAGCTGACGAACGGGATCCCCATCGGCAGCTCATCGATGCTGCAGTCCGAATCGCCCGTGCAGATCGGCTTGGCGAACCCGAGATCCACGCCGATGATCGACGACGTGAAGCGCACGCCGTACCACCCGAGGAACCCGTCGGCGCCCTGGTTGATGTCGCCGCCCGCGATGTACGCGCTGTCGGCTTCGAGCAGGAGCTTGATGTGCGTGCCGAGGCGATACGCGAGCGAGCCTGCGATCAGGAGCGGCACCGCCGACTGATCCTCGTGCGCGATGCCCGCGCCGACGTACCCGGAGAGATGGGAATGGCAGTCGTCATCGAGGCACAGCGTGAGCGCGCCACCGACCACGCCGGCCGTCGCACCGTCGCCGTCTTCACGAACGGTGGTGAGCGCGCCCTGCAGCGCGCCACGAACGCGACCCGACTTGAGCACCTGATACTTCGCGTTCAGGAGCAGCACGAACGGCATGTTCTCGAAGGCCGGCAGCAGCGTGGTGGCGCTGAGCGAGAGCTGATCGGTGACCGAGTATCCAAGGCTGACGAGGAACAGCTCGTAGTCCGAGAACGACCACGTGCCTGCAGGCTCGGTCAACGCGGTGGGCATCACCCACGAACGACCCGCGTTGGCGTCCTCGATGACACCACGGTCGACGGTCGACACCGGCGCAGGCGGCTGCTCCGGCATCGGCTGCATCGGCGGCGGCGGCGCGACCATCGCGGCCTCGGGCGGCGGCGGCGGCGCGACCGGAGCCCCCGTACCCTCTTCCTCGCCGGGCTGCGCGTACGCAAGCGACGAGATCAGACACGACGAAACGATCCACGTGGTGGTCACCCTCATCCGCTCATCCTAGGTCGCTTGTCATCGCATGGGTGATTCTCGCGCGTGAAGCGACCGAGATCACTGCTCGTACAGGACGACGCTCACAGCCGCCGGCACAACCTGGCAATACTCGGCGCGTGCTCGACTGGATCGCCGACGTCACCGGCGCGCGACGTGCGCGACGCGGCGCAGCGCTCCAGTCGCTGTGGGGCGGCTACGGCGAGCTGTTCCGGGTCGAGCTCGACGGCGGCGCCGCGCCAACCGCGGTGGTCAAGTGGGTGCGGCCACCCGCTCACGCACAGGCAACGGTCTCCGATCGTCGCAAGCGCCGCTCGTACGATGTCGAGGCTGCGTTCTATCGTGACGTCGCCGCGCGCTGCGATGCCAGCTGTCGCGTCGCGCAGCTCTACGGCAGCCGCATCGTCGACGGCCACTGGCTGTTCGTCCTCGAGGATCTCGATGCAGCGGGCTTTGCAGTGCGGCATGACGAGGCCGACTCGACGGCGCTGGCGTCCTGCCTCGCGTGGCTCGCGGCGTTTCATGCGCGCTTCCTCGGTGCGCCGGCCGATGGGTTGTGGCCGACCGGGACGTACTGGCACCTCGCGACCCGCACCGACGAGCTGGTGGGGATCACCGATCCAGCGCTGCGCGGGCGCGCGGCATGGATCGATGCTCAGCTGTCCGCCGCTCGCTACCAGACGATCCTCCACGGCGATCCGAAGGAGGCGAACTTCTGCTTCACGGCCGATGCCCGCGACGTCGCCGCGGTCGACTTCCAGTACGCAGGGCGGGGCTGCGCGATGAAGGACCTCGCATACCTGCTCTACGGCCGGAGCGACGAGTCCGCCGACGGCATCGCCTCCCATCACCTCGACACCTACTTCGGTGCGCTGCGCGCCGCGCTGTCCCGCCGGTCGCCCGTCGAGCCGATCGATGTCGCGGCGCTCGAGGCCGAGTGGCGAGCGCTCTACCCGCTTGCGCGCCTCGACTTCTGCCGTTTCCTCGCGGGCTGGCGACCCGCGATGTGGCAGCGCGACCTCCGGGGTCAGCACTACGTCCGCAGCGAGCTCGCGCGGCTCGCGGTCAGTAGTTGACCTGGACCTGGACGCGGGTGACCTGGCCGGACTCCTGGTCGTGCGGGAAGCGGTCGGACGTGCGATCGGTGATGTCGTACGCGAGCGTGATCTCGAGCGCCTTCATGATCTGCATCTCGACGCCGAGCTCGAGCTCCTTGACGAGGTAGTGCGGCGCGTTGGGGAAGAACTTCTTGCCACCGTCGTAGTACGTGCCGCGCGCGAACGGGATCACGTGCGCCATCCCGAGCACGTCGTCGAGCTTGTACATGACCTGCGCATACCCACCGTGGAGCCAGCGGCTATCGATCGCCGACGGGTCGGTGCGCCCCTGCATGGGACCACGCCCGAACGTGTACTCCGCGGTGAACCCGATCGGCTGCGGATAGAGGACGAACGTCCCGAACGCACGCGTGTCGACGAGCTCTGGATCGCCGTCCGGTACGGTGTACGTGATGTCGTCGGTGTCCTGCAGCGTCACCGTGTACTTGCCGTAGTACCCGCCGCCGCCGAGCTCGACGATCTGACGCCCCACCTCGAACGGCACCGACACCCGCGCGATGACGTGGAGGTTGTCGGTGCGAGCGGGTCGATTGGCGGTCTGACCGTTGTAGACGCCGACGCCGACGATGCCGTAATCGCCCGAGCCCTTGAGCCCGGCGTCGACCAGGTGCTTGAACCGCGCCCGGAAGGGCGGCGGTGACCAGTAGAAGAACGCGCCGATGTCGCGCTCGTCGCGCACCGCGCTGTTGAGCGCGTCGTTGCGATCGAACGCGAGGCGATTCTGGCTCGACTGGAGATTCTCGAACCCGTAGGGGACCTTCGACTGGCCGATCCGGAACCGGTACTTCTTCTCCTTGTCGAGGAACAGGTCGGAGTACCAATCGCGCAGGATCGCGACGCCGCCCTGATCGCCGATCGACGAGGCGAAGTCGGGCTGGAGGTAGACCGAGACGTGCTCGTGGACGTCGCCGAAGATGACGAGCCGGGCGCGACGGATCAGGAACCCGTTGCCCTCGCCGATCGAGCGATCGCCCTGGGTGTTGATCAGGTCTGGATTGCGATCGAAGCTCGGCAACCGGTTGTAGCGGACCTGGGTATAGCCGCGAAGGCTGAGCTTCTCGTACCAGGGCGTCTTCTTCGGCGCCTCCTTCGCCACCGCAGCAGGTGCGGTCGGAACCGGGGCCGCGATCGGCGCCGTGACCTCGGGGGGCGACGGCGGCGCAGGCTCGGGCGCGGGCGGTGGCGGTGCCGGGTCACCGGTGGCGGGCGGCTCCGGGGGCGTGGGTTCGGCTGGCTGCGCGTACGCGGACGAGGCCCCGCACACGAGAGTGAGCGCGAGCGACGTGGCGAGCAGGGTTCGCTTCATGGGAATGCCGCTACCGTCACTCCGGCGTGTGACGCGACGAAGGCAACGTCGTGACGTGTCAGGCCCGTCGCAGATCTCCCTCGCGTTCGTCACGGTCGGTCGATCTCGGTGCGACCTTTGCCAGGCTTTCGCCACCCGTGGGTATGCCGTCACGTCCTCCCGACCCGCGGGGATCAAGCGGATGCCGTGCTCGACGCCCCGGATGCGATGCCTCGATCGACGCGGTGCCGAGCTCGCAGCCGCCATGACTGCGCCTGGCGCTTTTCGCCCTAGATCGCGACCTGCGTCTCGACCGCAGGCGCCGACATCACGGCAGCCGGCATCGCTGCGGGGGATATCGCATTCTTCCGGAACAAGTAGAACTGCAGGTGCAGCAGGTTGAACGGTTTGGTCGGCATCGGCGTCGCGCCATAGACGATGGTCGCCGGCTCCTTGCGATAGGTGCCGAACAGCCGGTCGAAGATGATCAGCATGCTGCCGAGGTTCGACTTGCCGAGCGTCAGATCGCTCGAGTGATGGACGCGATGGTTCGACGGCGTGTTGGTGATCCACTCGAGCGGACCCAGCTTGCCGACGTACTGCGTGTGACACAGGTAATCCCAGAGCTGGCAGAACGCCTGGATCGCGCCGATCGCGAGCGGATCGAAGCCGAGCAACACGCACGGCAGCAGGAACACCCAGTCGATGTAGCCGCCGAACCAGGAGTTGCGCATCCCGGTACTGATGTTGAACTTCGTCGAGTTGTGATGGACCGCATGGAAGGCCCACATGAACTGGAACCGGTGACTCGCCCAGTGTGACCAGTAGAAGAAGAATTCATAGACGAGCAGGAGCACGAGCCAGCTCCACGGCGAGCTCAGATCCCAGCGCCACGGGGAGACCTGGTAGGCGCCCCACAGGATGCCGCCGATCAGCAGCCCCTTGACTAGCGAGGTCAGCACATAGATGCCACCGGTCGCGATGTTGGCGATCGTGTCGTGCAAGCCGTAGCGCTGGTCGCGCCGGAACCGCCAGCTGACCAGCAGCTCGGCCGAGAACGCCACCGTCATCACACCCAGTCCGAAGAACGGCACCAGCGCCAGGTCCATGACGCCGACGCTAGCATGGGGTGTGATCACGGCTGGAACGGATCCGCCACGGACCGCGCCTGCGATCCGAAGTTGCCACCCTCCGGACGCACGCCGCGCTCGCGGGATGGCAAGCTCGCCCCGTGACCGACCGCTTGCTGAAGACGACGTCGTCGCTGTGTGCGACGTGCAAGCGTGCGACGCCCGCGGAGATCTGGCGCGTCGAGGACCGGGTCGTGATGCGCAAGGTGTGCGACGCGCACGGTGCGAGCGAGGTCCTGGTGTCGCCCAACGCGGCCTGGTACGAGACGGTCGTCGGCTATGCGCCCACGCTCGCGGCGCCCACGGCGCGCAAGGAGGTCTCGCAGGGCTGCCCGTTCGACTGCGGCCCGTGCACGAGTCACGAGCAGCAGTCGCAGCTCCCGATCGTCCCGATCACGTCGGCGTGCAACCTCGATTGCCCGATCTGCTACACGCACAACAAGAACGAAGCCGCGTTCCATATGACGGAGGAGCAGCTCACCGCGATCCTCCACCACCTGCGGGTCACGGATCCGGATCGCCGGATCATCAACCTGACCGGCGGCGAGCCCACGCAGCACCCCGCGTTCGAGCGGATCGTCGAGCGCTGCGTCGAGGAAGGCATCCAGCGGATCACGATCTCGACGCACGGGCTGCGGTTCCTCAAGGACGAGCGGTTGCTCGAGCGGCTCGCCCGGCTCGGTGCGCGGATCGTGCTGTCGTTCGATTCGTTCAAGCCCGAGACCAATCAGGAGATGCTCGGCGGGAACTTCCTCGATGCGAAGCTGCGCGTGCTCGACCTGCTCGAGAAGTACCAGGTCGAGACCACGCTGCTCCCCGTGCTCGCGCGCGGCATCAATGACGACGAGGTCGGCGCGTTCGTGAAGCTCGCGCTCGCCAAGGACTTCATTCGCTCCGTCGAGCTGCACACGATGACGTTCACCGGGCACAACGGGACCTCGTTCGACCGCCGTGGTCGGTACACGACGTACGAGGTGCTGTCGGACCTCGAGGCCCAGACCGCCGGCATGCTCCGGGTCTCGGACTTCGTGCCGTCGCCTGCCGCGCATCCGCTGTGCTACCTCGTGACCTACGTGCTCCGGCTCGACGACGGGCGGTGGTTGCCGTTCCCGAGGTTCATGCCGGGGAGCGACCTGCGCGAGCTCCTCGCGGGCATGCTGTACCTGGAGCCGAGCTTTGCGATGGAGCACAAGCTCGGGGACGTGATCAACCGGCTGTGGGCCGGGGAGATCGACTGCTCGGAGCAGGAGCTCGTGCTGGCGAAGCTGCGCCGGCTGACCGAGTCGGTGTTCGAGCGAGACCTCGGCGCGGCCGAGCGGTTGCGCCGGGCGGAGCGCAGTGCGAAGGCGATCTACGTCCACGCCCACATGGACGAGGAGACGTTCGACACCGATCGGATCCGCCAGTGCTGCGTCGGGATCCGCGAGCCCGACGGCACGAACATCCCGTCGTGCGCGTACAACACGCTGTATCGCGATCGCGACGCGCGGTTTGCCGCCAAGCCCGCCGCTCCTCTGATCACGCTCGGCCGCGGCCGTGCCTGAGGAGGCACCACCACCCGCGGCCAAGTATCGCTGGTGGTGGTTCGTGCTGCTGCTCGCGCTCGGCGGGCTCGGGATGTACCTGGGCGCGCCGGAGACGGAGCGACTCCGTGCCGCGTGGCACCGGCTCGCCGGGGCGCCGATCGCGACGCTTGCGATCATCATCGGCGGTGCGCTCGGGCTGGTCGCCACCGAGGCGTTCCGGATCGCCGTGATCGGTCGCGTCGTCGGCACGAGGGTATCGGCGCATGACGCGTGGGACGCCGCCGTCGCGAATCACGTGATGACGGCGATCACACCGCACGTCGGGCTCGGCGAGCCATCGGTGGCGTATGTGCTCGGCACGCGCGGGATCCCCTGGGATGCGGCGGTCGCGATCCCGTTCGTCAAGTTCACGACGAGCCTTGCCCTCGTGTTCACGCTCGGCGCCGGGCTGGCGCTCGCCGGGTTCGGCCCGCCGGTCGACACCTGGATCGCCGCGTCGGGGATCGCGCTGTTCGTGGTGATCGCGACGCTCACCACGGTCATCCTCGTGATCAGTGCGCGGCCTCCGCTCGCGCGACGGGTGATCGCCGGCATGCAGGGCTGGTTCTCGCGGCGGCGCTGGTTCGCGAGCGAGACCGCGCAGGCCCGGATCACCAGGGTCGCGGACGTCGTCACCGGCATGATCGAGCGGCTCGAGGGAGTCCGCCGCACGACCTGGCGCGGCGTCGCGATCCTGTGTGCCGTCCACCTCGTCTACTACGCCTCGTACATTGCCCCCCTGGTCGGGCTCGCGGTGCTGCTCGGCGATCCGCCGCTGATCGAGCTCTCGCTGCGGGCACTGGTCTACCTGTGCTTCGTGTTCGCGATGCCGACGCCCGGCGGCGCGGGACCGAGCGAGGCCGCGGCCGGACTGTTCTTTGCCGATCTGGTCGCCCCGGCCGACGCGATCGTGATCGTCGTCGTGTTCCGCGCGGCGACGTTCTACCTCCAGGTCGCGATCGGCGTCGTCTACTTGCCGGTCGCCGCCGCACTCCGCCGGCGCGCGACCACGACGTAGCTGCCGAGACAGACCACCGTCGTGACGCTCACGATGGCGACGTACTTGAACAGCCCCGGGACGGCGACCCCGGCGAGCGCGATCTGCAGCGCGACGACGATCGGCAGGTGCGCGACGTAGAACCAGTACGACGCCACCGAGGCCAGGCGGACCACCGGATGCGGTCGGCCGTAGCGCACACAGAGGCCGATGAAACCGACCATCGTCGCGATCGCGAACAGGCCGCTAGCGGCGATCGCGTGGAGCGGAGGCCGTTCGATCGCGTCGAGCCCGCGGTACAGCGTGGCAATCACGACCGCGAGGAGTCCGAGCGCGACGACGAGCGCGTGCCACGCGAACCGTGCGTAACGGACAAGCTCCTCGGGCCGACCGCGCACCAGCCAGCCCCACGCGAAGAACCCGCCCATGAACACCAGGATCCGCACGTCGGGGACAAACCCGAGCGGCGTGTCGGTGTGCAGTGCGCCGAGCTCGACGAGCACGCCGATCGTGAGCAGCGCCGGGACCGCGAGCACGCCGAGCCCGCCCGGGATCCGGACCCGGAGCGAGCGCGCGACGGATGCCGCGATCCACGCAGCGAGCAGCAGCCCCAGGAGGTAGTACAGGTACCAGAGGTGGCCAAGCATGATCGGCAGCTCGGAGCTCTGCAGCTTCGGCACGTTGTCGGCGACCAGCGCGCGTGGCGTGACCTCGCGTCCCCAGTCCCACAGCGCGCCGACCACGAGCGAGCACGGCACCAGCGCGACGGCGAGCGGCACCAGCATGCGCGTGACGCCGTGCCGGGCGTAGGCGCGCGCCCCACGGGACTCGAGCACCGAGCGGCCGGCATAGCCCGACAGCCAGAAGAACGTCGGCATCGCGAACGCGCGGACGATCCAGGCGAACAGGTCGGCGCCGAGGAACTGCGAGCGGTCCTGCACCGCCCAGCCGATCGGCGTGACCAGGAACGACAGCACGGCATGTCCCGCCACCACGAACATCATCGCGATCGCACGCACGGCATCGAGCGCGTCGTTGCGCGCCACGCGGTCAGCCCCGGGCAGCATCGGCGATCATCCTGCCGAGCATGTGGAACTCGAGGTAGGCGCGCGCGATGTCGAGCGACTCGGGCAGCGCCGCGGTCGCACCGTCGAGCCGCAGCTCCCCTGCCCCGGCCACACAGCGAAACGCGAGCGTCTGATGCACGCGCAGTCCGGCATGGCGCACGGTCTCGAGCAGCGGGAAGCCGTCGAGACCGAACAGGAAGAGATCGCGCTGGATCAGCTCGGGCAACCAGCGCTCGGTCAGCGCCTCGAGGGACAGCTCCCACGTTCCCTCGCGAAGCATGTCCGCGAGTGAGCGCCTGGCGATCAGCCGGGCATTGCTCGCGTCGAGGGAGGTCAGCTTCGCGCGGACCAGCAGCAGGCCGCGACCCAGCGCACCGACGCCGATCGAGCGGTCGACGACGCGATAGCCGACGGTGGCGGGATCCTGCTTCACGCCGGCGAGGTGGTCTCGGGTCGTGGTCATCGCCATCGCGAGCCGGCGCGCGAGCGACAAGGTCGCAGCCACGCTCGCCAGCCGTCGGTGGTCGACCAGCACCTCGCGCCCGGTGCCATCGATCGCGACGATCTCGAACGGCTCGTAGCTCACGCGTGCGCGCGGCATCCCCGGTGGTTCGTGGGTGTGCAGATCGATCGCGTACGTGTGCCCGGTCTTGGTGACCTCGAGGTGGATGGTGAACGGCACCGCCGAGCCGCACCCATCACTGCCCTCCGCGAGCCAGACCAGATCCACGAGCACGGTCTTCTCCGCACACGCACGATCGTCGCGGATCGTGAGCCGGCCGGCCGCGCGATCGATCGTCACCTCGGTCGCCGGATTGTCGACGACCAGCCGGTTACTGGCATCGGCGGCGCGCCGCCCCACCCCCGCGAGCGGACAGATCACCCGCCCCGGCAGGAACACCACGCACGGACCGCGGACCACGTCATCCGCGCGTGCGACCGCCTCCACCTAGATGCCCCCGTTGGCCGAGATCACCTTGCCCTGGATGTACGTGTTTTCGAGCGCCAGCCACGCGATCACCTTCGCGGCTTCATCGGGCTTGCCCACCCGGCGCAGCGCGCTGAACGTCTCGAAGTCCTTGCGGCGGCGGGCGGCGAGGCCCGCGGACAACCCACCGTCGAGCGGTCCGAGTGCGACGAGGTTGATCCGGATGTCATGTCGGCCGAGCTCGTGAGCGACCGCCATCACCAGCGCGCTCAGCGCACCCTGGCTTGCGGCGAAGTGCGCCGGCAACGGCAGCGACTGTGTCCGATCGAGACCACCCACCAGCACCACGTCGCAGCGGCGTGCTCGCCGGGCGACCCACTGGCACGCGAGGAACGCCGACTGGACGTTGACCGCCATCGTCTGCTGGAACGCGGCGACCTCGATCTCGGGCAGCACGAGCCCGGCGCTGACACCGGCGCAGTGGATCACGACATCGGCGGGCTCCTGGGCGTCGAGCATCGCGGTCGTCGCGACCGGATCCGCGAGGTCGACCTGGACCGCGGTGTGGCCGAGCTCGAGCGCGAGCATCCGCGCCCGGTCCTCGGAGCGATGGAACGTGAACACCGCGGGCACCCCGCGCCGCGCGAGCTCCTGGAGCACCGCGCCACCGACGGTCCCGGTGCCACCGAACACGAATGCGCGCTTCACGTCAGGTTGCACAGGTACTCCAGCTCCTCATCGACCGCCGTGATGAACGTGTCGAGCGTGGCTTCCTCGATCGTGAACCGCGGCAGGACGCGCAGGATGCGCCAGTCGTGCCCACACGCGAAGCAGTAGAAGCCGCGCTTGTACAACCGGTGACAGAGAAGCACGCCGATCGTGGGCTGGTCGACGAGCGCATCGATCCCGAAGTGCTCGAACGACAGCCACGGATGATCGGATGGCTTGAGCTCGATCCCGACGAGCAGCCCTGCCCCTTTGACCTGCGCGAACAGCTCGTGACGGGCGAGCGTGCTCGACAGCCGTGCCCGGAACGCGTCACCGACCCGGCCAACCCGTGCGATCAGCTCGTCGGTCAGGAGATCGAGGGCCGCGAGCGCCGCGATGCAGACCAGCGCGTTGCCGCCGAACGTCGTGTTGTGGGCCTCGGCGGACGCGTAGTGCTCGCCGTAGGCGCGCTCGAACAGCTCCTCGCTGGTCAGCATTGCGGAGATCGGGACCAGCCCGCCGCCGAGGTGCTTGCCGAGGATCACCACGTCAGGGCGCCGCGGCCAGCACTCGCTCGCGAGGAACCGTCCGGTCCGCCCGAGGCCAGTCTGGATCTCGTCGGCGACCAGCAGTGCGCCGTGCTTCGCGGTCAGCTCGCAGACGACCTCGAGGTACGCCTGCGACACCGTGCGCACCCCGCCCTCGAGCTGGATCGGTTCTAGCACCACGGCGGCCACATCGCCCTCGCGCAGGGCCGCGACCAGCGCGTCGATGTCACCGAACGGAATCGGCCCGGCCGCCGGCAGGTGCGGGCCGAACGGATCCTTGAACATGCCCGGCTTCATCAGCGCGCAGCTGCCCATCGTGCAGCCGTGATAGGCACCATCGAGCGAGATCACGCGTGCCTTCTTCGTCGCTGCCCGCGCCAGCTTGAGCGCTGCCTCGACCGCACCCGAACCGGAATTCGCGAAGAACACGTTCGAGTAGGTCGGGCGCGGCCCCTCGAGCGTCAGGTTCGCCCGCTCGCACAACCGCTGTGCGAGCAGCCCCGCATACGGATTGACCCGGCACGGAAACCAGTTCGGCGAGTCCGAGGCGAGGAAGTCGGTGACCGCCTTCGAGATCGCTGGGTGGCGATGACCAAACGTCTGGGTGCCGTGAAAGTCCTCGACGAGCCCGCGCGCCTCGACGAGCTTGCCCTCGTGCACCGCGGTGATCCGGGTCGGCTCGCCGAGCAGCTCCGCGCGCAGCGTCACCAGCGGATTGACGTACCGGCGATAGCTCTCGTAGCCCTCGCGCAGCATCGCCGGGATGGTCATCGCGGCGGTCACAGGCCGCCGTCCGCGACGATCTTCGCCGCCGCCATGAACGAGTTCTCGTCAGAGACCAGGAACGTCGCGAGCTCGGCGACCTCACGCGCAGTGCCGAGCCGACCGAGCGAGCACTGCGCGAGGTACTCCTGGACGCGATGCTTGGGCAGCATGCGCGCGAGCCCGCAGTCGAGCAGCCCGGGCGACAACAGATTCACCTTGATGTTGTAGCGGCCGACCTCGCGGGCGAGTGCCTCGGTCATCCCGCGCAGCGCCGACTTCGCAGCGGCATAGTGCACGGGCGCCTCGATCACGCGCTCGGAGGCGAACGAGCCGATGTTGAGGATGTGGCCGCCGCGCGCGCGGATCATCGAGCGCAGGACGGCGCGCGACATCAGGTACGGCCCCTTCACGTTGACCGCCATCACGGCGTCGAAGTCGGCCTCCTCGAGGAGCGCGATCGGCAGGATCTGGGTGATACCCGCGTTGTTGACGAGCACGTCGACACCACCCCACGCGGCGACGATCGCCGCGACGGTGTCCTTGACGTGCGCTGCATCCGCGACCGAGCCCTGGAACACGAGCGGCTCGCAACCGAGCGCGACCAGACTCGCGCGGGCAGCCTCCGCGTCGTCGGTGTCCGTGCGAAACGTGAACGCGACCTTGGCGCCCGCCGTGGCGAACGCCTCGCAGATCGCGCGTCCGAGCCCCCGTGACCCGCCGGTGACCAGGCACCGCTTCCCCGCGAGCCGGGTCATCGCAGCACCGGCAACGAGAACACCTTGTGGCCGCCGCTCTTCACGCCCCACTGCGCGGGCGCGACGTTGAACTTCGCCTCCTTCTCCCGGTACAGCACGTTGTAGTTGCAGACCGGGATCGTCGAGCCATCCGCGTAGCAGTTGCTGTCACAGCAATCGACCGCACGCTCGACATCGAACGTCTCCTCGTCCATGTGCGAGTGCACGTAGACCGCCTTGATCGCGCGCTCGCCGGCACGGATCGCCTGCTCGTGCGTGAGCGGATGATCCGACGGGAACATCGTGTCGAGCATGTAGCGCAAGAGGCGCAGGGTTCGCGCGGACTCGGGGTCGTCCTCGACCCACAGCCGATCGATCGCCTGCTTGAGCGACTCCTCGAGGCGCGGCGACGGCTCGAGATACAGCCGCTCGCTCAGTGCGTCGTGGAGCTCGCGTGCCGGCATGAACCGCGTGAACGGGATCGGCGGACCGCCGTCCGGATCGAGCAGCAGGTACGCGATCTGGTAGCACAGCGGGTGCGCGCACGGCGACGTCACGAAGTCGGTCGGCCGCAGCAGACCGGCCGTCGTCTTCTCGATCTCCTCGAGCACCTCGAACATCGAGATCCGGCCGGAGCGCTGGAACGTCGCCCCGCTCTGCCCGGTGAACGTCATGGTGTGGACCTCGACGTGTCGGACGTTCGAGCGCGCGAGCGCGAACTCGAGGATCTTGCCGACCTCATGCTCGTTGACGCCGCGGGTCATCACCGGGATCAGCGTCACGTCGACGCCGTGCTTCTCGCACAGCTCCATGCACTTGATCTTGGTCGCGAGCATGTTCGCGCCCTGCATCAGCTTGTCGGCGTGCGGATCGAACGTATCGAACGACAGCGCGATCCGCGCGCCGTACGCAGCGAGCTGCTCGACGAACGCCTCGTCCTTGGCCAGCCGGATCCCGTTCGAGCACACGGTGACGCGGTGGATGCCGGCCTGCTTCGCCATCGCGAGCATCTCGAATAGCCGGGGGTGCAGCGTCGGCTCGCCGCCGGTCAGGTTGATGATGTCGAGCTCGCCGCCGTGATCGGTGCGGAGGTGCTCGAGGATCAGCGCGAAGTCCTCGAGCGGCATGTGATACGCGTCGTCGTTCTTGTTATGCACGTAGCAGATCGGGCAATCGAGGTTGCACGCGCTCGTGATCGTGACCACCGGGAGCCGGACCTTCTGGGTGTGGCTGGTGCACGGGCCGCAGTCGAACGGGCAGCCGTGCTCGATCTCCTTCTTGATCACGGCCGGCGCGGCGAACTGCTGCTTGGTCGCACGGGTCTGCTCGTACCAGGCGGCGTTCGTCGACAGCCGGACCTCCTGGGCGCCGTGGCCATCGCAGATCTTCTTCATCCAGACCTCGCCGCTCGCGAGCGCCACGACCGACGCAGGAACGGCCTCCTTGCACGTCCGGCACAGGCTGGTCGTCGTGTGGATCAGGCGTTCGGTCACACCGACCGTCCGTCGCGCTTGCCGATCACCATGTTGGCGAACGTCTGCACGCTGAACAGGGTGAGGATCGTCGAGGGTCGCAGGCCGGGCGCGATGCGCTCCGCGGCTTCGGGCATCAGCTCGCGGAGCCGTGTGAGACCCGCGTCGGAGATCACGCCTCCCGGCGCGAACTCCTCGGCCGTCATGTCCCCTCGCGACGCGCGCTCCATCTCGCCACGCGTGATCTCGATCTTGAAATCCCGCTCGATGCGAAACACGATATCGAGGAAGTCGAGCGACTCGGCCCCGAGGTCGGCCATCAGCACCGAGGTCAGCTTGACGTCGGCGAGCGGACGCCCGAGCGACTCCGCCACGATCTTGCGCACGGTCTCGCCGATCGCCTCGTTGGTCGGTCCGGCGACGGCATTCTCTGCTGCGGCTTCGCTCATCGGTCTTCCTCCTCGATCCAGTGAACTACGCGATCCAGTGGCTTGCGTCCGCGGGGTGGCGCTTCGCCGGTCGGGTGACCGATCGCGATCGCGCCGATCATCCGCCATGGCTCGGCAATCTCGAGCAACGTCTGGATCTCGTGGCGCGCGACCATCGGCCCCGCCATCATGCACGCTCCGAGGCCCTCGGCGTGGGCCTGGAGCAGCAGCGCCATGATCGCTGCGCTCGTCGAGCACAGCTCGGCCTGCATCGCGCTGGCGGTCGAGAATCGCGACGGGTCGCCCCCGCCCGACTCGATCATGTTGGCGATCAGGTCGGGGTACTCGCGGTACTGCGGGATCACGATCACCTGCGCGGATGCGAGCGGCTCGTGGAAGAAGTCGCCGTACGAGCCGAAGTCCTCGGCATGGCGGCTGCGCTTGATGATCTCCGTCATCTCGTGGACCTTGCGAGCGACGGCGGCCACCAGCTGCGCGCGCACGGCGGCGGCGCGCACGACCGTGAATCGCCACGGCTGCCGGTTCGTGTTCGACGGCGCCGAGGTCGCGCCCTCGAGGAGCCGCACCAGGACGTCCCTGGCCACGGGCTCGTCGGTGAACGTCCGCACGCTGCGCCGCGAGCGCAGCCACTCGAGCATGTCGGGCCCGGTCATGTCCGCCTGCTTGATCATTCGAGCTTGAAGCCTCCGTCGACGTTCCACACCTGGCCGGTCACGTAGCTCGCATCGTCGGAGCACAGAAACCCGACGACCTTGGCGACCTCGTCGGGCCGCCCGAGCCGCTTGACCAGGATCCGCTTGATCAGCTCGTCGGGCGCGATCGCCTGGAGCTCGGCGGTCATCGCGGTGTCGATGATGCCCGGGGCGACGGCATTGACCCGGATCGAGCGCGGCGCTAGCTCGACCGCGAGCGATCGGGTGAATGCCTCGACCGCGCCCTTCGACGCGGCGTAGTTGCTCTGGCCTCGCCCCGGCCGCTGGGCCGCGACCGACGACAGCGTGACGATCGCGCCGGCGCGCCGGCTGACCATCCGGCGCGAGGCCTCGCGACAGCACGCGACCACGCCCATCAGGTTCACGGCGAGGACGTCCGCGAAGTCGGCCTGGGTGCTCGCACCGAGCAGCGTGTCGCGCGTGATGCCGGCGTTGCAGACCAGCACCGCGAGCGGCCCGAGCGCATCGACCTCGGCGAACGCAGCGGCGACCGCAGCGGGATCCGAGGCGTCGGCGCGGACGGCGATCGCGCGAGCCCCCGTGGCCTCCACCGCGGCGACCGCGTCGGCGGCGGCCGTTGCGTCGCTGCGGTAGTTGACCGCGACGGTGAACCCGCGCCGACCGAGCTCGACCCCGATCGCGCGTCCGATCCCGCGCGACCCGCCGGTGACGAGAGCGACCCTGGTGTCGGTCATGGCGCGACCTCGACCCGGATGGCGGCAGCGAGCCCCGGCGCGCTGGCATGCAGACCGAGTGCGATCCGCGCCGAGGTGGTGGTCGCTCCGACGACGGGGACGAGCGGTCCCGCCGCGGCGCGCTCGAGCCCGGCGATCGGCGGCAGCAGCTGCGCGCGCAGCGCCTCGGCAAGCACGATCGCCTGGACCACGGTCGTCGCCGCACCGAGCTGGCCCATCGCGGCCGAGGGAGCGACGAGCGCGGCCCCGGGGTCGACGAGCCCGGCGACCACCTGGCGCTCGTCGCCATCGAGATCGGGCCACGCCCGCGCGGCGCCGGCAACCACGGTGGCATCGCGGGCAAGCCCGCCGGCGCAGTGCGCGAGTGTCGCCGTGGTGCGTGCGTCGTCATCCGCTCCATCACGCGCGTCGATCCAGGCGAGCGCAGCGGGCGCCTCGCGGACCAGGACGATCGCGGCGGCCGCCTCGCCCGGCACGTAGCCCGCGGAGTCCGTCGCGTACGGCGCGATCAACCCGGCGAGCGGAGCCACGGTCGCGGACCGCCGAGCGCCGAGCTCGACGAGGGTCTCGGGCTCGAGCAGCGAGTCGTACGCGACGACGAGCGCGGCATCGATCGCGCCGTCCCATAGCGCCCGGCTCGCGGCGACGATCGCCTGAGCACCGCCATTGCCGCCCCCGAACACCGCGCCCTCGCCTCGCAAGCCGAGCGACGCCGACGCGAGCGCGTGGACGTTGTTCGACAGGTGGCGGAGCATCCAGTACGGGTGGACATCGCGCAGGCCGCGCTCCCACATGCGCTGGCCGTCGTCGCGCTGGTGGGCGAACGCTGCCATCATGTCCTCCCAGTGCGCGCGCAGCCCGCCGACGCCGCAGAACACGCCGACCCGCGGCCCGCCCGCGATCCCCGACGCGGCGAGCGCTTCCGCGGCGACCTCGAGGCCGAACAGCCCCATGCGCCCGAGGAACCGGGCCTGGCGTGAGTGCGCTGGTTGATCGCGGATCGGTGCGATCGTGGTGCACGCGTAGCCGACGCGGGGATCGACGCTCGCAGCTCGCTCGCCGGCGTTGAGCCTCGCCATCGCAGCGTCGATCGTGTGGCCGAGCGGTGTGCGCCACGCGCGTGCGATCATCGCCGTCTTCACGCGGGCCTCCCGATCACGAGGCTCGCGTTCTGACCGCCGAAGCCGAACGAGTTCGAGAGCACGGCGCCGACCGCCATCGTGCGCGGCATCGGTCCGATCACATCGACGTCGCACTCGGGATCGAGCTCGCCGTGGTTCGCGGTGCCGGGCACGAGATCGCGTTCGAACGCGAGCAGGCTCGCGGCGAGCTCGATCGCACCCGCCGCTGCCATCAGGTGCCCCACCGCGCCCTTGATCGAGCTGACCGCGACACGGCTCCCATGCGCACCGAGCGCCCCGCGGATCGCCTTGCACTCCGCCGGATCGTTGAGCGGCGTGCCGGTGCCGTGCGCGTTGACGTAGCCGATCGCCTCCGCAGCCAGTCCGCTGCGTGCGATCGCACGCTCCATCGCGGTCTGCGCGGATCGTCCGTCGGGGCGCGGCGCGGTGGCGCGATGACCATCCTGCGTGCTCCCCCAGCCGAGGAGGGTGGCGAGCGGCCGGGCTCCGCGCGCGCGTGCGCGGGCAAGATCCTCGACGACGAACATCGCTGCGCCCTCGCCGATCACGAGCCCGTCGCGACGCCGATCGAACGGCCGACACGCATCGAGCGCGTCGCGCGGTGACGGCGCACCCAGCCGGCACATCCCGCCGAGCCCGAGCGGATTGACCATCGAATCGGCAGCGCCGCACACGACGATGTCGGCCGCGCCGCGCTCGATCAGCGATGCCGCGTGAGCCACGGCCAGCGCACCGGCCGCGCACGCCGATGCATTCACGGTGGTCGGCCCCCGCAGGTCGAGCCACGCGTGGATGCTCCGCGCACACAGATCGACCGGCGAACGGAACCGAACACCGGGCGCTTCGGTCGCGCGCTCCCACGCGATCGCGCGGTCACCACGGGCGTCATGCCCGAAGATCGGCACGAGGTCCTCGAGGAACGCCTGCTCGAGCCCGAGCGCGATCGACAGCGACGCACCGCGATCGGAGGCCCCACAGCCGGCGCTGCGCCATGCCTCCGCGGCAGCGAGCAGGCCAAAGCCGATCTTGCGATCGCGCAGTGCCCCCGCGGCGCCGAGCTCGTAAGCGAGGGTCGGATCACCGCCGAGGGCGTCGGCGAGCCACGCCGCATCGGCGGTGGGGACCGGAACCTCGCCGGCGACCTGGGTCGGGAACGTCGACGCATCGAACGAGCGGATCCGCGAGATCCCGCTGGCTCCGGCGACGAGGCCCGCGAACAGCGCGTCGGTACCGATGCCGAACGCCGAGACCACGCCGACGCCGGTGATCGCGGCGGTCATGCGGCACCTCGCGACAGCACGACCGCGCCCGGATCGCCGTCGACACCGAGCGTCAGCACGAGGGCACGCCGCGGCCCGCCGTGACCGGAGCGTTCGGGATCCGCGATCAGATCCATCCCCGCGATCACGGCGAGGGCGGCGCTCGCGGCGAGGCTCTCGCCGAGCGCGGCCGTCGACACCACGGTTGCCGCGGGGAACCGAGCCGCGACCCAGGAGCGCAATGCATCCGAGGCCGGCGGGCCCCACGGTGCGATCACCACGACCTCGACCTGCGCCAGGCGGTCGATCCCGGTCCGGTCCACCGCCTCATCGACCGCCTCGATCACGGAGCGCGCACGGCCACTCGCGATCGCGCATCCCTCGACGAGCGTCGCGGCATGGTCGGGCAGCGGGCATGGGACCAGCGCGAGCAGCGCCGCCGCATCCGCCGCGACCAGGCCACGCGCGACCAGGCCCTCGCGCGCGAGCTCGGCGATCGTCGCTGGATGGGTCGGCGCATCCGCGCCACCGGCGATCGCTCGCTCGCAGTCACCCGAGCGCACCGCATGCACCGCCTCGGCGAGCGCGGCCACCGTCCCCGCGCCCCGCGAGAACACCGCGCTGTTCGGTCCGCCGAGACCCTCGAGGATCGCCCCGTGGCACAGCGTGAAGTTGTTCATCAGCTGGAACGCGAGCAGCGGATTACACGCGGCGAGCCCACGGGTACCGAACCTCTCGAGCGAGAACGCGCCATCGACCAGGCTCTCGTCGAGCAGCGCCATGAGCTCGTCGAGCGAGCCACCGGACGCACCGACGCCGAGGAAGTAGCCGATCTGCTCGCGGCCGTCGGCCCATCCCAGCTCGCGCACGAGGTCACCGAGACAGCGCGCCGCGAGGTAGGCCGCGCGCGACATCATCTTGCGCGCCCGCGAATTCGCGAGCGGCGCCTCCGGTGGGATGCCGCGCAGGACAGCACCCTCTGCGAGTGCGTGACCGAGCCCGGTCGCGCCGACGCCGAACGCCGATACGGCCGCGGCGTGCGCGATCGCGACCGCGCGGGTCATCCGGCTCTCCGCAAGACGAGGCACGAGTTCGCGCCGCCGAACGCGAACGCATTCGCGAGCGCGGCATCGACCTCCTTCGCGATCGCGCGGCCGATCACGTGGGGGACGTCGCACGCGGGATCCGGGTTCGTCAGCCCGGCGGTCGGCAGCACGAGGCCGGCGTGCACGGCCTCCCAGGCATACAGCGCACCGAGCGCACCGGCACCGGCCACCCAGTGGCCGAGCGCGCCCTTGCTCGAGCTGACGTGCGCACGGTCGACCGCGGCACCAAGCGCGCGCTTGATCGCGGCGACCTCGATCCGATCGTTGAGCGGCGTCGAGGTGCCATGCGCCTGCACGTAGCCGATCTCCGGCTGACCCGCGTCGCGCAACGCGGCGATCATCGCGCGAGCCGCGCCATCGCCGTCGGGCTCCGGCGCGGTCAGGTGGTGTGCATCGAGGCTGCGCCCGATCCCCGCGAGCTCCACGCTGGCATCGCCCCGCTCGGCCGACAGCACCAGCATCGCCGCGCCCTCGCCGATGATGAAGCCATCGCGGTGCGCGTCGAACGGGCACGACACGCCGCGCGGGCTCAGGATCCCGAGCAGTCCGAATCCCGCGAGCATCAGCGGATCGGCATCCGCGCCGACCCCACCGCACAGCGCGACGTCGCATTCCCCGAGCCGGATCGCGCGTGCTGCCTCGACGATCGCCGCGCTGCCGGAGGCACACGCCAGCGAGACCGTCTCGACCGGCCCCCGGGCGCCGTACTCGATTGCCAGCGCGGTCGCGACGGCCGCCGGGGAGATCACGCTGGCATCGATCCGCCGCGCGAACTGCGGTGCCTCACGGCCGAACCGCTCGTGATCGAACGTGCCGCTCGGCCCGCGCCCGGCGCCCGCGAGCCCCAGCGCCGTCGCCCACTGACAGCGGCCCGACTCGGCACCGAGGAACACGCCGAGCCGCGCCGGATCGACCCGGATCCGCGCTGTCTCCCAGGCCTCGCGCGCCGCGATCCGCGTGTACGGCAACCGGCGATCTTCGTCGGGGAACGGCGCGTCGATCGCCGCGGCGACCGTGCACGGAAACCCGGTCGCGTCGAATCGCGTGATCGGGCGGATCGCGGTCGCGCCGGCCGCGAGCTGCGCGACGGTCTCGGGCCAGGTCGCGCCCAGCGGCGTGTAGGCCCCGACCCCGCGGACGAACACGCTGCGCCGCAACACTCAGCGCTCCTCCGCCGACCCCGACAACCAGATGTCGAGGTACTCGCGGCGCTTCGCGAGCACGCTCGGATTCGTGATCACCGTGAACGCGAACGACAGCTGCGCTTCGCTCGCGAGCGCACCGTCGACCCGAGCAAACGCCTGGGCCTGACCGCCATCCTCGCTGACCCGCTCGAGCCGTGCCTCGAGCTCGAGCTTGTCGCCGGGGCGGACGACGCGCCGGAACTTGGCGCGATCCGCCATCGTCAGGATCGCGTGCAGATCGTGGCGCCCACGCTGGCGCATCGTGGCCTCGAGCAGGACCCCGGAGAGCTGCGCGAGCGCCTCGAGGATCATCGCGCCCGGCATCACCGGGTGGCCCGGGAAATGGTCGGCGAACAGGTCATCCGACAGCGACACGCACTTGATCCCGCGAGCCACCTCGGGCGGCTCGAGGTGCGTGATGCGATCGAGGAGGATGTAGCGCACGAACCCGCGCAGCCTACCAAAGCGCGACGACGAGGATCCGGAGCAGACAGGCAATTCCAGGCAGCCTCGGCAGAGCGTGGCAACGGCTTGCGCTCGACATGAAGGTCACGGTACGCCGTCGACGATGGACTGTACGAGCTGTGACACGACGCCGCCTCGGCCCGATCGTCCACACACGTTCTTCGCGCACGAGCAGGACGCATGCCCCGCGTGCGCGACGGCCGTCGAAGCGCGTGTCGTCCTTCGCGACGGCAAGGTCGTCCACCTGATGCGCTGCACGGCATGCGGCCCCCAGGAGCGCGAAGTCTCCACGGACGCCGAGGGCTACGTGCGGTCGTTCCTCGCGCGCGGCGTGGTCCCCGATGGGCTCGTCGGCGATCACCTGTTCAAGCACACGACGTCGACGTGCCCCAAGTGCCTGGCACTGGTGACCGCCGACGTCGTGATCCGCCGCGGTCAGGTCTACTTCCTCAAGGACTGCCGGCAATGCGGCCCGTCCGAGGCGCTGGTCTCCGAGGACGCGAACTACTACGTCAAGGCGTACGCGTTCGCGCGTGCGGGCACCCAGCCGCTCAAGTTCCGCACCGAGGCCGAGCATGGCTGCCCGACCGACTGCGGGACCTGTGACGATCACGAGCAGCACACCTGCCTGCCGATCGTCGAGGTCACCGATCACTGCAACCTCGAGTGCCCGATCTGCATCGTCGACAATCAGTACTCGAAGCACATGGAACCGGCGACGTTCCAGAAGATCGTCGACGGGCTGATCGAGGCCGAGGGCGTGTGCGAGACGATCGCGCTCTCCGGCGGCGAGCCGACCAGCCACCCGAAGATCCTCGAGCTGCTCGCGATCGCGAACCGCCCCGAGATCGGGCGCGTCGTGCTGATCACCAACGGCATCCGGCTCGGCAAGGACCGCGTGTTCGCGCAGGCGCTGAAGGACATGGGCGTCTACGTCGGCCTCCAGCTCGACGGCTTCACCGCCGACGTCCACACCAAGATCCGCGGCCGCGATCTGGTCTCCGAGAAGGACGCGGCGCTCGCGATCCTGAAGGAGCTCGACATCCCCACCCAGCTGATCTTCGTCGCAACCCGCGGCGTGAACGATCACCAGATCGGCCAGGTCGTCGAGCTGTTCCTTTCGGGCTCGCACTTCCTGTCGCTCAACTTCCAGCCGGTCGCGTACACCGGCCACGGCGGCGGCACGTTCGTCCATGATCCCAACGATCGGCTGACGATCCCCGGCGTCATCCGCCACATCGACCAGCAGACCGGCGGCAAGGTTGGATACACCGACTTCTTCCCGCTGCCGTGCTCGCATCCGCAGTGCGTGTCGCTGACGTATCTGTTGCGCCTCGAGGACGGCACCAGCATCCCGTTCGCGCGGTTCATCGACTTCGAGAAGCACGCGACGCTCCTGCGCTCGTCGGCGACGTTGCCCGCCACCCCCGAGGTCGAGGACGCGCTGTCCGACGTCATCCACGACGTGTTCGCGCGCCAGGACGAGATTCCGCGCGGTCCCGAGATCCTCGCGGCGCTGCGACGCTCGCTCGACGAGATGTTCCCCAAGAAGCCGCTGTCCTCGCGCGAAGCGTTCCGGGTCAGCGAGCGGCAGTCGAAGTCGATCTTCCTCCACCACTACATGGACCGCCACGACTTCGACCTCGAGCGACTGCGCAAGTGCTGCCACCACTACCCGCAGATCGACGGCAAGATCATGCCGGCGTGTGGCTTCAACATGTTCCACCGCGGCGCCGCCAAGGGACCCGACACGCCGCGCGCGACGTTTGGCCGCGCGCCCTTCTCGTTGCCGGTCCTCCAGTAAGTGTCCGCTCTGTGCGCGGGGCGCATCGCCCTCGTCACCGGCGGATCGCGGGGCCTCGGTCGCGCGATCTGTCTGAGCCTTGCGCGCGAGGGCGCGTTCGTCGCGTTCAACTACGCGAAGTCCGACGAGGACGCGGCGATCACCGTCGCGCAGATCGAGGCGGCAGGCGGCCGAGCATCCGCGCACAAGGTCTCGGTGCTCGACAAGCCCGGGCTCGCCGAGCTCGTGAAGTCGCTCGATCGCGAGCATGGCAAGGTCGACATCCTCGTCAACAACGCGGGCTACGGCCAGGTCGTGCCGCTCGCGCTCATGGAGGAGTCGGACTGGGACGAGATGCTCGACACCCACGTCAAGGGCGCGTTCCTCGCGACCCAGGCCGTCCTCCGCGTCATGGTCCGCCAGAAGTACGGGCGGATCATCAACGTCGGCTCGCTCGCCGGCGTCAAGATGATGCAGGCCCCCGTCCACTACGCCACCGCGAAGGCAGCGCTCAAGGGCTTCACCGAATCACTCGCGAAGGAGATTGGCCGCTACGGGATCACGGTCAACTGCGTCGCGCCCGGCGTGCTCGACGAGGGCGTCAGCGATCACCTGCCGCCCGCCCGTAAGGAGGAGTACATCCGCCACTGCGCGATGCGCCGCGTCGGCAAGCTGTCGGAAGCGGCTGACATGATCGCGTTCATCGCCTCGGAGCGCGCGAGCTACACGAGCGGGGCCACGCTCGTCGTCGACGGCGCCGTCTGATCGTGCAGCTCGCGCTGCCCGCCGGGTTCGAGCTCGCCGAGGTCGCGATCGCACCCGGCGCCGACCGTCACGCGTGTGGCCGAGAGGCTGCGGCACTGGTCCTCGCCCGGCTCGGGGGCACCCTCGCCTACGACGGCACCCGGCCGATCGTCGTCGGTACCACCACCGCGGCGATCTCGATCACCCATGGTCGCACGCGCGCACTCGCGGTCGCCGCCCGGGTCGCCCGCCTCGGCATCGACCTCGTCGATGATGCCGACGACGATCGCCTCGCCCGGATCGCGGACCGCTTCCTCGCGCCCGAGCGCGCGATCGCGACCTCACCTCGCGCGCGGGCCGCGTGCTTCGCGGCGAAGGAGGCCGGGCTCAAGGCGCTCGGCCTCGGCCTCTACGACGGCGGCATGTTCGACGACTGCGTCGTGTCCGTGCTCTCGCTCGAGCCGCCGCGGATCATGCCGGGCGAGCTCACCCTCGTACTCGGGCGCACGGCGGACGCGACGCTCGCCGTCGTCTACTCGATTGCTACTGCGCGGTCTTGATGAAGTAGAGGTCGGGAAGGTCGTTGTACGCAGGCGCGTGGAGATAGACGAAGCCCTTGAGCGCCGGGACGTAGCGGAACCGGTTATTGATGCCGACGTCGCCCGCGCGCGTCGGGTTCTGCGTGCCCGGTCCGAGCGGGAGGATGCTGACGTCCCAGGTCGTGGTCGCGTTGGGCGTGATCACGTAGATCAGGCCGCCGTCGTTGGCGGTGCCGTGGTCGCCGTCGCCCTTCGCATCGAAGTAGAAGAACCGATCGTGATCGGGGTCGTACTCGAACGACGCGCTCACCGGTGCGGCCGCGAGGAACTGGGTCAGCGCCGGCGAGGGGTGGAACGTCAGCGGCGTGGCCGTCGTGCCGGTCGCATCGATGATGTACGCGTTCATCGTCGGGAAGTTGCCGTAGCCCCAGCCATCGCCGAACCCGAGGCTGATGAGCTGGTTGCGCACCGGGTCCCACGCGTTCTGCATCGCCATGAACGTGCTGTTGAAGGTCTGCAGCACGGTCTGGGTCCGCGTGGCCGCCGACCACTTCGAGATCGAGTAGCCGGTCGCCGACCACACATCGCCGGTCGCCACGTCCTGCGTCTTGCCGTAGCCGCCGGTGAGGTCGGCCCACGTGCCCGCCGGGTCCCAGGTGTTGGTCTCGAGGTCGAACCCGTCGACCGCAGGGAACGATGGCGGCGTGCCGTAGACGAACTGGGCACCGATCATCATCAGCCGATCGACCTGCTCGACGTAGTGAGTGGTGTAGTAGGTGTGGCGCGCGGACGGCTTGCCGTCGGGGTAGTACGCGACGTTGGGCTCGACCTCGGTCGACGGTTGCATCCGCACGGTCCAGCTCGGCTGGTCCTGATCGATCCGGATCGACGACACGCGATTGTCAGCGGAGTCGCCGTGACCGCCGGCGAGCGCGACGATGATCTCGCTGCTGCTCTGCTTCAGCCCCATGCCGCAGAACGCGTACACCGCGGTGCCGCCTGCGCCGGCGGTGCCTGGAATCTGCATCCACTCGTTGAGCGGCTTGCCTTCGAGCCAGGTCGGCGTCACGACCGGGATCGATCCGTCGGTCCCGCGGCTCGCGTCGGGGGACTGCATCGCCGGCTCTCCGCCGCAGCTCGCCAGCAAGCCCGTCAGCGCGTAGACGAGCCCGCCTCGGTACAACTCATTCGCCATGCACCGACGTACCGGACTTCTGGCGCTCCCGGCAACCGATCGCGTGCCGTTACCGCTGTAATCGGGCGAGCCCGCCCATGTCTGTCCTGTCATAAGACCCAGCCGGTTCGCATGGCTCACCCTCCTGGTGCTCGGCACCATGCTGCGGACGGCGACCGCGGGTCCGTACTAAGCCTGCCAACTCGCCCGGCCCGTTCGAGGACTGAGTGCTCGTAGCCGTCAGCGCAGCTCGCTCGCTGTGCCCACGTACAATGCCGTGATCCCGGTCTGGCCGTTGACCGGTCCCTGAAGGACAAAGCTGTTGTCTTCGAAGATCTCGACGACCAGGCCGACGGAGCTGCAGCGGTCTGCGCAGTCATCGCCGAATGAGTGGATGGCGGTGTCGGACTGTGCGATCGACGTGGCGTCCGCGTCGCGCGTGACCACGGTGCTCTCGTAGAGGTACGGACCACCGGCCTGAGCGCCACCGACCACGGAGAACGTGCCGTTGCCCTGCGCGATCACCGCCGATGGGGTGAACCCGTAGCCCGAGATCGAGCTCGGTCCCAGGACGAGCGTAATCTCCGTCGCGATGTCATTCTCGACGCGCAGGACCCGCAAGGTCCCGTTCATGGTGTTCTCCACGTTCTCGACGATCAGGCTCCTGAGCGAGTAGATCACGCCGGCGGAATCGACCGAGATCAGCCCGTAGAAGTTGGCGCTCGTGGCGGCTGGGGTGATGGGGGTCGTTGTCCCTGCGTTGTAATGAAACAGCGCGGTGCCGTCGGAGAACCACGCCTCATCGGGCCCCAGGACCTGGATCGGGAGGCCGTACGCCAGCGCGGTGAACGGCACGAACCGATCGCCGTCCAGGCGATACACCTGCAAGGTCGACGGCGTGTTGACGCCGAAGAACAGGCCACCGCGTCCGGAGGCCACGAAGTAGGACGAGTAGTTCACATCCTGAGGAAATTGGGCGCTGTGATCGATCACCGTCCCGGCCCGATCGATCTGGTGAGCGAGGACCTTGCGGTTCGCATCGACCGAGAACACCCATGCCTCCCCTGGAGCGCGAACGCCCACCACGGGTGGCTTGATGTGTGCCTCCGGGAGGTGGTGGCGGACGACACTGTTGCCGTCCCAGTGCGCCAGATCGAAGCTCGAGAACACGGCGGTGGGCTCGATGCCCCAGATGTCGGTGGAGCTCGTCCCGACCAGATCCGCGCCTTTGGTCGAGTGGATGTCCAGCGTCTGCAGCTGGCCGTGGGAGGAGCCGCAGCTGATCAGGAACAACGCGGAGAGCAACAACAACTTGATACGACTCAAGCCCCCATCGTAGGCCGTGAACCTCGAAAGCGATACCGGCAGGGGCCGCCGACGCCATGCTCGCGTCGCGCCGCTTGTCCCCGAGCCAGGCTGGGTCCTGTCCCTTCGCGTCGATGGGCCGTCGCGATACCGAGATCGAATGCCCCCATGGTTCATCTCGGTCGACCCCACCCTGATCCAGCTCGACGTCGTGTTCCCGTGGCTCCGCACCTGCTACTGGTCGCCGGGCGTTCGCCGCGATGTCGTCGAGCGTGCGTTCGCAAACAGTCTCGTCGCGGGTGCGTACAGCGGCCCAACGCAGCTCGGCGTCGCACGCGGGTGGCCGTTGCCGTCCCCCGCGCGAAAGCCGGCGACCATGCCCGGCCGGAGCGACTCCTTGCCGTCGATCGTGCGCAGCACGAGTTCCCCCTCGAGCATGTAGATCAGCTCGTCCTCGTGCGTGTGGTGGTGCCGCATCGAGGACTCCTTGCCGGGAAAGATCGTGACCAGGTTGGCGCCGATCCAGGTGAGGCCGAATGCGTCGCCGAGGCGCCGCACCTCGCGCGGCAGGACGCGCGACCGAAAGGGCTCCGGGTAGCCCGAGGTCGAGCCGACGTTGTAACGGAGTCGGGCGGCGCGACGGCTACACGGCGCGTTCTTTACGGCGTCGGCGGGACGGCGGTGTAGTACGCGCCGTCGGGACGGAACAGCCGGTACTGGGTCGTCGCGTTGAAGTTGCCGTCGCGCTGGGTCGCGGCGCTCGACGTCAACATGAGGTTGGGAACCTGGGTGTCCAGGTAGACCGTGTACGCGACGCGATACGCCGCCTTCTCGAGCGCGACCTTCTCGCGACGTAGCAGCTTCTCGTACGCGCCTGCATTCGGGCCACTCCTCACCTTGCTCCAGATCTCGCGCTCGCTCTTCGCTGGTGTCAGCGTGAGCAGGTCGCCCGCGATCGTGTACGTGCCGCGCTCGCGAATGATCGACGTGTCGGTGTCGCGGTCAACGTTGTGGCGGCGCAGGAAGGTGTAGTTCCCCTTGCCGTCGAAGGCGTACTCGCGGCGATCACTGAGCCATGCCGCGTAGGGTCCACTCCCCATCGCGCCGCCCGTGCTGAAGCCCCACGCACCCGAGATCTCCATGGCGGTCGCCGCCGGCGTGGTCGGTGACGCGGGTGCACCGGCGTCGGTCCGCGCCGCGAACCGCAGCGACGAGAAGAACCTGTCGACATCCTTCTTGTACGTCGCGCCGATCGTCGTCGCCATGACGATCACGTAGCTCCCATCGCGAGTCGCCGTGAGGACCGTGGCCGTTGCGGCGCGGCCCTGGAACTTGAACTTGGTCGTCCCGCGCACGACCTGCCAGCCGTCGCGGATGGCGGCAGCCGCGATCGTCGGCGCCTTCGCCTCGGTCATGGCCGTGACGATCTGCCCCCAGGCGGCGTCGAAGTTCGCACGTGCGTCGCCAACAGCGGGGATGCTGCGCAGGATCACGATGGAGGCACCCACACCCATCTTCTCGTTGCTGATCGTGTACTCGGCCGCGTCCGGAGTCTCGTTACGCTTCCACTCGGACGGTGGCGTATACGAGGTCACATCCAGCGTCGTCGCGGACATCTGGGGGGCCGCCGCCACGACCTGTGCAAGCCCAGCGAGTAGAAGGATGCCGACCACGACCTGTTTGACCATCACATCCAGAGAATAGGCCAGAACCGCGCATGTGGGCGCGCCCGAGAGCAACCTGCCCTCAACATCCCTGCGCCTCCGCCAAGCGATGCGCCGCGAATGCGGTGATCGCCGTCGTCGGTGGCAACGCAACATCGGTGACGATCCAGGGCATCCCGGCATCGGGCGGCCACAGCTTCGCGGTCCGCGCGGACGGCACCGTCGCTGCGTGGGGCTACAAGATCCTCTACACCCCGACGCACATGGCCGACTTCGGTGCCGGACTCCCCGCGTGGCAGCGGGGCGCCGCTTCAGGTCGGCTGGCAAGGCGGCCTGCGTGGGTCAGCGGCTGTCCGGCGCACCGAGCTTGCAGCGCGCCACATCGGTGTGCTCGACGTAGGGCTGGAGCTCTCCGTCACCGAGATCGACGGGGATGGTCGTGCCGACGCCCGGATCATCGATCGCCGGCCCGTGGTAGCGGATCACCGCATCCGGCTTGAACCGCCCGACGTGGTGGACCTTGCCGGTATCCACGTAGATCGGGACGGCGTGTGCGCACTGCACGAGCCGCTTGGTGAACCCGGAGCGCCCGTAACCGTAGCCGCTCCGCCTCTCGGCCGGGACCTCGCGCGCATGCTCGGTCGGGACCCAACCGGTGATCGTGTTGTCGGCGGATAGCTCGATGCGAGCGAACGCTCCCTGGCGCTCGAGCCATCGCACGCGCAGCGGGCCGCCCGCGCCAGGGCTGAGGTGGACCACCGCCGATCCGCCCGGCCTCGTCGCGACCGGCGTCCGCGTCCCCGGTTCGAACGCGAGCCACGCGCCCGCGCTGGTGTCGTCCTCGCGATCCGGGGGCTCTGCGAACGTGAGATCGGTGCACGGCAGCGATGCAACGACCACGCGCGGCAAGACGCCGGCCGGTAGCGGAACCGCGGCGGCGAGCACGCCGTGTTGCTCGCGTCGGACGGACGCGGTCCGGATCGTGAGCCAGCCGTCGTACGGTGCAGGCGTCCGGGTCCGCAGCGAGAACCCCGCCAGGTTCAGATCACTGAACAGCTCGAGCTCCGCCGTCTCGAGCTGCACCTGCGCGCGGCGCCCCGTGATCACCACGTCGAGCCGCGAGAGCTCGCGGCGGATCGTCGCGAACGCGATCCCACCCGCCATCAGCCGCACGGGGTCTGCGGTCTGGATGTTGGCGTCCCGGATCTCGCAGCGTGCCGCTGGGGGTGCAGGCGGTTGCGGCGCAGGTGCCGCCGGCGTCCAGCACGCCGTCAGAGCGAACAGGGCGAGGTGCCTCATGACGGCCGCGCGAACGGAAACCCACGTGGGTACCTGCCGTCGCCACCGGCCATGGCGAGTCCAACCGGAACGCCACCGACAAGATCCGCGGCGTCGGACTGCGCGCGCCCGTCGGGCGTCAAGACGTCTGCGTGCACCGGGCGAACCTAGCGCGGGACGCTGCGCGCAGGTGGCGCGAAGGACGATACGACCGAAGTTGTAGGAGGCCGACGATGACGCGGGCAAACCGCGTGGAGCAGGCACGCGCGTTGCTTCTCGATCGGAGCGTGGGGTCGCCGTGCAACCTGTGGATCGCGCTGGTGCTCGGGAGCTGCGTCACGGCGCCGACCCGGCAGACCACCACCTCGACCGAGCCGAGCTATCGAGCGCGGCCAGGGGTCATCGAATCCGTCGACGAGATCGAGGAGGACGTCGAGAGCACCGCGAGCGATGACGTGCTCGTCGGCCTCCTCGTCGGCGGTTTGCTGTTCAGCGCTCTTCTGTTCGATCACGGCACCGGGATCATCGTCGGCGTATCCGACAGCGGGGCGCCGATCGTTCCTCCCGACGGAGTTTCCACCACCTTGCCGCACTACCAGGTCCTCGTTCGGTTCGACGACGGCGGCTCGACGAAGCTCGTCTACACCGGCGACGTGCCGTTTCATCGCGGTGAACGCGTGATGCTGACCCAGCAGGGCCTCGTCCGCACCTGAGAGATCTCGTGCACCTTGCACGAACTTCGCGCTGCCGGTCAGGCGACCACGCGGTCTTGCTACCGTGGCGCCGAAACGCATGAGGTCCGCGTTTCCAGTGCCCGCTTGACGAGGAGCTGGAGATGAAAAAGAAGACGGTTACTACCTACGAGCGACCTACCACCGACGAGCGAACCTATCTCGCGCTGGTGCGCTCCGTGTTGACCAAGGCGCGCCTGCAGCCGAAATCCCTCGGAGACGCGCCGGGATTTCGCGTGGACGTTGCGAAGTCAAACCCACCGCTTCCCGTTTTCGGCCTGGCGTATGTCCTGGACGACTACCGCCTGTTCGTGTTCCACCTCGAGCTCAAGACCCGGGCTTCCAAGAAGACCAGGGAGCACGTCCAGGAGCTCATCACCCGGTGCAACTGGGGCTTGAACGTGGGGAACCTCGAGCTCGACCTGAAGACCGGGCGGATCCGGGTCAAGGCCTACGTCGATTACCGCGGCACCAAGCTCACGGGTGTGTACGTGCGCAACGCCGTCCTCTCGTCCATCGAGATCGTGGAGGCCTTCGGCCCGTCGGTGATTGCAGTGGCCAAGGGCAAACTCACGCCAAAGCAAGCAATGGCAGAGATCGACAAGGTGCAGGCAGCGTCGGACGAGTAGCAGACAATTCTGCAGGCACACGCTGTGCTTGATCGACTGCCGCGGTCGTCGTCGTTGTGCCACGCCTCCCATCGCCGGCCGGCCGCATCGAGGTTCGCGATGTTGCGAGGGACACCATCCGGCTACCGATCGTACAATGCAGGCGCGCTGCGTTCGAAGGGGAGGTCACGATGGCGGAGGGCGAGAACCAGACAACCACGGAAGAGCTCCAGGAGGTTCTCGCGACGTTGCGCACCAAGGGTCGCAAGGCTGCGACCGCCGAGGAGGTCATCGAAGCGATCGATGCCGCGATCCGCTCCGTCCGGAACCGCGGACAGACGGTGAAGGTCAACGGAGAGAATCGACCGGATCTGGCGCGCGGAGAGGCGACGGAGGAGACCAGCAGCACGCCCGGCGGTGGTGGCGAGGGTCCGATCACGTCACCGGAGCAAGTCGAGGGACCGTCGACCCCGCTCGAGATCGTGCGCGACGGCGATCCTGCGGTGCTCGGACGATGGTTTCGAGCGGAGGGCGCGAGCCTCGTATGGACCGCGGAGGGCACCACATGGAGGAAAGAGCATCGGGACGTCTCGCTCGATGCCACGTCCAGCCTCGTCGACGTCACCCATTCGTCGGAGCGCCTCGATCGCGGGTGGCGTCTCGGGGTCACGTTCGTTATCTCGGTCGGTGAGGAGACGCGTCGCACGACCCATCGCTTCTTCGTCACCCCGGGTGGTGAGGACGATGGCTTCGGGGCGAAGATCGACGGCCTCAAGTTCGAGGGCTACCAGATGGCCGACGCCCTTCCCTCGCGAGCGTTTGAGGCGCAGCGGAAGCCGTTGTTCAAGTCGCCTTCGAGGCCAGAAACATCGGTTTCGATGTCACGCGCCCGCCTCGGAGAACGCGTCCGGGTTCGCATTCACTGGGCCTGTCCAGCTCGATGCAGACCTTGTCGCACTTCGTCGGCTTCGGATCGACGCAGGGACTCGCACACGACACGTCGAGCGAGTAGCAATCTGCGACCCACTCGCTCTCGTTTCCCCCCATGTCGAGCACGCCGACCGGCGAACGATCGTCGGGAAACGTTCCGACGGGAGCGAGCCGACCGCGCTTCGGCTCGATCGCCTCGAACGCATTGGTCACGCCGTGGCGGTACTCGTTGCCCCAAGGGAACCTTCGATCCTCGCCGGTCGCCGGATCGTGCCGGGCCGCGAGCTCCCATTCCGCCGAGGTCGGCAGACGCTTGCCCGCCCACGCGCAATACGCCTCGGCGCCGTGGACGGTCACACGTGCCGGCAGCATCTCCTCGCTGGCTGGGACGGGGAATTCCGCCTTGCTGACGTCGACGCCATCCGGCTGGTCGCCGGCGAAGCAGTAGCGCTCTGGCTTGCCGCAACCTTCGCCACCCGCGCGCAGGAACCTGGCGTACTGCGTGTTGGTCACCTCGAGCTGGTCCAGGTAGAACGGCTTCGAGATCCGGACGCGACGCGCTGGGCCGTCTTCCGGCCGGTCTGGATCGACGGGCGTCCCCATCATGAACTCGGCGGCGGGGACCAGACACATCGACGACGGATCACGCTCGGGCTTCGGGGCATGCTTGTCGCTGCAGCTCGGCTTGAACGCCGCGACGGCAACCGTGGCCGAACCGCTCCCTGCGGGCGGCTCTGGATCCTGAGCCTTTCGCGAGTTGCTGTCGCCACAGGCCACGAGCACGAGCATCAGCCACGGCGAGCGCATCGCCGAGATCATACGATCACATGTCCCCCGTCGACCTCCTGGAGCTCGAGGATCCACGCGATCGCTAGCCACCTTGTCGGACCGACGGCGCCGCCCGTGGCGAATCGGTCGGTCGCGAGCCTGGCGCGTTGCCACGGCGACCTGCGACGGCTGCGACCGCAGAACAGAGTTTCGTGCGCCGACGTCGCAGTAGCGGGAGTCAGAACGGCATGGTCTCCCTGAAGCATGCGGATCCTGATCGCCACCCTGCTGTTCGCGACCGGCTGCTACCACTACACCTTCGAACAGCGACGACCCGCGCCCGGCGAGCGACTCGTCCGTCACGAGGAGCGCAAGCCGACGTACCTCAATGGCCTCGTCGGGACCGGCAGCGTCAGCGCGACGAAGTACTGCGCTGCACCCGTGCGGACCGAGCTCCAGGTCCGGGCGACCGACGTACTGCTCTCGATCGCGACCCTGCTGATCTACACGCCGCACACGCTCTACGTGACCTGCGGGACCGACCCAGCCACCGCTCGTCGGGACATCGACGGCCGCGGTCCCGCAACAACCGCGACACTGTCCCGCTGATCCCGACCCAGGTAGGAAATCGACGACACCCCGTAAGAAGCTGCGGCCGTCGCCCCAGCACGCTTCCATGGCTCGACGACTCTCCTTGAGCGGTACCATCCGAGCATGAGCGACGCGCCGCGGACGGTGCCAACATCGAAGCTGCCAGCACCGAAGGAGGCCAAAGCGAGCAACGCTCGGTTCACGAGGACCGTCGCGCTCTGCGCGTTAGTGAGCTTGGTAGCTTGGGGGATCTACGTCCAGGCCCGGCCGGGTGCTCGGTTTCCGACGCTGGTGGTGTTGATCGGGCTCTCGGTCGTCCCCGTGATCCTCTTTATTGCCCAGATGATCCGCCTTACTCGGCAGGCCATTCGATTCATCCCCGTGAACGCCAAGGGCAGCGCCGCGCTCGCTCGCGGTGATCTGAAGGTTGCGCGCGACATCTTCTGGCAGTCGGCCGAGCAAACCAGCTGCAGCCAGGTGTCAGCCATTGCTCGACACAATCTCGGTTGGACGCTCATGCGCCAAGGTGAGCTTCAACAGGCCATCGACGTATTGACCGACAACGAGGATCGAAATCGAGCGGCACTAACATCCGCCCGCATGTACCCCACCAGCGCGGTCGATCTCGCGCTCGACTACGGCCTCCTCGGGGACCTCGATGCAGCAGAGAAGTGGATGACGGAGGTAGAGCGGCGCGCTACGGAGCTGAGCAATCCCACATTGCCCGCAATGAAGGCATTTGCTCGGGCTGTGCTGGACTGCCGCGCAGGACGCTGTTCCGAGGCCGCGCGCATGCTCCACGAGCGCTGGGCCGAATACGAGGCCACGCTGACCGGCGAGACGCTTCGACCCATGCGGATCGTGCGGGCATTCGCCATCGCAGCGGAGGGCCCTCGCAGTGCAGGACTGGCAGAGACAGCGATCGCGATGGCTCGCCCCGCATATCCCGGTGAGTACGACTTCTTGGGCGTCGCGTGGCCCGAGATGAAGCGATTCCTGGCTAGTCACCAGCTCACGCGTGCTCGATCGCCGGTTCAAGGCGGAGTTGACGCAGTCGCTCACGTCGATCGAGACAGCGATCGCGCTCGAGACGCGGTCGTACATTCATCGAAGCGCTCTTCCGACCGCGCCTCGGATCGCTGCCGTGAGATCGTCGCTCATGCGACGAGGGAGTGAGAATGCCTGACGAGCTCGACTTCACCACGCTCGAGCAGTTCTTGCGCCGAGTCCCTGCCATCGAAGCCAGCATCAGCAAGGGTGTTGAAGACGGGCTCTGGTGGGTGAAGTTCTCGATCGACATCGACCATCCGCTGGCATGGCGCGTGGTGCAGGAGCTCGGCCACGTCCTCAACTACGTATCCGTCAGCGATCGGCTGCCGACGGTGTTCATGCCGGTCTCTCCGCCCGTCTACATGAACGGCGGTCCGCGCGAGTACCTCTCGTGGGTCGTCGCATCGAAGAGGCCCGACTTCGAACCGAAGACGTGCGCCGAGTGGCTCGGGGGTCGACTACCCCGCCCCGTCGACGATATCGCCGCCTGGGAGCTCGACGACTAGCAACCGCGAGCCACGCTGGACTCGGGAGTCCGCGAGCGCTCCTGGCCCTCGAACAAGTGCGGCCCGGCGCCCGCAAAGACCGGGTGGATGACGAAATGGTACTCGTCGAACCGGTCCGGACCCGGCGGGCGCGGGTATAGGCTGCGGGCATGATCGGTCGGATCGGGCTCGTGCTGTTGACTTGCGTGGTGGCATGCAAGAAGGAGCGGGCGTCGGCGCCGCCATCTCCGGCGCCGGAGCCGACCGTCGACGACTCGCTGTTCATCGTTGCGCGTCCACGCGTCACCACGATGGCGATCCCGACGCGCTTCACCGGCCCGCTGCCTGCGTCCGTGCGCGAGCTCGAGCGCGGTATCCATCCGCCGCAGCCGTTCATCCGCGCAGCGCTCGACGCGAACACGTACGAGATGCGTCAGCGCGTGGTCGCGGGCCTCACGCGCGCGGCCGCCGACGGATCGATCGACGACAAGCTTGCGAGCTGGTACGGAGGGCTGGCCGGCTACTCGCCAGGCAAGGAGACGTGCACGTGGATCGTCGAGACCGCTGCCGGCAAGCTCGTCGCGCCCGCGAAGGCCGCGTTGTGGCGAGCGGCGACGCACTGCCGGTTCCCCGCACTTGCGCCGGCCTTCTCCAAGGACGAAGTGCCAGACGACGTCATCGTCGAGTGGTACTTCAATGCGTTCCTGGGCGAGGACGTGCAGCTCCCCTTCAACGAGCGGGTCGCGCGTGCGGCGGCGGCCTACGCGCGCACGGCGGACAACCACTTCAAGGCTCGCCAGGTCGGCTTCGTATTTGCCCGCATGAAGGGTCCCGAATCGGTCGTGACAATCACCGCGCTACAGCAGTCTCTGACCGATCCGCATCGGCGCGCCATCGTCGGTATCGGGATGCTGAACAGCGCGTCGGCAGACGGCAAGGCGATCGGCGAGCGCGCGTGCACGCACCCGAAGGTCGCCGACGACCCGATGTGCGGGCGGGTGTCGCCGGACACGACGCAGCCGCCAACGAACGCGAGGGGCATGCTCGAGGACGGCGAGAGCGTCACCACCATCCTCAGCAAGCATCCGAAGCCGGCCGTCGCCGCGGCGCTGACCGACTGCACGAAAACGACGAAGGACTATCGTCGCGTCCGCTGCTTGAGGGCGCTCGCCGCGATCGATCGACCGGCCGCAGCAGCCGTTGCCAAGAGTCTCGCCTCCGACGATCCGCGCATTGCGACCATGCTGCGCTCGCTCGAGACGTTTCCCGACCTCGCGTCCGCCGAACAAGAGCTCGTCCGCCGCGGCTTCAAGCTCGACAGACCACGAGCCGACGAGGAGAGATTCGACGAACCTGAGGTCACGCTCGAGGACACGCTGTTCGCGCGCGGTCGCTCGAAGGGGTTCGACGCCGAGACCGGCATGTTTCCCAACGAGCATGACGAGCTGCTCGCAGATCTCGCCGCGCTCGCTGCTCCGGCGCTCGACGGCGTCATCTTCGAGGAGATTCCGCCGAGCCGTGCCGACGCCGACGCCGACAGTGGCAGCTACGTACTGCACGCTTATCTCGGCGGCAAACAGTACTCCGTCGATGCCGAGAACCACGGCGACTGGTACGACGTAGAAGCGGTGATCGGGCTCGTCAACGCACTGCTCGTCGCGAACAAGAGTGACCACCGACTCGTGGTGCTACCGACCGGCGACCAGACCGTGAACGTGCTTGTCGGGCCCGCTATCGGAATTCGCGCGCTCGCAGACGCGAGGCTGCTCGACCTCGGCAAGGCCGGCGCGGCCGAGCGCGCAGGAAAGGAGTTCGAGGATCAGGTGTTGGATTCGATCCGCAGCGGCGAGGTCTTGCGCGACGTCAAGATCGAGCCCCCCTGAACAGCGCGGCTCTCTACACCGTAGATGTGCGGTGTGGATCGGGTGAACCGCGAGTGGCCGAGCCGCCATTGTCTGGCCGGTGACCAAACGGTGGCTAGCCGTTCTCAGAATCCGCTAACTATGGTGGAGGTTTTGGAGGATCGAACCACAGACCCTCGGCCTGCAAAGAACTCGGTTCTCTTGGTGACTAGTTTGGCAGAGCCTCGGGTCTGTTTCTTCTAGTCACTACCACACGCCATGAACCTCAGGCTCACCGAGAAGTCGCTCGATCGCGTCGCCCTCCCCGCCGGCAAGGCACAGCTCATCGTCTGGGATGAAGAGGTGCCCGGCTTCGGCGTCGTCGTTGGTCGCCGGCTCGCGACGTTCATCGCGAACTACCGTGCGAACGGCGCGAAGCGCCGGCAGGTCGCGGCGGAGGGCCACGCAAGGACCAGCAGAGCGGCGAGTCCGGCGAGGAGAAGCGCCACCGTGATTCCAATCGAGAGCGTGCGCCGCCGGCGGCGGCGTCGATCTGCCTCTCCGTAGCCCGGAAAGAAATATGCGACCACTTGTTCGTAGATGCGGCGTCCCTCGGCTGTAGTCTCCCGTCTACTGGCAGGGGTGTCGAGCACCGGCTCGAAGGTCCGCATCAGGATCTTCGTCGTCTCGGCCCCCTTGGTCACGTCCGAGATCGCGGGATCGAACTGGCGCTCGATCTCCTCGGGCCGGAACCCCATCGCGGTCAAGCGCAGGCGTTCGCGTTCGCCCTCGTCGTCGGTCATCGGAAGAATTTCACGAGGATGTACCAGCGGATGATGGCGACGACCGCCGCTCCGCACGCGCCGAGGATCAGAGCGCCTGACCATGCCTGGCGGGTGGTCGGCGCATCGCTGAAGGTGCGTGAGCCGATGATCATCCCGGCGCCAAAGCCGAACGTCAGCGCGATGTAGAGGCTGTTGGTGACCATCTCCGTCTCACTCATCGAGCCGGTGCCCGCCATGGCAGCGAGCGCGATCGAGCCGACGACGAGAAGCCAGCCGATCCGACCAGCCCAGCGCAGCGGACGCGGTGACGTCGCCATCAATGCCTCACTCGTCATCATCGGTCATGAGCGTGGCATGCGACAAGCCGCTCGCGCCGGGCCTTAGACGACCTTGCCTTGCGTGTTGGAGTCGAGGAACGCGCCGACGTCGGAGATCCGGTTGTCAGCGCTCACTAGAAGCCGCGTAATTATGGCCCCGCCGTGAGTTCGAGATCGGGGAAGAGGCGGCCGCGGATCTTCTGCTGCTAGTGCGAGTTCGGGGGGGCGAGGTGAAACGGATCCTGCCCTCGCCTCATCGACTACGCGACACGTACACGAGCGCTCTCGTCGAGGTCGGCGGTATCTCGCCGTACTGATCGACGTGCTGACGAACCATCGCCCTCCGCGGGGCTCCGTCACCGCTGGCTATGTCGATCTCTCGATCGAGCACCTCGCTCAATGTCAGCAGCGCGTCACGCAGTTCTTGCTCGAGAAACTGCAACTCCGCCAAGCGAGAAGGCCACCAAGCCCAGCAAGAAGCGTCCAGGAGGCCGGCACCTCAGAGCACTTCCATCGACGCAACTCGGTGTCCGTTTTCGCTATCCCCAGTCCCACACAAAGTCGCCGCGATCGTCCAACTCGATCGGCAGGCCGCGGCCGTCTCTCCGCTCGCACGCCAGGCCGCCACATGCTTCTTCCACGTAGCTGCATCCGCCATCCCCTGCACCCTGCACCGCTCAGCCGGTCATGTTCATGGCGGCGTTCGTGCAGCGGGTACGCCGTGTTGCGCGGCGAGAAGGTTCCCGACGACGCGCTGGCCCGCGAGCTGGGCGCGATGGGGTCAGCGCGCGCGCCGGTAGTGCATGGCGACCGCGCCGCTGCGGAGCGGCTTCGCCGAGACCAGCTCGAGCCGTCGCGTGCTGGGCAGCCCGCTCTGGTACAGGGTCGGGCCGTGGCCGGCGATCCTGGGGTGGACGAGGAACTTGTACTCGTCTATCAGATCCAGCCGGTCTAGCTCGGTCGCGAGCTTGCCGCTACCGAGGAGCACGCCGGCCGGGGTCGCGTCCTTGAGCTTCTGCACGCCCGTGCGCAGGTCGCCGGCGATGTGGTGGCTGTTGGCCCACGGGAAGTCCTTTCGCGTCGACGACACCACGTACTTCGGCTTGGCCTCCAGCTTGACCGCCCACTCGCGCATCGCCGGCGGCGCCTCCTCGTCGCCGCGCGCGACCGCCGGCCAGTAGCTCTCCATCATCTCGTAGGTGACGCGGCCCCACAGCATCGCCCCGCCCTCGTCCATGACGCGGGTGAAGAAGGCGTGTGTCTCGTCGTCGGCGATTCCCTCCTGGTGGTCGACGCAGCCGTCCAAGGTCACGTTGATGCTGAAGGTCAAGAGTCCCATGCGGCGAGTCTAAGCCATGGCGCGAACGGAGCCGATGATCGATGGTTCCGCTCAGGGATACTTTGTGAGTCGAGGCTTCTTCCCGACGAGAACATCTTCGATCATCGCAACGAGCGCGTGAGAGATCTTGTCCGAAGGATCCATTTTCGAGAGCACGCGTGACCTCGGCGTTTGCGTGCTTCACATCACCCGCAATCATGCACGCGAGCGCAGTGTTGGAACGGAGACCCGCGTCCTGCGGATGCAAGCTGCAGTTTCGCTCGCAAACCGTGACGGCCTGTTCTCCTCGGCCGAGCGCAAGGCACTGCCCACCGAAGTCGCGACAGGCATTTGCATGTGTCGGGTCTGACGTTCCGGGGGGCCGCGCTGCAGCACGCTGGCGGTCGCGAAACGGTCGTCGACCCAGTCAACGTTGAGAGGTACTCTATGCGTGTGAGCAACCACGCACGACAGGTCCTTGAGGAAGCGCTTCGCTTGCCCATCGACGAACGTGCTGACGTTGCAGCCGAGCTGCTGCGCAGCCTCGACGAGGGAGAGAGCACCCTGCCGCCTGAAGAGGTGGAACGACGCTGGGCCGAAGAGATCACGAGGCGGGCTGAACGCGCCGTCCGTGGCGAATCGGTCGGTCGTGATGCCGACGAAGTCCTCTCCTCGATCGAGTCCAAGCTGCGACAGCGATGACCAAGCCCCTTCGCTTCGACAATGACGCAGTCGAGGAGATGGAGATGGCCGCCGAATGGTACGAGGCGCGGCGTCAGGGCCTTGGAATCGACTTCGTGACCGCAGTGCGCGAAGCGCTTCAGCGGGTCGCGGATGCGCCGCAGAACTGGCCGCTTGTTCGCGACGTGCCCGAGCGGATCAACGTCTGTCGGTTCCTGCTTCGACGCTTCCCCTACTCGGTCGTGTTCATCGAGCTCGACGCAGAGATCCGCGTGCTCGCGATCGCTCACACGAGTCGCGAGCCGGGCTTCTAGCGCACCCGTCTCCAGCGTGACGTTCCTCTCGGGTCACGACCGCCGACTGTTCCGAGGACCGCGGCGACCGGCTGCGGCACGCTGCGAAGGCAGCTTGCGGCGAAGGCGTTGGCTGATCGTCGCGGACTTCCGGCGCGTCAGGCGTTCATCTGATCTAGCGCCAGCAGATCGCATCGCCTCATCTTCCCTCATTCCGTCAGTGGGCGTCACCCCACCCACTGATACGCGACCTTGCCCATCGACTCGTATTCGGCACGAGCGGCCCGCCAGAGATGGGCGTTCGTGATCGGCGTACCCTCGTTAGCGGCGAGGTAAGCCGCCCGCAGGACGGCATTCTTGATGTAGCCGCCACTCATCAGGAACTCCGTGGCAAGGCGGCTCGCATCGAGATCGTCAGCTCGGGCCGCACGCTCGGGGATCATCGTGGTCCACAGCATCGCGCGCTCCTTCTCATCGGGCATGGGGACGCGAATGTGGAACGCAAGCCGGCGCTGGAAAGCCTTGTCGATCGCCGTTTCATGGTTCGTGGTGAGCAGCGAGATCCCGCTGAACGCCTCCATGCGTTGAAGGAGATAGTTGACCTCGAGGTTGGCGTATCGATCGTTGCTCGACTTGACCTCCGTGCGCTTGCCGAACAACGAGTCCGCCTCGTCGAACAGTAGAATCGCGTGACCGGACTCCGCTGCCTCGAACAGCGCTGCAAGTTGCTTCTCAGTCTCACCGATGTACTTGGATACGACTTTCGAGAGATCCACCTGGTAGAGGTCAAGGCCGAGCTCGCGCGCGACGAGGCCAGCGATCATCGTCTTGCCGGTTCCGGGGGGGCCGGACAGCAGCGCCGACAGACCGAGCCCCTTGCCGACCTTGTCTGCGAAGCCCCACGCATCGAGCACTTGGCGGCGATGACGCACCCGCGCCACCATCTCGATCAGAAGATCGAACTGATCAACTGGCAACACGAGGTCGTCCCAGGTCTGACGCGTGTCGATTCGTTGGGCGAGGCCGAGCAGGCGACGTTCGAGCTGGCCCCGTAGCGCGGCGTGAACGTGATCGGTCGTGATCGCTTCCGCACCTCGCGACAACAACGACGCGGCGGTCGCAGTGTGAGTCAGCAGACCAGGCGAAATCGTGTAGCGAGCAGCGCAGTCTCTCGCCACGTTCGCACTTACTTCGGGCAGCCTGTGCGTCCACATCGCGATCCGTTTCGCTTCATCGGGGAGTGCGATAGCAATGGTGATCAGCGGTCGATCGATCGGCCACGTGCAGGCTTCACGCGATGTCGCGAACACGGGGCCGTCGCACATGCGGATCAGCTCGCGGTCGACGATTTCCGCGTGCTCGCTCAGACTGTCGCTCTCGAGTAGCAGCGGCCATGCTTCGTGGAGACGACACTCACGCACAATGGCGCGCAACTGTCGACTCAGCTTCTCGGCATCCTTTCCGAGCGCGGTAGCTCGGACCGCGAGCACAGTCCTCCCGGCCGACGAGATTGCGTGCCGCAACATCGTGGCGCGACCACTGCCTTCGATGCCCGTCGCCACTACGAAGACCCCGTCGCCCTCGCCCACGGCGCGGAGCAACGCATCGGGTGCAATCAGTTCGAGGCTCGCTGTCTCTCGCCGGATCTCCACGGCGCTCGTCAGCGTCGCGATCTCGCCAAGCTCGCCATCGATCGACAGCCGACCACGAGCCAGCTCGATCACCCGATCATTCGGCCGCACCGGGCGCCGGTACAACGGGACGCGTGAGTCGTGCGTCGTCTCGATCAAACCGAACCGGGCAAGTCGCGCGAACACCTCTCCGTCCGCGCCTGCATCGCCTCCAGCAGCAAGGCGCTCCAGGATCTGTGCGTTGAGCTCGTGCATCCCGGGAGAGACAAGCAACTGAGCGGCGCCTGCGAGCGCGGGCTCGAGCTCGATGCACACGAGCAGCCACAGGACGTCCATCTCGATCGCAGAAAGCCCCAGCTGCGTCTGCAGTGCCCGCATCGGCGTCGACTTCGCCGGCTGCAGGTTGTTCAGGAAGATGTGTGGATCCCGGAGGTCATTCAGCGGCTCGCCGCTCAGCCAGCCAGCGGCGCGACCCGCATTGATGAACTCGCCCAATCGAGCGAGCGTCCAAGCCTTCCTCGCGGACAGTTCCTCGGCAGCCGCTTCGAATCCAATCGCATGCTCGGTCATGGGGTGGCTATCGATGAAACGCTTCCCCGGTTGCGTAGTTCCTAGATGCTGCGCGATCTCGCGAGGATGGCTCGTCAGGGAGCCGTTTCACCCTGGGGGCACGCGGATGACTCTCCCAGTTCGCAGGCCCGCTTCAGCATCGCAGCCGCACGGGTCGGATCGGCCGGCGCTTCGCTGTACAGCTTCGCACCTTTAACGCAGTCCAACCCCAGTCGCGAGTGCACGCGAAGCCCCGCTCCAGGGTAGAGCTCGTCGAAACAACTGACTTCGAGTGCGGCTCGCGCGGCTTCGACCTGGCGATCCGGCGCCTCGAGATGGAAGTCAGCGAGCTCTCGACAGCTCTTCGCGGTCAACGCGCACGCCATCGTTAGAATCCGGGCCGCGGTCGCGCGCTCCGTCGGGAGACTACGACTCGCAAGGACGCAATCCTGCAAACTCCCTGCGAGGCAGTGTTCTACGATCAGTCGGCGATAGCTGGGTTCGTCATGAGGATAGCAATCTCGCGCGTAGCCCGCCTTGCACCCAGAGATCCGTAGCTGCGTGGCACGTTCCTCCAGCCGTGGATCCGATGGAATGACGCTCTCGCAGGCCTCCGGATCACCTAGATCGCACGCTTTGATGAACAGTGCGTTGTTGGACGTGTCCTTTGCCTGCATCGTGCACGCAGAGGCATTGCCGCCCGCGCAAGCTGCGCGGATCTGCGAGTCGGCGATCCTGTACGACCCCAATGCGTCGCTTGCGATACGGCAGCTGAAGGGGTCGCCGGCCCTGCATCGTGGCCACAACGCGTCGAGGACTGCTGGGACCTGCTCCTCCTCGTGTCGCATGAAGGTACCGATAATGACCGCGCAGCTCCGGGGATCCCCTTTCTGGCATGCCTCGAAGAACAGCGTGAGGGCACGTTCGCGATCGCGCGGAACGCCTTCGCCCAGAAGCGCGCGACGGGCCTCGACGGCCAGCGTTGCTGGATTTGCCCTGGGTGAAGAAGACCCCGAGTCCGGGTGCGTGCGCGCAGCCTGAGACCCCGAACACGCCGTAGCGAAGATCGCGGTGAACATCAATGTCGAATACGAGCTCATGATGGTCATCCTAAGGTTAGTCGAGCTTCTTGATCGAGATCCGCGGCTTGCCCACTTCGTGGATCACGGTGGTGCCGCTGGAGCTGGTGTTGACGGTCTGCTTCTTCGTCGCGTCCTTCTTCGTCGTTGAAGAGATCTCCGTCCCGAGCTTCGTCGCGACTTCCTTCTCGATATCGTGCTCGGTCTCCCGGACCATCTGTGTCGTCAGATCCGTTGCGATCGAGGCGAGCGAGCTGATCTCGACGGCTTCCTTGTGGGTCTTCGGACTGCCGGAGGTATGGCTCGTGCCGTCGGATTCACTGCTTTCACGTGAAATCTTTCCACGACCACTGACGGCGTCCCAGATCGACCCGCCGAGCTCGAGCGCGGCAGCGACAATCGGCGCTCGCCTCATGAGGTTCTTGCCCTTGCTGTAGACCCACTTGCCCACGGACGACACGGTCTTCCAAGCCCCCTTCAGCTTGTCGACGACACCCGATTTCTCTGCTTCGCCGTCCTTCTTCTCTTTCGATGGATCGAGTCCGACGGTCCATTTGACCGTCTTGTCGTGTGTCGTCACGTGCTGGTCGAGCGTGGAATCGAGCTGCTCTTCGATGCCCTTAAAGATGTCTTGCACGTTCGTGGCGAGGCTGGTCTTGAACGTGTTGATCATCTTTTCCTTCTCGACCGTCTTCTTCCTGCTCTCGATGTCGTTCGTGGTCTTGACCGCAGCTTGATCACTCTCACCAGAACCCTCTTCCGCCGATGTGCTTCGGTTCCAGGCGGTCGCGTGATCCTGGCTGCTTGTTGGCTCGATCATCACGGCAAATTTCGAATCTGATGTCGCTTCATAGTCGGCTCCCTCGGCGACGAACAGCTCGGTGGCTTGGCCTTTCGCGAGCGGCTTGATCGAGACGCTCAGTGTCTTGCCGGGAAAACGAACTGCCAGCTCAGCCTCCACTTCGGCGGCGATCGCGTCGTAGTCACCACGGTCACGCAATAGCGCATTCACCAGCGCCGTCGCCTCTTTGTCCGCGTTGGCACGTTCGCTGCCAGTTGCGCCGGGCTGCAGTTCAACCTTGACGTCGAACGAGGTCTTGGGTGCGTAGCGAATCGCGGCAGTGACCAAACCAGCGCCCCTCGGCACCATCGCTGTCCCGAGCTCGACGTCGCCGCTCTTGGCCATGTTGCCGCCTTGGAGCGAGACCGATCGTGCGCCGTTCGGCCGGATCTTGAGCTCGTCGACGACCATCTGATCTTTCCCGGTCCGACCGGGCAGGTTCCTCGTCTTGCCAAGGACGGATTGATAGTTGATCCACCACTGCGTTTTGACGCGGTCATCCTCGGAGCCCGAAGCCGCCGCGCCGGTTGGGTCACTCTTCCCTTTGCCCGGCGAAAACACTCGATCGTAATCGGGCTTCGGTGCAGCAACCGCATCCGGCTCGGTCTTTCCGGCGTGCTCGACAGTTTCGCGAGGTGCTGGGTGGTCGTGCTGCGGGCGCCGAGTGTTCTCAAGAGTCATCGAGTGCTCCAGTGGTGGTTCGAGTTGGAAGCACCTATCGACGTCGGGCCTGGCGGGTTGCTTGGGCGCTTCTCTTTTTTTCGCAACCGATGCAGAGACGTCCCGATACGCGCATCCATGAGTCACTCGCAATCTCTGAAGCTCAAGCATTCCGAGGATTTGCCGCAGTCGCACGAGCAGTCGCCCACCACGCAGGCGCTCGGAATGGAGAGTCGGCGAGCCCAGCTGGTTACCGACGAAACCCTCGAGAGGCAGCCGATTGGATCTGTCGCTGGTCGGGTGCAGAAGACACCCGCGTCGTCTCGCATGCCGATTTGGCAGCCCGTCCGCGTCGCGAACGACGGGCGGATTCCGACCTCGAGCGAGGTGCTGAATCGGACGGAGCCTCCAAGTTCTCTCGCACCCGAGCTGGAGGCAGCGATCACCGCGACCTTGACCCGGCCGCTGGCGCCCGGTGAGAGTCACCAGACCGGCAACGCCTCCCGAGAGCGTGAGCTGTGCGATTTGCTTGCGAGGCTCGATGTTCTCCAAGCGCATCATCTCGGTCGACGGCTGGATCTCGCCAGATCGGATGACGCCGTGGCGCAGGCTTTCGGTCGGCTCGTGATCGAACGTCGTCACCGCATCAGAGCCTTCGTCGCTGATGCTCGTCGGCGAAACGCGATTGCGAAGCGATGACCGCCTTTGAAGCATACTCGTGCGCGTTGCCGCCTACCTAGCCAGCGCTGGCGTCAGGCGACGTTCCCGCGCGTATTCGCCGCCAAGAAGGCGTCAACGTCAGTAACGCGGTAGCGGATCAACCGTCGAGCTTGATCGACCGTGGCCCTCGCCCGGAGTAGCGCCAGCTCTGCAGCGTCGATCGCGAAACCCGGAGCTGCGATGCCAGACTCGCCTCGTCCAGAAGTTCGCCGAAACCAGCGGTGATCAGGGTCGCAATGTCGTTCTCGTTGGACGCGGGCATCAGCAGACTTCCTGTCACAGAGTGTCAACCCGTGGTCTGACGTCGCCTGTCATGAGCGTGTCGCTGGCACCCTGTCATCGCGTCATGATCGCGGTGTCAGGTGGCCCTCGTAGACTCCGTCATCTACATGTCGCGCGATTACCCCACCGGATTGTCTGGCGCATCGGAATCAACAGTTACGTCGCCGA
>JAQBQE010000019.1 GCA_028287135.1 Myxococcales bacterium
CTTTCCACTGTCTCAACTTTCGATCTGGAAGCTATCGAGATCACGGACGAGGGTGGGGACGGTCTCCACTTTCTCCGCTGAAGCGATCCACTGGATCCCGATGTTCTCGAGATCGTGAAACCGTCCCTCTCATCCAGTCGTCAGGCGCGGTTGGCGCGTGCATGTCGAGAGAGTGGCGCGGAGAAAGTGGAAACCGTCCCTTTCCGCTCCTGTGAAACTGCGCAGTTACGGCGCGAACGTTGAGACAGTGGAAAGCGTCCCTGGCTCCGGCGCGCCGGACCAGCAGGCCGACCTCGAGCGGTACCTGATCTCGTTGTGAGATCCGGAGGAGCTAGCCGGCGGCCTTCGCGACGTCGTCGGCGCGCTCGACCCGACCATCGGCGTGACGGGCGAACCTGCCCTCCTCGCGCGCATGGACCGGCGCCTCGCTCGGCCACGGCCAGCCACCGAACTTGGTGCGCTGGTAGTCGGCGAACGCCTGCTGGATCTCCTGCTTGGAGTTCATCACGAACGGCCCGTACTGCACGACGGGCTCACCGATCGGCTTGGCCTGGAGGAGCAGGATCTCCGCACCGAGCGGCCCCGCGACGAGCGCGACCTCGGCATCGGGCACGAGCTTGACGCCGAGCGGTGCGGCCATGTGCTTGTCGACGACCTTCGCGGCGCCCACGAACAGATAGATCGTGCGGTTGGTGCCGGGCTTGGCGGCCGGCATCGTCCACTCGGCGTTGGGCTCCATACGGATCGTCCAGATCGCGATGTCGCTCTCGGGACGCGAGGCCCACGAGCTCGGCGGTGGCGGCAGCGGACGCGCGTCACCGATCGCTCCGGCGATCACCGTGACCTCGGTCGTCCGTCCCGTCGCGTCGCGCGCGACGTGCCGCGGGATCGCGTGATCCCAAAGCATCGTGAAGTACGGCTCGGTCAGCTTGTCGGCCCTGGGCAGGTTCAGCCAGATCTGGAACAGCTCGAGCGGGTTCGGGCCCGTCTTGTCGAGCAGCGGGAACATCTCGGAGTGAACGACGCCCTTGCCGGCGGTCAGCCACTGGGTGTCACCACGGCCAAAGCGCGCGGCCGCTCCGAGCGAGTCCGAGTGATCGATGAGACCACGGCGCACGATCGTCACCGTCTCGAAGCCACGGTGCGGGTGGCCCGGGAAGCCTGGGACTTCCTCGCCGTGATACATGCGCCAGCCGTCCTTGCCGGCGAAGTCCGCACCGAGCTCGCGACCTGCGAGGGACGCAGCGGGTCCCATGCGGTCGTTGCCGGCGGGGTACTTGTCGTCGTGGTGGACGCAGAACAGGAAGGGATCCTGGGTCTCCCACGGAAACCCGATCGGGATCGTACCGAGGATGGGCGAGCTCATGCAGCCAACCTAACGCTCGCGAGGGCCCATGGAAACCCGCCCCGGACGCAACGGTGTTTTGCCGGGGCCGGGGACCGCGGCGACCGGTACGGCTGACATGATGCCGCGTGATGAGCGAACCGCACCTGCCGGCGACCATCGGGTCGACCCGGTGGGTCGTCACCCTCTCGGCGATGAGCGCGGTCACCGCCCTCTCGATCGACATCAGCCTGCCCGCTCAGCCGGTCCTCGCGACGGTGTTCGACGCCAGCTCGGCCACCGTCCAGCTCACACTGTCGCTGTTCTTGATCGGGTTCGCCGTCGCACAGCTCCTGGTCGGTTACCTGTCCGATGTGTGGGGCCGGCGTCGCGTCCTGATCGCGGGCCTCGCGCTGTTCGCGCTCAGTGGTCTCGCATGCGCGGTGAGCCCGAACATCGAGGTGCTCATCGTGTGCCGGACGCTGCAGGGCATCGGGGCGTCCGCAGGACCGGTCGTCGCGCGGGCGATAGTGCGCGACACCCAGCCCGCGGGTCAGGCGGCTCGGTTGATGTCGACGATGCTCGCGACCGTCGCGATCGCGCCGATGATCGCGCCCTCGATCGGCGGCGTGATGCTCGCGGGATTGGGCTGGCGCGCGATCTTTGCGACGCTCGCCGCCGCGGGGATCTCGCTGGTCGTGCTCGCGCACCTGACCCTCCACGAGACGCTGGCCGTCGAGCGCCGACTCGCTGCATCCCCACGCGGTCTCGTGCGCGGGTTCGCGCAGTTCTTCGCGACCCCTGGAACGCGGCTGCCGACGCTGATCGGATGTGCGGCGTTCGCGGGCCAGTTCGCGTACATCGCGGATTCGCCGTTCGTCCTGATGCACGGCTATCAGGTGTCGAACACGGCGTTCGGCGTCTACTTCGGCCTCACCGCGCTCGCGCTGATGATCGGCTCCCTCGTCGGCTGGCGCATCCTCAAGGCCGGGCGCTCCCCGATCAAGATGATCCTCACCGGCACGACGATCCTGCTGTTCGGCGGCGTGCTCGTCACGATCGGCACGCGCGTCGAGGGTCTCGGGATCGCCGGGTTCCTGGTGCCGATGATCATCTACTTCTTTGGCTGCGGGATGGGCGGACCGAGCGCGACCGCGCTGGCCCTCGAGCCGGTGCCTCACATCGCGGGCACGGCCTCGTCGATGATCGGCTTTCTCACGATGATCGCGGGCGCGGCCTCCGGGTACCTGACCACGAAGATCGGGGGCAGTGACCCTCGCACCTTCGCGCTGGTCGTCACGGTGATGGGCGCGGTTGCCTCACTGTTCGCCTGGGCCGCAGTGCTCTCGCGCAGGCGCCGCGGCTGATCACGCTGGTCTCACGCGCGCCCGATTGATCGGAGTCACGCCGCCGCGCACGCTGCCGCCAAGGCCATGGACCCGCACCATCCCGTCGCGGCGCACCTCCGATCCCATGTCGATCGGATCTCGGATGCGTGGGTCAGAGCGATCGGGGCTCGGTTGCCGCACCTGCAGCGGCTCGAGCGTGCTGCGCTGGTCGATCACCTGCCCGAGCTTCTGTTCGGCCTCGCGTCGTGGGTCGAAGGTGACGAGCAGGCCGGCCGGCGCGGCTTCGAGGCGCTGGCGCAGGGTCACGCGCTGCAGCGGCTCGGTCACGGTGTCGACCTCGAGACCCTGTCGACCGAGTACCAGATCCTGCGGAACGTGATCCTCGAAGAGCTCCTCGACGTCGAGTCCTCCCCGCTCGTGCGCATCGCTCTCGTTCGGCTCAACGATGGGATCGACTACGCGGTCAACGAGGCCGTCAAGCGCTACACCACGCGGCGCGACAAGCTCCGCGAGCGGTTCATCGGCATCCTCGGGCACGACCTCCGCAACCCGCTCAATGCGGTCGCCCTCGCCGGTGCACAGATCACGGCGCATCCCTGCAACGAGCCGAAGCACGAGCGGATGGCCGCCACGATCCAGCGCAGCTCCGATCGGATGATCCGGATGATCGCCGACGTCATCGACTTCGCGCACGCCCACCTCGGTCAGGGCATCCCCGCCGTGCCGAAGGAGAACGACCTCGGCGAGATCTGCGAGGAAGCGGCGCAGGAGCTGCGCATGAGCCAGCCGGATCGCGACATCCGGGTCCAGATCAGCGGTGATCTCCGCGCGCACGTCGATCACGATCGGCTGATCCAGGCGCTGTCGAACCTGATCGGCAACGCGCTCCAGCACGGCAAGGATCCGATCATCGTCAGCGCCGAGGAGGCCGACGACCGCCAGAGCGTGACGACGCGTGTGACCAATTTCGGCAAGGCGATTCCTGTGGAGCTGATCGATCTGCTGTTCGATCCGTTCCGCGCGGGTCACGACGGCGCCGATCGCCCGCGCACGAACCTCGGCCTCGGGCTCTACATCGTCCAGCAGATCTCCCTCGCCCATGGGGCGATCTGCAAGGTGACGTCCGACGAGGCCTCGACCGTGTTCGAGATCTGCTGGCCGCGCGTCCCGATCGGCGTCGTTCCGAACCGCGATTAGACGACGAGCGTCCGCACCTTCACGCCGCGATGGCGTGGACGGACATCGTATCGAGCACGACGAGCGACTGGTCCGGGACCTCGAGCCACCGCTCGTCCGTGAGCGGCTCGCTCGCGACCATCATCGCGCCGTCGCGTGCGAGCGTGAACAGCGAGCGGCCCGCGCGATGGGCGTACAGCTGGGTCCCACACGAGAGCAAGAAGGTCGCAGGTCCGAGGTCGCCGAGGCTGCGCAGCGTGCGCACCGCAGTGGCCACGCCGTGCGCGACGTCCCTGGCGGCTGCGATCTGCGTGAGCAGGAACGCGAACAGCCGCTCGCTGTCCGTGTCGCCTTCGATGCGCGCGAGCTGCTCGGGTGCCGTGCGCGCGGTCAGCGCCGAGACATCCGGCAGCGTGCCGTTGTGCGCGAACACCATGCCGTCGCGATGGAACGGGTGCGTGTTCGCGAGCGAGGAGGGTCCCACCGTCTTCTTGCGGATGTGCGCGATCAGGAGCCGCGTCTCGGTACGCGCGACCTCCGCGTAGCGCTCCGACGCCGCAGCGCAGCTCGTGCTGCGCTCGATGAGCCAGTCGCCGGCGTCATGGATCGCGACGCCCCACCCGTCGCAGTGCTCGACCGAGAGCGTGCGCAGGCTACCGGGCGCGTCGCACAGCAACTGTCGTGGCGAGGTCGGCGCCTCGGCGGCCATCCCGAACATCCGGCACATGGGTAGGTACTCTATGCAACGCGCGGCGGAACGCGAACATTCGGAGGTTCGAAAACGTGGCGTTCAGAACGACGAGGAGTCCCGGTAGCCGCAGGTCGAGCAGCGGTAGTGCGCGTGCTCGGGCTGCATCAGGGTATTGCAGGTCGGGCACATCGACGCGAGATCGCTGGTCCCCCGGGGCGCCTGGGCGGCGCGGGCCGACGCGGGCTGAAACGTCGAGGGCGCCGGGGCGACGGACCTCGGAGTGCCGGGAGTCAGGGCGACGAAGGCCGAGGGCGGGAGCGTGCCGCGCGGAAATCGTTCCATGATCGACATCGGTAGCACGCGGGTCTGTCACTCGACGCGCTGGAGCTCGAACGTCGCGTACGAGTCGTGGGTGATCCGGCCGCGCATCTGCTGGCGCCTGCTCCCGATCGCGCCGGCGAGCCCGACCATCGTGTAGCCGGGGGGCTGGAGGATCCACGGGTCGGGGACGAGCGCGATCCGCACCGGAGCATCGGTAGCTCAGGCGCGCGGGACGATCGTCGGGAACGTCTGGCCGCTCGGCGGATCGACGAGCGTGACGTCGTCCTGGTAGACGCGCGCCGTGCTGTAGAGCTGGACCAGCGCGGTGGTCAGCGGCATCGACTGGTAGCGCCCGGGGAACTGCGCGCGCAGCGCATCACGCACGAGGTGACCGTGGCGGGTGCTCATCGTCGGGAACAGGTGATGCTCGACGTGATAGCCGAAGTTCAGGGTCAGCCACTCGAGCGGCCGCGGCAGCGTGACCGATAGCGAGTTGACGAGCGGGTCGTTGACCTCGGGGGTCAGCGGGCTGAGGTTGTGGTTCGACATGATGAACATCATCACGATCGTGTTCGCGACCACGAACGGCAGCACGTAGACGAACAGGAACGGGACGAACCCGACGATCACGGCGACCGTGGCCCACAGCGCGACGCCGGCGAGGAACTCGACGATCGCCTTGCGATGAAGACCGGGCGTCAGGATGCCCTTCTCGCGTGCGCCCCACAGCATCTGCTGGCTCTGCCCGGTGAATCCGAACATCAGGCTGAGCAAGCTGACGATGCGACGCCGACCGAGTCCGAAGTGATCGGCCATGATCCGCGACGCCGACTGGGTCTGGTACTCGATCAACGTCGGATACATGTCCGGATCCTTGCCGGGCATCGCGCAGTGGTTGTGATGGACGCGGTTGTGCCACGCGGTCCACAGCGTCGGTGACAGCGTGAACGGAACGAGGCAGATCCAGCCGAGCCAGCGGATCGCGCGCCGGCCGCGAACGACGCCACCGTGCATGGTCTCGTGACCGAGGAACACCATGCCCGCGAGCGAGACGCCGATCACCAGCGAGGCGACGGGCCACAGCACCGCGGGCAATCGACCCGACGCGATCGTCCACGCGAGCGTCGCGATCACGGCGAGGTGAAGCGGCAGCCACAGCACGCGCGAGGTGGCTGGCTCGAACGCGCTCGCCGGCAACGCCGGCCGCACGGTGCGGGCGTAGGTCGCGATGCTCCGGAGCTCCATGCCACGGTTTTAACCATGCTTCTGCCCCCGGGCGAACCCCGGTTCCGTCACGACTCTGTCGGAATGAAGACAGTGCTGACGCGCGGTGTCACCAGCCGATGCCAGCCTCGATCGAGGCGAACGACTGGAGCTCGCTGCGGCTCGTGGCGAGCTCCGGAGCACCGGCGAAATACGCAAGGCCCGCTGTGCCCGTGACCACGAAGTCGAAGTCCTTGTACATCGGCAGTAACCATTGCGCCGACAGCGATGCTTCCGGCCCCGCGACCGAGCCGCGGTCCTGATCGGGACTACCGAACTTGAAGCCGGGATTGTCGATCCCGAGCTGGAGCTCCGCGAAGCCGAGGCCACCGCGTGCGTGGAGGTTGCCCTTCCACAGCGAGCGCTCGAGGAACGTGTAGGTCGCGCGAAAGTGCGCCATCTCGTTGCCGGGCTCGTTGTGGAGCAGCGCCTGGCCCGTGCCGCACGACTCGACGCCAAACCCCGCGGCGATCCGCACATCCATGCAGATCGTCGGATACCCCGTGTCGTCGGTCGACGCGCCGCCGACGCGCAGGTTGATCCGGTTCGTGACCGGTGCATGCGCGATGTTCGGATCCGTGCCGTCATCGATCGGCTCGTCACCGCGTGCCACGACCGGCCACGCGAGGATCGCGACGAGGATGGCAACTCTCACGGCCGGACTATACTCCCGTCATGTGGTCACGACGACAGGTGCTCGGTGCCGGCCTCGCGCTTTTGGCCACGCCCCGCCTGGCAGCCGCCAAGGAGCGCGCGATGACTTCCACCGACCTGATCACCCGCAAGATTCCGTCGACCGGCGAGCTGCTGCCCGTGATCGGGCTGGGCTCGTGGCAGACGTTCGATGTGTCCGATGTCACGCCACTGACGCCGGTGCTCGAGCGATTCCTCGCGCTCGGCGGCCGGGTGATCGATTCGTCACCGATGTACGGCAAGAGCGAAGCGGCGATCGGAACGATGCTCGCCGCGCTGACGAAGGCCGATCCGAAGACGCCGAAGCCGTTCCTCGCGACCAAGGTGTGGACCGAGGGGAAGCAGGCCGGCATCTCGCAGATGAAGCGATCGATGTCGAGGCTCGGCGTGTCCAGGCTCGACCTGATGCAGATCCACAACCTCGTCGACTGGAAGACCCAGCTCGCCACGCTGCGCGACTGGAAGCAGGCAGGGACGATCCGCTACCTCGGCGTGACCCACTACTCGCACGGCGCGTTCGACGAGCTCGAGAAGATCATCACCACCGAGAACATCGACTTCGTCCAGCTCCCGTACTCGGTCACGGATCGCGCGGTCGAGAAGCGGCTCCTACCCGCGGCGCTCGACAAGGGCGTCGCGGTGCTCGTGATGCAGCCGTTTGCGTCGGGTGGGCTGTTCGGCAAGGTGAAGGGCAAGCCGCTGCCCGCGGTCGCGACCGAGCTCGGGTGCACGAGCTGGGGCCAGCTGTTCCTCAAGTTCTTGATCGGGCATCCGGCGGTGACCTGCCCGATCCCCGCGACGTCGAAGGTCAAGCACGTCGAGGACAACCTCGGCGCGATGCGCGGAGCCGTTCCGGACGAGGCGCAGCGCAAGAAGATCCTCGCGGCACTGTGAGCGATCTGTAGCGCTCAGCGGGTCGGCGGCGTGGTCGCGCTGCCGCTGCCCGCACCGTCGCCGTCCCAGCCGCCGCGGCGATTCCCCATGCGCTCGCGCATCCGATCGCGCATTTGCTCCATCGACGCCTCGAGCTCCGCGGCGGAGATGTCGCCGTTCTTGTCGGTGTCGAGCAGCGCGGCATCACCGAGGCGGCGCGCCATCCGCGAGTCGCCGAGCTCGGTGGCGGTGACCTTGCCGTCGCCATCGGTGTCGAGCCGCGCGCGGGTCTCCTCGACGCGAACCTTGCGAGCAGCCACCATCTCCTCGGGAGACACCTTGCCGTCCTTGTTCGTGTCGAGCATCTCCTGGCGTTCCTTGCGCCGCTCCTCGCGATTGGCGCGCCGATCGCCGCGCGCGTCATCGTCGCGGTCGTCGGGATTCAGCGACGGACGCTCCTCGCTACCGGCCGGCCGCTTCTGGCGCGGCAGATCGATCTTGCCGGAGCGCCCTGGACGCGCGCTCTCGACCGCAGCCGGCTTGTTCTCCGTCGTGCTGGAGGACGCCCCTTCGGTCTTGCAGCCGACGGCGAGGAACAGACAGGAGACGAGAGCGATGCAGGTCTTCACGCCTCCTGGTTACAGCAAGTGGCGGGCCGATGCGCAAGTGCCCGTTTGCGTCAGGGGCGCTTTCCGTCGACCTGCGGCGTTGGCAGGCTGTCTTGCAGAATCCGCGCAGGGTCCCGCCGGTTCGCCCGCAGGCTCATCACCACCGCGACGGTGATGCAGGTGGCGATGATGGCCACCGACGGCAGCGGAGGGATCTTGATCCAGCTCGCAGCCAGCAGCTTGGCACCCGCGAAGCCGAGGACGGCGGCGAGGCCGTAGTGCAGGTAGCGGAGGTCCGCCAGCGCGCCGGCGAGCACGACGTAGAGCGCGCGGAGGCCGAGGATCGCGAGGAGGTTCGAGCTGTACATGATGAACGTGTCGTTGGTGACCGCGAACGCCGCGGGGACCGAGTCGATCGCGAACACGACATCGGTAACCTCGATCGCGATCAGCGCGATGAACAGCGGGGTCGCGACGCGCTTACCGTTCTCGCGCGTGAAGAACTTGTGCCCGTGGAGCTTGGGCGTCCACCGCACGTGCTTCTCCATCCAGACGACGATCTTGCTCTCCTCGTTCTCCTCGGGTTTGCGCAGCAGCTTGAACGCGGCGATCACGAGGATCGCCCCGAACACGTACGTCACCGCATGCCAGCGCTGCACCGCCGCAGCTCCCGCGAAGATCAACAGACCGCGGAACACGATCGCTCCGAAGATGCCCCACGTGAGCACGCGCCGTTGCTCGAGCGGAGGAATCTTCAGGGCACCGAAGACGAGCAAGAACACGAACAGGTTGTCGACGGACAGACTCTTCTCGAGCAGGTACGCCGCGAGAAATTCCTCCGCGGGTCCAGCACCGAACTGGACGTACACGAACATGTTGAAAGCGAGCGCCACGCTGACCCAGACACACGTCCAGAGCACCGCACGCTTGCGAGAATCGACGTGCTCACCGCGATGAGCGAACAGATCCAGAAAGATCGAGATCAGAACAACGATGCCAAGCAGGGCCCAGGCCCATAGCGGCGCGACGAGAGATGACATGCGACCTCCGCAGAAACAGAAACAAATCGGTTCGAGATGGACGACTCAGAACCCGACGTTTCGCGGCGGACGGAACACGGAACCTGGGTGAGGAGCTCGCGGTGAACGTGCCGTGGTGCGCTCCGGTGCCCCGCGTTGCGGGTGCTCGGAGATCCACGCAGGTTCCACGCTGAGCACCGCCTCTTCGAGCTCGGTCGGGGCGGCGACTTCCTCATCGACGATCACGATCGTGGCCGCTCCGGCGTCGGGCACGTTCCACGTGCTCCCGATGCTGAGCGAGACCGCCAGCACGAGCACGAGGAACAGCCGGATCAACACGCTGGGAGTCTACGATCTCTCGGCCCGGTGTCGACTACGGCGCCTTGGCAATCCACAACACGTGGCGCGCTCCGCTGCCCGTGCGCGGCGCGACCTTGTGTTGCTCGACCGCGAAGCCGACGCCGGTGAGCCGCCCGGTGAACGCCTTGTCGTCCTCGACGGACCACACCGCGAGGATGCCGCCTCGGATCAGGGCACGTCGCGCGCGCTTGAGCCCGGGGGCGCCATAGAGCGCGGCGTTGCCGGGCGCGGTGAACGCGTCGGGGCCGTTGTCGACGTCGAGCAGGATCGCGTGCAGCGAACCGTCGGCCTGGCCGATCACCTTGGCGACATCGGTGACCGTCACCGTCACGCGTGGATCATCGAGCGGTCGACCCGCGAGGTCCGCGAGCGGCCCGCGGTTCCACGCGACCACCTCGGGGATCAGCTCGGCGACCTCGATCCGGGCGTCCGCGGGCAGCGCACCGAGCGCCGCGCGCGTCGTGAACCCCATGCCCAGGCCGCCGATCAGCACGCGCACTCCCGGCGCTTCGCGGAACGGCTTGCAACCGAGCGTCGCGAGCAGCTCCTCGGACTGATGGGCGCGGCTGTTCATCAGCTCGGCGCCGCGTAGACGGATCGCAAATTCGTCGCCCCGGCGACTGAGGACCAGGTCCCCACCGGAGACGTTTGCACGGCCGACCTCTTGCCACGGAATCACGCGGGCGATGGTAGCATCCACCACGGTGGCCGAAGCTTTACCGTCACGCGACGAGCTCGCGCGCCTGGTCGGCGGAGGAGAGGGAAAGGCCCTCTCCCGCCTGTACCTGGTGCTCGGCAAGCTCAATCCCGGCGACGAGCTGACGGACCAGCTCGAAGCTCTCGAGGGCCTGGGTAGGTTCGTGGTCGCCGGACCGGCGATCGCGAGCGCGGACCACGAGGCGATAGCCCGCCTGCGGCTCGTCGTGGAGGCCCTCGAACGCGTGCCCGCGGTCTGCGAGCGGTTTCGCGGCACCGTGTTCTCAGTGCTGTCCCAGACCCGCGCGATCAAGATGTTCGGCGAGATCGGGATGCCGAACGATCGCGGCCTGTTCGCGGAGACCACGGATCGGCTCGCCCGCAAGCTGCTGCCGGAGGCGCCGGCGCCCCACGAGCTCTCGGTGCTCGCGGCCAGGATCTTCCGCTCGATGTCGGACATGACCTGGCTCGGGCCGGCGGCCGATCCCCTGCTGCACCGGCTCGCAGCGATCGGTGGCTCTGCGTGGGAGCCGCTGCGCGCCTCGGTGATCGATTCGATCAGCATGATCACCACGCGGATCGCGGCGCTCGGCATGGCCGAGGCGTTCCGGACCCGCACCGCCGTCAGCGGGGTCCGCGACTCGCCGCTCTACCACCTCACCCGTGCGCGCCCCCAGGAGATGCCTCCGCTGATCGAAGCGGCCCGGCGCTATCTCGACCACGTGCGGGTCGCACTCGAGGAGCGCGGCGTCTCGATCGATGTCGTCTACTCGCTCGATTCGATCGAACGCGGGCTCGCGCGCATCCAGCTGCTGCTGCCGTTCGCAGATCCCGACGATGCGATCGAGCCGACCTACGAGATCCGCGCGGTCATCGCCGCGGTCGGGTTCGGCCTCGTCGGTGCGCGCAGCTTCACGCAGCTGATGAGCGACAACCTGCGCCTGCTCGCCCGCAAGGTGATCGAGCGCGCGGGGCGGACCGGCGAGCACTACGTGACATCGTCGCGGCGCGAGTACTTCAAGATGCTCGGCTCGGCGGCGGGTGGTGGCGTGCTGACCGTCGGCACCGGGATGGCGAAGTTCTTCGTCAAGTGGGGTCACTTCCCGCTGTTCGTCGACGGTTTGCTGTCGTCGTTCATCTACGCAGGCAGCTTCATCGTGATGCAGCTGCTCGGGTTCACGCTGGCGACCAAGCAGCCGTCGATGACCGCGGCCGCGCTCGCAGGGACGATTCGCGACAGCGCGGGTCCCGGACAGCTCGACGAGCTGGTGCCGCTGATCGCGCGGATCGCGCGCTCGCAGTTCGCTGCCGCGATCGGCAACGTCAGCGCGGTGATCGTGACGTCGATGATCGTCGACAGGTTATGGGTGCGCTGGAAGGGGGACTCGTTCCTCGACGTGGACAGTGCGAAAAAGACGATCGCATCGTTCGATCCGCTGGGCTCGGGCACGATCTTCTACGCGGCATTGACCGGCGTGCTGCTGTGGGTGTCGAGCCTCGTCGCGGGCTGGTTCGAGAACTGGGTCGTCTATCGCAGGCTGCCCGAGGCGATCGAGCACCATCGCTGGGGCAAGCAGCTCGGCCGCGACCGGATGGCGCGCTGGGCGCGCTTCCTCGAGACCCAGACCGCCGGCCTTGGCGGCTCGGTCGCGCTCGGCTTCTTACTCGGCATGCTCCCGGTGTTCGCCAAGTTCTTCGGGCTGCCGCTCGATGTCCGTCACGTCACGCTGTCGTCGGGCTCGTTGACGTTCGCGCTGTCCTCGGTCGGCCCTGACTCCATCGGCTGGGGACCGATCATCTGGGCGTGGGTCGGCATCGCGATCATCGGCTTCCTCAACTTCGGCGTCAGCTTCGCGCTCGCGCTGGTCGTTGCGTTGCGTGCTCGTGACGTCCCACGCGGTGAGCGCCGCACGCTACCGGGCGCGGTGCTCCGCCGGTTCTTCCGCCGGCCGTTCGAGTTCTTCTTCCCGCCCAAGGAGCTCGGGCCGCCCACAGCTCCATCGCACCACTGATGTCGCGGCACGCCGTGCTCGATCCCGAGCTCTCGGTCCGGATCCTCGCCGAGCGCCCGCTGCTCTACAACGAGGCCGCGGATCCACGCGACGATCGGCCGTCGCACGTTCGCGCCGCCTCGGGCATCGCCGTTCACGGCGGACGCCTGGTAGTCGTTCAGGACGACGCGTCGTTCCTCGCGATCATCACGAGCGACGGCGTCTCGGCGTCCAAGCTCCCGCGCGGGCTCGACGGCCGCCGACGGTTCGAGGTCGCGCTCGGGAACAAGCTCGACAAGCTCGATCTCGAATCGTGCGTCGCCATCGACGACGAGCTGTGGGCGTTCGGCTCGGGCTCGCTACCGATCCGCGACAAGATCTGCGTCGTCCAGCATGGCGTCATCCGCGTCCGGGATGCTGCGCCGCTGTACCGGCGGATCCGCGAGCAGCTGGGCAGCGCGTGCAACCTCGAGGGCGCTGCCCGCGTGGTCGACGAGCTGTGGCTGTTCCATCGCGGTAATACCGGTCCCGACGACGTCGGGCCCGCGGTCGTCCGGATCGAGCTGGCGGCGATGCGCGCATGGCTCGCCGCGGAGGCCGCGCTACCTCCGATCGTCGCGGTCGATGGCTACGATCTCGGCTCGATCGAGGGCGCGTCTCTCGGGTTCACCGACGCGATCGCCGACAAGGAGCGCGTGTTCTATCTCGCGACCGCCGAGCTCTCGCCGAACGCCGTCGACGATGGCCGTGTGGTGGGCTCGCAGCTCGGCGTGATCGATCGGTACTCCGTCCGCGCGGCCCCGGTGGCCGGCGCGAGCGGTGCGCCGATCAAGGCCGAAGGCATCGCGCTCGATCGCAGCCGACCGGGACGCGCGTGGATCGCACTCGATCCGGATGATCCGGACGAGCCGGCGGTCCTGCTCGACGTCGAGCTCGTCGGCCCCTGGTGATCAGCGCCGGCGGCGGCGCGAGAACATGACCGCCGCGCCGAACAGCGCGAACGCGACGAGCGGACCGTTGCCATCACCGGTACCTGCTGCGCAGCCGGAGTTGATGTCGCTGCTCGGCATGAAGCAATCGTCGTCGTCGGCCGCCGTGCAGCCCTCGGCGCAGCAGCCATCACCGTTGGTGCATGACGTGATCGTCGCGATCACGCAGGCAGCGTTACAGGTCGCTGCACTGCCGGTGAGCGTCGCGGTCGCGCACGAGTCGGGAGCCGCGCACGTGGTCGGGCAGCTGCCCGGCGGATCGCAGGTCTCGCCCGGATCGAGCACGGCGTTGTTGCACTCACCCGCGATCGGGTTGAAGTCGATCGTGATGTCGAGCCACTTCGGCAGCGCGGGCGCGACCGGGTCGGCAGGGATCGTCTTGGTGTCGGCGACCAGACCCTTGGTGAACGTGAACGTGCCCTGGTTGTTCTGGCCGGTCGTCGTCGAGTTGCCGTCCGCCATCTCCATGCGGACCGTGTAGACGCCATCGGGGACCAGGACGCCGAGCTTGTCCTTGAGGTCCCATTCCGCGGTCAGCGTCATGGCGTGATCGAGCCGGGTGGCGCCCGACACGGCATCGATGTCGTTGATCCCGGCCTTGTTCCGCCAGGCGACGAGGTCGACCTTGCGGGTCTCCGCCCAGCGACCGATCGTCTTCACGAACGGACCGGGGTTGATGCCCGCCGCCGGACCCTCGATCCAGATGGCGATCACGTTCTTCGGAGCGAACATCGCACCTAGCTGTGTGCTCTTTACCGACACGGTCAGCTTGGGGGCTGCGGTCGCCACTGAGGACAATCCCCCCAGGATCGTCATCGCAACCAGGCAAGATCTAAGGGTGCGTCGCATGCGATCTCTACATAGCAAGATCGCCGCCGTCGTGATGTAACGTGCGCCGCATGTCGAAGCGGCTTGTTTCAGCTCTCCTGGTGATGGCGGCGTGCGGTGGGGATGACGGAGGCGGAGGCACCCCGGTCGACGCCGCGGTGGTCGCGACCACCGTGACGGTCACCGGCGTGACCTCCACGGTCGGCCTCGGCGGGAGCACGCCCGTGGAGGGCGTGACGGTCTCGGCGTTCAAGGAGGGTGACACCACCCCGGTCGCGATGACCACGAGCAATGCGATGGGCGAGTACAGCCTCGTGATCACGACCGACGGGACCGCACTCGATGGCTACGTCCTCGGGCGGCAGACCGGCAAGAAGGACAACTATCTCTACCCGCCCAAGCCGCTGACCGCCGACATTCCCTCGGCCCCGGTCTTGATGATCACGCAGGGCACGTTCGACACGCTCGGCTCGTTCGCGCGGGTCAACCAGGATCCCGCGAAGGCGTTCATCGGCGTCCAGGTGTTCAACGCTGCCAACATGCCGGTCGCGGGAGTCACGATCGCGAGCTCTCCGGCGGGAACGTACAAGTACAACGGCTCGAACGGGCTCCCGAGCTCGAGCGCGACGATGACCGGCGCGGACGGCATCGGTTACGTGTTCAACGTGAACCCCGGCACCGTGACGATCAGCGCGTCGGGCGGCGGGCTCACGTTCTTCTCGCATCCGGTCAACGCGCGCGCGGACCAGCTGACGACGACGCTGATCCAGCCCTGATCAGAATGCGCCGGCGACCGTGAGCATCGCGTGGTCGGGCTGCACGATCACCCCCGTCGACCACGTCACATGCTCGTCGCGCCACAGGTGCCAGGTCTTGCGCGGCTGCGTGTACGCACTGAGCAGACCGATCGGATAGCTCATCGCGAACGAGATCGCTCCGACGGAGAACGATCGGCGATGCCACAACAGACCGGCGCCCGCGAGGTTCAAGGCGAAGCCGCCGACATGGTTCAACCAGAACGAGCGGCGCTCCGCGTGGGCGGTCGTGGTCACCGCCGCACGCAACGCGGTCAGCTCGGCGCAGCGGTCGGCGTCCGGTGCGGGAACGTGGACGCGCAACGGCAAGACGACCCGCGAGAGCAGGCCGATCGATGCCTTCGCCGCACCGACGTAGAGCGTCTCCTCGTAGTCGGCGTCGAACGTGCCGAACGGCTTGATCTCGGTCAGCGCGAGCGTGAGCTGACCGGCGGCGGCGGCACCGAACGCGATCGCCCAGCCGTAGGTCCACCGGCTCGCGTTGCGCGACGCTTGCTCGAGGTGCGCCCGCAGGCGGTCTGCCTCGCGCGCGCAGTCCGGCGCTGCATCGACGGGCGCCGCGAGTGCGGCGACCAGCAGCACGGCGGCAGCGAGCTTCACGGTAGCGGCTGGTTGATCACGAGCCAGTACAACCCGAGCTGGCGGACGGCCTCGACGAACTGCACGAAGTCGACGGGCTTTCTGACGTAGCTGTTCGCTCCGAGCCCGTAGCTGCGGATCACGTCCTGCTCCTCGATCGATGACGTCAGCACCACGACCGGCAGCAGCTTGGTCCGGTCGTCGCTGCGGATCGCGCGGAGCACCTCGAGCCCGTCGACCTTCGGCAGCTTGAGATCGAGGAGGACGATCTGCGGTAGCTCGGCCGCCGGCCGCGTAGCGTACGACCCGCGACAGAACAGGTAGTCGAGCGCCTCGGCCCCGTCGCGGGCAACGATGACGCGATTGAGGATGTTGCTCTTCTTGAGCGCCCGGAGCGTCAGCTCTTCGTCGTTCTCGTTGTCCTCGACGAGCAGGATCACGCGGTCACTCATGGGGACTCCGGGTCGAGCAGGGTGAAATGAAACGTCGCTCCAAGGCCAGGCGCACCCTCCGCCCACACCCGTCCACGATGACGATGGATGATTCGCGCCACGGTCGCAAGTCCGATGCCGGTGCCCGGGAACTCCTGCTCGGTGTGCAGCCGCTGGAACACACCGAACAGCTTGTGCCCGTACTGCGGGTCGAAGCCGGCTCCGTTGTCGCGCACGAAGTAGCTGCGCCCACGCTCGTCGCGGGCCGAGCCAAGCTCGATCCGGGGAGCGGGCACCTTGCCCGTGAACTTCCACGCGTTGCCGAACAGGTTGTCGAGGGCGATCGACAGCAGGCGAGGATCGCCCTCGACGCTGAGGTCCGGCTCGATGACGACCTCGACGGTACGGTCTGGTTCGAGCCGCTGCAGCCGGTGGATGCTGGCCTGAGCGAGCGCCGTGAGATCGACGCGCTCGCTCACGAGCTCTGCGCGGGTGACGCGCGACAGTGCGAGCAGGTCGTCGATCAGGATGGCCATGCGCTGCGCCGCCTCGCGCACCCGAGCAAGGTAGCGGCGACCGACGTCATCGAGCTTGTCGCCGTAGTCCTCGAGCAGAGCCTGGCTGAATCCATCGATGCCGCGGAGCGGGGTCCGCAGATCGTGAGCGACCGAGTAGCTGAACGCCTCGAGCTCCTTGCCGACGGCCTCGGCATGTTCCTTCGCCGCCCGTAGCTCCTCGTCAGCCCGCTTGCGGTCGGTGATGTCCTGCGAGATCCCGAGCAAGTAGAGCGGCGAGCCATCGAGGTCGAGGATCGGGACCTTCTTCGTGTGCAGCCAGCGCTCGCCACGCGGGGTCCGGATCGGCTCCTCGGGAATCTCCAGTAGCTGCTTGCTGGCGAGGGTCTCGCGATCCTTGGCCTGGAAGAACGCGGCGTCCTTGGCCGAAAACAGATCGTAGTCGGTCTTGCCCAGCAGGTCGGCCCGCGAGACGCCGATCAGCTCCTCGCCCGCGCGGTTGAACCGGGTGAACGCGAGGTTCGTGGCGTCCTTGACGAACACCATGTCGGGGATGTGCTCGATGATCGCGTCGAGGAAGCGGTGCGCCCGGGTGACCTCCTGCTCGGCCTTGCGCAGCGCCTCGCTCTCCCGCAGCGCGTCGACCAGCTGCGCGTTCGCGATCGCGAGCGCCGCATGGCTCGCGAGATCCTGCGCGAGCTCGAGGTCGAGCTCGTCGAACGAGGATCGCTCGGGGCGATAGCGCCAGATCGCGATCAGACCGACCGGCTCTCCGCGGACCCGCATCGGCACGATCACCAGCGAGTGGACGCCGAGCCTGGCGAACAGCTCGTAATTCCGTGGTGCCATCCGGCCCTGCAGCGACGGCAGGTCGAGCTTCGGCACGAACAGCGGCTGTCCCGTCGACAGCACGTTCCACGCAGCCGAGGGTTCCCCCGCGCGGATCGGCGAACGCGCCATCTCGTCGAGGTACGCGTCGAGCTCGGGATCACTCGTGTACTTGGCCCGCGTGTGGAGATCGCCGTTGTCGAGGAGCAGCACGGTGCAGATGTCGCCGATCACTTCGCCGGCGCTGCGCGCGATGATCGAGAGCAGACGCTCGTAGTCGCTGGTCGCCTCGGCGAACGCGGAGACCGCGTTTGTCAGCAACCGCACGCCCCCACGTAGTCGTTCAACGTCAGGCATCCGCGCTCACTATCTCGCGAGGCTCAGTTCGTGGTCCAGCGATCGCCGGCGTTTACGAGCAGCGCCCAGGCCAGCTCGCAGTCGCGAACCACCGCTGCGAGCTCCGCCGAGATCCGACGTGGCGCCAGCCGCTTCTCGACGATCCGGGCACCGCGGCCGATCGCAGAGCGCACCAGGTCGGGGTTCGACGAGCGATCGGAGATCCCGACGACCGTGTTGTGGCGGCGCAGGGCATCGAGATACGTGAGACTGCTGCCGAGCACGCGCTGGACGAGTGCCACCCCACTCGCACCCTCGGATCGTGCGAGCGCGACGACCTCTGCGAGCTCGGTCTCGGACGCGTTCGCGACCGACAGCACGAGTGGCTTGCCCGTCCGCGCCGCACACGCGACCAGGTCGAGGTCGGCCCAGTCAAAGAAGATCTCGAACGCGGAGGTGCCGAACCAGTCGAGCTTCTCGATCGAGCGCTCGTCGGAGACCGTGGTGACCAGCTTGATGCCGCGCGGATCGGCATGGTTGAACACGCGCGCACACCACGCCCACGGCAGGGAGGTCAGCTTGACCGCATCGCAGTGGCTCGCCGCCGCCTCGTCGATCGCGATGATCGCGTGCTCCACCGACGGCAACTTGGTGCAGTCGAGAGCTGCGATGACGAACGGCGGATGGGCCTCCCCGACCGACCTACCAAGCTCCAGCGTGGGCATTCCTGCCCCTGAATCGGCCACCACCGAGAACTAGTTAGCCAGAGATTCGTGAACACGTCCTCATGCACGCCCTCCGAGATCTTCGCAAGCAGCTCAGTCGGCGCCGAGGTGCATGCGGTCGTGCGCATCGGTGAACCCTCGGGCCGCCTCGGGCTCCGGCCAGATCAGCGACACCACGATCGCGACGAGAAACGCGAGCGGGACGGTGATGATCCCGGGGTTCTTCAGCGGGATCACGGCCTCCGGGTTGCCGAGCAGATCCTTCCACACCGTCGGCGACAGCGTGATCAGGAGCAGCGAGCTCAGCGTGCCGGTCACCATGCTGGCGACCGCGCCCCGGGTCGTGAACCTCCGCCACGTCATCGACAGCAGCAGCGCCGGGAAGTTCGCGCTCGCGGCGATCGCAAACGCGAGCCCGACCATGAACGCGACGTTCTGGCCCTCGAACACGATGCCGAGCAGGATCGCGAGCAGCGCGAGCGCGACGGTCGCGCGACGCGCCACGACGAGCTGCTCTGTTTCGGTGATCTTGCCGTCGCGGATCACGTGGCCCCACAGATCGTGCGCGATCGCTGCGGCCCCCGACAGGGTCAGCCCGGCGACGACGGCGAGGATCGTGGCGAATGCGACCGCCGAGATGAAGCCGAGGAAGCCGGTGCCGCCGAGGACCTCGGCGAGCAGCGGCGCGGCCATGTTGTAGCCCTTGTCGACCGACTTGATCGCATCACGTCCGACGAGCACCGACGCACCGAACCCGAGCACGAACGTGACGAGATAGAAGAACCCGATCAGGCTCGTCGCATAGGCGACCGACCGGCGCGCGGTCTGCGCGTCGGGCACCGTGTAGAACCGCATCAGGATGTGCGGCAGACCGGCGGTGCCGAACATCAGCGCGATGCCGAGCGAGACGACCTCGAGCGGCTGGGCGACCAGATCACCGGGGGCGAGCACGCCGTCGCCGTACTGGCGGCGTGCCTCCGCGAACAGCGCGAGCGGGTTGAACCCGAACTTCGAGAGCACGAGCAGCGCGAGCAGCGTGGCACCGACGAGCAGCAGGCCGGCCTTGATGATCTGGACCCACGTGGTCGCGATCATCCCGCCGAACAGCACGTACAGCAGCATCACGCCCCCGACGATCGCGACGGCAGCGCGATATGGCAGACCGAACAGCAGGTGGATCAGGCCACCGGCGCCGACCATCTGCGCGATCAGGTAGATCGTGACGACCGCGAGCGTGCTGCCGGCGGCGGCGATCCGGACCGGGCGCTGGCGCAGGCGATACGCGACCGCATCCGCGAACGTGTACTTGCCGAGGTTGCGCAGTGGCTCCGCGATCAGGAACGTGATCACGGGCCAGCCGACGAGCCAGCCGACCGAGTAGATCAGGCCGTCGAACCCGGACTTCGAGACCAGGCCCGCGATCCCGAGGAAGCTCGCGGCGCTCATGTAATCCCCGGCGAGCGCGAAGCCGTTCTGCACGGCCGACACGTTGCCGCCGGCGGCGAAGAAGTCACTCGTCGTTCGCGTCCTGCGCGCCGCCCACCACGTGATCCCGAGCGTGATCAGCACGAACCCGAGGAACCACACGATCGCGACGACGTTGGGCTCGCCGAGCGACGTCACGGCCTTGGCGCTCCGTTCGCGCGCAGCGCCTTGACCGCGGGATCGTAGTGACGGTTCGCCCACCGCACGTAGATGGCGGTCAGCAGCGGCGCGAGCACGATCACAGCCGCACCGACCAGGATCCCGATGCTGACGCCACCACCCGCGACCAGCTCACCCGCGGTCGGCTTGGCGAACGCGACGAGCAGGATGAACCCGAAGTACGCGATCATCATCACCGCGGTCAGCGCGCCACCGATCCGCCAGCGCCGGCCGACCAGCCGATGGATCTCGCGCGTGGCGTCGGGCGCCGGGTCGGGCATCCCGACTACTCGCCGGCAGTGAGCTGCTGGACGGCCGCTTCGCCGCGGCGCGCGAGCTCGGCAGCGTCGTGGACGCCGTCGATCTCCCAGCCCTTGCGCGAGTAGTACTTCTTCACGCCGCGGCTGGCGCCATGCATCTCGAGGCAGTAGTCCATCTCGCGGAGCTCCTTGCACTCGGTCGCCTTGACCTTGATCTCCTCACGCGACTTGTCCTGCGGATACACGGCCTTGATCGTGTCGCCGTGGGTCTCGTGGCGGAACATCTCGAAGTTGCCCTTCCACTGCGAGGTCGCCTGGAAGATGCCGATCGGCTCCTCCGTGATGGCGGCGAACACGTGGAACGTGTCGCGTTCGCTGGTCGGGAGGTGATCGATCCAGATCCGATCGGTCGCCGTGACCGAGGCCGCTGCCTTCGGCTCGGGCGAGCTCTGCCACCTCCACGCCGCGTAGGTTCCCGTCGACACCAGAGCCAGCACCAAGAGCGTCTTCTTCATCCGATCCTCCTCCGTTGGCTGAGAGCCTACTGCGGGCCCGGCGTTGTGCCACCGGCGATCGCCAGTTTCGTGAAACCTCGGCGTCGATGTGATGTGGTACCGGGATGCAACGCTTCCTGCTGTTCGTGAGCGTGCTCTTGGCCGGCTGCAGTGGTGGCCCGCCGCGTGGCAAGCCACCGACGAGCGAAGCCCAGCCGACCGCGTCGACGCGCGCGTTCGTCGACCGCATGCTGGCGGCCCTCGAGGCGACCGATCTCCGGGAGTGGCGCAACCTGCTGTCGGAGCGGATGCGCAGCGAGCTCGGCAACAATGCCGCCTCGGTCCACGACCACCTCGCCGCGTGGCGCCGCGAGCTGCTCCCGATCGCGCGCGAGCTGCGGGCCGCGGACGTCGCGGTCGATGCGCTCGGTCACGTGAGCTACACGCTCGGCGGCGAGGCGCAGCAGCTCGCGCTGGTCGTGATCGAGCACGGCGCGCTGCACCTTGACGAGAACTGAGCGCCGCGAGCGCGCCCGACCGCGCCCGACCGCATAAGATGCGCGCGATGCGCTGCTCCCTCGCGACCTCGTTGCTGCTGCTGGTCACGGCCTGCCCGGCCCGGCCTCCCGTGCAGGCGCCCGCCCCGACCATGCCGGCGACGGGCCAGCCCAACCCGGATCTGTCCCCTGCCCTCGCTCCGCTGTCCTGGATCCTCGGCGACTGGCAGGGGGACGACGGCACCGAGCACTGGATCGCCGCCGATGGCGCGATCTACGGGATCGCGCTCCAGAGCACCGGGATGTTCGAGGCGATGGTGATCGACGACGGCGAGGGCGGCGGCCCGGCCGATGGCGTGCTCCGGCTGATCGCGATGCCGGGAGGCGGAAGCTCGGTCGAGTTCCGCGCGTCGCAGCTGACGGTGCGCTCCGCGCGATTCGCCAACCCCGCGCACGATGCGCCGAAGCAGATCACGTACGAGCGCACGACCGCGGGGCTCCGCGCCACGCTCGACGCCGACAGCAACCGCCAGATCACGTTCGCGTTCCGGCCCGGGACCCGCGTGGCCGCGCCCGAGCTCGAGGCTGCCGATCGCGCGTTCGCAGCGGACACCACGGCGCGCGGCATCGACGGCTGGATGGCAGCGTTTGCGCCCGACGGCGGGATGCTGCGCAAGGGTCAGCGCGTCACCGGCGCCGAGCTCGCGGAGACCATGCGGCCGGTGCTGACGGGCGGCACCCTCGCCTGGGCGCCGATCGCGTCGGGCGTCGCAGGATCGATCGGGTTCACTGTCGGAAAGGCGACATTCACCGGCAAGACTGCGGCGGACGGCTGGCGCTCGACGTACGTGACGATCTGGCGCAAGCAGGCCGACGGCACGTGGAAGGTCCTGTTCGACACCGGCCGCGCCGTCAACGCGCCGTGACCTGAGCCACGCAACAAACGGTCACGCGTTCGAGCGATCCGATCGTGTAGATTGCCCGCGTGCATCCCACCGCGACGATGGCTGTAGCGCTCGTCGGGGTGATCGCTGCCGGGTGTGGATCGGACGCCGGTAGCCCGGGCATCTACGACGCGTCGATCGACGTGGCGCCGGTGATCGATGGACCACCCGATGCCAGGACATGCGGCCTTCGCGCGGGGCCTCGCGGCAAGACGCTGCGGACGATCGACGCTGGCGGTCTGACGCGCACGTACATCGTCTATCTGCCGGCCGGCGATCCGGGGACGCCGATGCCGCTGGTGTTCGTCCACCACGGCTACTCGATGTCAGGCCAGGCGATGTTCGATGTCACCCAGTACGCCGCGCTCGCCGACGACGAGAAGATCGCGCTCGTGTTTCCCGACGGCCAGGGCGGGCCCAACGCGGCCGCGGCACCGTGGAACGTCGGCACCGGCGTGTGCTCGAGCACCGTCGGCGTGCCGCCCAACGCGACCGGCGATGACTTCGCGATGCTCGACGCGATCAAGGCCGACCTCGCCGAAGATCAGTGCCTCGATGCCGATCACGTCTACGTCACCGGCTTCTCGATGGGCGGCTACTTCTCGCACCACGCCGCCTGCATGCGCCCGGACATCCGCGCCGTCGCACCGCACTCCGGTGGCGCGCACGATCTGTCCGCCTGCCCGAACGTGAAGAAGCCGATCATCATGTTCCATGGTCGCGCCGACGGCCTGGTGCCGGCGACCTGCAGCGATCCCTCCGCGGCGACCGCGTGGGCCGAGCACAACGGCTGCGCGACGACCACGACCAGCCGCACGGTCCTCGGCGGCACCTGCGAGCGTTACGACGGCTGCCCGGTCGGGGGCCAGGTCGAGGTCTGCACGTTCACCGGGATGGGCCACTGCTGGGCCGGCGGAGCGATCACCGGCGGCGTCTACTCGTGCCCCGCGTACGCCAACGCGACCCAGCTCGCGTGGCAGTTCTTCAAGACCGACGCCTGGTGACGGGTCACTGACCGGCCAAGGGACGCTTTCCACTCTCTCAACTCTCGTCGCCTAACCTTTCAGAACGAAACGGGCGTAGAGGGACGGTCTCCACTCTCTCGGTTCCGCAGCGCCGAAACGAACAAAACCCCTCGCGGTGAGGGTTTGGGGCGCACTCGGGTACAGAGCGCGATCAGACGGGTCGTTTCAGCGAGCCTGGCAGCCCTGGATCTCGCCGGCCGCGCCTGCGCCGGTCTGCAAGCATGCAGTGGCCGCGCGGACCACCATGTCGCGGGTCGGGAGGAGGCAGCTGCCGTCCTTCTTGGTCTGGCTGATCCACTTGATGAGACCGGTGCGCCAGGCCCAGAGGCGAGCGCCCGACGCGTCACCGAACGAGGCGGGGTTCGAGTAGTCGTCGTTCCAGTTGAAGAACGAGCCGCTCCAGTTGGTCTCGGCGTTGAGCTTCACGAGCTCCTCCGGGGCGTCCTTCATGATCTCCTCGAACCGGATCGCAGCGGCCTGCATGCACAGGCGGCCGGCATCGGTGCCCTCGGAGAAGCTGTACGTCGGGTTGTGACCGCCGCTCCACTTCTGCCAGAACTCGGTGCCGCCGAGGTTGAAGCCGGTGCTGCCGGCGTCCGGGTAGTCGTAGTCGGTCGGCGCGACGGTGCCGGCCGGGAACGTGATGTGTGCCTTGGTGACGTCGCGAGCCTCGGCGTACGGGTCGCCCGCGGGGGCGGCGCAGCGCTCGGCGGTCGCTTCGTGGAGCTGCTGGAAGGCGGCGGTGCCGACCCACGATACGCGGTCGACCTCGTCGATCGAGTCGAACTTGTTGTCGTCAGCGGTACCGAAGCGGCGATCGGCGCCATCGCGGTGCTTGACCAGGTTGGCAGCTGCGCGGGCATGCACACCGACCTCCTCGAGCGCGTCGGCGGTCGGGCCTTCGTTGAGGAAGGTGACGATCGCCTGCTTCTCGCACGCGGTCAGCTCCGTGCCATCGGCCTTGCCGCCGGCGATGCCCGCATCATCGATCCCGTCAGGCGATTGGTCCTCGGAGACGCAACCGGTGGAGGCGACGATCGAGAGGGCGAGCAGGAGGACATTGCGCATGCAGGGTCCTCGAGCAAGCTGTGCGCCAATGCAGGTATGCGTGATCACATGGCCCGAAGCGGCCGATCGAGTTGCCGGCAGTGAGCGTGGTCGGGTGTACGGAAGCCACCATCGTGCAGGCCGGTGCACGATAGGCCGGTGCCGGGACACCAGCACGGCCGCCACCGTTGGATGAAACCGGCGCCACGAGCACGGGTCTTCGATCCACGATGAGCCCTCGCGCCAGCTCCGGTCTGCACGCGCCGCAGCTTCCCGCGCGCGGCCTGATGACACTCGGCTGGTGCGGGCTCCTGGCGTGCGCCGTCCCCGAGCGGACCGAGACCGCCGCCCCGGAGCGTGCCACTGCCAGCACCGGCCCTCCCCCGGCGACCGGATCCGCGTCCGCCTCCGCGCCGCCCCCGAGCTGCATCGAGGAGGGGACGCCCTACGATCAGGCGACGCTACGCGAGCGGATCGCGTTCCTCGCGTCGCCCGAGCTCGACGGCCGGGTCCCCGGCAAGCCCGGTGACGAGCGTGCCCGCGCCTTCGTCACCGAGCGGTTCGCCTGCCTCGGCCTGCTCCCCGCCGGGACCGACGGCGCTCATGCGCAACCGTTCAGCGATGCCGGGGACGCGACTGCGAACGTGATCGGCTACATCGCCGGGACCGATCCGGTGGTCGGCGACGACATCATCGTGATCGGCGCCCACCACGATCATCTCGGTGGCGGGTACCTCGGTGCGAACGACAACGCGTCCGGCGTCGTGGCCCTGCTCGCGATCGCGCAGGCCGTCCGGCAGCGACCGACCCCACCGCTTCGAACGATCGCGTTCGTTGCGTTCGGCGCGGAGGAGCGCGGAATGCGCGGCTCGGCGCACTTCGTCGCGCACATGCCGCCACAGTTGCCTCTCGCGAGGGTCGTACAGATGATCAACCTCGACATGGTCGGGAGCTCGGGCGGCTTCGTCGCGGCGATGGGCACGTTCCGCGGTCTCGCGGCGACCACCGTGATCGCCAAGCTCGACGATCACTATCCGAAGCTCAGGGTCGGTCTCGGTGGCGTCGCGCGCGGTTCGGATCACGAACCGTTCTGCAAGCACGGCATCCCGTACGTGTTCTTCTGGACGCCCGATAGGCGCTGCTATCACGAGCGCTGTGACACGGCGGATCGCGTCGACTATCCGCGGATGGCCGACATCGCGTCCCTCGCCGGTGAGCTCGCGGGCTCGCTCGCGGACTCCACGCTCGATCTCGCGGATCTCCGGGAGCGCCGCGGCTGCGGTCGCTAGCCGGCGACGCGCTTGCGCAGGTCCTGGACCGACGCACGCCACGCCTGATCCCGGGCCCACAGCATCGCGAGCTCGGATCCAGCAACCACGCGATCGAGGACGAACGTCGCGAGCTTCACCAGATCCGGTGATGGCTTGACTGGATGAGCGCGCACCCACTCATCCACGACCTTCGTGTTCGCGTCGCGACGACCCGCGCGGCCCTGCAGCCGAGCGATCACCTCGCACGCGGCCACGGCCTCCGCGCTCAGTCCGACGTCGAGCTCGTCGTCATCGACCTCGTCTGCCGAGCTCAACGTATTGTGGACAAACGTCAGGTCGCTCGCGTCGCTGAGATCGTTGGTCCAGTCGCACGCCGGATCGTTATCGAACGCACCCGTTCCCCAAGCACCCATGCCCGTCCCCATTCCCATGCGCGGTCATTACCGGTTCGCGCAGTCTCGCGTCAAGTAGAGTGTGCAGGCGTGGCGAAGGAAGATCCGGATCTCGCGCCTTCGATCGTTCACACGGACGATGACGCGATCCGCTGTAACGTTTGCGATCATCGAATCACCGACGCTGCGTACCGTACCGCTCGTAGCGGCGCGCACGAGCACACGTTCGTCAACCCGCATGGCATCGCGCATCACATCGGGTGCTTCGTCACAGCGCCTGGCTGCGTGCACGTCGGTGCGACCGAGTCAGCGTTCTCGTGGTTTCCGGGCTGGTCGTGGCAGATCGCGATCTGCCAGCGCTGCCACACACACCTCGGCTGGATTTTTCGTTGTGGAGGGGAGCAATTCCACGCCCTCATCCTCGCGGCGCTGCGGAGCTGACTTGTACCCTGGTGCGCGACATGCGCATCGCTGTGATCAGCTGCGTGGTGCTGATCTGCAGCCTGGTGCAGGCTGCGCCACCCGCCCGGCTGCGGGTCGCGATCCAGTGCGAGGAGGAGGGACGGACGAAGGCGTGCCCGGCGTTCCTCCTCGGGTTCGTGGACTCGCACGAGGTCCTGCTGAGCTCACCACGCGCGACCGCCGAGGTGATCGTCTACGTCACGGCCAGTGAGGTCGCGCTCGTCGACCGCGTGCACCTGCGCTTCGTCAGCACCGTGACCGGCGTGCCGGCGGTGATCGAGATCGATACCGACCTCGACACCCGTGCCAGCGATGACGCGCAGCGTGCGCAGCTCGAGCCCGCGTTCCTGCGAGGCATCGCACTCCACGTCGCGGTGCGTCACCCCGCGTCGGTCACCGTCGCGCTCAGCGAGCCGAAGGAGCTGGCGGTCGCCGAGGCCGACACCACGCCGTGGGGCATCGCGTTCGCGTTCGGTGCGTCGGGTAATCGCACCGAACGCTTCAAGGCCTACGCGGGCTTTGCGGAGGTCGGCCTGGTCCGGATGACGCAGGGGCTGCGGCTCGAGGCGACGGCCACGTCGAGCGGGAACCTCAACCGGCAGCCCGCCCTCGTTCTCGACGACGGCACCGAGGTCTCGCTCGACACCGAGCAGTGGAGCGTCGGTGGCGGGACCGAGGCCGCGTGGCTGTACGACGACCGCTGGTCGTTCGGTGGCAAGGCGCAGATCTCACGCGATGATCCGAAGAGCCAGTTCCGCTACGCCTCGAGTGCGCGCGCAGGCGTCGAGTGGGACAACTACGCCGCCGACGATCCGCGAGGGAATCGCCTGGCGGTCATGTACTACGCGGGCTACCAGGCCGAGCGTTACAACCTGCGTAACGTGATCGGCGAGCGCTTCGCCCACTACCCGGTGCACGGCCTCGTCGTGAGTGGAACGCTTCGCAAGGACACCGTCGCGTTCGGCCTCTCGCTCTCGGCGGGCAGCCAGATGTTCGATCCACAGCGACGCCACCACGTCTCCGCCTCGCCGTTCGTCGACATCCAGCTCGGCGGTCACGTCGACCTCAGCGTGTCGTTCTCGATCACCAAGCGCGAGATGCCCGCACCCGACGAGACGTTGATCGATCCGCTCGACTTCGAGCAGCAGTCGCGGCTGTCGTTCGCCGAACCGCTGTCGATGAATGGCTCGCTGAACGTGACGATCCACTGGGACCACACCAACGGCGCACGCAACGATCGATTCTCGGATCTCTGATCAGATCGCCGCGAAGTCGATGAAGCCGCGCTGCGGATTCGTATCGACCAGGCGCACGCGCACCTTGTCGCCGACATCGAGACCACGCTCGCCGGTGACCACGCGGCCCTCGGCAGGTGGCCGGAACAGGCGCGCGTACGTCCCCTTCGGCGTCGCGCCGGTGATGACGCCGTCGAACTCGTCGCCGATGCGCGACGACAGCAGCACCGCTGCCGCGACCTTGCGCATCGTCCGCTCGACCTTGCGCGCCGCATTCTCACGCTCGGTGCAGTGCGCCGCGATCGCGGTCAGCTCGTCGTCCGAGTAGGGCTGGCGCTCCTTGCGCGCCGCCGCCTTGAGCAGGCGCTGCGTGATCAGATCGGGATAGCGGCGATTCGGCGCCGTCGAGTGCGCGTAGTCCTCGACCGCCAGGCCGAAGTGACCGGTGTCTGGATCGGCCGCGCGCTGCAGCACGTACTCACCGGGCCCGAGCAGCTTGACCACCGAGAGCGAGAGATCCGCGAACCGCGTCGGATCCGTCTGCCGCCGCTCGGCGAGGAAGTCCGACAGCGCCGGCGCATCCGGCTCCACCGGCAGCGTCGCGCCCATGATGCGGGCGAGCTCGACGATCCGATCCCAGCGCTTCGGTGCGCGCACCACGCGGCGGATCGACGAGTAGCCTGCGGACTCGAGGAACTTCGCGGTCGCGCCGTTCGCCCCGATCATGAGATCTTCGACCAGCTCGCGCGCACGGTTCTTGTGCGTCAGCACGAGATCGACGATCCGGCCGTCCTTGGTCACCGGTCGCGCCTCGATGGTCTCGAGGTCGAGCGCACCCTTCTCGTAGCGATGCTTGCGCAGCCGCTGTGCGACCTCGTCGTGCAGCACGACCTGGTCCGCGATCACGGTATCCTCGGGCGGCGGGCCCGCCTCCTCGAGCCACGCGCCGACCTTCTCGTAGACCAGCTTCGCGTGGTTGCGCACGAGCGCCGGATAGATCCGCGTGGCGCGGTCGTCCAGGGAGCCGTCCTCGCGGATGATCATCTCGGTCACGATCACGAGCCGGTCGACATCCGGCAGCAGGCTCGTGCGATCGGTCGACAGCTCCTCGGGGAGCATCGGAAAGATATGGACGCCGGTGTACAGCGTCGCCGTGTTGGTCCGAGCGTAGACATCGACCGGCGAGTCGCGCGGCACCAGTGCGTCGACATCGGCGATCCCGATCATCATGCGGATCGCGCCGCCCTCGAGCCGCTCGGCGACCTCGACCTGATCGAGATCACGCGAATCGTGGTTGTCGATCGACGACCACGGGAGGCGACGGAGATCCTCGACGCCGTCGACCGGATCCTCTTCCGCGAACGTGCGCTCGATCCCGTTCGGCATCTCGGGATCGAAGCCGTTCTCGGTCAGCACGCGGCGTGCAATCGCAACCAGGTCGAGATCGTTACCGTTGCCGCCTCGGTGGTTCATCCGACGACCTTACGTCGCCGTGGTTCTCGCGTCAGGCGGTGATCGCGGCGATCTGCTGAGTGAGCCGCTTCTGCGGCTCGCTCGGCTCGACGGTCTGCATCGCGACGAGCGTGGCGAGGTCACCCTCGACCTGCATCTCGCCCGCGAGGAACGCATGGACGCCGGCCGCAGCGTCACCCTCGACGAAGATCTTGCGAGCGAGCGGCTCCGCGATCGTGAGCGAGGTCGGCGCACCGTCGCGATGGCCCTGCGAGAACAGACCATCCTCGAGATAGACCTTGGCGTTGCCCGTCGGCGAGGTGACCGTGACGTTGACCCTGGCGGCCTTCATCGCCGCAGGGATCTGGAGATCACCGGCCCGGGCGATCAGCTCGTCGACCTGGGCAAACCATCCGGGAGATAGGAACGCGTGGCGCATGCCCCGTCATATCTCACGTTACAGTCCCTGCGTGGAGTACCGGTTCGGCGACATCACCGTCGCGTGCACCAACACGGACCGGGTGGTGTTTCCGGACGCCGGGATCACGAAGGGCGAGGTGATCGCCTACTACCACGACGTCGCCGACGTGATGCTGCCCGAGCTGCGCGGTCGGCCGCTGACCGTCGAGCGCTTCACCAAGGGCGTCGAGAAGGGCGGCTTCTACCAGAAGCACGTGCAGAAGCACTATCCGCCCTGGATCGATCGCGCCGAGCTCGGGGGGAAGACCCGGGTGGTTTATCCGATCTGCAACGATGCCGCGAGCCTCGTGTATCTCGCCAACCAGGGCGGGTTCGTGTTCCACGTCTGGACCAGCCGCCGCCATGCTCCAGACCATCCCGACGAGCTCGTGTTCGATCTCGATCCGCCCGAGGGTCGGTTCGATCTGGTCCAGCGCACCGCTGTGCTGCTCCACGAGCTGTTCGACCAGCTCGAGCTACCTGCGTTCGTCAAGATCACCGGCTCCAAGGGGCTGCATGTGGTCGCGCCGCTCGATGGCCGCGCGACGTTCGATCAGGTCGCCACCCTCGCGCATGGCATGTCCGCCCTGCTGTGCGAGCGCCACCCCGACCTGCTGACGACCGAGTTCTACAAGAAGGATCGCAAGGGTCGGCTGTTCCTCGACATGATGCGAAATGCTTTTGGTGCGACGATCGTGGCGCCGTACTCGTTGCGCGGTCGAGCAGGCGCACCGGTCTCCGCGCCGATCCACTGGGACGAGCTCGCCACGATCACTCCGGACGCGATTCGCTTGCGGGACGTTCGGAGACGGCTCGATCAGCGCGGGGATCCGTGGAGCGGCCTTCGTGGCCAGCTGGGGTCGATCGAGGCTGCGCAGTGCGTACTTCACGGTATCCGCGCCCCGTCATGAAAGACCTCGTCGGTACCAGCGTGGTTCTGACCACGGCGCGACCAATGCCCTTACGCGCCCCTCACGGCACGCACTGTTACGCACTGCTAAGCCGCGCCGGTCGTCTCGGTAGGATCGGGCATGATGCAACGCGCTCGATCTGGAGCCCGCACCAGTGAGGGGACGAACTTGATGATTCCAACGGAACCAGTCGGCAGCATCCCCCGTCCCCCGGAGCTGATCGAGGCGGTCGCGGCCAACGGCGGCAACGCCGATGACCCCGCGCTCGAGCCGCTGTTCAAGGCCGCGATTCGCGACACGATCTCCCGGTTCGAGGCGACCGGCTCGCCCGTGATCACCGACGGCGAGCAGCGCAAGTATCACAACTTCTACGACTACTGCGTTCACGGCCTCCCGAACATGGCCCCGGACGGCTTCAAGATCCCGTTCGCAGCGGGACACACGCGCCGGATGCCGCGACTGACCACCGCACCGTTCCGCTACAAGGAGTACGGCGATCACTACCTCGAGGTCGCGAAGAGCTACACGAAGATCCCGGTCAAGCAGGCCGTGATCTCACCGTCGGCGCTGAGCCTGCTGTATCCGGTCGAGGGGATCCCCGGGTACACGCGTGATCAGTTCATCGATGACCTGATGACGGAGCACGTGGGCGAGGTACGCCGCTGTCTGGAGAAAGGTGCGCACGCCGTCCAGCTCGACTTCACCGAGGGTCGCCTCGCGGTCAAGCTCGACCCGACGGGCACGCTGCTGGCGAGCTTCATCGATCTCAACAACCTCGCGCTCTCGCGGTTCTCCGCCGAGGAGCGCAAGCGGATCGGTGTCCACACCTGTCCAGGTGGAGATCGCGATTCGACGCATAGCGCGGATGTCGGGTACGACGAGCTGCTGCCGAGCTTGCTCCGGCTGAACGTCACGAACTTCTACGTGGCGCTCGCCGGCGAGAAGGATCGCAAGCGTGTCCTCAAGGTGATCCGCGAGCACCTGTCGCCCGGGCAACGGATCTTCGTCGGTGTGGTCTCCCCGATCGATCCGCACGTCGACACCCCCGAGGAGGTCCGCGATCGGGTCCTCGAGGCGGCCGAGTACATCCCGCTCGATCAGCTCGGCACGACCGACGACTGCGGATTCTCGCCGTTCAGCGATGACACCTCGACGTCGCGCGACAAGGCGTTCGCCAAGATCGCCGCACGCGTGAAGGGGACCGCGCTCGCGTCCGAGGTTCTCGGCAGGAGCTGATGGACGCCGACGACGAAGAGAAGCTGCTGCGCACGGCCGCGCTGCAGAACGTGCAGAGCATCCTGCTTGCGCGACAGCGCGCAGATCAGGAGCTCGTCAAGATGAAGGAGGCGCTCGAGGAGGAGACCCGCGTCCTCGAGCTGCTGAACCGCACCGGCGCGGCGCTCGCGTCGAAGCTGGACCTCGAGGCGATCGTGCAGACGGTGACCGACTCGGCGACCCAGGCGAGCGGCGCGCAGTTCGGCGCGTTCTTCTACACCGTGACCAACGACGAAGGCGGCGTGTTCACGCTGTACACGCTGTCGGGCGCCCCGCGCGCGGCGTTCGAGAAGTTCGGTCACCCTCGCGCCACGCCGGTGTTTGGTCCGACGTTTCGCGGCGAAGGCGTGATCCGGCTCGCAGACGTCCTCGCGGATCCGCGCTACGGCCAGATGGCACCGCATCATGGGATGCCGCCGCATCACCTGCCGGTGCGCAGCTATCTCGCGGTTCCCGTCATCTCGCGCTCGGGCGAGGTGATCGGAGGCCTGTTCTTCGGCCACAGCGAGACCGATGTCTTCACAGAGCGCGCCGAACGCCTGGTCGTCGGCATCGCCGGGCAAGCGTCGATCGCGATCGACAACGCGCGGATGTTCGAGGAAGCCAAGCGAGCCGCCGAGGACCGCTCGCGCTTGCTCGAAGCGGAGCGCATCGCGCGTGCCGAGGTCGAACGCGTCAGTCTGATGAAGGACGAGTTCCTCGCGACGCTGTCCCACGAGCTGCGCACTCCGCTGAACGCCGTGCTCGGCTGGTCGGAGATCCTGCTGGGCCGCACGCCGGCCGAGTCCGATCTGCGCCGTGGCCTGGACACGATCGCGCGCAATGCGCGGTCGCAGGCGCAGCTGATCGAGGACCTGCTCGACATGAACCGGATCGTCTCCGGCAAGATTCGGCTCGACGTCCAGCGCATCGACATCGCACCGATCGTGGATGCCGCGATCGACTCGGTGCGCCCGTCCGCCGAGGCCAAGGCGATCACAATCCGCAGGACGCTCGATCCAAATGCCGGTCCCGTCGTCGGTGATCCCAACCGGCTGCAGCAGATCGTGTGGAACCTGCTGACCAACGCGGTCAAGTTCACCCCGAAGGGCGGCAAGATCGACGTCCTCGTGCAGCGCGTGAGCTCGCACGTCGAGCTCACGGTGACCGACACCGGTGCGGGCATCAGCCCCGACTTCCTGCCGCACCTGTTCGAACGGTTCCGGCAGGCGGACTCGTCGACCACGCGGCGTCATGGCGGGCTCGGGCTCGGCCTGTCGATCGTCAAGCAGCTCGTCGAGCTCCACGGCGGCACGGTCTCGGCGCACAGCCCGGGTCTCGGCCAGGGCTCGATGTTCCTCGTCACGTTGCCGCTCCGCGCGATCGTCGAGTCGTCACCACGCGAGCACCCGGTCAGCGGCAAGCAGGTCCCGATCAACATTCCCGAGATCTCGCTCGCCGGCCTGCGCATCCTCGTCATCGATGACGAGCCCGATGCGCGCGAGCTCGTGCAATCCGTCCTGATCGATGCGTCCGCCGACGCGTTCATCGCGGCATCGGCCGAGGAGGGGCTCGCCCTGGTCAAGTCGCGTCGCCCCGATGTCATCGTCAGTGACATCGGCATGCCCGATCGCGATGGCTATCAGTTCATCCGCGACGTGCGCAGCTTGCCGGTCGCCGAAGGAGGCAGGACGCCCGCGATCGCGCTGACCGCCTTCGCCCGCTCCGAGGACCGCACGCGCGCGATGATCGCGGGTTATCAGGTCCACGTCTCCAAGCCGATCGAGCCGCAGGAGCTGGTCGCGACGATCAAGAGCCTCGCCGGGAACTCCGCCAGGCACGATCCGTGACCTGCTAGGCTGGGAGCATGCGCGCGCTGCTGCTCCTCGCCATCGCCGCCTGCACCGACGGCGCGGACACCGGTACGGCCAGCTCGAGCGCGCATCCCGAGGCGCGCAGCGCTGTGGCACAGGTCGCGAACGTCGAGCTGATCGATCCACCCGGGACGTATCGGTTGTGGACGGTGACGCTCCACGCCGATCCACCGGGCATCGCATGCGAGCTCGCCGGTGCTCCACTCGTGACGCTCGACGTCTACACGCTGTTCTCGTCGGCACCGCGCGGCACGATCCCGCTGTCCCTGAATCCGACCCCGGTGGTGTTCCCGGCGGCCTACGCGAGCATGGCCGATGGTGCGCCGGCGCAGGGCGAGGTCAGCATCACGTCGTCGGCGCAGCGTGTACGCCTCCTTGAACTTCGCGATCGCCTTGTCCCACTCGCGAACGTCATAGAACCGACGGCCTTCCGTGAGCGCGGCATCCGCGGCCGCGGCACTGGTGGGCTGCGCGTGCGCAACACCCACCGCCATGACGAACACCAGCACCACAAACAATCCTCGGATCACGGCGGCCTCCCTGCGCCCCGATCCTGGCGCAACCTGCGCCGTCCGCGCCTCACGGGACGACGAGCGCGTCCCAGAAATCGCACACCGCCGACTTGTAGCCGGTCCCGCTCGCGATCGTCGCGTCGAGCACGAGGTGCAAGCGCACAGAAAGGATCTTTCGGCTTCGCCGAGCCATGCGATTGCCCGAGCGATGAACCGCAGAGCACGCACAGCAGAGGAGACGGGAAATCTCTTCGGCTTCGCCGAGCTTGCTGGCTTGCCGGTTAACTGCCGGTTTTCTTCGGCTTGGCCGTCTGGCCCGTCTCGGGCATCCTCCCCTTTTCCCTGTCCGCCGGCGGGCGCGATGGCTTGGTCGCGATGTAGACCGCTCCGATTGCCATCACACTGCCCGCGGCCACCGTCGCGACCAGCGAGCGCCCGGTCACGATCATCACCGTCAGGCTCGCGATCATCGAGCCCCAGGCGGCGAGCTTTGCCGCCAGCGGGATCACCCGGTTCGTGCGCCACGCGACGAGCCGGGGCCCGAACCGCTTGTGCTCGATCAGCCAGCGCTCGAGCCGCGCCGAGCTCTTCGAGAATGCCCACAGCGAGATCAGCAGGAACGGTGTCGTCGGCAACACCGGCAGAAACGCACCGGCCACACCGAGCCCCACACAGGCGAGCCCGATCGCCAGGTACAGGATGCGGAGCACTACGCCTTGATCTTCCTGTTGTCGGGATCGAACAGCGGCTTGAGCGACGCGATCGCCGGATACCGCGTACCCGCGATGTCGACCTCCCAGGTTCCGGCCTCGATCCACTTCGCGTCGAGCGGTTCGCCGGCGTCGATCATCGCGAGACCGACCGCGCCACCGAGCGTGTGGCCGTACGATGCCGCGCGGACGTACCCGACGGTGACGCCGTTGCGATACACGACCTCGGCGTGGAACAGCAGCGGCTGCGGATCCTTGATCAGGATCTGCAGCAAGCGCTTCGTCAGCGGTCCCTTCGCCTTGTGGGCGAGCACGGCGTCCTTGCCGAGGAAGCCATCCGGCTTCTTGAGATCGACCGCGAACCCGAGCCCGGCATCGAGCACCGAGTCGGTGTTGTCGATGTCGTGGCCGTAGTCACGATAGCCCTTCTCCATCCGGCAGCTCGCGAGCGTCTTGAGGCCCGCGTGGACGAGACCGACCTGGGTACCGGCCTCGACGATCCGATCGTAGACGTGCAGCGCCTGCTCGACGGGAATGTACAGCTCGTAGCCGAGCTCGCCGAGGTACGTGATGCGGATGCACAGCACGCGCGCGAACCCGATGTCGATGTCGCGGGCCGCGCGGAACGGGAAGGCGTCGTTACTCACGTCGACGCTGGTCACGAGCTGCATCAGCTCGCGCGACCGCGGACCCTGGATGTTGATCTGCGCGTAGGCGCCCGTCATGTCGGCGACGTGGACGTGCGAGTCGCCGATCCGGCGCTTCATCCAGGTCTCGACGTGGCGATGCGCGGTATCCGACGCGACGACCCAGAACTTGTCGTCTGCGAGCTTGGCGACGGTCAGGTCGGCCTGCAGCTTGCCCGTCTCGTCGAGCCACTGGGTGTACGTGATCTGGCCCGACGCACCGTCGACCTGGTTCGCCGAGATGTGATTGAGCAGCCGGCCCGCGTCGCGTCCCTCGACGAGGAACTTCGACATGAACGACATGTCCATCAGGATCACGCCCTCGCGGGCAGCCCGATGCTCGGCTTCCCAGGTCAGGAACCAGTGCTGGCGGCCCCACGAGTGCTGCTCGATCGTCGGCTGCTCGGGCTTGTACCAGTCCGCGCCTTCCCAGCCGCTGACATCACGGAAGTACGCGCCGCGGGCAGCAAGCCGATCGTAGAACGGAGACTTCTTCGCGCCACGCGCGGTCAGCATCGTGTGCGTCGGGTAGTGGCACTTGTAGACCATGCCGAGCGACTCGACCGTCCGCGTGCGGCGGTACTCGGGGTTGCTCTGGTAGGCGTGGAGCCGATCGATGTCCATCGAGGTGACGTCGACGTCGGGGCGGCCGTTGATGATCCAGTGCGCCATCACGCGGCCCATTCCACCGCCGGTGAGGATGCCGATCGAGTTGAGCCCTGCGCACACGAAGTAGTTCTTCAGCTCGGGCGCCTCGCCGACGATCGGCTTGAGATCCGGCGTGAAGCTCTCCGGACCGCAGAAGAACTTCTTCACGCCTGCGGTCATCGAGATCGGAACGCGCGCCATCGCCTTCTCGACGTACGGCCCCATGCGATCCCAGTCGGGCTGGATCTCGCCGAACGAGAAGTCCTCGGGAATCCCGCGCACGTTCCACGGTGCGCACACGGGCTCGAACAGGCCGATCATCAGGCCGCCCACCTCCTCGCGGAAGTAGACATACGAGCTCGGGTCCTCGAGGACGGGCCAGTCCTTCGACAGCTCCGGGATCCGCTCCGTGATCAGGTAGTAGTGCTCGGCGGCCTGGAGCGGGATGCTGACGCCGACCTGCGCGCCGAGCTGCCGCGCCCAGATCCCGGCGCAGTTGACGACGTACTCGGCCTCGATATCGCCATACGCGGTCTTCACGCCGGTGACCGCGCCGTTCCTGGTGTTGATGCCGATCACCGGGACGTTCTCGAACAGCTTCGCGCCCTGCTGCCGCGCCCCCTTCGCCAGCGCCATGGTCACGCCCACGGGATCCGCGCGACCGTCCTCCTTGACGTAGAACCCGGCGAGCAGATCGTCGGTCTTCGCGAGCGGGAACAGATCCTTGACCTGGGCTGGCGTGATCTCGTGGACGTTGATGCCCATCAGCCGGTTGAACGCGGAGACCCGGCGGTACTCCTCCAGCCGATCGGGGTCCGACGCGACCTCGATGAAGCCGGTGCGGCGAAAGCCCGTGCTCTGCCCGGTCTCGGCTTCGAGCCGCTCGTAGAGGTCGCACGAGTACTTGCGCATCTCGGTCGAGGTCTCCGACGTCGACCCGAACGTCACCATCAGGCCGGCGGCGTGCCAGGTCGTGCCCGAGGTCAGGCGATCGCGCTCGAGGAGCACGACGTCAGTCCAGCCCATGTGTGCGAGGTGGTAGGCGACCGAGCAGCCAATGATGCCGCCTCCGACGATGACGACGCGTGCTCGCTGCGGGAGCTCAGGTGAGGACATACGGAGGAGACAGGATACCGTGAATGTGAGCACCGGACCCACAGGTCCAAAGGCCTTGTGAAACGGGGGGTGCTGCTATCATACGTGCCCTATGGGTGGACCCGAGCGGCCCGGTGCGTCCGGCTTTGTCAGTGGTGTTGGTGAGACGGTGAGCACCGGCGGTCTGTCGCGCGCGCAGACCGCGCAGCCCATGGAGCTGCAGCCCGGCGACATGGTCGGCGAGTACCGCGTCGATCAGCAGATCGGCGAAGGCGGCATGGGCAAGGTGTACTCGGCCACCCATCCGGTGATCGCGAAGCGTGCGGCGATCAAGATCCTGCACCCCGAGCTCAGCATGAACCGCGAGGCGGTCGAGCGCTTCGTGCAGGAAGCGCGGTCGGTCAACCAGATCGGTCACCCCAACATCGTCGACATCTTCTCGTTCGGCACGCTGCCCGATGCCCGCTGCTACTTCGTCATGGAGTGGCTGCGTGGCGAGAGCCTCCGCGATCGGCTGCGCAAGGTGCGCGTCTCGTTGCCCGAGGCGCTCGCCTTCTGCGAGACGATCGCGGTCGCGCTCGAAGCGGCGCACGAGAAGGGCATCGTCCACCGCGACCTCAAGCCCGACAACATCTACCTGTGCGACGTGAAGGGCTCCGCGGCCCAGGTGAAGCTGCTCGACTTCGGCATCGCGAAGCTCCTCGCCGAGGACGGTCGGATGGAGCGGACGCGGACCGGCAACCTGATGGGCACGCCGGCGTACATGTCCCCGGAGCAGGCGCGTGGTCAGGCCGTCGATCACCGCACGGACATCTACGCGCTCGGCTGCGTCGCCTACGAGATGTTCACGGGCTGGCTGCCGTTCCCGGCCGACAACGCCGCGGACATGATCGCGAAGCACCTGTTCGAGCAGCCCCCGTCGGCGCGACAGAAGAACCCGGGCCTGCCGCCCGAGCTCGACGGCCTCGTGATGGCGATGCTCGCGAAAGACGCGCGCAGCCGACCGACGCTGGCGCAGATCCGCGAGGAGATGCGGCGCGCGCTGCAGTTCGTCTCGCAACCGAGCTACGGCGGCCGCGTCGCGACCCCGGCCGCCGGCGTTCCGCAGTACGCACCGATGATGACGCCGTCGAGCATCGGTCCGCAGATGACGCCCGGCATGGTCCAGACCGGTGCCGGCATGCAGGGTTCGATGCACACGCCGATGCCCGGCACGATGAGCGTGATGGGCACGCAGATGCCGACCGCGCCCCGCAGGTCGAAGCTGCCGCTGATCATCATCAGTGCCGTGGTCGCCGCCGCGATCGGTGTTGCGCTCGTGGTCGGCACGTCGAGCAACGGCACCCAGGCCAAGGACACGACGACCGAGCCGGCCACGGCGACCGAGACCGTCAAGCCCGCGGACCCGCCGACCGACAAGACGGTCGCGCGCCCCGACACGACCAAGCCAGCCGACGTCGTGAAGCCCGCCGACACCACGACCCCGCCGGTCGACACCACGAAGCCGGCCGACGTCGTCGAGGCCGCCGACACCACGACCACCGCGGTCGACACGACCAAGCCGGCCGACACCACGACCAAGCCGGCAGACACCACGAAGCCGGTGATCAAGAAGGTCCCGAAGAAGACGCCGAAGGTGCCGCCGAAGCGGCCCGGTACGGGCGATGATGACGCACCGATGTGATGGGGAGGACCTCCGTGACCAGAGGCTCGATGATGTTCGCGGTGTTGCTCGCCGCAGGTTCCGCGCACGCGCAGCAGCCGGCTCCGAACGCTGCCGCTGACGCAGCGCTCTCGGAAGGCCGACGTCTCTACGATCTCCAGGAGTGGGATCAGGCGATCGGGAAGTTCAAGGAAGCGTACCGGCTCCGCGCCGATGCGCCGGCCTTGTTCAACATCGCGCAGTCCTATCGCCTCAAGGGCGATTGCACGAACGCGGCGAGCTTCTACAAGACGTTCAAGCGCAACTTCCCCAAGGAGAGGAACATCGACAAGGTCGACAAGTTCATCGCCGAGATGGTGACCTGCGCGGCGACCGGTCCGGTCAAGACCGAGCCGGTGAAGACCGAGCCGGTGAAGACCGAGCCGGTGAAGACCGAGCCCGTGAAGACCGAGCCCGTGAAGACCGAGCCCGTGAAGATCGAGCCGGTGAAGACTGCGCCGGACCCGATCCCCGGACCTGTGATCGGCACCGACGAACCCGGCAAGCGCGGCGGCGGTCTGAAGATCGCCGGTATCGCCGTCGGTGGCGTGGGCTTGATCGCGGTCGGCGCGGGCGTCGTGTTCGGCCTGCGTGCGAGCTCGGCGGCCGGGGACGCCGAGAAGCTCCCGCCCGGCAGCGTGTGGGAACCCGGCATCGAGGACCGCGGCGAGAAGGCCTCGAAGAACGCGAAGCTGTTCTTCGCGATCGGTGGCGCAGCGGTGATCACCGGAGGCGTCCTCTACTTCCTCGGCGCGAAGAAGAGCTCGGAGAGCAGCAGCGTCGCTCTGATCCCGACGCACGACGGCGCCTCGTTGACGTGGGCGAGCGAGTTCTGATCCCCGCTTCCATGCGCGCTATCCTCGCGGCTCTGATCGCAAGTGCGCTCGGCGGTGGCTGCTATCGACCGAGCGTCGAAGCGTGCCAGCTGCAGTGCAACCACCAGCAGTGCCCGAACGGGCTCGCATGCAACGAGCAAGGATTCTGCGCGTCGTCGGCGACCGCGCAGTGTGACTCGTTGCCGGTCGATGCACCGGCGGATGCCGACGAGACGAAGATCACCATCGAGGTGCTCGATCGAACCGGGGTGCCGCTCAAGGGTGCGGTCGTCGTGCTCGCCGATCGCGCCGGCGCGCAGATCGAGGAGAAGGTCACGGGCCCCGATGGCATCGTGACCAGCGACGCGGTCGCCGGCAGCAGCGCCACCGTGCTCCGCGCGGTGTCCGACGCCGCGGCCGGGGACGTGCTCTACGCGACGACGTACCTCGATCTGTGGGGCGGTGCGCACCTCGTCTCGCAGCCGGATCCCGATGCGCGGACGCGCTCCGTCAACATCAAGTGGACGCCGTCCGCGGCCGCCAACCAGTACGAGATCCGCACGAGCTGCGTCGCGCCACCTACCACGGTCCCCGGCGGCGTCACGAGCTTCGACGTCCAGATCCCGACGCGATGCACGACGTTCGACGTGGTCGTGTTCGCGGGACCGCAGAATACAAATCCCCCACCGATGTCCGTCGTCCTCGGTGGGCAAACCGGATCGTCGGTGGTCATGCCAGCCACCTGGCAATCGTCGATCCAGGTCCCGGCCACGATCACGGGAAAGCCGACGAACAGCTCGACGTTGACCAGCTCGATCGGCGGCTGGATCACGCCGGCGGTTCCCTCGACCGCGACGTTCTCGTCGACGACCATCGATTCAGGTACGCCGATCTCGCCGTGGCGTGCGCCGCCCGGCATGAGCTACACGGTGCAGACGGCCGTCCCCGGCGTCGATCCGAGGCTCCCGAACGGCACACAGACGGTGATCCAGCGGCTCGCCGCAGGCGCGACCAGCTACACGCGCAACCTCGACGGGATCCTGATCCCGTGGACGGGTAACGCCACGTTCGATCGGGCCGCCGGCACGCTCAGCTGGCTCGCGCTCGAGCCGCAAGGACTGACCACCGTCGCGACCCCGAACATCGTGATGGCCGAGCTCGGCTTCACCCGCGGCACGGCTCGCGTGGTCTGGCGCGTGATCGCGCCGGGCACGTTCGTGACCACGACCGTGCTCAACGGAATCACGATGGCGACCCTCCCCTTCCCCGTCGTTCCGGGCATGCGGGGGCTCGAGCTGACGCCGAACGACCAGATCACCGTCGACCATGCGATCACGATGCACGTCGCCGACACCGCGGTGCACCGGGTGATCGAGCTGTTCGAACAGCGCCGGTTCGAGATCACCTCCTATGTCCCGACGATCGATCACTTCACGTTCTCCCAGACGCCGTCCAGCTCGACGATGCCCTGACATGCATCGCCTTCACCTCCTCCTCGCGGTCCTGCTCGGCGCCGGCTGTTACTCGCCGTCGGTCGAGCCGTGCCGTTACGTGTGCAACGGCGCGACGTGCCCGAGCGGCCTGACGTGCAACGCGCAGGGGATGTGTGCGTCCTCGGCCACCGAGATGTGCGGCGGTGACGGGGGCCCGATCGCCGACGCCCCGCCGGATTCGTCCTGCGGGTGGCCGGCGGCCACGAACGTCGATCCGTGTGCGCTGCGCGCGGATCAGGTGACCGCTCCCTGGAACATCCGCGATGGCGAGGTGTGGACGATCGACACCGACATGCTGACCGTGCGGCTGAACAACCAGACCGTGCCGTTTCCACTGATCAGCCAGAACGATCAGACCACCGCGGTGCCCCAGGTGCCGCAGGTCGCCCTCGTCACGGTCGGAGACGTCACCCTCAGCGCCCAGGGCGGGCTGCAGGTCATCGGTGCTCGTCCGCTGACGATCCTCGTCAATGGCACCGCGTTGATCGCCGGCTCGATCGAGATCCAGCCGACGGTGGTCGGCGGGTTCGCGTGCCCGACGTCGGGTAGCAATGGCGGCTCGGTGACGACGCAGGCGGGTGCCGGTGGTGGCGGCGGCGGTGGCTTCGGACCGAACGACCACACGACCGCGGGTCAAGTGGGCGGCAATGGTGGCGCGTCTCCGCCGCCGGTCGCTGGCGGCGGGATCGGCGGAACAGGCGGCAACGTCTCGAACGCGATCGATGCGCGACGACTCAGTCCGCTGCGCCCCGGCTGTCCCGGTGGGCAGGGCGGAACGACGCCGAACCCAGGCTCCATGGGCGGTCGTCCCGGTGCGGGCGGCGGAGCGATCCAGATCTCGGCCCGACTGCGGCTGACCATCGCGGGCATGATCAACGCACCGGGGGGCGGTGGCGCGGTCGGTACGCCCGGCGGGGGTGGTGGTGGCGGCGCGGGCGGTGCGATCTTGCTCGAGGCCGCGATGGTCGACCTCGTGTCGGGCGCGCGCCTGTGTGCGAACGGCGGTGGCGGAGCAACCGGAATCAGCATCGCCACCGGTCAGGGTCAGATCGGGCTGTGCAGCGGGGTGGCAGCACTCGGTGGCGGCGAGAGCCCGAACGGGACGCCCGCCTCGTCCTCGGGTGGTGCCGGAGCGACCGCCATGCTCGATGCCGAGGTCGGACAGCTCGGTAAGACGGGGACGGACAGCGCGAATCCGGCGACCTCGGGCGGCGGTGGCGGGGGCGGTGTCGGTCGGATCCGTATCAACGGACAGCTCACCGTGGCGCCACCTGTCCTGTCGACGCCGAAGTACACCGTCCCCTGATCACGCGCCTCGACTCGATCGGATACTCACCTCGTGGATTGCCGATCGGTCGTCGTGGGGTTCGTCACGCTCGTCCTCGGGTGGTGCACGAACGCGTGCCCACGGGCACGGCGATGTTCCGTCGCGATCTCGACGGCGTGATCCTTCGGTGGAATTCTCCGGCCTCGTTCGACCCCACGAGCGGGAAGCTGACGTGGAGCACGATCACCCCGTCCGGGGTGCCGAACGTGGCGACGCCGAGCTTCGTGACCGCCGTCGCCCAGTACGGACGGGGCAACATGAACGTGACGTGGCGGTTGATCGCGCCCCCATCGCGCATCGTCCCGACCGGCAACACGTTCACGATCGTGTTTCCCGACGTCCCCGGCATGCGGATCTTCGAGCCGATGACCGGCGATGCACCGTTCCCCATCCAGGGGCTCGACACCTTCCACGTCGACCAGGGCGTGGCGCGCGAGGTCATCGAGATGTTCGAGCCGAGTATCACCGACGTCGACTTCTTCGGGATCCCGGGGCTGACCCACATCACGATCTCGAACGGGGGCTGACACGCGTGTCGTCGCTGATCCCGGTCGGAGACGGCCGACCGGTGTCCCGGTGCAAGCTATGCGAGAAGCCCGCGGTCGGCCCCTGCGCACGGTGCAAGGCCGCGATCTGTGGTGACTGCTGCGAGCTCACCGAGGGTGGAGCGACGACCTTCGCGATCTGCACGAGCTGTGTGCGGCGCGGCGGCGCGACCCTCCGGCCGGCGTGGCTGGGCCTGCTCGGCTGGCTCGCCCTGATCATCCTGCCGCTCGCTGCCATCGCAGTCGCCCTCGCGCTCCTCCGCCGCTGATACTCTGTACCGACGTGACCGAGAGCCTGCTGTCGACGTTTGGCTTGTACGGTGGCGCCCTCGCGATCGGGTTCATCGCCGGCATGTTCCCGGTGGTCAGCATCGAGCTGTTCCTCGTCGGGATCTCGGCGTACACGTTGCCGACGCCACTGGCCGTGGTCCTGCTCGTGCTGCTCGGCGCGGTCGGCCACCAGATCGCGAAGACCATCTGCTACTACGCCGGCATCGGCGCGCTCGAGCTGCCTCGCGGCAGGGTCAAGGACCGGATCGAGAAGGCGCGCGCGCGGATCGATCGCTGGAACAAGCGACCGAAGCTGATCATGTTTCTCGCGGCGACCGTCGGCCTGCCGCCGATGTACTTGCTCGCCTTCGTCGCCGCCCCGCTGATGCACATGAAGTTCTGGCCGTTCACGGCGCTCACGTTCTTCGGCCGGATCGGGCGCTACGCGACGTTGATGATCGTGTCGCAGTGGATCGCCAGCTGAGCTCGCGCGCGCGGGCTCCACACCGCGAGACCGTAGCGATGCACGCGTCGTCGGGTTCGGCCCTCGAGATCGTGCCAGCGCTCGGCGAGCGCGGGCCATGACAGAAACCCGCGGGCGCTCTCGATCAGCGGATCCTCGAGGTACAGCCCGCGCGCATCGTGACCGATCGCGACGACCCAGTGGCCGTCGGACCACGCGTGGCGATACGATGACAGCTCGCCCCACGCCTGCAGCATCAGGATCACCGGGTGCCCGCGATCGAGCCGAGCCCGGAGCTCGCCGTCCATCATCCCGCGGGTTTCGGCATGGCGGAGGCCGTAGCGACGCAGCGCCTTGATCAGGTGTGCGGGGTCGCTGCCCTCGGGGCCAAACCCCATGTCGCGGACGACCGCGTCTTCCGTGGCTGGCCCGACGCCGTAGTACGCGCTCACGGCGAGGACCGCAGCGGCGCCACAGGTGTAGTCCTTGCGTTGCGCGACGCACGGAAGACCGACGCTGAGGGCGCCACGCGGGATTCTCCGTGCCACGGGACAGAACCTACCTTGTATCGCGCGGGGTTCCATGCGAACGAAGGGCATGAGCGACCACGCGACAGACTTCGTTGGCTCCATCGAGGAAGCGATCACGACCGCGATCAAGGACAAGATGCCTGACGCCGCGGTGGAGGTCTCCGGCGGCGGCGGTCACTGGCGGATCGGCGTCGTGTCCACGGCGTTCGCCGGCAAGAGCATGCTCGAGCAGCAGCGGCTCGTGCTCGGCGCGATCAAGCACCTGATCAACGGTGCGAATCCGCCGGTGCACGCGGTCGACTCGCTGACGACCAAGACGCCCTGACGACGACGTTCAGCGATCCGCGGGCTTGGTCGGCGCGAGCATCTCCGCGATCGTGTCGCGGGTCACCGGGTGATAACCGGCCTTGGCCTTCTCGAACACGGCCGCCGCATGCGCCCGCCAGAAATCGTTCTTCGCGATCATCGCCGTGTACACCGTGCGCACGAGCCAGCGCCGACCGACGCGCACCAGATACGCATCGACCGTCGGCGCGGCTTCCCGCACGTCGGCCTGGATCAGCACCGGGAGCCAGCTCATCGCGATCAGCGCGTTGGTCGAGGCCGTCAGCTTGTACGTCGCATCGAGGGCGAGCAGCCGCTCGCGCGTGGTGTCCTTGGGCATCCCGCCGAGGAAGGCGAGCCATTCGGTCGTCTTCCAGTCCTTTGCCGCCGGTAGCGTCCCCGTTGTCGCGAACGCGACAGCCTCGGCCTCGAGCGCAGCGAGCCGCGCAGACGTCGTCGGTGGTGCGGTCGCGGGAAGCCCCGGCTGATGCAGCCACTCGGCGAGCGTCCAGCCTGGATCCTTGGCCTTGAACAGCGGTGCGGCGTCGGCCTCGAACGTCTTTGTGTCGGACGACTGGAACGCGAGGCGATCGAAACGCGCGCGGAGGAAGGCATCGAATGTGTCGCGACCGAACGCGAGCTCCATCGCGTGGAGCAGCAGCGCGCCCTTGTCGTAGGCGATCTCCGACACGATGTCGTCGGGATCGCGCTCGGTTCCCCAGTCGAGCGCCAGCCGCGAATCGAGATTGGTGCGGCCCATCTCCGCGAGCGCCTTGTCGAGATCCTTGCGGCCGTTCGCCCACGCCATCTCGGCGTGCTCGGTACCGCGCAGCGCCTCCATGATCCGGCGCTCGACGTAGGTGGTGAAGCCCTCGTTGAGCCAGGTGTCGTTCCACGTCGAGTTGGTGACGAGGTTTCCCGACCACGAGTGCGCGAGCTCGTGCGCGATCAATCCGACGAGCGCGCGATCACCCGTGATCACCGTCGGTGTCAGGAACGTCAACCGCGGGTTCTCCATGCCCCCGAATGGAAAGCTCGGCGGCAACACCAGGATGTCGTAGCGGCCCCAGCGATACGGGCCGTACAGCTTCTCCGCAGCGGCGATCATCGCGTCGACCTCGGCGAACTCGCGGGCAGCGGCCTCGACGATCGATGGCTCCGCGTAGACGCCGGTGCGCTCGCCGATCGGCTGGAACGCGAGGTCACCGACCGCGAGCGCCATCAGGTACGACGGGATCGGCTGGGTCATCCGGAACTCCCACGATCCATTCGCGAGCGGCGCACTCGGATTCTCCGCACTCATCACCGGGCGCACGCCCTGGGGGACGACGATCGTCGCGTCGTACGTGAACCGCACGCCGGGCGTGTCCTGCAGCGGGATCCACGTCCGCGCGAGGATCGCCTGGGACTGGGTGAACAGCATCGGCTGCTTCTTGCCCGCGGTGCCCGCGGGGTCGACCCACAGCAGTGCCTTCGCAGCGGGCGAGGTGCGGTATGCGATCGCCACGCAGTCACTCGCCGGTGTGATCGTCAGCGCCTGCCCGAGTCGCTTCACGACAGGCGCTGTCGTCGACGGGACCGGCTGGGCGGTCGTGCAATCGGTGACCGTGTCGATCGAGAGACCGTCGGTATCGAGGATCACAGTCGATGCGCTCGGCTCGCGCTTCGCGAGCGTCAGCCGCGCCTTGCCGGTGAGGATCTTCGTCGTGAAGTCGACGGAGAGGTGAAGCGACAGGTGGGTGACGACGATCTGCTCGGGGTTCGACAGCGAGTGCGGATCGCGGCGCGAGGCGACGGCTGGCGTGGCGGATCCCGACGACCCAGATCCGGTCGGCGGGGCGGGCACCGGCTCGCGCCGCTCCTTGCACGCGGACAGAGCGACCAGCAGCGTACAGACAGCAGCGCGAACCACGACGGAACTGTAGTCGATCAACGCTTCGGCGTGCTGTGTGCGCGTTCCATCTCGTCGAGCATCGTCGTCAGGTAGGTCTCGATCTGGGCCGGCGGCGGCGTGAGGCACTCTCCACGCTGCGTCAGCACGGACTCCCACTTCCAGTAGCCCGGCGGCTTCGGCGGCTCTGGTTGCTTGCGCTTCCAGAACCACAGCCGCGCCTCGCGCACGCCCGGCGGGTACGGCGTCGCCGCGCGCTGATAGTCGTTGGTCCACAGATAGAACCGCGGCACGACATCTCCCGAGATCTTGCCGAGCTCGATGATCCGCTGAAGCTTCGCCGGCGGCTGTGCGAGAAATCGCTGGAGCTGTGCGTACGCCGTGGTCGCGCACGCGATCGCCTGCTCGCTCGCACTCGCGGGGTTCTTGTCGGTCTCCCCCGGCGGCACCTCGCCCTGCTTTGGATAGAACCCCCACAGGACCTCCTGGGGATACTTGATGTCCTCGGTCCCGGCGTAGGGCCAGTACTCCGCCCCGGTCAGCGTGAAGCCGTTCATCTCGAACGACGCCATTGCCTGGATCTGGCGATCCTGAGACGCCATCGCCGACGACGCTGGCGTCGCCGAGGCCTCGTTGACCTCGCGCTTCGGCGACGACTTGCAACCGACGACGCTGACCAGGATCACGGACAGGAGCACGAGACGCATCCCGCGCTGATAACACGAGCGCAGCGTCAGGCGGTCGCGATCGTGATCCCGATGCCGATCAGGCTCTCACCTGCGATCAGCCCCGAGGCGATCGGCACGATGTACGGATCGAACCGCGGATACTTGCGGCGGACCACCTCGGCGAGCGCGGCGCCCATGAACATCACGAGGCTATTCGAGAACGGCACGACCATCGCGAGCCCGATCCCGAACGGCGACGGCACGAACGCCTTGATGTGCTTCGGTGCGTACTTCTCGACGATCGCGAGCCCGATGCCGGCGAGCAGGCCGATCAGGATCGCGATCTGCTTCGACTCGTGGAGCGCATCGATCCCGCCGACGAACGCCTTCGACACGTTCGCCCACACCACGCACGACGGAGCCGGCCAGTCATCACCGCCGAGCGTCGCCGGATCGATCAGCAGATCGAACAGCGGCACGATGATCGCCGCGCCTGCGAGCACACCGAACAGCTGCGCGTAGACCTGGTGGCGCGGCTTGGCCCCGAGCAGCCAGCCGGTCTTGAGCGTGGTCAGCAGATCCGCCGCGTGCAGACCGATGCCGCCGGTGACGTTCGCCGACATGATGTTGCCGGTCAGGTTTCCCGGCGTGATCGCGCCGTAGATCATCTGGGTGACCGGGCCGAGCGCCTTGGTCGGCGTGACGTCGGTCTCGCCGGTGACCCGCGCGGCGATGAAGCCCATCAGCACGGCGAGCGGGACCGCGAACACCGCTGCGTACAGCGGGATGTCGAACATCAGGTACATCAGCGCGACGATCGGGGGCGTCAGCAGCAAGCAACCGACCGGGAACCACCACTCGGGGGCCTCGACCGCACCGATGCCGGTGCCCTGGCTCGCACGCGTCTTCTTGTTGAGCATCCCCCCGATGCCGGAGAACGCACGCCCGAGGCTGCGCCAGTCGAGCGCGAACGAGGTCAGCCCCGCACCGACGAGGATCGCGGCACCCGGCCACAGCGTCCAGTCGATGATGCCCGCGTAGCTGACCGGCTTGTCGCCCATCTGCTTGACCAGATCGCGCTCGAACAGCGCCGGCGCGATGATCGCGTAATTGATCACGGCGCCGACCAGCAGCGACCACCCGGTGCGGAACGAGATCAGCATGCCCGCGCCGAGCAGCACGACCTCGGTCTTCAGCGCGATCGTCCACTTCACCGCCGCATGACCCATGATCTGGAACGGTGGGTTGAACGTCGCCGGGATCACCTTCCACAGATCGCGCAGCAGCGCGAGCAGGCCACCGATCGCAGCGGAGATCGCGAGCGCCTTGGCGGCACCGGTGCCCTTGCCCTCGCCGGCGAGATGCATCGTGCGGATGGTCTCCGCGGTCGCGGTGCCGGTCGGAAACGGGAGCGCTTCCTTGTTGATCAGCTGACGCTTGATCGGGATCGCTGCGAACACGCCGAGCGCGGCGATGATCCCGAACCACGCGATCATCCCGATCTGGTTCGGGCGCACCGTGGTCACCATCAGCAGCGCGCCGAACGCCGCCGCGTTGCCACCGGCCGTCATGTACCCGGCACCCGAGGCGACGGTGGTCAGCGCGTTGTTCTCGAGCACGCCGAGCGGGCGCTTGATCAGGCCGAGCTTGTGCAGACCGGCGAACGTCGCGAAGGCGAGGATGCACGCGGTCAGCGTGACGCCGAGGCTCCAGCCGGTCTTGAAGAACACGTAGATGTTCGACGCCGACATCACGCCGCCGATCAGGATGCCGACGATCACGGCGCGCACCGTCAGGTTCGGCGCGTCGGGCTGGTAGACCTCGCGCAGCCAGCGCGCCTCCTCGATCGAATCACCTGCGTCGGGCGGCGGCACCTGAGGGCTCACGCCCGAGACCACCGTTGCCGCGGGGAGCTCTGATGGTGGAGATGTCGGCGTCACGAGCAGCGGACCTTAGCCGTACGCGTTCGCGGTTCTCAAGCTCCGCCGTGTGAACGAACATCAAGCCAGACAGTCGTTGACGCTCCGCGGCGCCCCGGGGTACGTGGCGGCCGTGCGCACAGTGATTTTCTGGGTGGTGGCGGCGGTGGCAGCGTGTGGTCCCGCAGCGAGCGGAAACCATGGTGAGGGGGGAGGCGACGGCACCGAGACGCCGGCGCGCGACGCGCCCATCGGCTCGCAGATCGATGCGCCGCCATCGACGACCGCGGTCGCCCCGGGTGGCGAGTGCTCGTGCGACGCCGATTGCGCCGATGACGGAGCCCACGACGGCGTCTGCATCTACGGCGTGTGCATGACCAAGGCCTCAGGGGCGTGCGCCTCGGGCGGCTCGACGGCCGAGTGCCCCGCGGGCTCGCGCTGCTGGACCCTCGACGGGAGCGATGCCGGCCCGCTGTGCTGGCCCGATTGCGCCGCTCACACCTGCGGCCCCACCGGGGCGTGCGACGGGGATGGCTCGTGCGCTCCCGCGGCCGAGAGCAACTGCGATGCGACGTGCGGCACCGCGTGCTCGTGTACCGAGACCTCGTGCGGCACCGGCAACCGCTGCGTCGGCGGTGAGTGCGTTCCCGATGTGATGACCGGTGGCGGCCCCGGCGCGGGCCCTGGCCCCGCATGCACCGGGCTGCCGACCCGCGACTGCACGGGCGCGACCTGCGGCCAGCTCGTCTCGTTCAACCCGCGCGCGAACACCGCGTGGGACGACTACGCGATCAATGGTGAGACCGCCGCGAACCAGTACCGCAGCTATCTCCGCAAGGACCTGATGATGCTGATCTCGTACGCGACCTCGTTCACCGCCTGCAAGGCGGCCGCGTGGACCACCGGCAACGGCGGCACGCTCGGGCTCGGCGACATGAGCGAGGCCAACGGCGCGATCCCCGGCACGTCGATCAACAGCCCGGGTCACCCCGCGGGCACGCACGTCAACGGCAACGACATCGACCTCGGCTACTACCAGACCGGAACGGCCAACAATCGCCTGCGCCCGATCTGCAACCACATGAGCGGGACGCAGGACGCGCAGCACTGCGTGGCGGCTCCCGACAAGCTCGACGTGTGGCGCACGGCGCTGTTCCTCGGGAGCGCGTTCGAGAGCCCGCGCACGCGGGTGATCGGCGTCGATGGCCAGGCCGGCCCGCTGATCCTGTCGGCGATGGATCAGCTCTGCGCCGACGGGTGGCTGAGCGCAGCGGCCTGCAACAACGCCGTGCTCGCGTACGAGACCACCGACGGTGGGCAGGGCTGGTACTACTTCCATCATCACCACGCGCACATCAGCCTGAAGAGCGTCGCCGCTCTGCTCCCGGAGGACAGCGCGTGCGCCGTTCCGGGTGGCTGCATCACTACCGGCAAGGCGGTACCGCAGCGTCCACGCGGCCTGCATCGCGTCCGTCGCAAGTAGCTCGAGGGCTCTCAGAGGGCCCGAAAACGCGGATCGAGTCATGGGGTGCCCGATTCGCGGTTGTGCAACTATCTGTAATTGTACGTAGAGCCCGGTTCACGTGCAGATGTCATACAGATGGGGCAAGGTAGCCACCCTAATGGAGACCCAAAACGAGATGACCACCAACGACGACTCCGCCAACACGGGCACTGCCACGGGCCGTTACGCCGAGCTCCAGCAGCTCGTTGCGGGCATGGCTTCGGACTTCGAGAAGTTCTACAAGGACGGCAACAAGGCTGCTGGCACCCGCGTTCGTAACGCGATGCAGGAGCTGAAGGCGTTTGCTCAGACCGTCCGTAACGAGGTTACGGAGCTGAAGAACAGCGCGACCAAGGAAACGGCGTAAGCCGCTTCCGGGAGCAGGGTCCTTCTCACTCCGCGAGGGTCGCGTCGCCCCCCGTATCGCGAGTCAGGTCCCAGCGACCGCCGTCGTCCTCGTCGTTCCCCACTCCCCACGTACCCTCGAGACTCCCGTCTCCGAGGGTCCATATGCCCCGGCCCTCGCCGCCGGGTTGCCTCCAGCGATAGCGCACCGTGCGACCTTCGATGGTGCCGTCGATCGTCCCGCCACCGCAGCACACATAGCTGCCGGTGACGTGGCGACCGCGTTGCTGGAGGTGCACGTCGTCCCAGTTGCTCCCGTAAGGGCCGCTGACGTCGACCTGCGTGCTCGTGCTGGCGGCCGCGAGGGGCGCGAGGACGAGGGCGATCAGCAGAACCAGGAGGACGCGCTTCATCTGCGTTCCAACGCGCGAGCCGGCGCTTTCGTTCTGCGGAAGGGCGGGAGCAGCCTCCGTGAACTTCGCAGGTAGGATGCGCGGCGTATGCGCGCATTCGTCGTGGGTCTTGCGGTGGCACTCCTTCCGGTGACGGCGAGCGCCACGAGCCGCGCGTTCCCATACCTGTTGCTCGGGTTTGCGTTCGAATCGGATCTGCTCGCCGTGGACTGATAGGGTTACCGCGATGGATCGCAATCCGCAGGCCGAGCAGATGGCGGACGAGTCGATGGTTCGCAACCTCGCCGCGCAGGCCGAGGCGATCTGGCCGCAGGAGCTGCCGATCATGCGCGGCCATCCGGTGCCCGCGAATCCGACGATCCTCGACGTGGGTTGTGGCACCGGCGAGATCACGTCGCGGCTCGCGGAGGTGTTCCCGACCGCGACGATCACGGGCGTCGATCTGATCGAGGCCCACCTCGAGCTCGCGCGTGCACGCTACCCGCAGCTGGCGGAGCGCGTGACGTTTCGCCAGGCGGATGCGTTCGAGCTGCCGTTCGCGGCAGCGTCGTTCGACCTGGTCGTGTGCCGACACATGCTGCAGGCGATCCCACATCCCGAGCGCGTGCTCGCGGAGATGGTGCGCGTCACCCGGCCCGGCGGCGTGTTGCACGTGATCCCCGAGGACTACGACATGATCCACGCCGCGCCGACCCGCCTCGATGTCGCCGCGTTCTGGCACGCCGCACCACGCGCCTACAGCGCCGCGACCGGCACCGATCTCCACATCGGCCGCAACATCTACCACCACCTGCGCGCACTCCCCGTCGAGGACATCCGGATCGACTACGTCGCGGTCGACACGCTGCGGGTCCCTCGCGCGACGTTCGCGTCGGTGTTCGAGGCCTGGCGCGACGGCTACACCGACGTGCTCGCGCAGCACCTCGGCTGGCCCGAGGCCAAGGTTCGCGACCACTTCGAGGCGATGATCGAGTGCATCCGCGACCCCGATGGCTTCGCCCTGTGGGTCGTCCCCGTGGTCTCGGCGCGCATCCGCGCTGCGTGCTAGCGTCAGTCGCGATGCAGCCCGAGTTCTGGAAGGATCGCTGGAGCGAAGGCAAGATCGGCTTCCACGAGGGCAGGCCGAATGACTTCCTCGAGCGTCACGGCACAAGGATCGCCGATCGCCGGCGCGTGCTGGTCCCGCTGTGCGGGAAGGCCGAGGATCTCGCCTACCTCGCTGCTCGCCACCATCAGGTGATCGGCATCGAGCTCGTGGAGGACGCGGTCAAGTCGTTCTTCGCGGAGCATGCGATGACCCCGACGGTCGAGCGACGTGGACCGATCACGCAGTACAGCTGCGACGTGGTCACGATCTTCGCGGGCGATCTGTTCGCGATCTCGAGCGCCGACGTCGGAGCGATCGATGCGATCTACGACCGCGCCGCGCTGATCGCGCTGCCACCGGCGATGCGGCGCCGCTACATCGACCACCTCCACCTGCTGGTGCCGCCCCGCACGCCGACCTTGCTGGTCACGCTCGAGTACCCGCAGGACAGGTTCGAGGGCCCTCCGCATGCGGTGCTCGAGGCCGAGGTCCGCTCGCTGTACACGACGGTCGAGAAGATCGACGAGCGCCCTGCCCTCGGTGGCAGGATCGCGGAGAGCGGGCTGGGGGCGATCGAGCGCTGCTACCTGGCGCGCCTGTGAAGAAGCACGCGCCGGCGTTCGAGCGCAATCACGAGCCGATCCGCGAGGTGCTCGCGCGCGAGCTGCCGGCGACCGGAACCGTGCTCGAGATCGCGAGCGGAACCGGTCAGCACGCATGTGCCTTCGCGTCGGCGTTTCCGGATCTGACCTGGCAGCCCACGGATCCCGACCCGACCTCGCTCGCCAGCATCGCTGCATGGCGCGACGAGCTCGCGCTGCCGAACCTGCTCCCACCCGTGCGGCTCGACGTCACCGAGATGCCGTGGCCCGTCGACGCTGCCGACGTGATCATGTGCATCAACATGATCCACATCGCGCCGTGGGAAGCAGCACTCGCGCTGTTCGCCGGCGCCGGTCGCCTGCTCGCGCCGGGCGCCCTGCTCTACCTCTACGGTCCGTATCGGTTCGACGGCACGACCGCGCCCTCGAATGAGGACTTCGACCGCTCGCTGCGCTCCCGTGATCCGCGCTGGGGTGTACGCGAGGTTCGCGAGCTCGGCGCGGCGGCGGGCGAGCACGGCCTCGTGATGCGCGGCGTGGTCGCGATGCCCGCGAACAATCACTCGCTGCTGTTCCGGCGCGTGTGAGCTAATCGACGAGCCCGCTCGGCTTGTCGGAGGGCAGCGTGTAGCGCTTGTCGATCGCGGCCTTGATCGCCTCGCGGCTGGCGGCGGCGGAGACCGCGGTGTCGGCCTCGATCCGTGCGATCTCGTCGCTGAGCTCGCCGTCCTTGACCTCGGTGCGAATCCACCGCGAGTACTCGCCCTTGCGGAGATGGAACAGCCAGGTCTCGTCATCGACACCGATGCCGATCTGGATGAACAGCTGGAGGTTGTGAGCCTTGAGGTTCAGCCGACCGTCGGCCCCGCGGAAGAAGAAGCTGCGGTCGTGGCCGAGGTTGCCCTCGGTGTACTTCCGCGAGTGCCGGGTCCGCTCCATCTTCGGCTTCTCGGTCACGACCTCGATCGGGTTCTCGCCGATCTTCCAGTACATGGTGTGACCCGGCGCGAGCTTCTCGATCGGAGCCACCGGCGGGAGGGTCAGACCTGCGACCTCGGCAAACTCGCGCAGCGTCTGCTCGGGATGCTCACCCACGGCGAGCACCGTGTCGATCGTCGAGAGGATGCCACCGGCGACGCTGCCGGGATGCACGGTGATGTAGACGGTGCCGTGAGCGCGCAGCGTCATCTCCTCGGCGGGCTGCCAGGAGGCCGGCAGCATGTGATGCGCCTCGTCGATCACGAGCCAGTGCGGCCGCCCGGTGCGCGCGCGCAGATCGCCGATCGCGGGGAGTAGCTGCGCGAAGAACTCCGGTCGATGCTCGACGGAGACGCCGAGCATGTTGACGACGCAGTTGTCCTGCGCATCGCGCAGCACGTCCATGACCTCCTCGACGAGGGGCGCCCGCTTGTGGCTGCCGAGCACGACCGCGATCTCGACGCTCGCGTAATCACCCTCGGGATCGACGATCGCGAACTGATAGCCGTGCTTGCACAGGCGCTCGAGCAGGCCGGTCGTCAGGGTCGACTTGCCGCTGCCCGACGTGCCGCAGACCATGATGTTGGCCGAGTACGGATCGATGCTGATCTCGCGATCGCCGTGACGGCCGAGCAGCACGCGGTGCCGCTTGAGGCGGTTGGCGCGGGTGATCAGGTCGTTCGCGATCAGGTGCTCGACCAGCTCGCTGACACCCATCCCGTGATGGTGCTCGGTGACGAAGTCCGCGGTCTGCTTGAGGGACGGCAGCGCGTTCGCGACCGCGACGCCGCACTCGCAAGCGGTCAGCAGCGCGTGATCGTTCTCCGCGTCACCGACGCCCACGACGTTGTGCGGCGACAGGCCGAGCTCGGTGAGCGCGACCTGGAGCCCGCTCGCCTTGTTGACGCCGGGCGGCAGGATCATGACCGACCCCTTGTTGAAGATGACCTGGAGCTCGAGCCCCTGATCCCGGATCACGCCGAGCACCTTGTCCTGATGCGGTTCCCAGGTCGCCACGATCACGCGACCGACCGAGATCCGCGTGACGCCACGGCGCACGAGCTCGGCCACGAACGCCGCCGACGGTCCCGCAGCGACCGTCCGCACGTCCTTGGTCGCCGGCTCGTAGATCACGCCGCCGTTCTCCGCGACGATCCGATCGAACACCTCGGGATGGGGCAGGAGCTCGAGCAGCTCGTCGAGCTCGCGACCGGTCACCATGATCAACCGGCGACCCGACTCCTTGAGCCTGCGCAGCGCTGCCCACGTCGGCTCGTCGATCTTGCCGTGGTGAGCGAGCGTGCCGTCGTAGTCGGCAGCCAGAGCGTGGTAACGCATCGTCCTTCCCTGCATACCCCTTGTCAGGGGTCCTTGCGGAGATGGATGCGGGGGCTCACCCGGGCATCACGCTGCGGAAATCACAGAGCAAGATCGACCAGCGGCGCGTCGAACTGCACCGCGGTGAGGAACCGGAAGATGTTGTCCGGATGCTCGTCGGTGTCGGTGCGGACCACGTGCCCCGCGGTGGATCCCTTGCGATGCGCGACCTTGAACATCAGCGTCACGCGTTCACCGACCTCGAACTTCGACAGGCTGTGGAACAGGACGCCGCTCGCGCTGACGTCCCGGATCACGCCCACCCGATCACGCCGGACCGCGGTGCTCACGCTGACCGGCACCTGGATCGGGTGGCGTTCGAAGTGGCGGCGGTTCGGGGTCGGGTTCATGTCTAGTTCTTCGTCGCCGCGAGGGGCATTCCGTAGAGGTCGTACATCGCCGGCTGGCCGAGCTCGAGCTTGTCGAGATCCGCGCGCACTTTCGACATGTCACCGACGATCGAGATTACGAGCTTTTTAGCAGGTGCCACCGCCTTGGCGATCGACTTGACGTCCTTCGCGGTGATCCTGCGAACGCTGTCGGCGTACCGCGTGTACCAGTCATCGGGGAGCCCGAACAACGCGAGCTCTGCGAAGGCGTCCGCCGTGCCCGTGTTGGTGTCGAATCGCGCAGGTAGCGCGCGAATCAGGTTCTGCTTCGATTTCTCGAGCTCCTCCGCCGGCACGTCCGTGGTTGCGAGATCCTCGACCATCTTCAGCGTCTCCGAGATGCCCTGACCGGTTGACGGCGTGACGATCGCGGTCGCGATCACGAACGGACCGCGCGCCAGGCGCCAGTCCATGCTCGCGCCCGCGCCGTAGGTGATGCCGAGCTGCTCGCGCAGGCGCTGGACGAGGCGGCTGGTGAAGCCGTCGCCGAGCGTGGTCCGGAACACCTCGAACGCGAAGAACCGCGTGTCCTTGCGATCCGGACCGATGATCCCGATCCGCACGTCCGACTGCGCCGCATCCTTGCGATCGACGAGCAGCAGGCGGCTCCCGATCTTCGCTGGCGTCGCGACGACCTTGCCCGGCTTCTTCGCACCGGCCGGCTTCCACGCGCCGAGGCCGGCATCGAGCTTGGCCTTGAACGCGACCGGATCGACGTCACCGACGACGACGAGCGTCATCGCGGCCGGATTCCAGCGCTCCTTGTAGAACGTCCGCACGTCGGCGGCGCCGAGGTTCTTGAACTCCTCGCGGATGCCGCTCGTCGGGTGGCCGTAGGCGCTCGACATCCCGAAGATCGCGGCGTTCAGCATGATCGACGCGACCTCGCGCGGCCGGTCACGGCGCAGCTCGAGCGCGGTCATCCGATCGCCTTTGACCCGCTCCACTTCCTTGTCGTCGAACGCGGGCTGCATGATGATCTTCGACGCGAGATCGAGCGTCTGATCGAGCGTCTTGGCGAGCGTGGTGACCGAGACGTACGAGGCGTCGACATCGGCGTAGATGCCGATCCCGGCGCCGAGCCGGTCGGTCTCCTCCGCGATCCCGATCGCGGACAGCCCGCCGGCGCCTTCATCGAGCAGATCCGCGGTGAATGACGCGAGGCCGCCCTTGCCCTTGGGATCGTTCGACGAGCCCGCGCCCGGGATCACGATCGACATCGAGACGATCGGCAGCTTGTGGTTCTCGACCACGAGCAGCGACATCCCGTTCTTCAGCTTGAGGCGCTTGGCCACCGGCGGCTTGAACTTCGGCTCGGTGGTCGGCGCCGGTGGCTTGGTCCAGTCGGAGATCCCCGACTGATCGAAGACCGAGGCCGGCGGCGGAGCCGGGACGCGCTTGGCGAACGCGGTCGGGGCGGAAGCGAGGAGGACGATCGAGATCAGGCTGGCGGTACGCATCACTGCTTCTCCTGCGGCTTCTTGCCCGGCGAGATCGTGAGGACGACCCGCGCGTTCGGCTTGAGATACTTGGCGGCGACGTCCTTGACCTGCGCGGTCGTGACGGCGCGGCGGCGAGCGAGATCCTTGGCGAAGTAGTCGGGGTCCTTGGCCTGCACGTCGTAGCTCGCGAGCTGGATCGCGCGCGACAGCGTCGGCTCGAGACCGTTGAGGAACGCGGCCTCACGCGAGTTCACAGCCCGCTCGAGCTCCTTGGCGTCGGGGGCGGTGGTGGAGATCTTCGCGACCTCCTCGGTGATCTCCTTGATCAGGCGCTTCGGATCGGTGCCCGGCTTCGCGGTCACCACGATCTCGAAGCTGCCCCCGAGCTGCTCGCCCGAGAATCCCGCGCTGACGTTCTGCGCGATCTTCTCGTCGTACACGAGGCGCTTGTAGAGCCGGCTCGACTTGCCGTCGCCGAGGATCGCCGCGACCGTGTCGAGGGCCGGCTCGTCAGCGGTGAACCCAGCCGGGCCGCGCCAGGTCAGGTATACGCGGGGGACCTGGACGTCATCGGTCGTGTTGATCACGATCTCCTTCGTGATCGGAGGCGGCGTCTTGTACTGCGGGCGCTTCGGCTCGGCACCGCGCGGCAGCCACGAGAAGTACTTCTCGACGACGCGCTTGACCTCGTCGAGCTTGACGTCACCCGCGATCACCAGCGTCGCGTTGTTCGGCACATAGTAGGTGCGGAAGAACTGCGAGACATCGGCGACCGTCGCGGCCTGGAGATCCTTCGTGTAGCCGATCGTCGACCAGTGGTAGCCGTGATCCTTGGGCCACAGCGCCTCCTGGATCAGCAGCGACGCCATCCCGTACGGCTGGTTCTCGTAGCTCTGGCGGCGCTCGTTGAGAACGACGTCACGCTGGTTGTCGAGCTTGGGCTTGTCGAACGTGTCGAGCAGGCCGGCGAGCCGATCCGACTCCATCCACATCATCTGCTCGAGGAAGTTCGAGCCAGCGACGTTCTGATAGACCGTCATGTCGGAGGACGTGAACGCGTTCGACCAGCCGCCCGCCGCCTCGAGCAAGCGGTCCATCAACCCGTCCGGCAGGTGCTTCGAGCCCTTGAACATCAGGTGCTCGAACAGGTGCGCGAACCCCGTGCGGTTCGCGACCTCGTCCTTGGATCCGACGCCGAACCACAGGACCTCGTAGACGGTCGGAGACTTCGGGTCCTCGATCACGTAGACCTTGAGTCCGTTCTTCAGCTCGAACTTCTGGTACGCGATCTTTGGCTCCTCGGCGTGCGCCGGGAGCGCGAACGCGGCGAGGAGCAGCAGCGGAAGCAGGCGTTTCATGATGGCGGACACTAGCGCACGTCCGGAGGGGATGCTGCCGCGGCTGGTGGCAGCGGATGACAGACTCGCGTGCGGCACGTGAGCGGCCTCAGGGTGTCGCAGCGGGGCGAAATGCCCGTGAGGGTCGACTTCGCGTCAGTGCGAACAGGTCCAGTCAGGCGGCGGGCACAGCGTGGCGCACTCGTCGACTTGTTCCGGCATCATGGGCAAGAAGCAGGCGCCACCGCAGCGGCTGATCAGCCCGCCCGAGCGATCGAAGTAGTACGCCGGGCCGTCGACCGCAGCGCCACCGTCGACATACACGAGATCGCCGCACGTCGCTTCCACGTTGCAGTTGTCCTCGCCCGTCAGCGCGTTCGCGCGCTCCTCGAACGCGCGCTCGTCGATGGAGTCGGTGCATGCAGAGATCGCGACGAGGGCCAGGACGGCGGGCAGACCGTTCACCGCACCAGTGTCGGCTCGCGGCGTGATGACTGGGAGACATCGCCGCTGACGTGAGCTCTCAGCTCCAGCGAGCCCGACGCATCAGCGGAGCGGCGAGGTGACGGCGACGGGTCGCTGCGCTCGCGGGTCGCTGCGCTCGCGGGGGCGGTTCGCTCGGGTCGCGGTGCCGGAACCGCGTAGGACCAGACACCACGTGCACAACGTTCGGTACTCGGACACGGCAGCTCGTCATCGCACCTCTGGCGTTTGACCTCGGGGCCTTCGTAGGTAGCCCACCTCGCGAACCCAGATCGAAGCGACGGTGCACACGCGATCGGCCTGACGCAGAGCGCGAGCGTGCAGAGGCTCCGGATCGGTTGTGGGTCGCCACGGTGCGATCCGGATCTGCTCACGGAGCCGTTCGTCGCGGAGGAGATCTCCGTCGCGCCGGAGTGAGCTTTTTTTCGAAAGTGCTTGACCGTTTCTGAGCGCGGCACGCTTCGTCGTGCGCGGTTTCAAGCACCGAGCTCGTGATTTTTCGTGACCTGTGGCAACAACGATCGCAGAAGCGAGTTGGTCGTTTCTCGTCGAGGATTCTGATGAAGGCCGGCATCCGTGGCGGAGAAGGGTGAAGAGACCTGCGTGATAGAAAGGTTGTGCGCGCGACGACTTGTGGGCGCGGAGAGGAGAGCTCGATGTTCGATCGAGAGTTTGATCCGGGGACGTACGAAGCGGCGGTCGATGCGATGTGCAAGGCGGGCACGCCGACGTGGCACCGGTTGCATACCGAGATGAAGGCGGCCACCGGAAGACGTGGTGCGTGGGAGGCGCAGCACGCGCGGCACCCCTTCGTGAGGCCGAGGAGCTCCAGCTGTGGAAGCACTTCCGCTGTACCTCGCTCGTGGATTATCTCGAGCGCGAGCACGGCATTGCTGCAGATTGCCAACATGCTGGTTCCACATGCTCGAACGGGGACGGTGTCCACTCTCTCCGGTGCCAGGCGAGCGCACTGATCCCGCGAGATCGTTCGGAAGTCGAAGAGAGAGTGGACTCCGTCCCCGCGAGCTCCACGGATTGCGCGAGGTTGCGTGACGAGAGTGGAGAACGTGGACTACGTCCCTGGTTCCGGAACGAACAAAGCCCCGTGCACGCGCACGGGGCCTTCGACCGCTGGAAGGATTGATCAGTTACCGATCTTGAATCCGCCCTTGGCCTCGCCCTTCACCTTGAACGACGGCGCCTTGATCTTCACTTCGGGCGCCTTGATCTTGATGCTCGCCTTCGCGTTGGCAGCAGCATTCGCAGCAGCGCGCGCATCCGCAGCAGCACGCGCGCTCGCATCGGCCGCGGCCTTGGCATCCGCGCTCGCCTTGCCACCGACGCGGACGCCGACGTTGGCACCGCCACGGACGTCGACCTTCGGGGCCTGCACGTCGAGCTTGCCCTTGACCTCGGTGCGCACGTCAGGCGCGCGGACATCGAGCTTGCCCTTCACGTCAGGCGCGTGGACATCCATCTTGCCCTTCACGTCCGCGCGGTGATCGCGCACGTCCATGCCGCCACCCGCGCCGAGCTTCCAGCTCGCACGCGCCTTGGCGCCAGCATCGAGATCGGGGGCACCGATCTTGATCTTCATGCCGACCGGAACCTTCCACGCGGCATGCAGGCTCGCGCGCGGCTGCGGCGGAGCCACGGTGAGGCGGCTGTCCCACTTGCCGGAGACGTTGGTTCCGACGAGCGCCTTCGCCTTCAGCGTCGGCGGACGCACGTACCAGCCAGCGTTCGCGCGGAACGGAGCAGGCGCGACCTTGACGTTCGCGCGCCAGTTGACCGACGGCCACGAGACCCACACCGGGCGCGCGCTCGCCGTGTACGTGACCTGCGGAGCAAGCCAGATCGTCGACTTGACGCGGCCACGGACGCGAGCGGGCTCGATCGTCGGAGCCTGGACGTTGGCGTAGAACTCCGGCACCGCCACGCCGACGAAGTGCGCGTTCACGCGGCCCCGCGGGTGGTGCACGTAGTACTGCATGCGCAGCGGCTCGAGGTACGCCGAGGCAGTCACCTCGTACCGCTTGGGCCACAGGATCGCGGCGTCGACGCGCGGCGCGACGACCTCCCACTTCACATCGGCGGGATGCCGAACGTAGAGATCCGTCACGAGCGTCGCGTGCGACGCGTACGCCCACGTGAACAGCTCGAGCCGGCCGGCGAGCGAGAACGACGCGTCGATCGTCGCGGCGCCCTCGGGGAGGCTCGCCTCGTAGGTCTTGACGTCACCCTTGTCAGCGGCGACCGAGGCGTTGGCCTCGAACGTCGCGATCGAGTCAGCAGCAGCATCGAGGTCCGCGTAGGACTCGAGCAGCAGCTGGTTGAGGTGCGCCATCGCATCGGCATGCGCGTCGATCGACGCATTGAGCTCGAGCTTGGCGTCGGTGTCATCCCGCCAGGTGCCCCAGTCATCGGCGGGCCAGCGTGCCGGCGAACCGACGGTGCCGCTCGCATCGAGGACGACGACCGCGCCGCCATCGACCATCACGGGCGTCTCGGCGATCTGAGTCAGGCCGATCACATCGACCGCACCCGACTCGACACCGACACGAACTTCGCCCGACGCGGCAACGCCGACGCCGTAGACCGTACCGCGCGTCACGACGACGCCGGCTGGGGTGTAGACGCGGAACGCGCCTTCGCCCGGTGCGCGTGCCGTCACGGTGAACCGTGCAAGGCCGGCGAGCACCGCAGCGGCCGAGGCCGGATCGGCCGTGCCTTCACGGCTGGTGACCGCAATCGTGCTGACCTCGGCGACCTCGATGACGCTCTCGTCGGCGAGCGTGACCGTTGCGGTCGAGCTCTCGCCGGTGCGGATCGCATCGCCGGGATACAGCTTGGTGTCGGCCTTCGCGGCTTCGAACGTGGTCTCGCCGAGGCGGCGGACCTCCACGGTGCCCTTGGCGGCCGTGACAACGCCCGCCGGACCTTCCTGGTCGTCGTGCTTGATGCCACCGGCGGTCACGCCCGTGCTCGCGACAGGATCATCGGACGACGGCTTCGCCGCGGTGTCCTTCGTGTCCTTGGTGTCCTTCGTGTCCTTGGCCGCGGTGCCGGGCTCGGCGGCCTTCGCGGACGCGGGCTCCTGCTTGCCCTCGTCCTTCTTGCACGCAGTCACTCCGAGCATCCCGAGGATGATCGTCATCGCAATAGATCGACGCATGTTCTCTCCCTTTTCCATCGCGCGAGGAGACCTCGCACGAGGACCGGGAGAATGCGCCCCGCGACCACCCCGGCGCCACGACCAAGTCGTGAGAGACCGGTGAGCGAGAACCGGGCGGATCCGCACACCCGCGCTACACTGTTGATATGACGATGCTCGATCTCGGACCCGAGCGCCCCGGCGTGGCCTCGGATACACGCCAGATGAGCGACATGGATCGCGCGAGAGCACCGGCGCGGGTCAGTGGCCGGTTCTTCTGGGTCGGGCTCGTCCTGATCGTCGCGGCCATCATCATCTTCGCGTTGTCGCGCTAACCTCGCCTCGTGTCGGAACCCGGCGGAACCCGCAAGACCCCATTCGAGCTGCTCGGCGGCGCGGACAAGATCCGCACGCTGGTCGAGAAGTTCTACGACGTGATGAGCGAGCGCGAGCCCGAGCTCGCCCGCCTGCATCCTTGCGATCCCGACGGACGGGTCGCGCGCACGCCGCGTGATCGGTTCGCGCTGTTCCTGATCGGCTGGCTCGGCGGGCCGGAAGACTACGTCCAGCAGCACGGTCATCCTCGGCTGCGGATGCGCCACGGCCGGGTCGCGGTCAACATCGCGATGCGCGACGCGTGGATGCGGTGCATGCACGCGGCGATGGACGCCGAGAACATCAGCGACGACGTGCGCGTGTTCCTCGATGGTCGATTCGCCGAGGTCGCGGACTTTCTCCGCAACGCGCCGGACTGAAGGCTACAGCTCGCGGTGGCAGCTCCTTGGCTCCGCGAGTAGCTCGCAGGGCGCGATCGGGTTCCGCCCCGGCCTCCATTCGTAACTCGGGTGTTGTAGAAGGGGGCGTGCATCGCTTCGAGGACTCCGCACCAGCGCCACGGACCGTGTGTGCGCGCTGCCGGCGGCCGACGGTGGTCTGTTACTGCGAGGCGCTGCCGCGGCTCGACACGCGCACGAAGATCGTGATCCTCCAGCACCCGCGCGAGCGCGACATGCCGATCGGCACCGCGCGGATGGCGTCGCTGTGCCTGCCGCAGGCCAAGCTCCACGTCGGTGCACGATGGTCCGAGAGCGCGCCGCTCGCGAAGGCGCTCGCCGATCCGGGGTATCCACCGATCCTGCTGTATCCCGGCCCCGGCGCGCGTGACATCCTGCGCGAGCCCCCGGTCGGTCCGGTGACGCTCGTCGTCGTCGACGGGACGTGGTCGCAGGCGAAGTCCGTCGTGCGCGACAACCCGGTGCTCCAGGCGCTACCGCGCTACGCGTTCGATGCGCCAGCGCCGTCGCAGTACCGGATCCGCCGCGAGCCGAAGGTCGAGTACGTCTCGACGATCGAGGCGTTGATGCACGTGCTCGGTGCCCTCGAGGGACAGCCGGAGCGGTTCCGCGCACTACTCGATCCGTTGAACGCGATGGTCGATGCGCAGCTCGCGGCACAGGCCGCACACCCGCGGACCCGACCGCGTCATCCGAAACCGCCGAAGCCGACGCGCCATGCGCTTCCCGACCACGCGATGGAGCGGTTCGCCGATCTGGTGTGCGTCGTCAGCGAAGCGAATGCGTGGCCGTACGTCGCCGGCACCACGAGCCCACCCGACGAGGTCGTGCACGTCACCGCGCACCGGCCAGCGACCGGTGAGACGTTCGCGATGATCGCTGCGCCGGAGCGCGGGATCTCTCCGACGACGTCGTTCCACATCGGCCTCGCCGACGATCAGCTACGTGCAGGTGCGCCGCGCGCCGACGTGCTCGCGCAGCTCGCGGCGTTCCTCCGCCCGACCGACATCATGTGCGCGTGGGGGCACTACAGCTCGTCGCTGGTCACCGATGCGGGCGGCACGCTGCCGGCCGAGCGGATCGATCTCCGCGCCGCCGCGCAGAAGTTCGCGAACGTGAAGATCGGCAGCCTGGACGATTACGCGAGGTCGCTCGGCCCCGTTCCGCCAGCGCTGACGATCGGTCGCGCCGGCCACCGGCTCGCGATGCTCGTGCACATCGTCAACGCGTGGCACGCTCAGCGCTCCACGCCGTAGTAGCGCTCGAGCCGGCGCATCTGATCTTCGATCTGGCCGACGCGCTGGGACATCTTGCACGGCGGAGAGTCATCACGCGTCGACGTGCAGTCCGCATCCGAGCGCGTGTACCTGAGGTTTGTGCGCGTCACCTCGAGATCGCGGCGTGCGGTCTCGAGCTGGGTCACCAGCGCCTGATACTCGCGGCTCTTCTCGAGCTGCTTGCACGCCTTGATCTGCGACTTGTGCTCCTTCACGACGAGGTCGGCCTCGGCGAGCAGGGCGCGGCCGGGGGCACTCTCGAGACCGTCGAGATCGATCCGCTCGTGGTTCTCGAGCGCGAGCTTGACCGCCGCGAGATCCTGCTCGAGCACGCACGCGGCCTTGGCGTCGGCGTCGGCGTGGATCCGTGCGACGGTCTTCTCGACCTCGCGCAACCGACGCGAGTCCGGATCGCCGGTCTTCGCGATCTGCGCGCGGATCTCCTTGATCTGCACCGCGAACGGCGTCGAGCGCGTGAGCTTGTCGGGAGTCACGCCGGTACGGAGCTGACCGACGAGCCGGTTCTCCCACGCGCGCATGCGCTCCTCGTCCTTCGACTGCGGCTGCTTCCACGCGAGCGGCGCCGGCTTGTAGCCGCACGCGACGTCGTAGTCGATCTTGCCGTCGCGATCGCTGACGTCGCACATGCAGGTGACCGCCGCGAGCAGGTGATCGGACTCGGTGCGCCAGTGCGAGGTCGAGATCCGCGTCATCCGTGCGTCGATGATCGACATCGGGCAATCCACGCCGATCTCCGATGCCTCGAGCCAGATCCGCACGTCGGGTGAGTACGGCGACGCGGTGTTGAGCGGCTCACCGCTGCGGTTCGCGGGAGACTTCGCGCCCTTGCTGACGCATCCAACAGCGAGTAGCGCGAGGAGCACGAAGCGCATGGCGGTGCACAAGTACCCAACCGCGCCTGTTGAATCAACACCAATGTTCGAAGCCGTCCGCATCCCCGGTCCGGACGGATGCCGAGGACAGGAGTCGCATCCAGAGGTTACGTGCCTGTCACGGGATGGGTCGCCGACCGGGCCTTGGCCGCCCGCCGCCTGGAGAGCTCGACCCCGATCGCGTCGAGCCCGTGGGCGTTCGCGGCCGCCAGCGCGCTGCCCTGCCCGCAGAACGGGTCGACGAGGACCCGCGCCCCGGTCGTCGCGATGAACGCGACCGCGGTCTCGCAGGCGGCGGCCCCCATCGCCCGCGACCAGCTCATCGCGCCGAGGGCCGGCAGGACGTCGGGGGTCGACGCGCCGGGAGCGAGCCGGCGCTCGCGGCTCACGCACAGCAGGTGCGCGTAGGCCGGGCGACCGAACGTGGTCGTTCCCGGCGGGACCCGGCACACGATCTTGTGCCACAGCGCGTGACTGCCGGCGGCGTCGGCCCCGCTCAGCACGAGGTGGCCCTTGTCGATCCAGCGACCGTCGTGCTTGACGTCGGTCTGATAGAACACCGCGACCGCGTCATCGGTCACCGCGCGACACGCGAGCGCGACGGTGTCGACGAACCACGTGCGCCAGCCTTCGACACCGAGCTCGGGCAGCTCGCTGTGATCAGGCAACGAGGTGAAGATCGCGTGGTCCGCGGGCAAGCGATCGGCGAGGAACGCGATGCCATCACCTTGATGGACGATCCGGGTCGGTGGCGGCGTGGTCACTGCGGATCGATGACGAAGTGATCGTAGGTCACGGGCTGCGCGGGAGGCGTGGCGCCGAGCATGGTCACTGCGGCGTCGAGCTCGAGGACGTGCGCCGCGGTCAGCTGCAGGACGTGCTCGGCGGGTTGATACGTGGTGCCGTACGGGTAGCTCTGCTTCGGGGTCGACGTCATCTCGACGTGTGCGCCGAGCACATGCGAGATCGGGTGACCAGCGACGAACTGCGCGAGCCGACCGATGCTGATCCGGTACATCGCCCAGTCGTTGATGAACAGCAGGCCGGGATACAGCGTGTCGCCGGTGAGGAGCAGGCCGGTCTGCCGGTCGTAGATCGCGATGTGCGTCTGCTCGTGACCCGGGATCCCGAGGACGTCGAGCACGCGACCACCGAGATCGATCGTGCCCGTCGTCGTCGGCCACGTGGTGATCCCGAATGCGCTCTGCACGGCGGCCCGCGTCGGTGCGACCACGGTGGTCATCGGCTGGCCGGAGAACCGCGCGTCCGATGCGACGTGATCGCCGTGCGCGTGCGTATGGGCGACGGTCAGCGGCTTGCTGCCGATCAGCGAGCGCACCGTGTCGCGCAGGGTGACCGTGGTGAGTGCGCCGGTATCGAGGACGAGCGCGGCGGTCGTGCCCTGGAGGACGTAGATGAACGGCGCCTCGAACGTCCGGCACTTGTTCTGCCGGAGGATGTGCGTCGTCGCGTTGTACGCGTGGACCTGCACCTCGGGATCCGTGTTCTGGGTGCAGTTGGCAGAGCCGTGACGCCAGGTCACCTGGAGGGTGCCTGGCACCAGGCTGCCGCCCGGCGCATCCCGGCTACCCGGCGCATCGACCGGCCCGCCACCGGCGGGCGCATCGACCGGCCTGCCCCCACCGCCACCCGGGCTCTCGCCGACACAGCCCGCGAGAGCGAGGGCGACCACGGCGGTGCGAGCGAGGATCGTCACCTGGCGAGCATCATCCATCGCCTCGCGCTAGTCGAGCGACTTCGAGCTCGCGCAGGTCGCGCAGGAGGCGCCGTCGACCGAGGCGCTCGTGCTCTGGATCGTGCAGGTCGACGAGCAGCCATCGTCGTTGGCCATGTTGCCGTCGTCGCACGCCTCGCCGCTGTCGACGTGGTTGTCACCACACACCGGGGTCGGCGGCTGGTTCGGCACCGGCGGCTTGATCTTGAAGTTGTCGGTCTTCGACTGGTTGTGCCGGAACCCGTGCTTGCTGCCCGGTGCATTCAGGCCTACGAGCCGACCGGCGTCATCCACACCTTGTACTCGCCACCGTTGTTCGGCGTGTCGAGGTAGGGGAACAGCTGCACGGTGATCGCACCGAGCGATGCGTGGTCGGCTGCCATCTACGGTGGTGTGGTTCGGTAGCTGCGCATCACTGGTTCTCCTCGAGCCGTTGGGGCTGCACCCGCGACTACAGCAAGCGCCGTACCGGTAAGGCAGCCCCCGTCTTCGGGGGAAAACGTTCGCGACGCGCCATGATGTGCGCAAAACGCGCGCGGAGTGACGGCCCCGCGCGCGTTCAGGAGATCGAAACCTGCGGCGGAAATCCTGCGACCGAACGCCGCCGGACTCACACCGCGACCGGACTACGCCATCGCGACCAGTCCGCGCTTGCGCAGCTTCTTCAGCTGCGACTTGAGCTCCTTGTCCTCGAGCTCCTCGCGCAGGCCGGGGTGACTCTCGAGACACGCTGCCCACGCGGCGGCCATGAACGTTTCGGTCGAGACGCCGTTCTGTGCGGCGAGCTCCGCTGCGTGTTGCAGCAACGTCCCGAGCTCCGCGGGGAACGACGCGTTGTCGTCCACGCTCGACGCGTCGGCGAACGACTCGTAGTTCGACAGTGCAGAGTTGGTTTGAGACATGGAACCAATAGAATCATCCCCAGACCCGCGCGGAACCCCCGATCGGGTAGGTACCTGGCTGGATGATCGGTCGGTTACACGATGGCCGCGATCACGAGCGCGCGGGTCTTATCGTGTAGCCGGCCCGGCAGCCGGACCTCGACCTCGTCGTCGATCCTCTTACCGAGCAGCGCGCGACCGAGCGGCGACGACGGCGTGACGACCTGGATGCCGCCTGCCAGCACGCTGCCACCGCCGTGCGGCACGACGAAGAACCGGTGCTCGGTGCCGTCCTCGTCGACGGTGACCACCGCGCTGATCGCGACCGGATCCCTGGCGGTGAACGTCCGCAGCTTCAGCGCCGTGAGCTCGGCCACCGCCGCCTCGAGCTCGGCGACCCGCTGGGCCTGCCCGCGCGCCAGGTACGACTGCTCGAGGCCGCGCGTGTCCTTGTCATTCTCGGGCTTCGCCTCGGCGTGCGTCGCGCCTTCGATCGCGGCGGCGTGGGCGGCCTGCGCGGTCGTCAGCTGCGCGCTGACGAGCGCGAGCAGCTCGGTGCGGAGCACCGCCTTGTCGATCGCGGCGCTCACTGCGGGATGTCGTCGAACAGGTCGGTCGAGAAGTAACGCTCCATCCGGTCGCACAGCACCGTCGCGACGGTCTTCCCCGGGCCGAGCCGCTTCGCCATCACGCGCGCCGCGGCGAGGTTGAGCCCGCTCGACGGACCGACCGGCATGCCGCGCTTGCACAGCTCGCGACATGCGGCGATCGCGTCGCGCTCGTCGATCCTGATGTCCTCGTCGAGATTGACCTCCCTGGCGTCGAGCAGCGTCGAGAGCCCCTCGATCACGCCCGGGATGCCACCGCACACCTCGGGCTGGCCATCGAAGCACGCGGAGCCCTTCTCCGGAACCGCCCGCGCGATCCGCGTCGGATGCCCGGCTTCCTGCAACGCGCGCGCGATGCCCATCAGCGTGCCCGCGGTCCCGACGCCGGCGACGAAGCCGTGGATCGTGGTGCCTACCTGCTGGATCAGCTCGGGGCCGGTCTCGCGCTGATGCGCCTTGGCGTTGAGCGGGTTCTCGAACTGGCGGGTCAGAAAGATCTTCGGATCCGCCGCGGCCATCCGCCGGGTCTCCTCGATCGCGCCGAACACGCCGCCCTCCTTCGGGGTCAGCACGGCCTCGCCGCCGTAGCGCTTGATGATCAGCAGGCGCTCGCGGCTGACGTTCTCGGGCATCACGGCGCGGAACTTCACGCCGATCACCGCGCACGCCATCGCGAGCGAGATCGAGGTCGAGCCGCTCGACGCCTCGCAGATGATCGTGTCCTCGGTGATCGCACCGGTCTCGACCCCATGGCCGAGGATGAAGGCGGCGACCCGGTCCTTGGTCGACCCGGACGGCAGCATGTACTCGAGCTTGAGCCAGATCGTGCAACCGGACTCGGGATCGGGAAGGGGGATCGCGATGGTCCGGGCGGCCATGCGGATCAACGCGGCTTTGCGCTCGGCGAGGGACATCGTCGCCGCACCCTACCACCCGGAACTCGGCTTTTTTACTTGAGTCGCCGCTCAGGCCTCGCTATTGAGGCCCCGTCAGGGGACGTGGAGACCATGGTGAAACAGCTCGGGGTTCTGTGTGCCGTGCTCGCACTCGGTGCGTGCACGAAGACGGATGACAGCTTCGAGCGCGAGGTGGCCGCGCACAAGGTCGTCGAGGCCCGCCACAGCGGTGCGACGACGCCGACCGCGGTGGCTCCGCCCGGAACGCTCGAGCGGCGCGTGCTCGATCTCGCGAGCTGCAGCCTCGAGGGCTACCAGATCGCCGCGACCTGTCCCGCGATGCGTGCCCTCACCACCGAGCTGTCCTCGCGCGGGGGATCCAAGGAGCTGAGCCTCGCGCTCGGAAGGACGCTGCTCGTGCATCGCTCACCCGCGGTGCGCGTCGAGGCGGCCAAGCTGATGGGCGGCGATGTCGCGAGCCGCCGTACGATCGTCGAGACCGCGCGCCGGGAGCTGCTCCCGGGGGCGCGCCAGGCGTTCATCGAGATCCTCGCGACCGACGGTGCGAGCGTGCCCGCGGTCGCTACCTTCCTCCTCGAATCGGCGAGCCATCCCGATCCCCAGGTCCGGCTGCAGGCGCTCGCCGCGCTCACCACCGGCGCCCATCGCTCGGTTCCAGGCGCCGCCGACACGCTGATCGCGCTCGTCGAGCGGGACCCCGACCCGACCGTTCGCCGCACCGCGTGTGCCCTCGGCGGCAAGCTCGGCAGCGACGCGCTGATCCCGCTGTACGAGAAGATGACCGCGCGCACCGACGACGCCGAGCTCTACACGGCGTGCATGGAGGGGGTGGTGGCGATGTTCCACAATGCCCCGAGCTTCGACACCGCCAGCGAGGCCGCGTATCGCCTGTTCCTCGCCCGGCTCTCGGCGCAGCCGCGTACCGAGCACACGCCGCCGTGGAGCGTGATGAGCACGTTCTGCTACTACTCGCATGGCGCGGATCTCGACAAGCTCGCGGCCTGGAAGGCGCGGGCCCCGTGGTTCGATGCCGCCGCTGTCAAGGCCGTGATCACCAGCGTGATCGCCGACCGCCAGGCGAGCTGGATGGCGCGCAGTGCCGCCGTCGAGTCCCTGGTGGGTCTCGGGGCGTCCAAGGACGAGCTTGCCGCACTCAAGCTCGGGTACAATCCAAAGGACGCTGGGGACCGGCCGCTGCTCGAGAAGATCGACAGCGCGCTCGGCCAGTAACCTCCGAGGAAAAGATGTCGATCGTCGCGCGCACCCCCACCCTTCCCGCTCCCACGCATGCGATCCGTCGCGTCGTCGAGCAGCGCGAGCTCAAGGTGGTCTACCAGCCGATTGTCGACCTCCAGACCCACCGGATCTTCGCCTACGAGGCACTCGCACGCTCGAAGGCGCCCGAGTTCACGAACCCGATGCAGCTGTTCGCTGCCGCGCTCGAGCATTCGCTCGTCGGTGAGCTCGGCCAGGTGCTGCGCCAGCTCACGATCGAGGGCTGCTCGGACTACCCGTTGTTCATCAACATCCACCCGGCCGAGCTCAACGAGCAGTGGATCATCCAGCCGAGCGACGCGCTGTATCAGCATGACCGCGACGTCTATCTGGAGATCACCGAGGGCGTGCCGCTGTCGCACTTCCATCTGTGCCAGACGATCCTGTCCGAGGTTCGCGGCCGCGGCATCCACCTCGTCGTCGACGATCTCGGTGCCGGCTACTCGAACCTCAAGTACATCGCCGATCTCCACCCCAAGTTCGTCAAGCTGGACCGCGAGCTGGTCGCGGGGCTGACCACGGACTCGCGCCTGTTCAAGCTGGTCTCCGGCATCGTCGTGATGTGCACGCAGCTCGATGCCCTGGTGGTCGCCGAGGGCATCGAGACCGTGCAGGAGCTCGACGCCGTGATCGAGGCCGGCGCTCACTACGGCCAGGGCTACCTGCTCGCGCGCCCGAACTTCCCGCCGCCCGAGGTGATCTGGCCCGAGGGCAGCAAGCACCAGATCGCCAAGCACGTCGTGCCGAAGCGCGCGGCGACCACGCCTCCGACCGGTACGCGCCGCTAGCAGGGACGCTTTCCACTCTCTCAATCCTCGATCTGCAACCTCGCGAGATCTGTAGGCGCCGAGGGGACGGTCTCCACTATCTCCTTCAAGGCGAGGTTCGCTGGTCACGCGCCCGCGCTCGCTGCGCGAGACGAGAGAGTGGAAACCGTCCCCGGAGCCAGCTCACATTCCGCTGGGTTACTCGGCGAGAGTTGAGAGAGTGGAAAGCGTCCCTGGCTCTTAGAACTGGCTCATCACCGAGAACGACAGGTACGTGCCGCCGAGATCGAGGTGGCCGATGGAGGCCTGCATCGCGTCGAGCTCGATCTTCGTCGAGTCGCCGGCCTCGCGCGGTGACAGCGCGGTCGCCGTCGCGGCGACATGGCCGAGCTCGACCCGGAGCCCGAGCGAGAACCGCGGATGGGCGATCGCGAGGAGGTCGAGGCCCGCGGCCGCCTTCAGCGTGCCGCCCCACGCGGAGTCCGAGACCATGTGGCCATTGCCGGTCAACGTCAGCTCGTTGCGCGCGGTGCCGAGATCGAGGCGACCGCTGACCGCGAGGTTGGCGTGCAGCGCGTAGCGAGCGCGTCCACCGACCGTGAGGCCGAGCGTGTCGACCTCGGTCGTCATCGTCTGGAACATCGTGCCTTCGGTGCCGCCCCAGTCGAGCCCTGCGGTCGCCCAGATCTCGAGATCTGGCATCAGGCCGAGGTGCAGGGCGCGACCGACCTGCAGCGAGCCGCCGGTCAGCGATTCGGTGGTGACGGCATTCGCGCTCGAGGAGCGCAGCGCGCGAACGTACGAGCCCATCGTCAGCTCGTTGTTGCCCGCATGCGCGAGAGGAGCTGCGCTGGCGAGCAGCAGGAGAGTGAGGAGTGCGCGCATGATCAGGGCTCCGAATCGAGGAGGTTGACGGTCAGGAAGCCGGTGAGGACGAGCGCCTGCTCGCGGCTCGCGGTCGGCGACGGGATGATCGTGGCGTGCCCGAGCGGGTCACCGTGGTCGACGAAGATCTTCGCGTTGGCGGTCGACAGCACGCGGTGCGGCTCATCGTCGAGGCGGAAGTCGGTCGGGTGGAGGTTGTCGAGGGCGACGAACCCGACGCGCGAGACGTTCGGCGTGGCGCCGATCAGGTGTGAGCCATCGGGGGAGAAGTCATATGAATCGAGCCTGTCGATGCCGAGCAGGGGCGACGTCGACTCGGTCCCCATGTCGAGCAAGCCGAGCACGGTGCGGTTGTCGTCGTGGACCAGCATCGCGAGCTCGCGACCGGGCACCGGCACGACATCGCGGATCGGCTGGTCGAGGTTGATCCGGCGCACGCTCGCCTGGGTCAGCGGGTCATTGATGTGCTCGAGATCGAGCACGTACACGCGCTTCATCTTGGCGCCGATCGAGGCGAACAGCGCCTTATGTGGGGGGCTGGGTGGCACGTCGCCGCCGGCGGGGAACAGGATGATCTTGTCGATCGGATCGGAGACCGGCACCGAGCGGAACTGCGCGGTGTCTGCGTCGATCACGACGATCTCGCTCGTGTTCGGCGTCGCGGCGAGGATGTAGCGCTTGCCGGTCACGTCGTCGTAGACCGCGATGTCGGTCGGGCCACCACCGGCGCCGAGCTCGGCGAGCTGCGGGCGGTAGTCGTTGCCGTTGGCGATCGTCGGCTCGGCGCTCTGCAGCAGGACCTGGAGGACATCGCGCGCGTTATCGCTGCGCACGTACGCGCTCGCCGTGTTCGGTGCGAACACGACCTCCTTCGGGATCACCGGGGTGCCACCGAGATCGAGGCGGATCGAGATCTCGCGCCGGCTCGGGTTCGAGACGTCGAGCACGGTCAGGTTGTTCGACGACAGGATGAACGCGAACGTGCGCGGCGATGCCGTGCCGGGAACCGTCATCGGTGGCGACAGCGCGATGCCCTCCGGCACCGAGCCGAACGAGCGGATCGTCTTGAGCGTCGGATTGTCGTCGCCGGGCGGCCGGGTCAGATCGATCACGGCCAGCTCGTTCGGGTTGCGGAAGAAGCCCTCGGCATCCGGGCCCGCCGCCGAGAAGTACGCGATCGCGATCGTGTTGTCGGGCGACACCGCGATCCGGTCGAACGGCGACCCGATCGTGTACGCGACCGGATCCGCGGATGCGTTCTCGGTGTCGAGTGACCACAGCATCGCCTCCTGATCGATCTGGCCGTGGTGAACGGCTTCTTCACCGCGCGTGATCACGAACAGGCGGTGGCGATCGTGACTGGGGACGGCGTGCATCGCGTTGCGGCCGATGTTCTTCGTCGTGATCCGCGGCGAATCAGCGGCGAGATCGAGCAGCGTCACGCGGTCGAGAGCCGAGTCCACGTACGCGATCTGGGTCTTCAGCGAGATCGGGCCGAGCACGTTGCGCGTGCGTTCCCACACGATCGGACGGTCGTCCTCCCAGGCGCAGGCGGTGACGAGCAACGGGAGAGCACAGACAAGAGAGAGGAAGCGCATGGTGGTCCTCAGTTCACGATGTTGCTGTTGAGGTCGAAGCCCGTGATCGTGCGCACCGCGTCGGTCTGGAGATCGACGAAGGTCACGCGTCCGAGCGGATGGCGCTGTGCGGTGAACGCCTCGCCGGCGCCGGGCAGGATCCCGACCTCCGAGGGCGGGGAGCCCAGTGCCTTGGTGACGACGACGCCGGTCTGCGTGGTCACGACCTGCAGCGAGCGGGTCGCGGTCACGCTATCGCCACCGTCGAGGGCGACGTACGCCTTGCTGCCGTCGGGCGCGTAGGTGAACGGTCCCGGATCGACCGGGGTGACCTGGAGCTTGCCAAACCCGGTCGCGAGATCGAGCAGCGTGTACGCGTAGCTGCGATCGATGTAGGCGTCGACGGTCGCCGCCGAGGCCGGGTCGCCCGCGGACTTGGAGTTGAGGATGATCGCCGTGGTCCCGCTCGGCGAGATGCCGACGGCACGCACGCTCTTCTTGAGCGGCCAGGTCACGAACGGAAGCCCCGGCTGGTCGAGCCGGATCATCGTGATCCGCTCGTCGATCGAGGCGTTGGTGAACATCAGCGCCCGCTTGCCATCCTTGGACATCACGAACGAGCCGACCGCCGCCCCGGTCAGGTCGATCGACTCGACCTCGCTCGGAGCGAACGCATCGCCGGGCACGTCGACGACCGCCAGCCGCTTCGCCTCGCGCTGCACCGCGTAGATCCGCGAGCCATCCGGCGCCAGATCGATATCGGTCGCCGGCGAGCCGAGCGCGATCGGCCACACCCGGCCGAGCTCGCTACCTCCGACGTCGACGATGCGCAGCGTCGGGTCTCCGACCACGCGGACCGCGGCGTAGGTGCCGCTGGCGACGATGTTGACCTCGACGGACTCGGGCGAAAACGCCGGATCCGCGACCGGGATCGGAGGAACGATGCTCGGGCCATGCGTCGTCGCATAGCCGAGGTCGATCACGGAGACACCGTCCTGCGTGATCACGTAGGCGCGGGTGCCTGCTGCGTCGAACTGGACCTCGCGCGGACGGAAGCCGACGGTCAGATCGACCGCGCGCTCGACGCCCGGCTGCAGGGCAACCACCGTGACGTCCTGGAAGCTACCGACGCCGCCGATGCCACCCTCCTGGAGCTGCTTGGTCAGGTCGAACCAGATCACGGCGTAGCGGCCACTCGGATCGACGTCGAGCCGGTTGAGGTTGCGCAGCGTGCCGAGCACCTTGATCGTGTCCGTCGCGCCGTTGGGCCGCACCACGGTCGCGGTGCCGTTGATCGAGTCGAGCACGACCGCACCGTCGCTGTGGGGGATCGCGGAGACCACACGCGGCGACTTGCCGACGCCGGTCGACGTCACCGCGAGCGAGTGGCCGTCGATCCGAGCCAGCTCGTCCTGCGCGGTCATCGCGACGTAGATGTAGCGATCCGAGCTGATCGGCGCGCCGAACTCGTACTCGACCTCGGGCGGCGGTGGCGTGCCCGCATCCCCGGGTGCCGGCGGCGGCATCACGCACCGACCGAAGTCGTTGCACGAGTAGCCACTCGGGCACTCGTTCGAGGACAGACACCCGAGCGTCCCCGCGTCGGTCGAGGAAGCCCCCGCATCGGGGGAGAAAGCTCCGCCGTAATCCAGGTCGCCGCCTCCACAGGCAGCCAGTGCCGCTGACAGAGCTATCACCAGGCGCGTTCTCATTCGTAACCTCCGGTGCCCCTACAACAGCAACCGGTATGCCGCGCGCGGCGACTGCAATCCGTGAACGTTGCGCACCGCGCGTTGTGCATGGACCCGCGAACCCGCGACGTCGATGTCGCGGCCGCTGGCAATTCAGCGATCGGTCAGCCGGGTCGCTGCTGCCTGCGGTTCGCGACGCCGCGATCCTGTGTGCAGCCCTCGTACTCTCGACGCGTCGCTGTTACAGATCGGTTCCATGAGCCAGCCACGGCATCCACCTCCCTGGCTGTTCGCGCTGTCCGCGATGCCCTACGGCGTCGTCGGATCGTTCGCAGGCTCGGTGATGCCGTACCTGACCCGGAACGCAGGCGTCGAGGTCGAGTCGATCGGCTGGTACGGGACGCTGCTGTTCATTCCACCGATGCTGCAGTTCCTCTACGCGCCGATCGTGGACGTCGGCCCGAAGCGCAAGCACTGGCTCGTCATCGTGGCCGCCCTCGGCGCGGCGTTCCTGGTCGGCGCGTGCGTGATGCCGCTGCCCGAGCACATGACGGCGTTCCTGGCGTTCGCGGTCGCTGCACAGCTGATCTCCGGTCTGGTCGGGGCGTGCAACGGCGGCCTGCTCGCGGTGACGATGCCCGACGATCTGCGGGGCCGCGCGGGTGCCTGGTACAACGTCGGGAACCTGTCGGGCGGGGCACTGGCGGCCTGGGTCGCGATCTCGATGACCTCCGCCGAGCTCGATCCGCTGGTCATCGGACTGACTCTGGCCGCGATGATGGTGCTGCCATCGCTCGTGATCCTGTGGGTCCACGAGCCCCCGCGCGACAACATCGCCACGGCGCGTGAGGTGTTCTCGACCACGCTCCGCGACGTCAAGACGGTGCTGTTCAGCAAGACCGGGATCACCGGCGTCCTGCTGTGCCTGTCGCCGGTGGGCACGGCGTCGTTGATGAACTACTTCACCGCGTTCGGCCCCGACTACGACGCTTCTCCCTTCTTGGTCGGCATCACGTCCGGCCCCGCGCAGGCCGTGCTCACCGCCACCGGTGCGCTGGCCGGCGGTTATCTGTGCGACCGCTACAACCGGCGGGCGATGTACCTCCTGGCGGGCACGCTGACCGCGCTCGTCGGGATCGCGATGATGCTGTCGCCCCGCACCGAGGTCACGTTCGCGTGGGGAGTGATGACGTACATGCTCGTCACCGGCTTCTGCTACTCGGCGTTCACCGCGACCGTGCTCGAGACGATCGGCAAGGGCGGCAAGGCGGCCTCCACCCAGTACTCGCTGTTCGTCGCTGCCGGCAACGCCGCGATCGCGTACGTCGGCTTCATCGATACGCGTTTCCACAAGAAGCACGGCGTCGAGGGCGTGATCGCCAGCGACGCCGCGCTCAACCTCGCAGGGGTCGTGGTCCTCGGACTCGTGTTCTGGCGGATGGGCGTGTTCGCGAAGCGCCGGCTCACGGGCGCGAACGACGAGGCCGATCGAGACGACTCCGCACAGTCACGCTGAGCGCTGCGCTTCCGAGCACGAGGCTCAGGTGGCGGGGACGGCCGTGACGAGCAGGTAGTTGTCGCCGGTGACGAACACCTGACGATGGTGCTGCTGTAGGTACTTGCGGTAGAAGGCGACGTCCTTGATCAGGAGGCCGAGCTCGGGCTGCCGGAAGTTCTTCATCCGCGTGCCGTGCTCGATCTCGCCGTCGATGTAGCGGCAGTTGGGGAACCCGAGGATCACTGCGCCGGTCGGCGTGAGGTAGTCCTGGACGACGCGCCGCAACAGGTCGCGGTCGTCGATGCCGGGGCTCTGCAGCGTGCCGATCGAGAACACCAGATCGAACCGGCCGAGCCCGAGCGAGCTCAGGGTGTTGAGGTCGGCCTCGTGGAGCGTCACGCTGGCGCCGAACCGCGCCCGCGCGACCGCCAGGGCCGAAGCGCTGTGATCGATGCCGACGAACGTCGCGTCGGCGAGCGCGGGGACCAGCGCCATCATCAGTGCGATCTCGTCACCGGTGTTGACGCCGAGGTCGAGGATGCGCGCTCCGGGTCGCAGCGCGATTCGCTCCAGTGCCTCTGCGACATCGATCACGAAGCCCGGATCCTCGAGCTTGGAGATGCGCGCGAACTCCGAGGTCGCCCCATACTTCTCGGTCACATCCGCTGCGCTGCCGCCGAGCCGGGCACCGGGATCGAGGCGCTCGAACCGGAGCCGGATCAGCGGCCCGGTCGCGGCCCGCGGCGTGAGCATGCGGAGCCCGAGCCGCTCGGCGAGGTCGACCCACACCCGGTACGGTCGATGGACGTAGGACAGGCCGGCGTGCTCGACGAGCTCACCGGGATAGCGGCCGCGGCCGCGATCCGGGTCGAGGACCTCGAGCTCGATCGTCGGGTCCGACCCGCCCATACGTTCGCGTACGTAGGCGATGACCTCGAACAACGTGGCGCGGGCGAGCACGGTTGCGCCACGGTGCCACGCCGCGCGCGTGCGCGCACACCTCTCAGGCGGCGTTCGCGAGGACGTTCGAGGTGACGTCGAGGTAGTCGTGGATCTGTGCGCTGAGGTCGGCGAGCTGGGCGGCGGTCATCGCCTCGGCCGTGGTCTCGAACAGCTCGCGCTCCTGCCAGGTCGTGTGCCACGCGAGCAGGCTCGTCAGGGCGACCAGCTTTCGGGCGAAGCGGGTGTCCTCGGACTCGAGCCACAGCAGATCCGCCAGGACGCGTTTGATCTCCACATGCTCGGCCATCAGCTCGGTGTGAACCTCATCGCTCAGTGCGCCAGCGACTGCCGGGTAGAAAAGTTCCTGCTCGAGCGCGAGGTGGAGCGTCAGCTTCTCGGCGAGCTCGCGGATCCCCTGGTCACGGACGCTGGGGCTGGACGAGGTCGAGATCTCGGCGACCAGCGAGTCGATCTCGGCGTGCTGGGTGGTGAGAAGCTCGAGGGCGTCGGCGATGCGGTTCATGATGTCGAACCGATGTGCAGCACGCATGCCAGCGGGTATCGTCCTCGCGATGAGGCGCCCCCGCTTGCTCGCCATCGGCCTGTGCGTCCTCGCGATCGCATGGTGGCGGCGCGATGACGCACCACCGACATCGGTCGGTCCGCTCTACACGGCGGTGCTGCGCGACGGCTTCGCGATCATGGAAGCCGCTGGCGACCGCCACGTCCTCGAGCTCGATCGCGAGGGTGCACGCCGGCGCCGGTCGGCCATCCCGGTCATCACCGATGCCCGGGTCGTCGGCACGCGGACCGGCGCGGCGGTCGGCTTCCTCGACGAGGGGCGGGTCAAGCTCGGGCGCGTCACTGACGACGGCACGCTCGGCGGGATCACCGCGTGGGGTCACAAGGTCGACCGGCTCTGCGATGGCGCGGCGAGCAACGACCTGCGGTTCGCGATCGGCTGGCTCGAGCGCAACGGCAAGCTCTCGTACGTCCACGGGCCGGTGACCGCCGAGCTCGCGACGACCGAGGTCGCGACCACCGAGCACACCACGCGCGCCACGGGCTGGTGCGCGATCACCTCCGCAGGCGAGGACATCGCGGTGTTCTGGCGCGAGGGCACCCGGCTGTTCATGCAGACGTGCTCGACCAGAACGTGCTCGATGCTCGTGCGCATCCCGCTGAACCCGAAGCAGGCGCTCGTCGCGCAAGGCTGCTCGTCCGAGGGCTGCCTGCTCGCGTTTCGCAACGAGACCGGAAAGCCGCAGCTCGGGTGGATGACGCTCGCCGGCAAGCCGCTGTGGTCCAAGCCTTTGCCGCAGGCGACCTCGCGGACCGCCTTCTCGATCACCGCGATCGGGGCTCGAGCGATGGCCGTCGGGTTCGTGTCCAGCGAGGGAGCGACCGTGCTCCGCGTCTCGAACACCGGCGCGATGGAGCGTGCGTGGGCGGATCCGGCGTCGACCGAGCAGCCGAGCGTCGCGTGGGCGAGCGGACAGTTGCTGGTCGCCATCGCCGACGGCGACACGATCCGCCACGACGTCGTCGCTGCACCCGCACCGTGAGCTGCGGCGGCGGCGCGGCGGCGGTGGCCACTCGAGCTGCCACCTCGCTGGCCGATTCTATGGAGCCGGAGCTGCGTCGCGTCACGGTACGACGGGTCATGCGCGCCCCACACCTTGCGTTCGCCCTCGCCGCGATGCTCCCGCTGGCCGCGTGCACCGACGACGCCGCGATCCCCGCTGACACCGTCGCGTTCGATCTCGAGGGGCCGCTCGCCGGCTCGATGTTCTGGAACCTGCCGTTTCCGTCGGACCTCCGGCTGACCGCCGACGGCCGTCCCGATCTCGCCGGCTTCCCGAACCGACGCGAGCTACCGGTGGTCACGGATCTGCTATCGGTCGCGCGCGAGCGTGCGGGCTTCCCGGTGATGCCGATCACCTGGTTCAAGTTCACGGCGACGCCGCCGCAGCGTTCGCTCGATCAGCTGATCGTGGCGGAGCCGAGCTCGGACGCGCTGCTGATCGATATCGATCCGGACTCCGACGAGCATGGCTCGCTGCATGCGGTGGTCGCGCAGACAATGGCCGATGACGAGTACACCGGCACCGGCCTGATCGCGATCGCACCGCGTCCCGGGATCGTGCTGCGCGGACATACGCGCTATGCGGTCGTGCTGCGCAAGAGCTTCTCGCCGACCACCGAGGTTCATCCGGCGTTCGCGGCGTTGCTCGATGGTTCGTCGTCGTCTCCGGCGGCGACCGCGCTGTACGCGCCGCTGTGGGACACGCTCGCGGAGCTCGGCATCGCACGCGACGAGCTGCTGGTCGCGACCGTGTTCACCACCGGTGACGAGACCGCGGTGCTTCGCGATCGTTCGGAAGCCGTGCGCACGAGCACGAACGCGGTGATCGCAGATCTCCATGTCGATCCCACCGACGGTGCCGCACACGCAGGCTTTTGCGAGGTGATCGGCACCGTGACGCTGCCGCAGTTCCAGACCGGCGTGTCGCCGTTCGGTGCCGGTGGCGGTCGGTTCGAGCTCGACGGCACGGGAACGCCGATCGCACAGGGCTCGATGACCGTGCCGCTGGCGATCACGCTCCCGACCGGGACGATGCCGGCGGCAGGCTGGCCGCTGTGGCAGTTCTTCCACGGCTCGGGCGGCGCGTCGTTCGATCTCGTCGATGACGGGCCCAACGCGACCGCCGATAGTGGTCCGCAGATCGGCGCGGGTCCGGGCGCGGTCGTCGCCCGGCGTGGGATCGCAGCGGCGGCGAGCGCACTGCCGATCAACCCCGAGCGGCTCGCCGGCGCGAGCAACTACGCCTATCTCAACCTCAACAACCTCGCCGCGTTCCCGTACACGTTCCAGCAGGGCGTGTTCGAGCAGCGGCTGCTCCTCGACGCGCTGCTCGCGCTGCAGATTCCGGCATCGACAGTCGCCGCGTGCGCGGGCGTCACGCTACCGACCGGGGCGACAGCGCACTCGTTCAACCCGAACCACCTCACCGCCGGCGGGCACTCGATGGGCGGCATGTACACGAACATGATCGGCGCCGTCGAGCCACGGTTCGGTGCGCTGACGCCGTTCGGTGCCGGCGGGTTCTGGCCGATGATGATCCTCGATACGTCGATCGTCGCCGGCGCGCGCAACCTGCTCGGCGGTGTGCTCGGTGTCGATTCCGAGAACCTGTCGTTCGTGCACCCGTCGCTCAGCCTGCTCGGCCTCGGCTGGGAGATCGCAGAGCCCGGTGCCGCGATGTCCCGGCTCGCGCGACGCCCGCTCGCGGGCACGTCACCGCGCCACGTCTATCAACCGATCGGGCTCGACGATCAGTTCTTCCCGAACCCGGTATTCGATGCCGCCGCCCTCGCCTACGGCAATCGCCAGGCCGGCGAGCTGGTGTGGCCCGGAACGCAGGAAGCACTCCGCGCCGATCACCTCGACGGCATGCTGACCTATCCGGTGCGTGCGAACCGCGACGGAACGACGACCTCGGTCGTGGTGCAGTACACCGATGGCGGCATCGTCGATGCGCACCAGATCCATCGCCAGCTCGATGCGGTGAAGTACCAGTACGGCTGCTTCCTCGCGAGCTACCTGCGCGATGGCGTCCCGACCGTTCCGGCGCCTGCTGCGATCGATGCCGCTTGCCCGTAGCTCCAGTTGAGACGGTTCTGACGTGCCACGTGCCACGTGTCACGTGCACGTGCACCTCCACGATCCCAGGGAACGGAAAGGAAAAACGGCTCGGCGCGTCAGCGTGCCTGACACGGACGAAGCGCTGCTTGGTCCAAGGAAGCTCGAGGTTTCGCACGAGGATCCGGCCCCATTGGGTCGAGCTGAGCAGCCCGTTGCGGATTCGTCGACGTGTACGTGCACCTCCACGTTCCCAGCGAACAGGGAGGACCCGGCACCCTGCTCAGCGTGCTGTACACGAAGCTCGACGTTTCGCACGTCGATAGACGTCGAGCCTGTCGCGGTCGAGGATCCGGCACCCATTGGGTCGGGCTGAGCAGCCCGTTGCGGATCCATCGACGTGTACGTGCACGAGCACGTGACACGTGCACGTACACGACTGGCGTGCTTTTTGACGCAGCGACCGAAACGAAAAAAGGCCCACACCGAAGTGCAGGCCCCTTTCCATTAGCTCACCTGATTAGATCGGGCGAACGTTCTCTGCGCGCGGGCCCTTCGGACCACGGCCCTCGTTGAAGGACACCTTCTGTCCCTCGCGGAGCTCCTCAAAGCGGACGCCTTCGACGGCCGACATGTGGAAAAACAGATCGGTTCCCGACTCGTTCGAGATGAAACCGAAACCCTTATCAGTGAGACGCTTGATCGTACCTTCAGACATCGTGATCTCTTTCGTAGTGACCCCTGGACGGTATGTGGGGCAACACAGCGCTGCTCCGAGTAGATGCATACCGAACGTCGGCCAACCTCTTGTTGCCTTTGATTGGCGCCGATGTCGAGCAGGATCGTCACCTGCTTGCGCGGATTTCTCGATCAGACCGAAAATCCGGGCGCCCCGGCCACGCGAGCGGACGTCAGTCAGCGCTTCCGCGGCTTCCGCTTGACCTCGCCGGCGCCCGACGCGTTATCGGCGCTCACGGCGGTGACCGGTGTCCACCGCTCCGGCCAGAACCCGACGACCGCATTCGGGATCAGGGCCCACAGCCAGGCCGGCCAGATCGGCTGCTTGAGCACTCCCACGAGGAGTAGCGCCGCGACCAGACCGAGCATGATCGTGCGGCCGCGAGCGTAGATCCTGCGCTTGTCGGGCGGCAGGAACAGCAGCAGTAGATCGAACGGCATCAGGCAGAGCAGCGTCTCCTGCCACCGCACGTACGGTAGTGGACTGATGACCGCGAGCGCCCAGAAGATTAAGCCGAGGAACGCCGCGGGCACCACCGCCACCGCGAGACCCGTGCGCTCGAACCGGCCCCACTTCCGCGTCAGCCACGCAGGCGCGGTCAGCAGGATCACGAACAGACAGAACAGGACGCGACCGGTCGGGACGTTCTTGATCGCTTCGAGCTGGGCTTCGAGGTCGCGGCGTCGCTCGGGGGTCAACGTCGGATCCGCGAGCGCCTTCTCGAGCTCCTTGAGCGACGGCGGTCCCTTGCGCTGGTACAGCACGACCGGCTTGACGCCCCACCGCGCCTCGACCGCCTCGCGCAGATAATCAGGCAGGAACATCCGCTCCCAGTACGTCGGGACGCGGTCGGTGACGCGGCCCATCGCGATGTCGGTGATCAGCAGCGGGATCCGCATCCCGAGGAAGCCCTCGCGAGCGAGGTCGCGATACGTGCGGTCGTCTGTGAGGTTGGTCATCGACGACAGCGCGCCCTTGGTCGCGTCATCGATGATGTCGCGCACGCGCGTCGTGCAGTTGTCCCAGAAGTGATCGTAGGAGTAGTGCTTGTTCTCCTCGAGGATGTCGAACTCGAGCTTCTTGATCACGAAGTCTTCCTGCTCCGGCGTCAGCGGCAGGTCCTGCACCCAGACCGTGCGGTCCGCGTACTGGTAGACCGCGATCATCTGTCGCGGATCCATCTTGCCGACCCAGAAGCTCTTCGCGGCTCGGAAGAACCCCGACGCCATCTCGAGCGGCTTGGCGAAATCGCCGATGCCGTAGTTGTAGCAAGCGTCGCGACGGCCACCGTCGCCGCACGTGCACAGCGCGATGTGGCCGTGCCGCTCCCAGATCAGCGAGCCGACGCCCATCGTGACGAGCTTGACCCCCGGCTTGCCCTCGCAGACGTCGACCAGCGGCCCGGTGGGTCGCTGGCGCGGTGCGTCCTTCTTGCAGGCGGAGCCCACCAGGAGCACGAGCACGAGCCACGCCAGCGTCGCAATTCGACGAGTCCTTGGTCCAGCTCCCACGTTGCCGAGTGTGTTGTGGACGCTGGGTTTGTGCAAGGGCTACAAACCCGGCGTGACTTTCGAGGTGTCAGCGACGGCAACCCACTCGCGCGCGCGCACGGCCACGCTGACCACCGCGCACGGGACGATCAGCACGCCCGTGTTCATGCCGGTCGGGACGCGCGGGACGGTTCGCACGCAGACGCTTTCGCAGCTCGAGCGGCTCGGTCCGCCGATCCTGCTCGCGAACACCTATCACCTGCTCGGTCGACCAGGTCCCGAGGTGCTCGAGCAGTTCGGCGGGCTGCATCGCTGGATGGGCTGGCGCGGCTCGATCCTGACCGACTCCGGTGGGTTCCAGATCTTCTCGCTCGCCGACGGTCGCGCGATGACCGAGGAAGGCGCCGATTTCCGTGAGCGCGGCACCGGCACCCGGATCCTGCTGACCCCCGAGCGCTCGATCGCGATGCAGCGCTCGATCGGCTCGGACATCATGATGGTCCTCGATCAGTGCATCGACTCGACGAGCCCGCATGCCCAGGCCAGGGCCGCGATGGAGCTCACCCATCGCTGGGCCCGCCGCTCCCTCGCCGCGCGCGGCACCTCGCCGCAGAAGCTGTTCGCGATCGTCCAGGGCGCGTGCTTCGAGGATCTCCGGCGCGAGAGTGCCGCGGCGCTGACCGCGATCGATGGCTTCGATGGCTATGCGATCGGCGGCCTGGCGGTCGGCGAATCGCGTGCCCAGCGCGAGGACATGACCGAGCTCACCACCCAGCTGCTGCCCGCGGATCGCCCGCGCTACCTCATGGGTGTCGGGATGCCGATCGATCTGCTCGAGGCCGTGCACCGCGGCGTCGACATGTTCGATTGCATCCTGCCGACCGCGCTCGCGCAGTACGGCAAGGTGTTCACGTCGACCGGGCGCATCGACCTCGCGCGCAGTGTGCACAAGCGTTCGGAGCAGCCACTCGACCCGAGCTGCGATTGCGAGGCGTGCTCGCTGTACTCGCGCTCGTACCTCCATCACCTCGTGCGCTGCGAGGAGCCGCTCGGCTGGCACCTGCTCGCCTTCCACAACCTGAAGTTCTACCTGCAGCTGATGAAGGAGATCCGCGCGCACATCGCCGCGGACACGTTCGCCGCGTTCTACGCGGAGCGGCGCGAGACCCTGGCCCTGATCGATCCGGAGAATCCGTCGACCCCACCGGCGCCCGCGCGCGAGCTCCGCGCCGCCACCCGTGGTGCGTTCAGCATCCAGCGCTCGACGCACGGGTTCGCGAGCATCGCCCACCTCCCGTCGGGCGAGATCATGCACTCGGTCAACCACCCCGATGCTGAGGCCGAGCGCGTGTACGTCGCGCAGTCGGCGCTGATCGCACGTGCGCTGAGCGGCGACCGTCCGCTCGTCGTGTGGGACGTCGGGCTCGGCGCCGCGCACAACGCGATGGCGCTGATCCGCGCGCTCGATGCCGCGCCCGCGCACGCCGAGATCGAGCTCGTCAGCTTCGAGCACGACCGCGATGCGTTCCGGCTCGCCCTCGCGAACACCGGACCGTTCTCGCACCTTCGCCATGCGGCGCCCCACAAGCTCGAGCATCACGGCGCATACGTTCGCGATCGCCTGCGCTGGCGGATCGTCGACGGCGACTTCCTCTCGACCTTCAGGACCGAGCCGCCTCCCGATGTGATGTTCTACGATCCGTTCTCGACCAAGGTCGACGCGCCGATGTGGTCGCTCGCCACGTTCCGCGCGCTGCGTGCGCACCTCACGCGACCGGCCGAGCTGTTCACGTACACCGCATCGACCGCGGTCCGCTCGTCGCTGCTCGCCGCAGGCTTCCACGTCGCGCGCGGCGTACCGTCAGGGCCCAAGGAAGAGACCACCATCGCGCTGCACGGTGAGGACCCAGCGTTCGCGGCGCACGCCCTGCTCGATCACACCTGGCTCGCGCGACGCTCTCGCTCCACCGCGCCGTTTGCCAAGGATGTCCCGGCCGACCAGCACGTCGCGCTCGATGCCGCGATCCGCGCGCACCCCCAGTTCACGCGCTAAATGGGGTCTGACCCCTTTTTCGTAGCCACCTGGCAGCCGCTGTTGCCACCCGCTCTCGACGATCTCGCTGGAATTGCTCCGGCCCCACCTGGCCCCTGCCTTGCTCGTGCGAGGGAGATGGCAAAAATGGGGTCAGGCCACCTTTTCGTCCTCGTCCTGGTCGCCGCATGCGGCGGTGGCGGCACGGGCGATGACGAGCCCGGGGTGGACGCCGGCGGAGGCGGCGCGGATAGCGGAGGTGGCAGCGTCAGCTGCACCGCGACTGCGAGCATCACCGCGATGATGGCGGCGAAGACCGTGACCGGCGTCGGCAAGGCCGAGTGCACCGGCCCGGCGTCGCTCGAGATCGAGACCTGCGTGCAGTGGAACCCGAGCGGCACGTTCGTCGACATCCAGTGCATGGAGACGACGAGGAGCGGGATGGCGATGCTGCAGGTCGACAACCTCGCGAGCTGCGGGATCAGCGCGGGCCGCCGGTTCCGCGCGCGCGTCAACGTCAAGGTCAACGGGGTCGCGAAGCCCGAGGCGCTGTCTGCCGATATCGCGTGCTTCTGACTAGCGGGCGAGCCACAGCGGCTCGGCATGTCCCCACCACGCGTGCGCCTTCTTGATCGCGCGCGTGATCCCGTCGAGCCCGCCGAAGGCGAAGGTCTGCGACGCATAGCAGGCGATCGCGTCGAGCTGGCGCTGCTCGTGGCCGCGGACGTTCGTCGTGGTCAGCGTCCACCGCGCCTCGCGGAGCTCGGGGATCAAGAACGTCTCGACCTCGGGCCCACGCCGCGCGGCCGCGATCGCGGACAGGATCGCGGCGAGCCGGCGGGCCCGCAGCAGCGGCGCATCGCGGCGACGCCACAGCCGCTGGCGAGCGACGAAGTGGCGCCGGCGCATCGTGCCCGACAGCGCGTAGAAGTCCTCGTAGAACGCGACGCGACCGAGCCAGCCTCGTGCGTGCGCCCAGTCGGTGGCCGCGATCATCGCCTCGACATGATCGACGTGGTTACCGATGCCGAGCGGCACCAGGATCCGGGCCGGTGCGAGCGCGGCGAGCGGATCGAGCGCGCGGGTGACGGCCTCGAGCGTGGTGAACCCGCTGCGATCGTCGGGCGTCGAGAAGAACGACCAGTTCGCGAGGTACGGGCGGCGGAACGCGCGTTCGACCTGATCGAGCCGGCGGACCTCGGCGCCGAGGGCCGCGCACGCCTGATCGTCCTCGGCGCGGCGCGTCTGGTAGTCGGCGAACCTGCGCATGCTCGGGGCGAGCTCGTCGAGCGGCGGCCCGGTCGTGTACAGGCTCGCGATCACGACGCGGTGCCCGCCGGCGATCCAGGCGGCGATCGATCCTCCGATCGACAACGCGGCGTCGTCGAGGTGAGGAGACACGACCAGGATCGTCTCGGCCATCGGTCACAGGATAGCCGCCCCGCGGGGGTCCAGTGCTAGGGTCGGCGCCATGCTGCGCAAGCTGTTTGCCGAGGACCGAATCCACCCCGCGATCCGCGACACCGTCGCGACCGCGCACCAGGACATCATCGACGAGGTCGAGGCTGCGACCGCGCAGCATGCCGTGGTGATCGTAGGGATGAAGCAGAACCCGAACCCGCGGCGCGCGCGCAAGCTGCTGACGGAGAAGAACGTACCGTTCCACTATCTCGAGTACGGCAGCTACCTGAACACCTGGCGGCGGCGGCTCGCGCTCAAGATGTGGACCGGCTGGCCGACGTTTCCGATGGTGTTCGTCAAGGGTCAGCTGATCGGCGGTGCGGATGACCTCGAGAAGCTCGTCGAGAGTGGCGAGCTGGGGCGCCTGCTCGCGTGATGACCATGCGCACCCTCGTGGTGTCGACGCTCGCGGTGCTTGGCTGCGGCGGTGGTAGCTCGGCGCCGTCCGTGCCCGCGTCGTATCGCTTCCTCCCTCCGAGCCCCGAGCTGGTCGTCCGGCTCGATCTCGCACGCGCGCGGACGTGGCCGCAGTTCCCCAAGCTCGCGACCCAGGCGCTCGCCGGCGTCCAGCGCGTGCTCGACGATGCAAAGACGGCGTGCAACCTCGATCTGGTCGGCGAGGCGAAGACGGTCGTCCTTGCTCGCACGGGTCCGCTCGTCACCGGCGACACGACGTTGATCGTCGACGGAATCCCTCGCGCGAAGATCGCGTCCTGCCTGTCGACGATCAGCAAGCCCGGTGGCTCGTTGCAGATCGTCGTCGACGGTGACGTGTTCCAGGCCGAGATCGGAGCTCGCGCGATCGCGTCGGGCGCCTGGCTGCCGAGCGGCGAGACCGTGCTCGTCATGCGCGCGGGTCAGGGCGTCGAACCCACCGCGTGGAAGACCGAGGTCACCAAGGGTGCGGTCGCGCTACCCGCGTGGGCGGGCGAGCTCGATGCCAGAGCTCCGATCGCAGTTCGTGTCGTCGATCCGAGCAAGCGGACGATCCGCGCGAGCGTGACGCTCGCCGATCCTCTCGTGATCAAGGGTGTCGTGGTCGACGCCGACGAGGTCTCGGCCAAGGATGATGCGACCAAGATGAAGGCGATCGCCGGCTACTTGAGCCAGGCGAATGCGGGGACCGGGCGCGTCGAACAGAAGGGCACGACGATCCACGCCGACTTCACCGCGGCCGGTCCGCAGATCGATGCATTCCTGACCACCGCCCTGCCCGCCGTGTTCAGCAACACGGCGCTCCCGATCGCAGCTCTCGCGGCGGGCGGCAGCGCTGCGAGCGATCCGGGTGCGCCGAGCGGAACGACCGACTGCACCGTGCTCGGCCCGGCGGTCGAGGCGTACATCAAGGAAGGTCTGGCCAAGGCGCCCGAAGCGCAACGCAAGGACATCGAGTCCGCGCTGCCCAAGCTCGTGCCGGCGCTGCAGAGTGCGTTCGTCGATACGTGCAAGGCCGACAGCTGGTCGGCCGCGTCGATCGACTGTCACATCAAGAACGCGACCGCGCTGTCGTCGTTCGAGAAGTGCCGGCAGACGCTGACCACCGAGCAGCGCGAGCACCTCGACAAGAAGCTCGCGGAGGCGCTCAGCGTCAGCACGCGCGTCGATACTCAGACCCCGTAGCTCTGCAGGACCTGCAGGAGTGACGCACCCGCGCCACACTCCTCACCGGTCACGACACGCACGAACGCGGACTTGCGCCACCGGCCGCAGGATCTCGGTTTGCACCGGAGTGCCGCGATGCGTCTGGCGTTGATCCTCGCGGCGGTACTCGCGTTTACACCGGGCTGCGGTGTCGACTGCTTCGACGACGGTCCGCTCGAGCAGCGGTACAACGAGGGCCGCGCGAGCGCGACCAAGGCGAACGAGCTCGCGGTTTGCGAGGGCTACGCGCACGGCCTGGCGCTGACCCGCGCCGACGGCGAACGCGAGGGCACTGCGGACGGCTACGACGCCGGGTTCAACAGCGGCTACGACAGCGCGAACGGGTACGACGCCGGCTACTCCGCCGCGTACGCCGAGGGTTCCCGCGACGGCGCGAGCGACACCACCGCCTGCAGCGCCGGCGCCGCGGACGGCACGAGCGATGGCACCGCGGACGGAAGCCATGATGGCTATGACGTCGGCTACTCCGCGGGCTGGGGCGAAGGCCATGCCGACGGCGTCGCCGAGGCGGAGGGCTGGTGCGAGGCGAACACCGTCGCGCTGACCACGAGCACTCCCGCTCCCGCGGACGAGGTGCCCGAGCCGGCCCCCGCGACCGACAGCGAGGAGCTGCGGGTCTGCTACGCGCGGGGCTACGAGGAGCTCGAGGATCCGACCGCGTATCCGCGCGGCCTGGCCGATGGCAAGCGCGACAACCCCGACTACCAGGCCGGTTATCGTGCGACCTACTCGATCGCGTTCCGTCGTGGCGAGGAGGCCGGGATCACCGCCGGCTTCGAGGACGGCTGGGCCGCCGGCTACGCGACCGGTTATGGCATTGGTTACGCGGCGATCTACGACGATTGCTATCGCGACCCGTACGCCACCGCGTACGACGCCGGGTACGCCTCGAGCTGGGAGAGCGGCTGGGCCACGGGGTGGAGCGAGGGCTGGGGCGAGGGCTATGACTCGGTGGTCTGCACCGAGTGAATTCGGGGAAGATCTGCGCGGGCTTGGCGTATTATCGGGGCGTCGTACCCAGGAGTATTTCATGGCCGCCCGTCAGCCCCAGCAAGAGCACAAGCCCACCACGACCACGGCGACCGAGACGCCGTCCTCGACCTCGTCCTCGACGTCGACCCAGTTCTCCAGTCGGGGAGCGATTCCGCCGGTAGCGCAAGAGGCCGGCAGCCAGTTGCCGGGGTTCAGCGCTTCGCAGCAGGCGTTCGGTCAGCACGACATCTCTGCCGTGCAGGCCCAGGCCCACACGGGTGGACCCGCTGCCATCGGAGCACAGGCGTACGCGACCGGCACCCCGATCCACCTCGGCGGCGAGCTCGAGGGTGGTGAGAGCGAGGGTGATGAGATGCTCGGCCACGAAGCCAGTCACGTGGTCCAGCAGAAGCAGGGCCGCGTCAAAGGTCCGCAGATCTGATACGACGGTGACGTGGAGGCCGAGGAGCTCGAGGTTCCCGGCGCCGCGTTCGAGCGCACGAAGCGACGCGTTGGGCTGTTCGCCGGTCCTGTTGTCGCTGTAGCGCTCGCGCTCCTCGCTCGCGATGGAGCATCGCCCGCGCTCGTGGGACTGCTCGTGCTGTGCGTGGTGTGGTGGTTGACCGAAGCGTTGCCGATGGCCGTCGTCGCGCTGCTCGCGGCGGTGGGTGCGGTGCTCACCGGCATCGCGACGCCGAAGCAGGCGTTCGGCGCGTTCGGGACGCCGCTCCTGTTCTTGTTCGTCGGCTCGTTCTTCATCGCCGAGGCGATGCGCAGGCACGGACTCGGCGTCCGGATCGGACGCGCGATGGTGCGGCGAGCCCGCGGCCGGCTGTCACTGCTGATCCTGATCGGGATGACCGCGTTCGTGCAGTCGATGTTCATGTCGAACGCGGCGACGACGGCGATCCTCCTGCCGATCGCGATCTCGGTCGCGCCGGTCGATCACCTGCGGGACCGGTTCGGCGGTGCGCTCGTGCTCGCGGTCGCGTGGGGCGCGTCGGTCGGTGGGCTCGGCACCCCGGTCGGGACGCCGCCGAACCTGATCGGGATCGCGGAGCTCGAGAAGCGCGGGCTCGGGCTTGGCTTCGTCGAGTGGATGGCGATCGGTGTCCCGATGGGCACGCTGATGATGCTCGGGCTGTTCGTCGTGCTCGCGGTGTTCTTCAAGATCCGTCGCGGCCAGCCGCTCGCGCAACCGCTCGGCGAGGTCTCGGGTCCGTGGAACCGCGGCGAGCGCGCGGTCGTGATCGCGGCCGCGATCGCGCTGACCGGCTGGCTGACGCCGACGCTGCTGACCTTGGTCGCCCCCGGCAGCGCGGCAGAGCACTGGGCCGACGTTCACCTGACCGAGGAGATCGTCGCGCTGATCGCGGGGTGCTCCCTGTTCGTGATTCCCGGTGCGCGGGCCGGCGAGCCGCCGCGTCCCGCGCTGCTCTGGTCCGAGGCAACCCGGATCGAGTGGGGCGTGATCCTGCTGTTCGGCGGCGGCATCCTGCTCGGCGATCTCGCGCGCTCGACCGGGCTCGCCGTCGAGTGGGGACATGCCTTCGTCGATGCGACCGGCGCATCGTCGACGTGGGCGATCGCCGCGCTCGTCACCGCGGTCGCGATCGTGCTCTCGGAGATGACCAGCAACACCGCGACCGCGACGCTGATGGCGCCGCTCGCCGGCAGCCTGGCCGAGGCCGCCGGCGCTGCACCGATCCCGGCGATCCTCGGAGCCACGATGGGCGCATCGTTCGGATTCATGATGCCGATCTCGACCGCGCCCAATGCGCTGGCGTTCTCGACCGGCCGGATCTCGATCACCGAGATGGTGCGCGCCGGCATCGTGTTCGATGTCATTGGCTTCGCTCTGATCCTTGCGGCACTGCGGATCATGTGCCCACTTCTCGGGTGGGCATGACACCTGGCCTCGACGCCCTGCTCCACCCGCGCACGCGGGGAGAGCTCCTCGCGTGCTATCGCGCGAGCGAGCCGTTCGTCGTGCATGGCGCCACCGAGGCGCTCGCAGCGCTCGGCGAGATCCCGATCCTCGAGTCGCTGGACGCGCTGCTGCGCTCGTGGCCCTACCAGGTCCAGGTCCACCTGCCGGAGGTCGCCGATGAAGCGAGCGCGATCTCGGCGACGCCCCAGGACGCGCGCAAGCTGTTCGCCACCGGCATGGGCCTGCTGTTCGACGAGGTCCACACGATCTCGCCGATCCTCGCGCACTGGCTCGAAGCGATCCGCAAGGATCTCGGACTGTCCGCGCTCACCCAGGGCCGCTGCCTCGTCTACGCGACGCCGGACGGCAAGGGCACCGCGGCTCACTTCGACCAGAACGTGAACTTCGTCCTCCAGCTCCACGGCACCAAGACCTGGTGGCTCGCTACGAACACCCACGTCGAGAATCCGCTGACCCGGTACACGATCGGGCAGCCGATCGACCCCGAGCTGCGGAGCTACGCGGAACCGCTGCCCGCGGAGATGCCAGCCGACCGCCGCTCGATCGTCCTCACGCCCGGCTCGCTGCTGTTCGTGCCGCGCGGCTTCTGGCACTCGACCGAGGCCGCCGGTGATGCGCTGTCGCTCAACTTCACGTACAGCGCACCGGCATGGCTCGACCTCGTGACCGCCGCGTTGCGCGGTCGACTCGCACAGTCCGCCGCCTGGCGCGCGACGGCGCTGCCCGCAGCAAAGGACCAGCTCGAGGCGCTGCTCCGCGAGCTTGTCGACGAGGTGCCGCACTGGGCGGCGTCTGACATCCTCGCGGTCACCGAGAGTCCCGACGAGGACTGAGCCCGGGGCTCACCGCTCCTGTCGGCGACCCGGCTGCCAGTCGAGGATCCGATCCGTCCGCGTCTCGAGGAACCGCGCGAGCCGGTGGTAGTCGCTGCCGTTCTTGATGAACCGGACCTCGGTCTTGAGGGTGACCGGATTCACCAGCTCCTTGAACGGGACGTACACGAGATCGAGCTGGCCCTCGACGCTGACCAGGTGACCATCGAGGTTCTCCTCGACCAGCGCCCGGTACGCGCCGATGCCGAGCTGGCTGCCGAGCATGACGTCGAACGCGTGCGGTGGAGCGCAGCGAGACTCGTAGCCGAGCTGGAGGCCGGTGATCTTCTTCTTGCGGCTCGAGCGCTCCTCGTAGCGCTTGCTGACGAGCGACGCGACCCACTTGCCGAGATCCATCCGACCCAGGGAGAGATGACCGTGCTCGTCGCGCGGCACGTCGCTGATCGCCTGCTCCGGCAGCATCTCGGCGAGGCCCTCGGCGAGCACGACCGTGCCGTAGTGCTTGCCGCGCTTCTCGCGGGCCTGGATGAGGTCGACGATCCGATCGATCAGCGCGTCCATCGACAGCCGGGGCTCGCCGCCCTTCTCGTCGGGAATCGCCAGCGCTCCGCGAACGTCCTCGACCGCGAGCACGAGGTTCGCCTCGCCAGCGATCGCCACGCCGTACGACAGCCAGCCGGCCTTGCGTCCCATCGTCTCGACGATGAAGTAGCTACCGGTCGACATCGCGTCGGCACGCAGGTTCTGCAGCTCCTTCGCCATCACGTCGACGGCGGTGAAGAACCCGAACGTGAAGTCGATGCCGCGATAGTCGTTGTCGATCGTCTTGGGCAGGTGGATCACCTGCACGCGACGAGCGTCCTTCGGCAGGTGCTTCTGGTACTCGTAGAGGAAGTTCGCGGTCTTCAGCGTGTCATCGCCTCCGATCGAGATCAGCGCGTCGATCTCGAGGTCGACCAGGGCGTTGTAGACGTTCCGCAGGCGCTGCGTCTTTGCCGGGTCATCGAGGTCGGTAGGCTTCTCGATGCCCTTGCCGGGATTCGCGCGAGCGGTACCGATCACGATCCCGCGCGTATTGCGCAGACCGCTGAGATCCTTGTGCTCGAAGATCCGGTAGTGCTCGTCGGGCAGCAGCCGGTGCGAGACCGGATGGTAGTCCTGCAGGTTCGAGTACCCGTGGAAGAACCCCACCACCTCGCGATCGTCGTCGAGAAACGAGATCGCAGCGGACGAGATCACGGCGTTCGCGGCGGGCGCAGGCCCACCCGAGAACACGAGAGCGACACGTTTGATGTGGTCGCCTTTGCGGCTTGCGGGACGCGCACCTGCAGTCATCGATACCTCCGGTACAGGAAGCGCAGACTACACGAGCGATCGCCGAAACACCCTCAGCGGGCCATGCTTCGCGCGTGAGCCATGCCGGTCGATGACGTCCGGGGCACACGCTCGAGGCGCAGCTCGTTAACGAGTGCGCGCGTTGGCCTTGGCGCGGCCGCGCTGGATCTTGGCCTTGGCCTTGCTGACGCCCGCCTTGACACGAGAGGAGGTGCGCTCGCCGACACCCTGCGCCTCGCCCTTGGCCTGACCGGCCTTGCCCTGCGCGGTGCGCATCTTGTCGCCGGTGAGGCGGCCCTCGACCTCCTTCGCCTTGCCCTTGATCTTCGTCATGATCGAACCCATCGCGATCTCCTTATCCGCGCGTACGTGACGCGCTGTAGTTGTGTTCCCCCTCACTGCATCGTGCGTGCCGAGCTCGACGCGGAGCGCCATGACGGACAGAGACTCGAGGTCGATCTCGACGACAGACCGCCGTTTTCCGACGAGGAATCTCCCGGCGCATCGTCGTTGCGCAGGAGCCACGTCCAGCAAGCGAGCTCTCGACGACGACGCGGTTTCGCGTGGCACGAGCGCTCAGCGCGAGAACGGCGTCCCGCGAACGCACTACGTGTGCGACGCGCGTGTGACAAGATCAGGTCGTGTCGCAAATGGCTCGCGAAGCGGCGGAGGCTGCCGCCGGTGCACGGCGCCAGATCGACGTGTGTGGCGAGCGGTTCGAGCAGCTCGCACACCGTTTGCGCGCGTCGCCACCGACGGTGATCGTGACGTGTGCTCGCGGCAGCTCGGATCACGCGGCGACCTACGGCAAGTACCTGCTCGAGACCACGGTCGGCCGTGTCGTCGCCTCGGTCGGACCGAGCATCGCCTCGACCTACCGGCGAATCCCCGTGCTCGAGGGAGCGCTGTTCATCGCCGTGTCGCAGAGCGGGCGCAGCCCGGACCTGCTCGCCCTGACCGCGGCTGCGCGCGCAGGAGGCGCGCTGGTGGTCGGCATGGTCAACGACGACACATCACCGCTCGCGGCCCGGTGCGACCTCGTGCTGCCGCTGTGCGCCGGCGAGGAGCGAGCCGTCGCTGCGACGAAGTCGTTCCTGCTGACCGGCATCGCGTTTCTCCAGCTCGCGGCCGCGTGGACGAACGATGCCGAGCTCCGTGCAGCCGTCGAGGCATCGCCCGCCGCGCTGGCCGCCGCCGCTGCGCTCGACTGGAGCTCCGCACTTTCCGGGCTCGCCACCGCCTCCAGCCTGTACGTGATCGGCCGCGGCGTCGGGCTCGGCGCGGCCTACGAGATCGCCCTCAAGCTCAAGGAGACCTGTCGGCTGCACGCCGAGGCGTTCAGCGCTGCGGAGGTCCTGCACGGCCCGGTCGCGCTCGTCGGGCCCGGCTTCCCGGTGCTCGCGCTCGCACAGGACGACGAGACCCTGGTCGGCACGCGCGACGCAATCGCGCAGCTCGCGCAGCTTGGCGCCACGGTGCGCTCGACGCTCGATGGCTCGTTGCCGACGGTCCCCGGGATTCCCGCGGTGCTCGCACCGCTGTGTCAGGTCCAGAGCTTCGACCTCGCTGTTCCCCAGCTCGCTGCCGCCCGCGGGCTCGACCCCGACGCCCCGCCTCACCTGCGCAAGGTCACCGAGACCGTGTGACTACGGCGCCTGCTTCGCCTTGCGCATGATGATCAGGTGGCCGCGGAACTTCCGGTCGGGATACCCGAACCGGAACCCGAGCGGCCGCTTCGGTTGTTCGGCGTAGAGCGCTCGCCACTGCGGCGCGACCTCGGTGCCGGCCTTCATGTTGGGGCGCTCGAACTCGCCGTGGGTCTCGTACTCGAAGCCGGCGGCCGTGCCGGTCTTCGGGGGTAGCCCGGTGGTGTCGGAGACCATCCACACGACGTTCGCGACGATGTACTTCCGCATCGACGAGAAGGTGTCGAACGACAGCAGGTAGCTCGCCGCCTTGGTCATCGCGGCGACCTTGCCCTTGCTGGCCAGGTGGGCGAGCACGCCGGGGTCGCTGGCGATGTGCTTGTCGTCGAGGTTGGCCATGATGTGGCGATACGTCTGCTCGCGCGTCGAGCCCAGCTTGCGGAACGTGAGCTCGATGTTCGCGAGCTCGCGATTGCGCTTGCCGGTGTCCTTGATCGCGTCGATCCGCGTCAGATCCGCGTCGGTCAGGTAGCGCAGGCTACCGTCGGTGGTGACCTGGAAGTAGCGCAGCCTGACGGGCTCGTAGCCGTGCATCGTCAACGCGGACAGTCCGAAGATGAGCTGGGTCGGCAGCTGGCCGCCTCGCATCGCGCTGATCATGTTCATCGTCACCGAGAAGTTCGCGCGATACAGCGAGCTCAGCTCGGTGGCGACGGTCGCGAGCGAGGACTGGAGCTGCTTGCTCGATAGCCGCGACCACGCGCGCGGATCGCCAGCAGGCTCGAGCGACAGCGTGGTGATCTCGTCGGCGTCGGGATACACGGCGAGCGCCGTCGATAGATCGCCGCCAGCGAACGGGTAGACGACGCGCTTCGGGATCCCGGCGGGCACGTTGGCAGCAAAGAACGCGCGAGCGCGCGTCAGCCAGCTCTTCTTGTAGTCGTCCTGCGCTGCTCGCACCTTCTTGCAGTGCGCGGCGACGATCGAGGCCTTGAGCTGCGCCGGCACCGGACCCTCGGCGCACGCGCCGACGACGAGGAGCGCCTTCGCGTCTGCAATGAAGTCATGAGCGGGCGCGTCCGCATGCGCGCCGCGCACGAGCACGCAGAGGCCCACAGCGATCCCGATGAGGTGTAACCGGCGCATCGGCAGAATCTGCCACACGCGGCTGCCGGCGTGCGGACCGGCGCATGTGCGTTTCGCCTCGGAGAGATACCGGCACGGACCTGGCACCTCCGGTCGAGCAGGCCTCGATGCTCCTTCGATCTCGCACCAATGCCGCCACCGTCACGCTGATCGCGAGCGTTGTGGCTACAGCGTGCAGCGGGGCGGCAACCCGGGACCCGCACGGGCCGCGGTCGATCCCGATCACGGAGGTCGCGGCGTCCAGCGAGCGCTCGATCGCACGGACTCCCGCGGTGCTCCCCATGGAGAGGATCAGCGCCGCCCCCGCGATCGCGGCGGAGCCGCTGCCCGGGCAACCGCTCCTGATGATCGGCCGCACGGCCGATCCGAACCGGGTGGCGCCGCGGGGCGCGACCGATCGCGTGCGCAGCATCGCCGAGCGCACGCTCGAGCGAGCAGGCTTTCCGACCGAGCCGCTACCCACGTCGGACGAGGGATCGCAGCCCGCTCGCGCCGAGGCGGCGGCCGCACCCGCCGCGACGGGCCAGCTGCTCCGCGCCTTCGTCGTGTCGTCGACGGTGCAGCAGCTCGACATCACCCGCCAGGGCCCCCAGACGACGATCGCGTGCAGCGTGACCCTGATGATCGCGCCGTGGTCGGCCGAGGATCAGCGCGAGCGCTGGGAGCCAGAGACCACCGCCGCGGCCACCGGGTCGGCACGCGCCACGGTCAGTGGATCTCGCGCGCAGCTCGAGATCGGCGTGAGCGACTGTCTGGAGGGTGCGGTCGAGGCAGCCGCGACGCGTGAGGTGATTCCGTTCCTTCGCCGCGTCGCGATCCGAGACTGATCCCTAGGACATTTCGGGTGTGCATCGCAGCCGTCGGGCGGGGATGCGGGAGACTGACGATCGGGTGCAGATCTTTTTTGAGTTAACTCTGGACTCAGATCTGTAATCTCGATTGCTGATCTCGCGTTTTGAATCCGCGTCTACCGACGAGGATTCGCTCTACGAAATGCTGGTACGAGATAACCCGTTGACGAGGTGGGATAAAACCGACAATGACAGAACCGCGCAGGGGCCTTACATGAGCGCCCATGGCACGAACCAAGACGATCGCAGTGACCGCGGGACTTCTCGCAGTCATTGCTACCGCCCGCAGTGAAGCCGGCACGTACACGTTCACCCCCACGGCGGACGCGCAGGTCCTCAGCGATCTGCCGACCACCAGGTACGGCACCAGCACCCGGCTGACCGCTGACGCGTCTCCCGCGGCGCAGACGCTCATCCGGTTCCAGGTGGCGAATGTCCTCGGCACGGTGACCAGCGCGCGCCTGCGCGTGTACGTCAACAATCCGAGCCCGGATGGACCCAGCGTTTTCCGCACGAGCGGCGCGTGGACCGAGTCCACCGTCACCTGGAACACCAGGCCGGCACTCTCGGGCAGCGCGCTCGGCGATCTCGGCACCGTGAACGCGGGGATGTGGGTCGAGTACAACCTGACGCCGACCGTCAAGGCGAACGGGACGTACGACTTCGCGCTCAGCGGCGGTGCGGCCGATGGCTCGATCTATCACTCGCGTGAGTCGGCGGAGAAGCCGCAGCTCGTGATCGTGACGAGCACGACGACGACCCCGACCCCGACCCCGACCCCGACCCCGACCCCGACCCCGACGCCCACGCCGACGCCCACCCCGACCCCGACGCCAGCGCCGTCGACCGGCTCGGTCGATGTCACGCTGCAGCCGGCCTCCGGTGTCAGCGGCACGCAGCGCGTGAACTTCGCGGTGCCGCTGCCCAAGGGCAAGCTCCTCGATCCCGATCAGATCCGCGTGATGTCGGGCACCACCGAGCTCCCCGCGGCGCGCCGCGAGCTCGCGGTCCATCCCGACGGCAGCATCCGCAGCGTCCAGATCCAGGTCGATACGGCGGCCACCGCCGGCAAGATCCTCACGCTCCGCATCGGCGAGAATCCGACGACGTCGACGCTGTCGATGGTCGCTGTCTCGACGACGCTCGTCACCGCCGATGGCACGCAGGGTCCCAAGGTGTGGGCGCGGCTGCCGGCGACCTGGCTCGCCGCGAGCGGCCTGACCGGTCCGCAGGTCACCGAGGCCTCGGTCGAAGGCACCGCGCTCGACGCCTTCGATAACGTCTGCAACTACATCAACAACGGCGTCGACAAGTTCCTCTCGCTGCAGACCAGCAAGGACGTCTGGCTCTACGACCGTGGCACCGCGCTCTACCGCGGCTACTCGCGCCGTGGTGATCAGTCGACGCTCGCGTCGGCGTATCGCGAGACCGCGATCTATCGCAGCAAGATCACCGGCACCGGCACGGCCACCCGGATCGGCGTCGTCGGTGCGGCCGACGACCTCAAGTATCACTACAACCAGAACCTCGCGATCCACTACCTCCTGACCGGCGACGATCGGTTCCGCGAGAGCGCCGAGGACGTCGCGACCCGCGTCCAGGCGCTGTGGAACAGCCCGGGCTACGCCGGCGGCAGCGACTTCTGGACCGAGCGTCACGCCGGCTTCGGCCTGCTCGCCTATGTCTGGGCGCGGATCGTCACCGACGACAAGGGCGCGCAGCTCGAGACGCTCGCGAACAGCGCGGTCACCGCGTACACCCAGATGCAGTCGATGTACCCGGTCACCTGGACCGACTCGTCGGCTCGCTGCTTCGCGCACACGCCGGCATCGGCCGGAGAGACGTTCGCGGGTCAGTGGGGCTGCAGCCCGTGGATGAGCGCCATCGTGGCCGACGCGCTCGAGCAGTACGCGACCGAGACGGGTGGTGCTGGCGCGACCAACGCACGCAACTCGATCGTCAAGCTCGGCAAGATCATCGCGCGTGATGGTCGCGACTCGTCGGGCAAGCCGTACTACTGGATGGGCGTGGGCGGCCTCGCCGACGACGTCGACCCGTACCACGAGCACTGGGGCGAGCCGGCGTACGTCGTCGCGATGGCCTGGTACTACAGCGGCAAGACCGACGCGTCGCTCAAGACCGCCGCGGATCAGATGCTCGCGGGCCTCAAGAAGTACGGCAGCGTGCCGCACCTGCGCAGCTTCAACTGGCAGTGCCGCAGCGCGGTCGCCGCGCCGTTCTACCTGAAGTAGTCACGGCAGCGAGCTCGGCGCGCGAACGCGGAATCGTAGCGCGAGCGCCACACCGAGCAGAAGCAGGCCAATCACGATCACGCCGAGGGTGCGCCCCGGCGTGGTCGCCGGTTCGGACCGCGACGCGGTGACCGCTGGGTTGCGGTCGAACAGCACGAGTGCTGCATCGGCCATCGCGCGGTCGCCATCACCCGCGGGCATCTCGCGCGTCGAGATCGTCTCGGGCAACCCGGTGACCGCGACCTCGCTCCCATCCGAACGGATCGCGATCAGCTCCAGATGACCACCGGCCGCGAGCTCCGCCGGATCGACGGTCTCGCTCCCGCAGTTGATCTTTCCGAGCTCGAGCGAGGTCCGATCGTTCCAGGTTCGCCCGGCCTCGATCCACTCGCGGGTCTTTCCGTCATGGGTCCAGCGCACGCGGAACGCCGCGGTCGGCTGATCGACCTGGAGCTTCAGCGAGTCGGTCGACGAGCACGTCCACGACGACACCTCGTGCCAGTACTGGATCACGCGCGGTGGCGTGGTCGGCGCAGTCCACCCCGGGTCGAAGGTGACGTGGGTCGGGCCCCACTCGTCGTTGCTGCTGGCGTAGAGCACCGCCGCGAACGTGTGCGGCGCGTCGTAGTCGATCCGGACCACGACGTCGGAGACCTTCTCGACGCGCACGATGCTCGCCGCTTCGCCGACCCACCGCACGCCGGGCTGCGGCAACGGATCGCTCGCGTCCGCATAGCGCAGGCTCTCGTGGTGCACGAAGACCGATCCGCGGACCGGCAGCGCGGTTTGCTCCGCCGTCCCGAGCCACACCGGGATGCCGCAATCAGCTTCCACGGTCCGCGTGGTAACCACCGTCCCGATGACGACCAGCGCCCACACGAGCTGCTTCATGCTGCCGAAGACACCCGCCGCGGCCGGGGGTTGCGCGGGATTCTCCGTCGAAGACCGGCGAGGTGATGTACCGTGCACGGATGAAGCGGATCGGGCTGTTCGTGCTGGCTCTCGCGGCGTGTGACTCCGGCGGCAGCGCCAATCCCGACGCCCCGACTGGTCGCGACTCCACGCTGCCCGATGGGCCGCTGTCGATGGGCTGCGGCACCGCCGATCCGATCACCGGCGTCACGACCGAGACGATCATGGTCGCCGGGGTCGCGCGCAGCTACCTGCGAGTCGTGCCGGCGAGCTACGATCCGATGCGCCCGTATCCGCTGATCTTCGCGTGGCACGGCCGGACCGGGACCGCCGCGGGCGCTCGCTCCTACTTCGGGGTCACGGCCGCCGTCGCAGACAACGCGATCGTCGTCTACCCGCAGGGACTCGCGGTCACGGCCGAGCCCTCGGATACCGGATGGGACCTGACCGCCGCCGGTCGCGACGTCGCGCTCTACGATGCGATCCACACCGCGGTCACCAGCACGTACTGCGTCGGCAGCACGTTCAGCATGGGTCACAGCTTCGGCGGCTACATGACGAATGCACTCGCCTGCTATCGCGGTGGCGCGACGGGCATCCGTGCGATCGCCTCGATCGCCGGCGGTGGACCGGGCCCGAGCTGCCCCGGCGATCCGGTGTCCGCGCTCGTGATCCACGGCATGGGCGATTCGGTCGTGCCGTTCTCGGAGGGCACGGGCTCGCGCGATCGCTACCGCACCGATGCTGCCTGCGGGACCATGACCCAGCCGATCACGCCATCACCGTGCGTCGCGTTTGATGGCTGCAGCGCAGCGCTCGCAGTCCGGTTCTGCGCGCACACCGAGACCGCGGGCTCGGGTCACGGCTGGCCCGCGTTCGCCGCGGGTGCGAGCTGGCAGCTGTTCCAGGACTCGCTGTAGCGCTCTGCTAGAACGAGATCCGGAACGGCAGATCGAACGTCACGCTGACGCCCGAACAGCTGCACGTTCCCTTGGCCCACCGGCGGCCATCGCGCTCGATGATCGCGACCGTGCCGGTGGAGGTCGTCGGGCAGCTCGCACCTTCCGACGACCTGAACTTGCCGCACGGCTTGCTGGATCCGACCGTGTCGAAGTAGGGACTGATCACAATCTCGAAGTCGGTCGCGCAGTCGATCTGCATCAGCAGGTCGCCAGAATAGGACTTGGCCGCGAAGCTGCCCGTCGACGAGCTGGTGCAACCGCCCGTCACGGTGCCCGGCACCGCGTTGATCGTCTGCTTGAGCGGAGCGCAGCTCTGAACACACGCACCGCTCGAGACCTCGCCACACGTCTTGGTGTCGACACACTCGGCGCACTCGGCCGCTGCGCGGCTCGCGCTGTCGGGCGTCGCACCGTCGAGCTCCGCGATGCAGCGGTCGGTCTGTGCGGCAGTCAGCGCGCCGCACTCGGTCGCCGCCACGCAGATGCGCTCGATGTCTTCGGGAGCGCCACCGCCACACGCGATGACCGTGAACAGGGACACGCAGAGGAGGAGATGTCGCATGGGGGCGGGCTGTACCATGCCGGCGGCGCGCACCGTGAGCTTCCTGGTGCGACCAGGTCAAGTTTCACCAGCGGTGATAGGCCGGATGGTCCGGCTTCACCGCGACGAACGTGCCGGTCCCGATCGCCGTGACCTTGTCACCCGCGGTCATCGTCGCCTCGATGGTCGCGCGATCGTCGGTCGACGACACGACGTGCGCATCGATATGGACCGGCCCCATCGGCGTCGGGCGCTTGAGCACGACCTTGAACTCCGCGGTGACGCAGCACGGTGCGTGATCGAGCCCCTTCGTCTTCATCAGGTGATGGATCGCCGTCCAGTTCATGTGGCAATCGAGGACGGTGCCGATGATGCCGCCGTTGAGCACGTTCTCGAACGCCTCGTGATGCGACTCGGGAACGAAGTCACACACCACGTGCGCATCGGCCGCATCCGCGACCGGCAGGCTGCGGATCCGCAGGCCCTTCGTGTTGGTCGGGCCGCACCCGAAGCAGCGCCCGTGCGGTGCGAAGGTCTCTTGCAGGGACGGCGTCGTGGACATGCTCGAGTCGTACCGCGAGTCCGCGACCAGTGCCGTATGATCGCCTTCGTGTTCCATCCGACGATCGCTCGAGCCCTCGTGGCGCGGCTTCGCGAATCCGATCCCGCGCACCTGGTGTTCGAGGCGCCCATCCAGGAGCCCGACCTGATCGTCTGGGAACGTGCGCACGGGATCGAGCTCCCGGTTGACTACCGCACGTACCTGCTCGAGCTCGGCAACGGCGGCGCCGGCCCGTTCTACGGCATCTGGCCACTCGGTCTGTGGGACGGCGCCGGCGCCCGCGGATCGTTCGACGATGCGATCAGCGATCTGAGTGCACCGTTTCCTCATCGCGAGGCGTGGAACCTGCCGGCGGACCGGCTGGATCCGCCTGACTTCGAGGACGACGACGAAGCAGACGCGTGGCAAGAGGCGCTCGATGCCGACCTCTACGAGCCCTCGTTGATGAATGGCGCGTTCTGGATCTGCGACCAGGGATGCGCGCTTCGCACCATCCTCGTGGTGTCGGGTCCGGAGCGCGGCACCGTGTGGGCGGACCTTCGCGCCACGGGAGGCGGCATCGTCCCTCACACCGGCAGCGACGGTCACCACCTGACGTTCGGCGACTGGTACCTGACCTGGCTGGAGCAGGCGATGCGCGAGACATCGCAGACGCGCTAGTCTCGGACCGATGATCAAGGTCCACAAGTACGGTCCCGCCTTCGGGCTCCCCGACTCCAGCCCGTTCGTGACCAAGGTCGAGACGTACCTTCGTCTGATCGGCGAGCCGTACGAGACGCTCAGCGCCGACGTCCGCAAGGCGCCGCGCCGACAGTTGCCGTGTGCCGAGATCGAGGGCGTGCTGGTTCCGGACTCGACCGCGATCATCGATCTGATCGAGAGCAAGCGGCCGACCAAGCTCGACGGCCACCTCGACGAGAAGCAGCGCGCGGTCGCGCATGCGTTCAAGGCGATGCTCGAGGAGCACCTCTACTTCGGCATGCTGCACCTGCGGTGGGGCACCGAGGGAGGCTGGTCGGTGTTCGAGCCCAATCTCCGCGAGATGCTCGGCAAGATGGGCGTCCCGACGTTCCTGCGCGGCATGATCGCGAAGAAGGCGCGCAAGCAGGTGGTCGGGCGCGGCGCGACGCAGGGGATCGGGCGCAAGCCGCACGCGGAGCTGGTCGCGACCTGCAACCAGATCATCGACTCGCTCGCGGTGCAGCTCGGTGATGGGCCGTACTTCCTCGGTGCGAAGCCGTCGACCTACGATGCGACCGTGTACGCGTTCGCCGCGGGCATGCTGTGCCCTGCGTTCACCAACGAGGTCCGTGCGCACGCGGAGACCAAGCCGAACCTCGTGAGCTACGCGCAGCGGATGAAGGCCGAGTACTGGAAGGACTGAGTCCTCGCGAGAAGAGGCTCCGGATCGGTGGCCCCCGAGCCAGGGACGCTTTCCACTCTCTCAACTCTCGCCGCCGAACTACGTGATCTCATTGCAGCGATAGGGGACGGTCTCCACGTTCTCCGGTGGACGGTCAATCTTCGCCCTCGTGCCGCAACACGATGGTGAGCTCCTCGGAAGGCGTCCTCGGGTGCGACGCGAGCGCTGCGCGCACGATCGGTGATGGGAGGGCTGCGTCTCGGATCGTTGTGCACACGTGTGCAGTTGTTCTCTGTTGTCACCGGATCGCAGCGACCACGCCGGTGGATGTGCGATCGACCTGACGTAGAACGCGAGCGAGAACAGGCTCTGGCCTCGGAGGTGGTCTGGGCCTCTGCACCGTGTGAGCGTCACGGTGGGTCACGCTGTCGCTGCACGCGCGGGCGACCTGACGTAGAACGCGAGCGCGAAGAGACTCCGGATCCGTGGAGCACGCGGGCCGCATGCACGTGTGGCCGCGAGGGCCGATGATCGTTGCTGCGCTACCGATCGAGCGGCCGCGTAGCAGTTCGATCGTGGAGGGTCGGTAGTCGTCGTTCGCGCCGATGTGCACACGTGTGGGTTACTCGGTCGACGGTCATCTTTCGCCCGCGTGCGAGCCAGGGACGCTTTCCACTCTCTCAACTGTCGTCGCCGAACTAGCTGATCTCCCTGCGGCGCAGGGGGACGTTCTCCACGTTCACCAGTGGACCATCACTGTTCGCCCTCGTGCCGCAACGAGATCGTGGGCTCCTCGGCGGGCGTCCTCACGTGCGACGCGAGCGCTGCACGCGCGAGCGGCCTGACGCAGAACGCGAGCATGAAGAGGCTCCGGATCGGTGCATGGTGGCTCCGCCTCCCGGCCGCTGTGCACACGTGTGCAGCTGTTCTCAACAGTCACCGACTTCACTGCGACAGCGCAAAGAGGATCCCGAGCGGTCGTGAGCCTGAGCATGTGCTTCCTGTTGCCAGCAAGGCACTGCTGCACGCGCGAGCGGCCTGACGTAGAACGCGAGCGTGAAGAGGCTCCGGATCGGTGGGGGCTGGGCCCTGTGCATCGTCGGAGTCACCATCGGTGAAGACGTCGCTGCACGCGGGTCGTGTGCACACGTGTGCAGTTGTTCTCAACGATCGCCGACTTCGCTGCGACCGCGCAGGGAGGGCAAACTTAGCGCGAAGAGGATCCCGCTCGGTCGTGAGCCTGAGCACGTGCCATCCTTGCCAGCAGCGCTGAGAAAAGCACTGCTGCACGCGCGAGCGACCTGACGTCGAACGCGGGCGCGAAGAAGCTCCGACCGGAGGTGGTTCTGGGCCTGTGCATCGTCGCAGTCAGCCTCGGTGAAGGCGCGGCTGCACGCGGGGCATTGTGCACACGTGTGCAGTGGTCTCTGCGGTCAACGACGTCACCGCGACCGCGCTGCGGGATGCACGACCCGTCTGACCTGGAGCGCGCGAGCAAGACGACGCTTTGCTCGGCGCTGATCGAGGCGCGTGCCAGCGATGACGAGCAGATCTCCACGCCGCCGTGAATGTTCTTTTTTGAGATTGCGCTTGACGGTTTCTCGACGCGACTCGCTTCGCGCTGCGCGCATTTCATCGCAGCGAGGGAGATTTTTTTGCGAAGAAGAACGAGAACCAGCGCAGGCGCTATCTGATCGTTTCTCGTCGAGGATTCAGCGCGTGATCGTCATCTGCCTTCGCGATGGCCGAAATGTTGTGCGTGGTAGACAGGTTGTGCGCGCAGCGAACATGGGTGGCGCGCGGTGAGGAGATCTCGATGTTCGATCAAGAGTTTGATCCCGGGACGTACGAGGCAGTGGTCGACGCGATGTGCAAGGCGGGCACGCCGACGTGGCACCGATTGGATACCGAGATGAAGGCGGCGACGTTGCGGCGTGGTGCGTGGGAGGCGCAGCACGCGAGGCATCTGCGCGAGGCGGAAGAGCTCCAGCTGTGGAGGCACTTCGGGTTGTACGTCGCTCGTGGACTATCTCGAACGCGAGCACGGCATCGCGGCAAGGACGGCGCTCGATCGGATCCGGGTGGCGCGCGAGCTACGAGACTTGATCGTCCTCGAGAGCGAGCTCGAGGAGGGAACGTTCCAGATCTGCCACGTTCGCGAGCTGGTGCGGGTCATGACGCCGGAGACCGAGGCGGCGTGGATCGAGGCAGCGCGAGGGAAGACGGTGAACCAGGTGCAGCAGATGATCGCGGGACACAGGAAGGGCGATGGACCGGACGATCCGACGGATCCGGATCTGCGTCGGAGGAGGATCGTCGCCGAGGTCCGGCCCACCACGCTGGGGATGTACCGGCAGGCCAGGATCAACATCGAGGCAAAGCTCGGTCACAGCATCGAGGATGAAGATGATCTGTGGCAGATCTTCCTGCGGCCCCACGTCGAGCCCGAGGTGAGCACCGAGCCTGGCGAGAGCAGGCCCGCACAGATCTGGATCATCAAGTGCTTGGAGTGCAAGCGCGGGTGGCAGGACTGCGGCGATGTGCACGCCGAGCTGAGCGCCGAGGAGCTGGCGTGTGCCGAGTGCGATGGGGATCAGTGCGGCTCACTCGATGATGAGAAGCCCCGACGGAAGCGGAAGACGTTCTCGTCCAAGAAGCGGAAGAAGATCATGGCTCGACACAACAACCGGTGTGCCGTGCCGGGATGCCGCGCCACACGGGACATCGATATCCATCACATCGTTCACCTGGAGGACGGCGGTACCGACGACGACTGGAACTGTCTGCCCACGTGCCGACCGCACCACCGGATGCATCATCGAGGTGAGCTGCTGATCACGGGACGGGCTCCCGACCAGATCAAGTTCGAGGGGCGGACCGACAACGACCTTCGTGCACACGTGAGCACAGCGATGGCCGCTGGCGGCTGAGGTCGTGACCGTCGGCGCAGTCCGTGACAACTGAATAGATGAACGAAGCAGCACGACCGATGGACCGCTCCATTGTGCGGTGGAGATGCGGTGCTCACAGCGGCGATCTGCGGCTGGTGCGCGGTGCGCGAAACCCACGTGGGTTGATGCATCACCGCGGTGAGCTGCTGATCACTGGGCGAGCTCCGGATCTGGTCACGTTCGAGTGGCGGACCGACGACGACCTTCGTGCACACGTGAGCACAGCGATGGCCGCTGGCGGCTGAGGTCGTGACCGTCGGCGCGGTCCGTGACAACTGAATAGATGAACGAAGCAACACGACCGATGGACCGGTCCATCGTGCGGTTGAGATGCGGCGCTCACAGCAGCGATCTGCGGCTGGTGGCGGTGCGCGGTGCGCGGTGCGCGAAACCCACGTGGGTTGGGACGAGGTCATCGCCGCCCACCGGCACGCCGACGCACGAACGTTTGAGCTCGTGCAGGGCCGCGCGCGATGACCACATGAGCGAGCTCAGCGAGGTCCGTGAGCATCAGCGCAAACCCACGTGGGCGTGGGCGCGATTCGCAGCGGCGCTCAGCGAGCGCGGCGGCGGCGGAACATCAGCAGGCCGAGCAGAGCGAACGATGCCATCGAGCCGGCATCCGGCATCGAGCCCGTGCTGCAACCGCAGCCCGCCTGCATCTCGCCACCGTCGCCCGTCTCGTTGTTCGGCGGCTGGCAGCTACCCTCGGTGCAGACCTCGCCGGTCGGGCACGTCGCGCCGTCATCGACCTGACCATCGCAGTCGTTGTCGACGCCATCACACGTCTCCGACGACGGCTGCGGCAGCGAGCAGTTGCCCCACGTGCCGGCCGAGCAGCTCTCGGTACCGACCGCGCCGCATGCATTCGAGCAGCTACGCGTCAGGCCCTGGTCGACCTGGCCATCGCAATCGTTGTCGACGCCGTCGCAGGTCTCCGCGGAGACCGAGCCGGCGATCGCGGTGAGCGCAGCGACGAGCTCCGCCGCGTTGTCGACCTGGAAGTAGCACTGGTTCGGCGACGCCGGGTCGGTGTTCGCCGGGTCGCAGCCGGGGCGCGCGGTGTTCGCGGCGACGGCCATCTGGTTGAGCGCAGCGGAATCGACCTCGCCGCCGAAGCCGACGATCCAGGTGGTCACGCCCTTCTGGTTGAGGGACTCGACCGCCGGGGTGCCGTCGAACCGGGTCGCGGGATCGTAGGGCGAGCACCACTGCCAGCCGTCGGTGATCAGGACGACGTGGCGGGCGCCGGCGGCGCTCTGGAGCGTGGGCTCCTCGGCAGCGACCTCGAGCGTCTGAGCCATCGGGGTGTAGTTACCGGCCGACGGCGGCGGCGTGCTGAGGGCGTCGAGAATCGGACCGCGGTTCGAGAGCGCGGGGGTGACGTCGAGACCGCCCGGCGAGCACTGGCCGGCGCGGGGGAACGTCATCAGGCCGAACTCGGCCTTGGTGTCGTAGGCGCCGAGCACCTGGCCGATGCCGTTGACCGCGATGTCCCACTTCGTGGCGCCGGCGATCGAGCCGGTGACCATCGAGCTCGACTTGTCGAGCACGACCATGACGCGCGCGGAGGAGCACGAGTCGGCGGCGGCGGGCCGCGGAACGAGGAGAGCGGTCGAGGCGAGGGCGGCGGTGGCGAACAGGCGCTTCATAGTGCCTGGGCCCAGGAGCACATTGCGTGCCGGCCTTTTGCCGATGACAGCCGGCCGATCACGAGAGCTTGGACGACCGGTGGCTACCGAAGTGGCCACGGCCTCGAGACGCCACGCAACTAGATCCGCCGCGTACGGTCGTGGGCACCGGTACAGGCGTGCACAACTCGAGCACGTGATCGCACGCCGGGAACGGCGCCGAGCGACGACGAGCTGGTCGCTGCGGGCTTCGCCGGGCTGGTCACGATGATCACGGTTCGCGCCGAGTCGCCGGTGAAGCTCGCCTTCCAGGTCGCGGCGTTCTTCTTGAGGGTCAGCCGGACCGCGTTGCCCGACGGCGACGGCTCGTCCTTCGTGATCTCCCAGCCGCCGGTCTTCAGCGCCGCTCGGACCTCGGCGACCACGACCTCACGCCCGCGCGGGACGCGATACGTCGCGATCCTGCCGTCGCTGCCCTTGGTGGGCGCCGGAGCCTCGGCATCCGCAGGGAACGGGAACGCGTCGGGCGCGGCGGGGGCCCGGCGCGCGGGGCTCGGCGCGTCGATCTGATCGCGTTCGTACGGGGGCGCCGCTTCGACGACCGAAACTATCGACCCGACCACCAGCACCATCCCGAGCAGCTTGCGACGCATGTCAGCAGCTTAACCGTTCAGCCGGCTCGATGCTTCCCGGACCGACGCGGGTTCCCTCTTGCTCGCCGCTCCGGCGGATGGCTAGTGTCCGCTCCGAGGGAATTGCCATGCGCACGCTACTCGTCACGACGCTTCTGCTCGCCGCTTGCGGGAGCGACGATCTGGATCTCGCCACGCCCGATCACTGCAATCCGGTCGGCGGCACCCGCTGCATGACGCCGTGGCCCTCGGCCGTGTTCGAGGTCGACGATTCGACGACCGCCACCGGCCGCAGGATCAACGTCCCTGCCGGCACGCTGCCGAAGAACATCGATGGCATCGAGTTCGACCCGGCGCCGTACAACCGGCACGACGGATTCTCGTCGTCGGCACCGCTGATCGCCGCGTTCGAGACCGGCATCGACGGCTCGAACCTCGTCCACTACACGAACTACGCGGCGAGCATCACCGATGCGAGCCCGACCGTCCTGATCAACATGGAGACCGGCGAGCTGGTGCCGCACTTCGCGGAGCTCGATGCCCGCGTCGCCGACGACCCCGCGCACCAGGCACTGTTCATCCGCTCGGCGAAGATGCTCGCAGGCGGCACGCGCTACGTCGCGGCGATCCGGAAGACGCTCAAGGCGCCGGGTGGCGGCGAGCTCCCGATCGCCGAGGGGTTCCAGGCGCTGATCGATGGCACGATCACGACGCATCCGCTGCTCGAGAAGGTCCGCCCCCGCTACCTCGAGATCTTCGCCGCGCTCGAGGCGCACGGCATCGCGAAGACCGATCTCGTGGTCGCGTGGGACTTCACGACCGCGTCGCGCGCGTCGGTGCGCGCCGACCTGCTCGATGCACGGACCGCCACCCTCGCAATGACCGGCACCAACGGCAGCGCGCTCGACTTCACGTCGACCGACATGGCGCAGGGCGACACCCGGATCGCGCGCCGGATCGACGGCACGTTCGATGCGCCGCTGTTCCTCACGAATCAGACCGCGTCGCTGTCGACCAAGCTCGTGCGCGACGCCGACGGCAAGCCGATGGCCACGGGGCTCTACCGGATCCCGTTCACCGCGATCATCCCGACCTGCGCGCTGTCGGCATCGGCGCCGGTGCCGATCATGATCTACGGCCACGGCCTGATGGGAACGGGACAGCAGGCCGCGAGTGGCGGAACCCGCGCGGCGTCCGCCGAGATCTGCGCCGTCGCGATCGGCACCGACATGCGCGGCATGAGCGAGATGGACGTCCCGAACATCGTCACCGCGCTCAACGACGGCAACCAGGGTCACCTCGTGTTCGATGTCCTCGTGCAGGGGATGATGAATCACATCGCGCTCGTCCAGATCGCGCGCGGCCCGATGGCGCAGCGGCTGTTCACGAACAACGGTGCATCGATCGTCGATCCCGAGAAGGTCTACTACTACGGCATCTCGCAGGGCGGGATCATGGGCACGACGGTGTGCGCGATCGATCCGGTGATCAAGCGCTGCGTCGTCCAGGTCGGTGCGATCAACTACTCGCTGCTGCTCGAGCGATCGCGCGATTGGCCGCGCTACCGGATCACGCTCAACGGCGCGTACCCCAATGGCCTCGACGTCTCGCTCATGTTGAACCTGATGCAGCAGGAGTGGGATCGCACGGAGCCGACGGCGGTCGCCGACGTGATCACCGGTGAAGGCTTCCCGAACACGCCGAAGAAGCAGGTGTTCATGCAGGTCGCGATCGGTGACGACGAGGTCTCGAACGTCGCGAGCGAGTATCAGGCGCGGACGATGGACATCCCGCTCGTCACGCCGTCGCCTTACATCCCGTACGGCATGACGACGTCGGCAGGTCCGGTCCCGAGCGGCATGATCCTCTACGACTTCGGTGTCGGTGGAACGATCCCGCCGGCCAACGAGGCGCCGCCCGATAACGATGTCCACTCGAACATCCGCAACAAGAAGGCGACGACGGACATGATGAAGCGGTTCTACGAGAGCGGCGAGATCGTGAACCTGTGCACCGCGCCCAAGGGCTGCGACTGCACGGTCGCTGGCGCCTGCGGCGCTCCGATCTGAGCGCGGCGCGGACGATCACCGCCAGGGCGCGTGGACGCCACCCTCGCCGCTGATCCGGTGCGGATCACTCCCCGGATGGATCCCCCGCCAAGGCGCCGCGGACGCCAACGGAGCAGAGCCGAGGATCCGGCGCCGCATGCGCCAGGTCGCGACGAGCGCTGATCCGGTGCGGATCACTCCTCGGATGGATCAACCGCCAAGGCGCCGCGGACGCCAACGGAGCAGAGCCGAAGATCTGATTCAGCCCCGCTTCCTCTTCTGGCGTCCGCGGCGCCTTGGCGGTTAGATCTCCGCCTCCGCTCGATGAGCACCGGACGCAGGCGACGATCCCATCCGTTCTTCCTCTTCGGGCGTCCGCCGGCGCCCTGGCGGTCAGATCTCTCGGACCGCTGCGCTCAGCGCTTCTTCGCAGCCGACTTCTTCGCCGGAGCAGCAGGCTTCTTGATCGCAGACTTCTTCGCGGCGGTCCTGGCGGTCGGCTTCTTGGCGGTCGGCTTCTTGGCGGCAGCCTTCTTGGCGGTCGACCTCGCGGCGGGTCTGGTCGCCACCGGGCGGGTCGCGGCGCCATTGCTCGGCGCGGTGAGCAGCTGCTTGAGCAGCGTCTTTGGCGCCTGCGCCCGATAGCTCTCGTCCATCCACTCCTTGAACATCTCGACCGGGATCTCCCGGCCTTCGGGCGGCTTCGCCGAAACCCAGCCGCTCTTCCCGAGGCCGTACTCCATCGGCTTTGTCCACGGCAGCATCAACGCCACCGTCGACGACTGCGGCAGCTTGCAGCCGATGCGGAACGGCTCGCCCTCGAGCGACATGTACGCGAACGTCTTGTCCTTGACCGCGAGGTCGTGATGCCCGGGCCACGGGCTCTTCACGGTGACGCCCGGGTACGCGAGACCGAAAACCCGGAGCTCGAGAAGCGCGGCGTCAGAGGACGAGGATTTGCGTGCCATGCAGGAATCCTACACGTCCGTGACCTGGTAAGAGCTGGACATGCAGCCACTGACTCGCGCCGAAGCCACGTCGTACAAGGAGACCTCGCTGCACGCCGACGTGATGACGTTCCTCGCGGCGCTCGCGTCGCGCAACGATCCGCGATTCCACCTGACGTCGTTCGGTACGAGCCCCGAGGGTCGCGAGCTTCCGCTGGTCGTGATGTCGGCGCACGGGATCAAGACGCCCGAGGAATCGCGCCGCCGCGGCCTGCCGGTCGTGATGATCATCAACGGCATCCACGCCGGTGAGGTCGAGGGCAAGGAGGGCAGCATGATGCTGATGCGCGACCTCCTCGACGGCACGCATGCCGAGCTGATCGCGAACCTGACGCTCGTGATCGTTCCGCTGTTCAACCCCGACGGCAACGATGCGATCGATCCGAAGAACCGCGAGCTCAACCTGCCCCGGCTCGAGGGTCAGATCGGCCCGGAGAAGGTCGGCACGCGCGTCAACAAGTCGGGGATCAACCTCAACCGCGATTACATGCGGCAGGCGTCGGGCGAGATGCGCGCGCTGCAGTCGCGCGTGGTCCAGGTCTGGGAGCCCGAGCTGACGATCGACACTCACGCGACCAACGGCTCGGTCCACCGGTACGCGATGACCTACGACGTTCCGCACACGATCGCGAGCGGCCGCCCCGAGCCGATCGAGTACATGCGGACCAAGGTGATGCCGACCGTCACCGCAGCGCTCAAGAAGACGCATGCGCTGCTCGCCGGCTGGTACGGCAACTTCGTCGAGGACGAGCGCTCGATGGATGCGCGGCGCGACGCCGATCCGGCCGCGCCGGTCAGCGAGGGCTGGATGACCTATCCGCACAACCCGAGGTTCGGCAGCAACTACCGCGGGCTGTCGAACCGCCTCGATCTGCTGCTCGAGTGCTACTCGTACCTGTCGTTCGCGGATCGCGTGCGTACCACGTACGCGACGATCCTCGAGGCGCTGACCTACGTCGCCGCCCACAAGGATGACGTCATGCAGATCGTCGCCGCGAGCCGCGCGCCGCGCGATCAGATCGCGGTGCGCTACCGGCTCGATGCATTCGACCAGCCGATCGAGATCGCGACCCGCACGCCGCGCACCCTCGACGGCGCGCCGTCGACCGTGACGATCCGGCACTTCTCGAACTTCGTCGGCACCACCGTGATCGATCGCCCGGCCGCGTACGTCGTGCCCGCCAACGTCGCCGAGCACCTCGAGCGTCACGGCCTGCGCACCGAGCCGATCACCGGATCGCGCGAGATCGAGGTGGCGACGGTGTCTGGATTCGGCACCGAGGGCGGTCGCAAGATCCTCGAGGCCTCGGAGGTCGGCGATCTGCAGGTCGACTGGCGCCGCGAGACCCGCGCAGTCCCGGCCGGCTCCCGCCTGGTCCGCACCGATACGCCGAGCGGCGCGGTCGCGGTCTACCTGTGCGAGCCCGAGAGCGACGATGGCGTGATCGAGAACGGCCTCGTCACCGCCCCCAAGGTCGGTGAGGAGTTCCCGATCTGGCGCACGGCCTGAGAAGGTCGTGAGACGCTGACCGTGGCGGCGCTGGTGAAGAAAGGACCGAGTGACCACGCGCGGCTCGTCCGCGCCTTCGACATCGCGCCGACCAAGCGCGGCCTCGCGCTCACGATCACGACCGGGTTCGGCGCGATCGGTGTGCTCGGCGCCGCGTTCGCATTCCTGCCCGCCGCGGCCGCGGCCGCCGGGCTCGGCGCGTTCGCGCTCGGCGATCGTCGTGCGATCGCGCGTGGGCTGCGCGAGCTCGATGTCTGGGGTTTTCCGATCGTCGGTTATCGCGCGTGGCTGCTCGCGGACGAGCCCACGTTCGACGTCGAGCTGCGCCGCGCGGTCGAGCTGCAGATCCTCGTGACCTCGGCCACCGCGATCGATCCTGCGATCGCGATCCGCCGGATCAACGAGCGCTCGTTTCGCATCGTGACGCGCCGGATCGCGCTACCTGCCACCAAGGAGGGCGCGACCCCGACCTACCTCGGCGATCGCCGGCTCCTGCGCGAGCTCTACGATCGGATCCTCGGGCCCCTGCACGCCGACGTCGGCATCGTCACGATGCAGATGGGTGACCGCGCGACCTTGCCCGAGCTCGCGCCGAGCGCGCTGACCGATGGCAGCGAGCAGCCCGCCGTCCACGGGATGGGCGTGTTCCGTGATCAAGCGTTCGCCGCGCCGCCCGCGCTGCAGTCGCTCGTCCACAGCGGCACCACCTCGCTCGCGCTGACCCAGGATGCCGGACGGTTGCCGTCGCGATCGCTACGCGTGCTGTTCGCGAGTGGCCGTGCTCCCGCCGGAGCAGCCCTGGTCGGCGGCATCACGTTCGGTGGCGCGATCTTCGGCGCGCAGCTCGGCGTCGCGGGGATGGGCGTCGGTACGATCGGTGGATTCATCGGCGGCGTCGCCGCGGCGATCACGGCCAACCGGCGCAACGCGAAGGCGACCGCGAACCTGATCGGCTGGCATGGGTTCGAGATCGAGAACTACGACATCTGGCTGCTCAGCGGCCGGCCGATGTTCGACATCGAGATCGAGCGTCCCGCGGACCGCGACTGGTTGCTCGAGCGCCTGCAGGGCATCGTCGCGTACAGCGCGGAGGCCAAGCGCAATGTCGCCTGGGTCGAGGACGTGACCTGGCTCGAGGACCGCATCGTGCGGATCGAGACCCGACCGACGTTGATCCATCCATCGACCAGCAAGATCCCGCCGTTCTATGGAGGCAGCCACGTGCTGTTCCAGCACTTTCTCCATGTCGTCCTGATCCCGCTGCACGCCGCCTCGAAGATCTCGATCGTCCGCATGGGCGGTCACGTCGACCGCCGCGTCTGAGCGCGAGACCTACTGCTTCTCGGTCCAGCCGAGCGTCAGCACGAACACGCTGTCGCTCGACGCGACGACGTCGTGCTTGATCCCGCGCTCGATCAACAGCAGCTCTCCCGCCGAGACCTCCTCGCGGCGCTCCGGAAGCTTGATCTGCACGCGCCCCGCGATCACCTGGACCGATGCCGTCTCGTTGGCAGTGTGCGCAGCCATCATGCTGTCCGTCTTCATGACGATCAGCACCACGCGCAGATCCGCCTCGCGGGCGAGCGTCCGCGCGGTGTGCCCCTCGCGCAAGTAGGAGTCCTCCTGACGCATTTCTTGCGCGAGTGCCGTGAGATCGAAGGAGACCGCCCCTCGGAGGGGAACATCGGGGGTGTGCTTGGCCATGCCCTCGATCGATGCAAGAACGAGGCGCCGGGCCGGTCACTTGCCGCGAGCGACCGGGCGGAACATGCCGACCAGCATGTCCTGGTAGTTCCCTCCCTCTGCCCACGCAGAGGCCTTGGCGATCAGCTCCATGCGGCCGTAGTTGTAGGCAATCACGAGCCCGCGCTCGAGATGGGAGATCACAGCGACGTCGCCGTGGACCGCGCTGATCGCCGTGGCCTTCGCGTTGCCGCGCGTGACGAGGATCGTTCCGGGTGCCGCATCCGCAGGTAGTCCGCCGACCTCCTCGAGCCCGAACGCCGCGGCGCGAGCGAGCGGATCGCATCGGCGAACTGATAGCCGCTCTCCTGATATCCCTCGAACCGCTCGTCGGTCTGGATGTCGAGGATGTCCCCGTAGCCCCCGATGTCGCGGATGTACATCTTGAGTGCGGCGAAGCAGCGTCCGTTCTCGCCTCCGCCCTTCGATCGCTGTAGCAGATCCGCCATCTGCTTCCCGGGATCGGACGGCCGCTTGGGCCGCTGGAGCTCGTGCAGATTCGAGACCGCCGTCCAGCCGAGGAGCGTCGAAGCACCACTGGCGTCCACTCGCTCGACCTTCGCAAGCTGCGCTCGCTTCCACGCGCGGGTCTCGAGCACCCGGACGTGCGCCTTGCGCGGAACGAGCTGTCGCGGCACGAGCTCCGCGCCGGTCTCGTCCCGCAGGATCGCTTCGTTGTCGCTGCACCAGCGCAGATCTCCGGCCACCGCCTCGCCGCCCCCTGCCCCGGGCGCACCGGTACTCGGGCTCGGTGCACCGATCGACATGCCCTCGTCGGGCGCCGGCGCCGGAGCAGGCGCGGGTGCGGGCAGCATGGACATCCCATCCTCGGGCTCGGTGCACTGCTCGCTCGTCGAGTCACTCGATGGCGTCTCGAGCGCGATCGTCGCGAGCGTGACCCAGGCCGTGCGGAACGCACCACGCATCGTGATCGTGTTCCCGACCGTGTGGGCGAACTGCGGAGGCGCCGACACGATCTCGAACGCGCCCTCGGCCGTGATGACGTACCCGAAGTTGCCGCGGTCCGTCACCTTCGCTCCGGCACGCACTGCCACGCGACGAACGATGTCGGACTCCTCCGCGGCGGGTAGCTGCTCGGTCAGGGTTCGCTTGCCGGGCACGCTGGCGTCCGAGCTCGACGCGCTGCTCGCCCTACCCACCGATCGTCCCTGCTCTCGCTGCGACGCATATTGATAATCAGCCATACCCTCCAGAGGAGGGGTCGACCGCGAAGGCGCATCGCCGCGCGTTTTCTCGGCGGTTCGCGGGGAACTACCCGATCGTTCAGGGCTTCGCGGCTTCGGCCTTCTCGGCCTCGTCGAGCTTGGTCTCGACCTCGGCGATGTGGGCCTTGTCGAGCTTGACCCGCATCTCGCGGAGCGCCTGGCGCCCCTCGTTGGCGGTCATCTTCGACTTCGCGATCTCGACGCAGATGAGGCACATGCAAACAGTCTAGCCTGCACAGGCGACTTGGCAGCGGCGGGTGAGCGACGCATGATGTCTCCGTGAGCGAGCTCCCACCCTGCGGCATCTACCGGACCGTGAAGGCCTTCGGAACCGTCGAGGCCGGTCGCCTCGTGTACTTCCACAACCACGGGAACCCGGGCCCCGGCGTCTACTTCCCCGAGAAGTGGAACCACAACCGTGCTCAGTTCTCCGAGAACGGCACCACGGTCCCGACCGACTTCGATCCCAAGGTGCTGAGCCCGCTGCCCGCCGAGGGCTTCTACCGGGTGACCGCCTCGTTCTACTGCTGTGAGAAGCAGTGCGCGAAGTTCGAACCGGACGCGTTCGTCCAGCTCGGCTACAACGGCGCCGGCAAGGCCCTGGTGTTCGTGCCCGAGCTCGGACCGACCGGCATCACGATCCCCGAGCGAGGCTCGATGGTCGATGATAACCAGCTGAAGAATCTCTCCGCGCTGAAGATGCCGGAGCGCGACGGCGGTCAGAAGATGGATCTGTCGCTACCGCGCGGCATGATCGTTCACTAGCGACCGCCGCGATCGATCGTCGACAGCTCCTCGGCATCGAGCTCGAGACCGCCGAGGTCGAGATCCTGCTGCATGTGGACCGGATCGCTGGTTCCGGTGAGCGGCAGCATCCCGACCTGTTGCGCGAACCGGAACACGACCTGCGACGGCGTCTTGCCGTGACGCTCCGCGATCGCGATCACGCTCGGCTTCGCGAGAACGTGCTTGTTCGCGGTCAGCAGCGAGAAGCCCTGGTAGATGATGCCGTGCTCGTCGCACAGGGCGCGCACCGCGCGATCCCACTGGCGATCGGCGTAGCAGCGATTCTGGATGAACGCGATCGGCACGGTGCTCAGCGCGACCAGCTCGGTGACCTGCTGGGCGGTGACGTTGCTCGCGCCGAGCAGCTTGACCCGGCCGTCGTGGAGGATCCCTTCCATCGCCCGCCACGCCTCGTGGTCCTCGGCGCCAAGACCATCGCGCTGCGAGGGTCCGTGGAGGATCAGGCTATCGAGAGTCGGAACGTCGAAGTGCTCGAGCGAGCTCGCAAACGACTGGCGGACCTGATCGCCGATCGCCGCCGCCGGGTCGTACGGCAGCCGGTCGTCCTGACCGTCGCGGAACGTGAACTTGGTCTGCAGGAACAGGTCCTCGCGGCGGAGGAACCCCTCGCGCAGCTTGGCCTGGACCGCCCTCCCGACACTGGCCTCGTCGTAGTGCTTGCGCTGATTGGCGGTGTCGATCCCGCGAAACCCGGCGTCGAGGGCGTCATGGACGAGACCCTCGGTCCGGGCCTCCTTCCAGGCCGTGCCGTACAGAAAGCTCGGGACCCGTACGCCCCTCACGTTCATGGTCATGCAGCGCATCCTACGCTCGTGTAGATTGCAGGCGTCGTGCTTACCGAACGCTTTGATCGACTCGCTGCCATCCGCGGCGACACGGTGAAGGGGCTCCCCGCTTCTGCGTGGGCCGCGAACCTCGATGACCTGGACCGTGATCAGCTGCTCCGTGCGGCGATCGAAGCGACCCGCAAGCTGATCCTCCCGGAGTGGGAGAGCAAGCGCGCGACGGATCGTCGCCCGCAGATCGCGCTCGAGGCGACGGAAGCCTGGATCGCGACGCGCAGCCCCGAGGCGATCGCGCAGTGCAAGGAGGCGGCGAAGGAGTGCACCGCCGCCCGCAACGAGACGTTTGGCTACGACCACCGAGTCCCCGAGGCTGCCCGCGCCGTCGCGTGGTCGGTCGGCGCGAAGGACAACGCTCATATCTGGGACGCGCTCGGTGCGATCGAAGCGGAGCTGCTCGCGCGGATCCAGCTGGTCGCCGAGTACCACCGTGCTCCCGAGCAGCGACGCGCGTTGCTCGCGGTCCTGCGCAGCGTGCTCCAGCCCAAGACCGAGGCGAGCGCTGCTCCGGCGACCACGGGACCGGTGCCCTACTCTGCGAGTGGCAGCTTCACCGTCGGCCAGGAGCTGACGCACGTGAAGTTCGGCAAGCTCGTGGTCACCGCGACCAGCGGCAACACGATCGACGTCACGCTCGAAGACGGCACGACCAAGCGGCTCGCCCACAAGCCCAAGTGATCACCACCAGCCGCTGGCGGTGTCGGTCGCGACTTTGATCTTCGGCTTCTGCAGCTGGTTCGACAGCACCTTGTCGCCGAACCGCTCGAAGTTCGCGAGCCACGCCGCTGCGTTCTTGATGTAGCGACCGGTGCCGGCGGTGTCCCACTTGTACGAGAGCCGCGTGAACCCGCCCTTGATCAGCAGGCCGCTTGCCGTGCCAGTTCCACGCACGAGCCCGGGAGAACCACAGGCCTCTACACATCCGTGGTGAGGGGCCGAATCTCTGGATCGTGAACGACATCGAATGTGGCTCGTGCCGCCGGATCAACGACCCCTGGCGGCGCCACTGCGGCGGATGCGGGAGTGGTCTGCCCGGCGGTTGCCCGGGCTGCGGCGTGGTCAATCGTGCCGACGACAAGTTCTGCGGCGGCTGCGCGCACGCCCTCCGGTTCTCGGTGTCCCCGTCGGAGGCGTCCCCGGCTACTCCGCCGCGGACGCCGCGCCGGCGGCCACCGTCGACCCAGCAGTCTACGATCCCGATCGATATCAGCGAGCTCCTCGCCGAGGGTCCGAAGCGCGGCGGTCAGGGGCACTGATCGTCGGCGGAGTCGACCTTGCCGTCGCAGTCGTTGTCGACCGCGTCGGTGCAGCTGTCCTCGTTCGGGCGACAGTGTAGCGGCCGCGTGCGCAGCAGGGTGCGAACCCGGAAGCGCTGCAGCAGCATGTCGATCCGGCCCGGCGAGACGAGCAGATCGACCATCGGCAAGTAGTCGAGCGTGTTGGGGACGAAGTCGATCGGCGGGCGCATCGCCGACCACTGCCGACCATCCCAGTGGAACAGCTCGCGCTCGCTCGCCGCGACCACATCGTCGATCGCGGACCCCGAAAGGAACTTCAGCTCCGCGGTGGCCTCGAGGAGATCATCGCGCCACGCCGTACCGTTCCAGCCATGGATGTGACCGTTGTTGGCCACGACGAACACGAGGTTCGGTGCGATCGCGAACACGTTGTTGAGCTTCGTGCTCGCCACGAGCGTCGTGACCGCGCTCCATGCCGTGCCGTCCCAGTGCCACAGTGCGTGGCCGGCGGTGTCGGGCGCGGTGACGACGTAGAGATCGTCGGGGCCGCTGCCGTGCGCGCCGTGGACGAGCGTGTTCGACAGCACGAAGCGCGTCCACGTCGTGCCGTTGTAGTGGAACGCTCCGCCGGTCCCGAACGCCCAGACGTCGGTCGGGCTGGTGCTCCAGATCTCCTGGATCGCGAGCCCAGGTGACAAGGCATGCGAGGTCCACGTCGTGCCACTGCGCTGGAGCACGCGACCGTCCTGGGCTGCCACCCAGACGTCGCTCGCCGAGGTGCCCCAGACGCCGTTCGCTGCGATGGTCAGGCCCGGATCGACCACCGTCGACAGCGTCCACGGCGCCGTGCCGTTGTAGTGGAAGATCTCGCCCTTGACCGTCGTCACCCACACGTTGTCCGCGCTGGTGCCCCACATCCCGCGATGGACCGATGCGGCGAACGGATCGGGGAACGGCAGGTTCGGGAACCGTCCGAACGACTGGCCGCGATAGCGATACGCGAGGTTCAGCGTCGACACCGCGATGACCTCGTTCGCGTTGAACGCCATCAGCCCCGAGACCGCAGCGAGACCGCTCGGGCTCGCGCCGATGTTGTTGGTGCTGAGCCAGCCGACGCCGTCCCAGTGCCGCATCGTGCCGTCGGCGCCCGCGACCCACGTATCGTTCGGCGCCGTCGACGCGATGTTGTTGTAGGTCTCCTGCGGCGTGCGCCACGTCGTCCACGTCGTGCCGTCGAAGTGACCGATCAGGCCGATTCCCGGCGACGCCGCATCGTTGCCGATCACCCAGACATCGTCCGCTGCGTTCGCATCGATGAACCGCACCTGTGCATTGGTCAGCGTCGACGGCGCCCACGCGCTGCCGTTCCAGTGCATCAGTGGTCCGTTCTGGGTCGCGACTCAGATGTCGTTCGGCCCCGAGCCGCGGATCGCGATCGCCTCGCGGTTGAGCGCGCCGAGCTCGGACCAGCTGACGCCATTCCAGGTCTGGATGCCGCTGCCGCTGGTCGCGGCATAGACCGCGTCGGGACCTGCCGCCCAGATGTCGACGAAGTTTGCGGCCGGCGTGCCGGTGACCGTCGACCACTGCGTTCCGTTGAACCACAGCAGCACGGCCGGATTCGCCGAGCTCGTGCCCTCACCGACGACCCACACGTCATCGGGCGCGATGCCCCACACCGCGATCAGGTTGTTCGTGACGTGGGTCGGGACCGCGTTCCAGAACGCGCCTTCCCAGCGGGTCGCGCGACCGGAGAGACCGACGGCCCAGTGGTCGAGCGCCGACGCGCCGCCGACCGCGAGGGCCACGACACTGTTGAGCGCCTCGGGGTTCCACCCAAAGCGCGAGCAATCGCGGATCGTCAGGCCGCACGACTCGTCACAGCTGACGGATCCACCATCGAAACCGATCGAGAGGCACGTCTTGTTGGTCTGGCCGTCGCACAGCTCGGAACCGTTGACGATGTCATCGCCGCAGAACCCGCCGCCGCACGCCGACTCGTCGAACTTGCAGCTCGTATCGCAGGCGAGACCGGCGTCCGCATAGAAGCCGCGATCACTGCACGTCTGACCGTCGAGGTTCACGCCGTCGCAGGCCTCGTTGTTGCGGACGAGTCCATCGCCGCAGAAGTAGAGCTCGCACGCACCGATCCGACACACGCCGAGCCGGCCATCGATCTCGCACTCCTCCTGCTCGTCCTTGCCTTCACAGGCGACGAGCTGTTCGGGGCGCAGACAGCGACCTTGATCGACGTCGCACTGCGATCCCGCGGGACAGGTCGTGCCGTCACCGCAGTCGGTCGCGTTCGAGGTGACGCAACTCGTCGCGACCGCGATCACCATCAGCAGCCAGCTCGCTCGGACCATTCATCTCCATGGTACTCCGAGGGACTTCGCCTGCTACGCTTGTCTGGGTTGCGATGGGTGTTCATGTGGCTGGTCGTGTGTGGGTGTCATCCCACCCACGCCACCGCCTATGTCCGTCGGTGCACACGGCGGCAAGCCCGCGCCGGTGGCCGCGGAGCGCATCGTGGTCAGGTCGACGTCGGGCGCAGAGCCGCTCGAGCCGATCGAGTAAGCTCGCCTGATGCGCAGCATGGTGCTGGCGGTGACCGCGGCGGGATGCAGCGCCGTCACGTCGATCCAGGTCGCCGCGCCTGCCGCGGTGACCGCGACCGAGGTCGCTCCGCCGTTCGAGCTCGCCTCGCACCAGGGTGGGCGCGTCCGGCTCGCCGATGCGCTCGCCACCGGTGACGTCGTGCTCGTGTTCTATCGCGGTCACTGGTGACTGTGGTGCAAGCACCAGCTCGGTGAGCTGGCCCGTAACGTCGAAGCGTTCCGCGCGCGCGGTGTGACGCTGCTCGCGATCAGCGTCGACGAGCCCGCTGCCTCGCGCTCGTTCGCCGGCAGCTACGGGATCACGTATCCGCTGCTCAGCGATCTCGAGGGCACCGTGTCTCGCGCGTACGTCGGCGTCGACGGCTCCGACACCAGCATCCCCGGGATCGTGGTGATCCGTCGCGACGGTCAGATCGTGTTTCGCCAGATCGCGAGCGGCAAGGACGACCGCCTGACCGCTGCACAGCTGCTCGCCGAGATCGACCGCACGCTCGGGGTCACCGCCGGTGCACCCGGCGCATCCGCCGGCTATCCCGTGCTCGAGCGCCTGCAGCTCCGCGTCGAGCTCGGTGGCGGGCAGGTCGAGCTCGATGACTGGCGCGCCACGGTCGTCGCCGCAGCGTCCGCACAGATCCCGATCGGTCGCCACCTGCTGGTCGGCCCGATGATCCGCTACGAGCCGCTGCTCGCGCCGCTGGATCTGGATCTCGCCGTCACGCTGCGCGCACCGATCCTCGCCGACGCTGCGGCCGTCCAGCTCACGCTGCTCGGCGGCTACACGGCGATCGCCGACGACCTCGCACCTACGACGTGGAACGCCGGCGTCCGCGGTGGGGTCTGGGTCGCGCTCGATCCGAGCTGGGCGCTCAGCCTCGATGCCGGGATCATGACGCACGACGGAACGCCCGATCTCGCGGTCATGTTCGGCGTCTCGCGGCTGATCGAGATCCGCTGACACGTTACTCTCGTCACGTGCTGTCTCTTCGCGTTGCGGTCCTGACGCTTGTCACGCTGGTGGGAACCGCGGTCGCCGATCCGAGCGAGCGCACCGACCGGAGCCGGCTCTATCAGATGATCCCGGTCGCCGCCGGCGGCACCGTCTATCTCGTGCTCGAGCTCGGGCTCAAGGACGCGATCACGCCTGATCATTGCCGGTGGTGCGAGTCCAACGCGTTCGACACGGCGGCTCGCAGCGCCCTGCTCTGGGACAACGTCCGGCTCGCGAATTCGCTGAGCAACTACACCGGCTACCTCGGCAACCCGCTGCTCGCGACCGGCCTCCTGATCGCCACGTCCGCCGGGGACGACGGCAGCGATACCACCCGTCGCATCTACGACGACCTCGCACCGGTGTTCCAGGCCGGCATCGTCACGGGCGTCCTCAATCAGACGATCAAGGTGATCGCGGGACGGCGCAGGCCGTTCGCCCAGTTCGGCGGCGTCGCGGTACGCGCCAAGAACGACGTCAACACCTCGTTCTTCTCGGGCCACACCGCACTGGCGTTCACGATGGCGACCTCCTCGGGCACCGTCGCCAGCCTGCGCGGCTATCGATCCGCGCCGGTGCTGTGGATCGGTGGCCTCACGCTGGCGACCGCCACCGGATATCTCCGGATCGCGGGAGACGCGCACTATGCGACCGACGTGATCGCCGGTGCCGTGGTCGGCGCGGCCATCGGGATCCTGATCCCGCTCGTGTTCCACCACGACGTGCTCACCGACGAAGGGCCGGCACCTCGTCAGATCGCCGATCGCGAGCCGTTCATGTTCTCGTTCGGCACCGCGTTCTGATCTGATCCGTCGATGTGTCCAGGACGCTCCGTTCGTGGCAGGGTGCGCGCGTGACGGCGCCGATCCTGGGAACCACGCGCGTGAGCTGCCCGACCTGCGGGCGCGAGCAGCAGGCCTCGCTCGTCCAGAGCATCAACACGCACAAGAACCCGTCGGCCAAGGATCGGCTGCTCGCGGGCGAGCTCAACCTGCTGGTCTGTGACTGCGGCCGGCGCACCCAGCTCGCCGCGACCCTGCTGTTCTACGATCCCGACTCCGACTACTTCTGCCAGGTCTGCCCGGGCGGCCAGGCTGCGATGGATCAGGCGGCGCAGGCCTTCCTCAAGGCGGGCGCGGCCGGGACGCAGCGAATCGTCCCGTCGCTCAACGCCCTGGTCGAGAAGGTCAAGCTGCTCGACGAGGGGCTCGAGGACTGGGCGATCGAGATGGCCAAGGTGCTGCTGCTCGCGGCGACCGAGGAGCAGGATCTCGACCGCGTCCTGCTGTTCGACCGCGTCGACCGCACAACGCGCGTGATCCACTGGATGTTGTTCGATTCGCGAGGCAGCGAGGCGCAGCGCGTCGCGAGCCCGCTCGCCGCCTACGACAAGCTCGCGGCCCGAGCCCACGGGCGGCCGAGCCCGACCGAGCTGCAGATCGACCGCGCGTGGGGCCTCCACGCCGTTCGCACGATGATCACCGGCGCGAACTGACTGTTCCGCCTGCACGAACGGCCGCCCGCGGCACCGGGAGGTAGGGTCCTTCCGTGCCCGAGCTTCGCATCGACATCTGGTCCGACATCGCGTGCCCCTGGTGCTACGTCGGCAAGCGGCGCCTCGAGGCCGCGCTGAAGCAGTTCCCCCACGCCGCCGACGTGAAGATCGTGTGGCGCGCCTTCGAGCTCGATCCCGGCGCGCCGCCAGCCCAGCAGCCGGTGCCCGGCGGGTATGCCGAGCGGCTCGGCAAGAAGTACCGGATGAGCACCGCCAAGGCCGAGGGCATGCTGACCCAGATGACCGAGACCGCAGCCCGCGACGGCCTCGAGTTCCGGTTCGACCGGATCCAGCCCGGCAACACGTTCAACGCCCATCGCCTGATTCACTTCGCCCTGGACGAGGGCAAGCAGGACGCGCTCAAGGAGCGCCTGCTCCGCGCCTATATGACGGAGGGTAAGCTGATGGGCGACACCGAGACCCTGGTGACGCTTGCGGCCGACGCCGGCCTCGATCCGGCCGCGGTCCGCGAGGTCCTCAGCTCTGACCGCTACGCCAGCGACGTCCGCGAGGACGAGGCACTCGCGCGAGAGCTCGGGATCTCGGGCGTCCCGTTCTTCGTGCTCGGCGGCCGGCTCGGCGTCTCCGGCGCGCAACCGGCCGAGGTCCTGCTCGGTGCGCTCGAGCAGGCGTGGTCGGACCTGAAGCCCACCTCCGAGCCCGCGTTTGCCGACGGTGCGGTCTGCGGGCCCGACGGCTGCGATTGATCGTGTGATCTCGATCCTGGGACCGGGGACGCCAGGTCCTAGCGACTCCCCACCCGTGGCTGATCGAGTTGTCGGCGACGTCAAAGTGCCCGGATCCAGGGCCGTCCGCTGCTGGCACGGAGGGTGCTCAAGAGACTGGTCATGAAGACCATCCTGCTCCTCACCACCGTCGGCGTCCTGACCTCCACGGCGTTCGCTGGCACCCCCAAGACCACCTCCAAGAAGCCGGTCATCGCCGCGGTCAAGAAGACCGCGGAAGCGACCGAGACGCCGATCAAGTTCAACTTCGGTGAGTCGTACGGCGAAGGTCTCCTCAACAAGACCCGCACGTCGGCCGAGCCGACCAGCGCCGACCCGACCCTCGAGGCGAAGAGCCTGTCCAACTCGCAGGTCAGCAAGGTCGTTCACGACCGCGTCGAGGAGCTCGAGTACTGCTGGCTCCGCCTCCCCGCCTCGAAGCGCGTGGCGTCCTCCGCGGTGCTTCACCTCGCGATCGAAGCGACCGGGTCGGTCGTCGGCGTGACGATCGAAGGCGAGCTGCCCGCGACGGTCGGCAAGTGCATCACCGCTGCCGCGAGCAAGTGGCAGTTCCCGTCGGCCGACAGCGGCTGCGAGATCGAGCACGGCATCGCGATGGGCACGAAGTCCGACATGGTTCGCTGAGCTCGACGACGACCCGACCGACGTTCGACATTCAGTTCCACGAGAGTCTTCATACGATGGTGGTCGTGTGATGGATCCAGGTCTTCAAGTGCGGGCAATGCTGCTCGCACGGATCCACACGTGGCCCCATGCGCGGGCTCGCATCACGCCCTGATCGACTCGGGAATCACGCGGTCGAGCCGGCGATCGATCCGCCATCGCGTCCACCAGTCGCCGCCGACGAGATCGAGCAGCGACATCGGATGGAACGTGTAGAGGCTCCCGTGCAGGCCGACGGCGAGCAGCTCGTCGTTGGTATCGACGGCAACCAGCTTCCGGATCAGGTCCGTCTTCAGCGACATGTGCGTCGGAACGTAGGACGGCCAGTCGGGCAGCCAGATGCGTGCCTCCTCCTCTGATTTCCACAGCGGGAAGACGTCCTGCTCGAGCAGCTCGGCCTCCGCATACTGGTCGTCCTCGGCGGAGTGCAGCGCGAACGCGCCGTCGTTCTTCGTCAGGGCCGCGCAGAATTCCTGGAAGGGCTCCGCGAGCGCGATGCCGACGTCGCCCTCCCACACGACCTTGTCCTCGGCATCGCCCTCGATCCACAGCCGCTGGTGGAGGCCGACGTTCAGGGCCAGGCCCGCGGCACGTGCCTTCGCGCGTTGCTTGCCTTCGGAACCCTCGTCCACGCTCGCCTCGTCCGCGAGGTCGATGACGCGATCGAGTGACCAGCCCTGCGAGGCGAGCTGCTTGGAGATCATGAGGACGGCCGCAGCGACGTCGGTCTCCGCGCACCAGCACACCGCGGTGCCGCTGCTGTGCTCGTCGAAGAACTCGCCGTCGATCCGCGGGTACAGGCTTGCCGTGATTCGGAGCATGGGAGATCCGAGCCTAGTCCCCTACCGTTCCGCGAGCTGGCCAGCGACTCGACAATCGGTTGCCGGAGTGGCACCGGCTCGCAAACAAGGCACCCCGCTCGACTCCGCCGTCGTGTTAGTGAGGGATATGTCGAGCCGCACGACCCTGCTCACTGCCTCCGTGATCGTGGTCGCCCACGCCGCGCCGGCGCTGGCATCGGATCACATCATGAAAGTGGGCGAGGTCATGCTCGCCAATAGCAGCGGCAGCACCGCCGTGCAGTTCATCGAGCTCGAGGACCCGGGCGAACCGTTCCCAGCACCGCCATACGTCGTGGAGATCTTTGGCCCCGCCGGCGGCGCTCCCTTGATCACGTACTCGACGACCATCGGCAATGCGGCTCTGACGCGGTACACGCTGGCGACCGCCCAGGCGCAGACGGAGCTTGGATTTGTCGCACAGACCACCCTGACCGCCACGCTGCCGACGAATGGACAGGCGTGCTTCACGCGGATGATCACGCCCGACAGGATCCACTGCTTCGCGTGGGGCACGGTCACCACGGTCGTAGCGGGCTCCACCATGAACGCCGGCGCTTCGCCAGGGAACGGCATGTCCGTCCAGCGCGTGGCGGGCGCCTACGTGGTGGCCGCCCCTACGCCGGGCGCGGTGAACTCGAATGGCATGCCGATGGTCGATGGGCCCGTCGATGCTGGAACGCCTGACGGGATGGACGCCAGGATGCCGAACCCGACGACGCCGCCGGACGATGACGACGGCTGCAACGTCGGCGCTGGACCCTCGTGGTTCGCGCTGGTCGGGATCGCTGCGCTGCTGCTCGTGGCTCGCCGCACCACGACCCGCCGCCGTCGCTGACCGCCCGGCGTGCCGGTGTCGGACCGGCGCGCTACGGTGCGCGAGTCGTGCGTGATCTCGATGCACTCTCGGTGGACCTAGAAGCGGCACTGATCCGCGAGCTGGTCACCGAGTACACGTGGGCCAACCGCGTGCGGTTCGGCACCCGCCTGAAGCCGGCGGTGATCGCACTCGCCGACGCGACGACGCGCCACGGGCGCTGGGTCGGTCCGGCCCGCACGATCGAGCTCGCGCGCACGCTGGTGCTCGAGCGGCCGTGGCCCGAGGTGATCGGCGTGCTCGAGCACGAGATGGCGCATCAGTTCGTTGACGAGGTGCTGGGCGTCCGCGACGAGAGTGCGCATGGCGAGACCTTCCGTCGCGTGTGCGCCGACCGCGGCATCGATGCGCGTGCGGCCGGGCCGGCCGTGCCCACGACCGAGCCCGCGGAGATCGATCGCGTGCTCGATCGGATCCGCAAGCTGCTCGCGCTGGCGGGGAGCCCGAACCAGCACGAGGCCGAGATCGCGATGCGCAAAGCGCACGAGCTGATGCTCCGGCACAACATCGAGGCAGCGCGCGCGCAGGCGGACCGCGAGTTCGAGATCCGTCACCTCGGCGATCCGCACAAGCGGCGCTCGCGCGTCGAGAGCGACATCATGATCCTGCTCACGGAGTCGTTCTTCGTGAAGGTGATCCGGCTGCCCGTGTACCTGCCGCGGACCGGCACGCGCGGCTCGGTGTTCGAGATCTCCGGCACGCGACCCAACATCGAGATGGCCGCGCACGTCTACGCGTTCCTGCTCGCGACGGCGGACCGGCTGTGGCAGGCGAACCGCAGCGACAAGCGGGTGCGCAGCGGCCGCGATCGACTGTCGTATCAATCCGGCGTCGTGCGCGGCTTTCGCGAGAAGCTCGGGGCCGAGCGCGTCGAGCTCCGCGGCACCGGGCTCGTGTGGCGCGGCGACGCCAAGCTCGACGACTTCTACCGCGCACGGCATCCCCGGGTCACCACCCGCCGCACGAGCATCCGCCTCGATGGCGCGCACGCCGCGGGGCGCGAGGCGGGCCGCAGCGTCGTGCTGCACAAGCCGGTCGAGAGCTCCGGCAGCGGCGGTCCCACGCGCCTGCTGCGTTGATCAGTCGTTCCTGGCCGTCGGATCCTCTAGGCTGTCAGTCCGTGCGATTTCCAGGCCGTCGTAAACACAAGCACTACTTCCCCGTCCACGCGCGCGATCCGCTGTTCGATGCGATGGGGCTCGAGGGACCGTCCGCCGGAACGCACGTGGTCGGCGTCGACCAGACGCTCGTCGATATCGACGCACGCGTACCGGACGAGCTGCTCGCGCGTTACGGGCTGCCCCGGGGCGCATCCACCGTGATCCCGAACGAGATCGCGGTGAAGCTCTATGACGAGCTGCTCTCCGACAAGCTGATCTCGTACGAGTTCGCCGGCGGGACCGTCGGCAACACGCTGCACAACTACTCCCTGCTCGCCGACGACGCTTCGATCCTGCTCGGCGTGATGAGCGATCAGATCCGTCTCGGGACCTCGGGCTATCGGTACCTGTCGAACACCTCGAGCCGCGTCAACCTCGATCACCTGCAGCCGGTCGATGGCCCGATCGGTCGCTGCTTCGCGCTGGTCACGCCCGACGGCGAACGCACGTTCGCGATCAGCGAGGGCAAGATGAACGCACTGCGGCCCGAGAGCATTCCGGACGCGGTGTTCGCCCGCGCGTCGGTGCTCGTGATCTCCGCGTACCTGATGCGCTGCAAGCCCGGGGACCCGATGCCCGAGGCGACCTTGCGCGCCGTGGAGCTCGCTCGCGCGCACGGCGTGCCGGTCGTCCTCACGCTCGGAACGCGCTTCGTGATCGCCGAGCGCCCCGAGTTCTGGCGAGCGTTCATCACGGAGCACGTCGATATCGTCGCCATGAACGAGGAGGAAGGAGAGGCGCTGACCGGCCAGGCGGATCCGCTGCTTGCATGCGAGCGCGCGCTCGAGCTGACCGATCTCGTGCTGTGTACCGCAGGGCCCACCGGGCTCTACCTCGCCGGCTACACCGATGACGAGGTGAAGCGCGAGACCCGTTATCCGCTGCTGCCGGGCGCGATCCCCGAGTTCAACCGCTACGAGTTCAGCCGCCCGATGCGGCGGGCAAGCTGCACCACGCCGGTCAAGGTGTTCGCCCAGATCTCGCCGTATCACGGCGGCCCGCAGCGGATCACCAGCACGAACGGCGCCGGCGACGCCGCGCTCTCGGCACTGCTGCACGACATGGCCGCAAACCGCTACCACCAGGCGCGCGTGCCGAACTCCGCCAAGCACGTCCGCGAGTTCCTGACGTACTCGTCGATGAGCCAGGTGTGTCGCTACGCGAACCGCGTCAGTTACCAGGTGCTCGCGCAAGCAGCGCCCCGGCTCACGCGTGGGCTACCCGAGCGCGAGGAGGGACTCGATGACGAAGCGTACTGGGCGCACTGACCTAGCTCCAGCGCGCCGCGTCGGGAGAGGGCGGTAGCACGTCGATCCCGAGCTGCTGCTCCGGCTCGTCATCCGTCCCCACGAGCACGAGCTGCGCCCCCTCGACGTCGAGCCGCGACGGTTCGCCCGCGGTCGTCCAGATCGCCTTGGCCGGCGGCACGCGCTTGAACAGCACGACGTGACTCGCGGCATCGGGCACGAAGATCTCCTCGGGCACGACCTCGAGCTCGGGACGATCGATCCGATAGACCAGGTGGGTGTGGTCGTCGTGGTGGACGAACGCGTAACAGCCCTCGCCGATTGGCCGCGCGGCGGGCTGGTAGCGTTCGCCGCGGGTCTTGGTCACGTAGCGCTCGGCTTCCATCTGATCGGCGAGCACGCGCTGCAGCGATCCGACCCGCTCGACCCTCCCCCACAGCCGCTCGCCCGAGGGCGCCGGCATCCGCTTCTTCCCGATCCGGAGGCGGCGGTGGCGCTCGCCACCCGCGGGGCTCAGCACCATGAAGAAGCTCTGCACACCGGGCTCGACCTCGACGGCATTCGCGGGCTGAACACTGGGTCGGTAGAAGAAGCTGATATCGCCTCGTTCCAGGACCTCGACCATGTCTAACCCTGACGCACCGGGCGGCCACGTCAACCGCTTCGCGGTAGGGTCCCCGGGCTCATGAGAATCGATGCCGCGCAGTTCACCAAGATCCTCTATGCGGTCTACGAGCGGTTCGAGCCGACGTATCGCGAGAGCGGGGGCAAGCTATCCCCCGCCGACGCCGAGCTGATCATCGCGATCGCGCAGTCGACCATCGCCGCGGATCGCATCGACGATCCGGACGAGCGCGAGCTGTTCGAGGACATCGCCAAGCATCTCTACGCGCATGCCGAGGTCGAGACCTCGCCGCCGACGATCGGCCCGGTCGAGGACGAGGAGCAGCGCCTCGATCACCTGCGCAGCCATGCCGCCCAGCTCAAGGGTAAGTCGAGTGGCGCGCTCGCCTACGCGGTCGCCTATGTTTTGGCGGTCTCGGACATGGAGATCGCGCCGTCGGAGAGCGACGCGCTCGAGATCCTGCGCGAGGCGCTCGGCCTCGACGAGGCCAAGGCGGAGGACATGTTGCCCGCGGTCAGCGCCCTGCTGGCGCCCGACTCCGAGGACTAGCGATGTTTCGCTGGCTGACCGAGCGACGGCGAGCACGTCTCCTCGAGACGCCGTTTCCGGACGCGTGGCGTGAGGTCCTCCAGCGCAATGTGACGGCGTACGGTCTGCTCGACGAGACCGAGCAGCAGCACCTGCGTGACCTCGTGCAGGTGTTCATCGCCGAGAAGAACTGGGAAGGCTGCGGCGGACTCGAGCTCGATGACGAGATGCGGGTCACGATCGCGGGTAGTGCGTGCCTGCTGGTGCTCGGCCGCGACCACGATCTGCTGCGCGAGGTCGAATCGATCCTCGTGTACCCGAGCAGCGTCATGTTGCCGGATCAGCCGCGCAGCTTCTTCGATGGCCGGCCGGTCGTCGTCGACGGCGGCACCGAGGTGCTCGGCGTCGCCCACGGCGGAGGTCCCGTGGTGCTCGCCTGGGACTCGGTGCTGATCGGATCGCGAAACGCCAGGGACGGTCGCAACCTGGTGATCCACGAGATCGCGCACAAGATCGATTTCCTCGACGGCGAAGCCGATGGCACGCCACCGCTGGATACCGCCGCGCAGCGCCGCGAGTGGGCGCGCGTGTGCTCGGAGGCGTACCTCGCTCACGTGAAGGGCGAAGAGCACGTGCTGCGCGAGTACGCGACCACCAACGAAGCCGAGTTCTTTGCGGTCGCGAGCGAGCTGTTCTTCGAGCGTCCGACGCAACTCGCTCGCGATCTGCCGCCGCTCTACGAGCTGCTCCGCGGGTTCTACAATCTCGACCTCGCGGCGCGCGCTACTCCTTCGTGAGCTCGATCGTCTCGGGGTACGCGCTGCCGTCGGTGCGATACAGGTAGAGCTGGGTGCCGGCGAGCTTGGCCGCGACGATGCGGTCAGGGCGGTGGCTCGGCTCGCACCACGCAGCGTCGGCGCCGATCGGCTCGGCTGCCTTCTCGGGAAGTGCGACGACGACGCCGTTGTCGAGGCTGCCCGTGAAGCTCTGGAGCAAGCCGGTCTCGATCGTCGCCTTGTGGTTGCACTTGAACTGCTTGCTGCGGTTACCGGCGCCGAAGTAGCGCTCGGTGATCACGTGGCGGAGGGAGACCTTGCCGTCATCGCCGATCGAGATCGCGAGCGTCTCGTTGGATTCGATCTCGGCGTCCTTGTTGATCGCGTCGGTGACGCGCGGGCGCTTCATCGACCAGGTGCCCTGGAGCGCGCTCGCGGGCAGCGTGCGCGGGGACTTGATCGCGTAGAGGTTGTCGGTGCTGTCGAACAGCTTGAGCCGGACGGCATGCTGATCGACCGAAAACCAGACCTCGATCAGGTTCGCGGCCCCGGAGATCCGGACGGACGCGCGGTAGACCTGCTCGTCGTCGTCCATCCGCTCGAGCTTGGTGACCGAGTAGTCCTTCTCCTTGCCGTCCCACTGCAGCGTCGCGGCGACGAGGTCCCAGCCGAGCGGGCGCACGGCGAGCTCGTCACAGGTCTGGTACGCGGACTGGCGGCGCTGCTCGGCGTTCTTGTCCGCGGCCGCGGTCGACAGATCGCCGAGGAAGCTCGTCAGCTTCTGGCTGGTGAGCTCGCAGGCAGCGAGCGGACCGGAGGTGGTCGGCGCGCGATAGGTCTCGAGCAGCTTGCCCGGGAGGCGCGCGAAGTAGATGCCGAGCGCGGCCTGGCCGGAGAGCTGGAACTTCGAGAGCGTGCTGGCGTCGGTGTTGCGCTCCTCGCGGCGCACTTCGCCGACGAGCCGGCGCAGGGTCGGGAGATCCGCCGCGCTGACGAAGTCGGTCTCGCGGACCTTGCTGCGCTCCTCGAGGGGAAGCAGCAGGTACTCGCTCTCGATCTTCTCGAGCAGGGCGACGACGTCGGCGGGCGTCGGCTCGGTGCGGACGCTCGCGGGCTTGATCGTCTTCACGAGCGACCGCAGCGCGACCACGCTGACCGCGCCGTTCTGCCCGACGTGTGCGCGATCCTTGGTGACGTTAACGCCGACGACCTGGCCATCATCGTTGAGCGTCGGACCGCCACTGAAGCCCGGCTCGATGTCGGTCGAGATCAGGAGGCCGTCGACGGCGTTCTCGCGGACGATTCGCATGTAACGCTGGTCGTAGGCGGGGAACGAGGCGAGCGAGAGGATCTTGCCGTCCTTGGAGACCAGGCCGGCGTGCTTGGCGAGGCTGCTGCCCGGGTACCCGTAGGACAGGATCCGCGCATCCTTGATCGGCTCCTTCGCGAGCGGCAACCGCTCGAACCGCGAGGCCTCGACGTTCTTGATCCGGATGATCGCGAGGTCGGCATCGGGGTCCGACGCGACGATCTCGGTCTGCGGATAGGCCTCGACGAACGCATGCTTGTCGGCGCCGACGTCGCGCTCGATCAGGACGCGCTCGCCGCGGTCGACGACGTGGTTCGCGGTGGCGACGTAGGCGTAGCCGTCGGGACCATCGATGAAGAACCCAGCGCCGGTGCCGCTCGCGGTGGTCACGCGGACCATCGCGTTCTTGACGCTGACCGGACCTGGGGACCGGGTGGCGAGCAGGGCGAGCGCGGTGACGCCGAGCGCAGCCACGCCACCACCGGCGAGCCCGAGCATCAGGTTGCGCGACATCTTCTTCGCCGGGCGTGCGACCTTCGGCGCCCACGCAGCCTTCGGCGCCTCGGCGACCTGAGGAGCTCCGTAGTTCGGCATCTCGTACGTCGGCGCGGGCGCGGGCGGGAGGAACCGGCTCGGCATCGGCTCCGGATACGGCAGCGGCACAGCCTCGGAGCTCGCCACCGGCGCGGGCGGGATGAAGCTGTTCGGCATGGTCTCCGCGGCCGGTGCTCCGTAGCTCGAAGATGTCGGCTGGCCGTAGAACCCAAGCGCGGTGGTCGTCGATAGCGGCTGCTCGCTGGTCGTCGGAACGTGGACCTCCGTGAGCGGGGCGACGTCGATGATGTGTGGAGCGGCCGACGCCGGGACCGGCATCGTGCCGTGGGCGGGACGGCGCGGCGCCTCGAGGAGCGCGGCGTAGCGCTCGTGGCTCACGGGCAACCAGTTGATCTCCCCGACCTTGCACAGTGCGGCATCTCGCGAGACCAGACCCATTCCGATCCGCCGGCGGATCTCCGACAGGACGTACGGGCCATCATCAGAACCACCAGGCTCGAGCACGAAATAATAGTTGGTATCCACGGCAGACCTCCTCGAACGGGCGCTTGTCGCATGCGGCTGCCCGGACCCCCGTAACAGCTTCGTTGCATGCAGACGTCGCGGGTCCGGACGGAGCCGGCGGGCGATCAGTCGCACCGTGACCGACAGTTCCAGCCATGTTTTCTGTGACAGCGCCATGACGCGCCGTCAGCCAGGCGCGCGAGCTAGGCTCGGGCGTGCGCGCGATCGGCCTCGGACTCCTGGGACTCGTTGGTGTCCTGACCCTGCGGACCTGCCGGGATCCGGAGCCGGTGCGCTGGCGCGTCGCCACGTTCAACATCGAGGAGTTCCCGAAGGATCAGCGCCAGATCGATGGCGCGTTCGACGAGATCGAGCGGCTCGGTGCCGGCCTTGTCGCGGTCCAGGAGATCATGCGGCCCGACGTGTTCGCCGCAGCAGCCCGGGCCCGGCTCGGCGCCGACTGGCACTTCGTCCATGAAGGCGGCGTTCGCCCCGGGGCTCCGGATGCAGGCCGGCTCACCCACGAGCTCGGCCTGCTGTTCGATCGACGGCTGTACACACTGCGCCGGGTCCAGCTCCACGACGGGACCCGGCTCGGCGCTAACCACAAGCCCGTGCTCGATGTCGAGCTGCGGAAGGGCGACGAGACGTTTCGCGTGCTCGTGATCCACTTCAAGTCGGGCGGCGATCATCATCCGACGCGCGCGCGCCAGTACGCCGCGCTGACGCCGGTCCTCGCGGAGGTCCAGCGCACCGGTGCGCGCGTGATCCTGATGGGCGACTTCAACGCGACCGGTGAGGCCGATCGGGTGGACCTCGCGCGGCTGACCGGGGCGACCGGCACGACCTGGGCGACCGAGGACCTCGCGTGCAGCGCGTTCTGGGATCGCAACGACGGCTGCCCCCGCTCGCGGCTCGATCACGTGATCACGACCGAGCGACCGAGCGAGGTGAGAGCCACCGGTGCGTGTGCGACCGAAGGCTGCGACTGGGGCGCGAGCTGCCCGCTGTACGCCGAGTACGTCTCCGATCACTGTCCCGTCGTGCTGACGTTCGAGCGCTAGAGGCGACAACTGTTGTCGCCACCGACCGCGGCGAGCGGCGGTGTAGCGAGCGTACGCACGCGCACCACGTCGCATCGGCTGACGTGACATCGCGAGCTTCCGCGATCGCGACGCAGCGCGGGTTGTCGACTCGAGGATTCGATCTGTCTACCGCGGTCGACGCCGATTCCTCGTCGGAGAATGGCATGTCCGCTGCACGGAGAAGGCTTGCAACCATCAACCTCTCAGCGCATCGAAAGGACCTCCACCATGTCGCATGACTCGTTCGAGACCCTGTCCACCGAAGACCTCACGCTCGTCGCTGGCGGAAGCCAGCTCGGCAATGCGCGGCGCACCGCGCAGGAGATGGGCCTTCGCATCACGTCGACGACGGGTGGTCGTCATGCGCCCGGCTCGTACCACTACAGCGGTCGCGCGTTCGATGCCGCCGGCAGCCACAGTCAGATGAGCGCGTTCTATCGCGCGATGTCGAAGACCAGCCCGACCGAGCTGTTCTACGACCCGTCGGGCGGGATCAAGCACGGCCGCAGCATCGGGCCGATCGGTGGCCACCGCGACCACGTCCACATCGCGTACTAGCGACCGCCGACGATCTGCTACCGTCACGGCCGGATGGCCGAGGAGGAGCGCACCCGTCGCTGGCAACGGACCGAGCGATCGGCCACGGTCTCCGACACGATCCAGCTCGTGCGCTCGGCGATCGTCGAGGTCCGGACCTCACCGCAGGATCCCGAGGCGCGCCGCCGGTTGCGCGCACTCGCCGCGGAGCACGGTCTGTGGGACCAGCTCGCGCTGCTGCTCTCCGACGAGGCGCGCGCCGCGGTGGATCGTCCCACGGTCGCGGTCGCGTTCTACGAGGAGCTCGTCGACGTTCACGAGAGCCTCGATCAGCCGCTCGAGATGATCACCGCGATGGAAGCGGTGATCGCGATCGAGCCGGAGGACGTCGAGCATCACGATCGGCTCGCGTGGCTGTATCGCCGCGCGGGCGCGTGGTCCAAGGCTGCCAGCGCGTTCGAGCGCGTCGGCGAGCTCGCGCAGGATGATCGCGGGCGTGCCGCGTTGCGCGCCGCGGGCAAGCTGTACCGGGACAACGGACGCTTCGATCAGGCAGCCGCGGTCTACCGCACGATCGTCGAGCGGCGGCCGTCCGATCGCGACGCGTGGCGTGCGCTCGATGACGTGCTGGTCGAGCTCGGTCGGTGGCGCGAGGTCGCCGAGGTCCGTGGTCAGCGCGCTGCGCTGTCCGGACAGGGCGTGGAGAAGGCGGCGCTGCTGCGCTCGCAGGCACGTGCCCTCGAGCAAGCAGGTGACCTGCAGGGTGCGGCAGGCGTGGTCGCCACGGCGTCGCAGCACGCACCCGAGAACGTCAGCGGACTCGTCGACTACGCAGACGTCCTCGCTCGCAGTGGTCAGGGTCGGGAGGCTGCCGGCATCCTGGCCACCCGGGTCACCGAGGCGATCGAGCGCGGCGCGTCGCCCGAGGACGTGGCAGCGCTGCGGATGCGGCTCGCGGGAATCCTCGAGGACGCGTGCGCGGATCGACCGGCGGCGGCAGCGCAGCTCGCGGAGCTCCTCGCCGAGGCACCGGAGTACCTGCCGGCGCTCGAGCGGATCACGGCGCACGCGGCGAGCGATCCGGATCCACGCGTGCACGCGGCCGCCCTGCTCCGCTACGCCGCGGCGCTGCCCGATGACTCGGATCGCTCGGGCTACATCAGCGTGGCCGGCCGCAGGTTTCGCGACGCGCGCGATTTTGGCGCTGCGGTGAACGCGTTCGAGCAAGCGGTCGAGCTCGCGCCTGCCGACGACGATCTCCGCCGCGAGCTCGAGGATGCACGCACGTCGTTGCTCGTCGAGCGCGCGCGATCGGAAGCCGCCGCCGGTGACACCGGTCCGGCGGAGCGCCGGTTGCGCGGGATCCTGACGGCCCAGCGGCATCACGTCGAAGCCAACCTCGCGCTGACCGATCTGCTGTCGCGCACCGGCCGCAACCAGGCGGCGGCGGATCACCTGCGCGCGACGCTCGCGGAGGCGCCGGAGACGGCCGACGAGAAGAAGCTCGCGCTGCTCGTCCACCGGTTCGCGGCGGTGACCGCGGCGCTCGGTGACGACGACGAGAGCCATCAGCTGCTGCACGAGGCGCATCGGCTCGATCGAACGTCCCTGCCGATCACGCTCGCGCTCGGCGAGAGCTGCTTCGCGCGCAAGCTGTGGCGCCAGGCGTCGCTGCACCTCGGCGCGCTCGCGGAGCATCCCGATGCGAGCCAGCATGCGCCGGCGGTCGCGACCGGGCTCGTGCGGGCCGCGCAGGCCGAGATCCGCGCGCTACGCCCTGCGAACGCGCACAAGCACTACGAGACCGCGGTCAAGATCGATCCGGGGTGTGCACCGGCGTGGCACGCGATCGCCGAGGCAGCGAGCGCACGCGGCGATCTGAACGCGACCGCAGCGGCGCTCGAGCACGAAGCCTTCGCGACGACGCATCCCAAGGATCGCGTGCGGCTGTTCGACGCGCTCGGTGACATGGCGATCGATGTCCTCGGCGATCCAGCCCGCGCCGAGCGTTGCTGGTCGCAGATCGTAGATGCCGGTCACCCGCGCGTCCTCGAGAAGCTCCTGACCGTGCAGCGCGCGCGTGGCGCGGTCCGCGAGCGCGCCGCGACGTGCGAGTACCTCGCCGCCGCCGTCACTGAGCCTCGTCGCAGCAAGGAGCTGCTCGAGGAGGCCGCCGAGGCGCATGCCGCCGGCGGAGATCGAGACCGCGCGGTCGCGCTCGCCGAGCAGCTGATCGCGAAGTACCCGCGCGACCTGACGACGATCGCGTGTGCGACCGCGGTCGCCGTGCACGATCCGAGGCGCGTCGCGGGCTGGTTGCGGCCGGCGCTCACCGCCTGGGAGACCCAGGCCCGCGCCGACGACCGCGGCGAGCAGGATCCCCGCCGTGCAGAGCTGTGGCGCCGGCTCGGCGATGCCGAGCGTGATCTCGGCCAGGAACCGGCGGCGCTCGTCGCGTATCAGAAGGCGGTCAACGCGGCGCCCGATTCGCCCGGTGCCCTCGCGGCACGGCGCGGGCTGGTCGCGCTCGCGTCGTCGACCGGGCGGAACCATCACTCCTCGCTGATCGCGCTCGTCGAGGCGGATCAGGCACCGACCGAGGTCGTCGCGTGGGCGCGCAGCTTGATGCGCTCGGGCGACACCGAGGATGCCCGCGCGGCGTTCGAGCTCGCGCGCGCGGTCGGCGCTCCCCTCGGCTCGGAGGACGAGGACTTCCTCACCGCCTACCGGCCGCGGATCATGGCGTCCGACGAAGCGTACTCCGCCGCGCTCGATGATGCCGATCGCCGCGAGCTGATCGACGATCCCGCGGAAGGCCCGCTCGCCGGCGTGCTCGAGCTGCTCGGCGAGGTGCTTCCGCTGGTGTGCCCGAACGCGAACACCGCACTCGTCGAGGCGAACCTGATGGACGCCAAGCGGTTGCCATCGACGAGCGACGCTGCCACCGCCGCGCTGTATCCGCAGATCGCAAAGGCGCTCGGCGGTCCCGCGACGCTGCTGTTCGTGACGCCGCGTGCGGGCGCGCCCGATGCGACCCTGCTGCTCGCGTCACCGCCCGTCGTCGTGCTCGGACCGCGGCTCGCCTCGATCCGCGCGGGCTCGCGCAGCGACATCGATCTCGCCGGCGATACCGCGTTGCGGTTCCAGCTCGGCCGGCTCGTCGAGCTATCGCGCCCGCGGCGCGTGTTCGCCGGCGGGCAATCGATCGCAGCGTTCACGCTCCTGGTCGCCGCACTTCGCCATGCGTTCGGTCCCGCGACCGAGACGCCCGCGCGGGACGTGATCGCCGAGGCCGAGCGACTGCGCGGCAAGCTGCCGGTCGCGGTGCGCCAGCGGATGACCGAGAAGCTGCGCCACGGCGACGCAGCCCTCGATCCGCAGGCGTATAGCGAGGCCTGTCATCGTGCCGCCGACCGCGCGGGCCTGCTCGCCTGCGGCGACGTCACCACGGCGATCGAGCTCGCCGGTGGGTCGCAGCGCGCCGCGCACCTCGTCCGGCTCGCGGGAAGCCAGCGCTATCTCGCGGCGCGCCGGAAGCTGCGTGCACGCGGGCTCGAGGCGACCACGGAGCGCTGAAGAAATGGGGTCAGACCCCAATTCGCTACGGTCACCTCGCAGCGACGTGCAGCTGGCGCTCGACCAGCCTCGTCACCGTCGCGACCTGCGCGCCGATCCACTCGAGGATGTCGTCGAGGCTGACGATGCCCTGCAGGTAGCCTTCGCCATCGACGACCGCGATCCGCCGGATCGCGTTCAGGCGAAGCCGGGAGACCACGGTCTCGAGGTCGTCGCCCTCGAGCACGGCGACGAACTCGGAGCTCATCACCTCCCCGACCGTGACCTCGCTCGGCGCTCGGTCACCGTGCGCCAGCACGCGCACCACGAGATCCCGATCCGTGATGATCCCGACGGGGATCCGCGGATCCTGATCGTCGACCACGACCAGATCGCCCACGTTACGCTCGGCCATGCGCTTCGCGATGTCGGAGATCGTCTCCCCTCGCTGCGCCGTGAAGACCTCGCGGATGCACAGTTCGCCGGCACGCATGACCACCGGTGCTGCATCGCGCATTCCGGACCCGGGTCCTGCTCGCCGACCCGGCCGTTTCCCGTAGACGTACGAAAGGCCCCTTTCGGGGCCTTGGTGCACGAGCGCGCGGAAGCGCCAACGCTTGCTGGTTACATCGAGAGCGGGATCTCGGCGAACACGAAGCCGTCGCGACCCTCGACCGACGGTGCGCCGAGCGTGACGCCCGAGATGGTCGGCATCGGCAGGTTGGCGAGTGCCGAGTCCGCCTGGCCGCCGACGACGCCCCACACGCCAGTGATGATGCCCTCGACCTGCTCGGAGGTCAGCGGGCGGTCGACGGCGTCGGTCTGCGCGAGCACCTGGGCGTAGAGCGTCGGGGTACCGACCGCCAGCGTCACGGCGCCGGTCTGCGTCGGGCTCGCCGCGAGCGTGGTCGACAGCGAGAGAGCGAGCTTCTGGATCTCGACGCCCGAGGCGTCCTTGACGGTGACGATCATGTCGCCCACGGACAGCGTGAGCGCGGAGCCGGCCGACGAGACGGTCGGCGGCAGCATCAGCTCGATGCCGACGGTCTTCGCATCGTCATCGAGGAGCGAGGCGACCACACCGACCGACTCGATCGGCAGGGTCTGCTCCATCGCGCCCGCGGCCCACAGGCCGGAGAACAGCTGGTTGACGGCGTCGTTGGCAATCGCGACGCCGAGGCCCGAGGTCGAGGTCATGAGCGAAGCCGACATGGGCGCGGGGTTCGAGACGAACATGCCGCCTTCGCCACCGGCGACCGCGAGCTTGGTGTCGACGGCGACGTACAGACCCTCGGAGGACAGGACGAGCTCCTTCGGGGTGACCATCACGCGGGTGTCATGGCCGAGGATGCCGGCGGTGTACGGCTTCGCGACGAGACCCTCGAGGGCGGTGTTCGCGAACGTGGGGACCTTGTCCTTGACGAGGTTGGTCAGCGCCTTCTCGGCCGCCTTGCGGGCCTCGCCCTTGAGCAGGCTCTCGATCGCGCCCGGCACGCCGCCGATGTCGACCGTGAAGCCGTCGAGCGCGACGGTGGCGTTGGGGAGCGAGGACGTGAGCTTGCCGCCGGTGACCGCGAGGCCGAGAGCACCGTTGATCCGCGCCTTGGTGGTGCGAACGGTGATGTTCGTGCTGCCGCCGATGCAGGCGACCTTGAAGTTCGCGTGCATCTTGACCGTGACGTCGTCGATCGCAACCGCGGTGGTGATCGCGCCGGTGGTGGGGACCATGCCGACGTCGATGTTCGCGATCGAGATGGTCGTGATGTCGATCTTGGCGCCGAGGCAGCCGGTGTTGTTGTAGACGGGGTTCATCGCCTGCGCGGCGGCGGTGAAGTCGACCTTCTCGACGGTCGAGCCGATCAGGTTGCCGACCGTCGTGAGCGCGGCGGCGGAGACGCGGGCACCGACCGGCGAGGCGATCGTGCCGTCGGTCGCTTCGAGGTGACCGGCGAGGACGGCGCGGACATCGCGGACGTCGTTGCCGTCAGAGTCGATCGCGTGGGTCTCGATGATCTCGATGCCGGCGCGGGCCGGGACGGTGGCGGTGAAGCTGCCATCCGCGGAGGGGGTCACGGTCGTTCCGTTGACGGTGACGCGGACGCCCTTGTGGTCGTCCTGAACGGTACCGGTCACCGTGACCTGGTCGCCTTCCATGGTGGTGCCACGCGTCGGGGAGGTGACCTCGAGGACAGGTGGTTCCGACGACGACATGTCGGCCGAGCAACCGATCAACCCCGAAAGCAGCGACGCAACAACGATGGCCCTCATCATGAGGACTTGATGTGCAGCGAATATGCCGGCAGCCGGACACGGCTACAGAGCTGATCTTGCTGGTCACGCAGTGCAGCACATACATCTGCGCCTTCGAGTGTGGTGGGGAGTCCGCAGTTGGAGTCGCCGGCCACTCCAGTCGCCACCTCGGAATCGGACGGTGTTTCGCGAGCTTCCCCTGACGGTGCAGGCGCGCGAGACTGCCCGCCATGTCGGGGAAGGAGCTCGCGCCGGCGGGCACGGGGCTGCGGATCGCCGAGTCCGCCCGGTCGGTCCGTCCCGGCGAGCTGCTCGTGATCGACGCCCGCGGCAAGGAGGTCGGCAAGCGCAGCCGGTCGATCCAGCAGATGAAGCTCGGCGTGATCGCCGGGGTCGTCCTGGCGATCCCGCTCGCGATCCTCGGTGTCACCGGGCTGCCCGCGGGCTTCATCGCCGGCGGCCTGATCGCAGGGGGGCTCGGCATCACGCGGCGGCACGTGCGGCCGTACGTCCAGGCACAGTCGCGGCTGAGCGCCGGTGATCTCGCGGGCGCGGAGGCAATCCTCGCGCCGCTGACCACGCCCCGGCGCGGGCTGCGCGCGCAGATGCGGATGTGGAGCGAGGGCTGGATCGCGTACGCGCGTGGCAAGGATGCCGCCGCGATCCAGATCTTCGAGCGCGGGATGGCGCTGATCCCGGCGAAGGACATCCGGCGCGTCGTCCTCCAGATCGCGCTGGTCGAGCTGTGTGCCCGCAGTGGCGCGGTCGCGCGGGCGCACTCGCTGCGTGGAGCGATCGTGCCGCCCGAGCCGGTCTCCGATCTGGTCGAGGTCTCGCTCGCCGGCGCGGATCTCGCGATCGCGCTCGCCGATCACACCGAGCACCGCTTCGCGGAGGACCAGATCGATCGCTGGGTCCGGCTCGCGCTCGAGATCAACAACACGTCACTCACCCTCGCGGCGCTCGCTCGCGTGGTCGCGGCGCGCGGCGACGACGATCTCGCGGATCACCTCGCGCGCGAGGCGCGCGATCGGTTCTGCTGGTGCCCACTCGAGTGCTGGCCCGATCTCGCACGCTGGGTCGACGAGCGCCTCGCCAGGCTACCGGTCGAGGTGTGATGCAACCCGTCCCGTGCCATGGTGTCTGTCCTGCAGATGGATGATCCCGCGTTCGATATCCTCGACCGCCGCGGCCGGATGCGCCGGCTCGTGATCGCGGCCTCGATCGGCGTCGTCGTCGCCGTGCTCGTGTTGCCGATGCTGACGTCGTCGTCCGCCCCGTCGGGAGATCCGATCAGCTATGCATCCGTCGTGATCGTCGGCGTCGGCCTGTTCCTCGCGGCCACGGCGATCGCACTCGCGGTGATCGTGCGGATCACGCGCCGTCTCGCTTCGGCGTGAAGCCGCGGCACGCGCGGATCGGCTGCGGCGGATACTTCGGGAGTGTCGGCTCCTGGCACATCAGGAACGTCGAACCCTTGCCGCTGCGGATCACCCGCAGGTACGTGCAGCGGTGACACAGACTGTCGGGGAAGGGTTCGTCGGCCACGGGAGCGGACGATCACCCTAGCGCGGACGCTGCCCCGGCGTTGACGGTCGGTTCAATTTGATGCGACGACAGATCCGTGGCGAACAAATCGAGGGCGACGAAGTCGAAATCGAAGTCGAAATCGAAGTCGACGTCGAAAGCAACGCGGACGGCGGCGAAGAAGAAGCCGGCACCGGCGAAGGCAAAGGCAAAGGCCACGCGTCGCAGCAGCAAGGCGACCACGGGCCGCAAGGTCGCGCCTCGCAAGACCGCGGCGAGCAAGGCTGCGCCGAACAGCGTGAAGATGAGCAAGCCGCCGCGTCAGCCCGGCTACATCGGCGGCGCTGCGCCAATGAAGGCGGCGCCGATCAAGACCAAGGGCACGCCGGCCCAGCTCACGTTCATGAGCGCTGCGCCGACCAAGCGCGGCGCCAAGGGTCCGCAGAGCCCACCGGTGACCAGGACCAAGGGCAAGCCGGCGAAGGCCACCCGGCCCGAACCGAAGACGACCAGGCCCGCGAAGGCACCGCCGGCCGCCGCCAAGCCCGCGCCCCGCAGCAAGGCGGCGCGCGCGAGGAACGGTCACGCGAAACCGACCAGGGCCAGACCGCCGAGCAACCAGACCTCGCTACCGCTGCCCGAGGGTGGTGGCGTCTCTCCGGCCCACCGCTCGAAGGTCGCGCAGCACGTGTTGCAGCTGTATCAGGAGACGATCGATCCCGATGCGCGGATGCCGTCGGTGCTCGCCGTCGATCCGAATGACTTCGATCTCGATCCGGGCCCGTTCTACGAGGCGCTCGAGCAGCTGTTCCAGGTCGAGGACGCGACCAATCAGGCCTATGCCGGCTACGGCGGGACGATCGAGCAGACGATTGACTTCATCGCGAGTCGCTGGAAGGGCGGCGTGCCTGCGCAGCCCGACGACGTCGTCGACTACGAGTAGTCACTTCGCGGCATCCGAGCTCGAGATCGACATGCAGTCCGTTCGGGCCCTGGAACCGATACGCCGGCTTGCCGTGAAAATCCTTGAGGGCTCTCGCGCGCCGGTTTGATCGGATTGAAGGGCGCAGCATCCACGGACGCAGCGCCCACGCTGCTGCGCCCAGGACACCGCGCTAGGGACGCAGCATCCACGGACGCAGCAACTCGGGAAGATGAGCTCGACGACTCAGAACAGCGGCTCGAGTACGAGTACGAGTACGAGTACGAGTACGAGTACGTGACGATGTTCAGACGTTGCGCGGCTGGATCGCGCTCGACACGGTCAGCTGGGTCTGCCGGCTGCGCGTCTCGATCTGGATCTCGACGGCGGCGGCATCGATCGGCACGTACTTCGCGATCACGGCTGCGATCTCGGCGCGCATCTCCTGCAGGCGTCCGCCCTCGAGGCCGGAGCGATCGTGCGCGAGCACGAGGTGCAGCCGCCCCTTCGCGACGGAGCTCGTCGACTTGCCCGCGATCAGATTCTTGATTCCGTTCCACATGGCGATAAGGCTCCTCACGCCGGCGTGGCAGACAGGCCGAGCGCGCGGCCGATGCGGGTGAAGAAACCAATCGGCTCGTCCTCGACCTCTTGGCCGGCGAGCTTCTTTGCGATGCGGATGAATTCCTTGGCGGCGACGCACTTGTTCTCGAGCACCGCGGGGATTCCCTTGTTCGTCGTCGCGATCACTTGATCGTCGAGCGGGATCGCGCCGAGCATCTCGAGCGCGAGGATCTCGATCACGTCCGCCTGCGAGAGCATGTCGCCACGCTTCACGAGGTGCGCGGAGATCCGGTTGACGATCAGGCGCGACGGGATGTCCGCCGCGGCGAGCAGGCCCACGACGCGATCGGCATCGCGGATCGAGGAGACCTCGGGGGTCGCCACGACCACGGCCTCATCGGCACCGGCGATCGCATTCTTGAAGCCCTGCTCGATGCCGGCCGGGCAATCGATCAGCACGAAGTCGTACGTCGTCTTGAGCTCGAAGATCAGGCTGCGCATCTCGTCGGGCGTGACGGCGTCCTTGTCGTCGGTCTGCGACGCCGGCAGCAGCCACAGGTTGTCCATGCGGCGATCCTTGATCAGCGCCTTCTGCAGGCTGCACTTGCCGCGGATCGCGTCGACCACGTGATAGACGATGCGGTTCTCGAGGCCCATGACGACGTCGAGGTTGCGCAGACCGATGTCTGCGTCGACCAGCACGACCGAGTGCCCGAGCTGTGCGAGCGCTGCTCCGAGGTTGGCGGTGGTGGTCGTCTTCCCGACGCCTCCCTTGCCTGATGTGATGACGATGGCTCGACCCATGGCGTGAACTCCTTGTGTGCTGACGACGACGACTAGATGCTTGTAGCGAGGTTGCGCGGAAGCTTGCCCTGATAGCGCTCGACGACGATCTGGTCGCCGGTGCAGTACGCGATCTCGGCCTCGGACGCCGCCACGTCGCTGTCTGCTGCGCGGGCGACCTTGCGGCCGATGCGGAGCTGCTGGGGCTCGAGGCGGAGCGACAGGATGAACCCGACCTCCTGCCCGATCCCTGCGTGTGCGGTGCCCCGGAGGCGACCGAGCACGACGATGTTCCCTTGCGCGCGGATCTCGGCGCCGGGATTGACGTCACCAAAGACGATCAGATGACCGGCGTGCTCGAGGATCACGCCGGAGCGAACCGGGCCGACGACGAGGCGCGTGCCGCTCGTGGTCTCGAGCTGGACCTCGGCGGTCGCGGCGAGCGACAGCGGTACCGCGGTCTGGGTCGGCTCCTCGAACGTCATGCCGGGCACGGCCGCGGGCTCCTGCAGGAGCTCGATCAGCTCCGTCAGATCGGAGTCCGCGAGCACCGCCGGCTCCATGTGGAGCGCGGTGTCGACGAGCGCTGCATCGGGCGGCGCGATCACGTTGGCGATCGATGCGCTGCCCGTCGGCTCGTCATCGAACGCGGTGGCGCTGGCGGTGGCGGGCGACGGAGCGGAGCCTGCCGCGAGGCTCGGCTGGGGGACGGCATCGCTGTCGGCAGCGCGCTTGGCGGCCGAGACCTCGATGATCCGCAGCTCGAATCGCGTCGCGATCTCGTCGAGGCGAGCGAGGCAACCGGCCGCAAGCGGACCGTCCTCGACGCGCACGCGGACATCGCTGCCACGGAAGAAGCCCGGGGCCTCCTCGAGCCGCTTGACCCACGCGGCGACGATCGCGTCGATCGCGGCCGTGCCGTGGATGAACACTTCGAGGCCGCGCGCCGTTCCACGCAGCACCGCTGCAGGACGCGCATCCTCCACGACGATCGGCGGCGCGCTACGAGCGTCCGCGGCCGCGACCTCCAACAAGGCGTTCGATGAGTCCATATGGGTCCCATAAAACCCGTAAGGCATCGGAGGATGGGTGGGCAAGTTTTCGACGTACCGGTGATACGTTCGGAGATCTCGTGACCCGGCGCCTCGCTGTCTTGCTCGTCCTGCTGTGGTTCGCAGCGACGGCGATCGCTGCGCCCCGGCGCAAGGGCACGAAGGCCCGGCGCGGCAGGGTGACGAGCTCGATCGACGCGACCACCACGCCGGCGTATCGCTATGCCGGGCTGTCGCAGGACGCCTGCGAGGCCGAGCTCTCGACCCGCAAGATCGACTTCATCCGCGAGACCGCGCGGGGTGTCCTCGCACCGGTCCGCCTGCTCGGCCCGCTCCACGGCGTGACGTTCCGGACCCGGCTGTCGGCGGAGGCGCGAGAGACCACCCCGTACGAGATCGCGGACTGCCGGCTCGTGCTCGCGCTCGATGACTTCGCCGAGGTGCTCGAGGCACACGGCATCGTGGAGGTGCTGCACTACTCGATGTACCGGCCGCCCTCCGCCTCGTGGCCCGAGGACAGGATCGCCACCCGTCACGCGGGTGCGCTGTCACTCGACGTCGGCAAGCTCGTGCATCGCGACGGCACGGTGCTCGATGTCGAGCGCGACTTCCACGGTCGGATCGGTGGCGTGACCTGCGGCCCGAAGGCTCGCCCTCGCCCGCCGACACCCCTTGCGCTCGAGCTCCGCGCGATCCTGTGCGAGACCACGGCGCGCCGACTGTTCAACGTCGTGCTGACGCCGAACCACAATCGCGCGCATCGCAATCACTTCCACATCGAGGTCACCGCAGGCGTCGGCTGGTTCATGGTCGATTGACGCACACGCAGCGACGCACTCTGCATCATGAACAGCTCACGGTGAAGGCAGTTCTCCGACGAAGATTTCTGTCGGTTACGTGCCGCGAATTCGTGTAAGGCAGCACGCAATCGATCAGGCCTCGCGAGCGCTTTACCGTCGAAGATTCGCCCTCCGAATTGTTCTGTCGCGCGAAACCGAGCAAGTGCGGCGGTTTGCCTACACAGACAGCTGCGAGCGAATTCGATACACGAGAAGCATGACGCGCACCGTTCTCGCCCTCGCCGTTGCGACCGCGATCCTCGGAACCGCCTGCGGTGCGGATGAACCTGGCGACATGGACGGGAACTTCTTCGGAGGACCCGGCACCGGTCCCGACGCCGGCACGGGCGAAGGCTCGGGCTCGGGTGAGGGCAGCGGCGAAGGCGGTGGTGGCGGCGGCGGCCCCACGACGCCCGGTGCGGGCCCGTACTTCGCGCAACCGATGTTCTTCAACCGCGACGTCAGCGCGGTGGTCAAGGCGGGCAACAGCACCTCGATCATCAACGCGCTCAAGGCGGCGGGCGGCTGGGGCACCGGCGTCATGAAGATCGACTTCACGATCGACGTGCTCACCGCGACGGCCTCGACGCCCAAGCGCACGTTCACGCCGACCGGCGACTTCTACAACCCCGACTGCGATCACCAGCCGGTGCCGGTCCCCGCGGGCGGCAACATCGAGAGCGAGAGCGGCTACGCGTGCACCGGTGGCGGCGACTGCCACCTGATCGTGTACGACGCCAGCTCGAAGAAGCTCTACGAGATGTGGAAGGCGAACATCACGAGCGCGACGTCGTTCCAGGGCGGCTGCATGGCGGTCTGGGACGGCGCAGCCGCGTACAGCGACACGCTGCGCGGCAACCAGTGCACGAGCGCCGATGCTGCGGGCTTCCCGATCGCGCCGCTGCTGTTCACCGCCGACGAGGTCAAGGCCGGTCACATCGACCACGCCATCCGCTTCATCCTCCCGAACAACCGCGTCAAGCGCGGCTTCGTTCGCCCCGCCACCCACGGCACCGCGACCACCGGTGGCGCGAACGCTCCGTCGTACGGCGTCCACTTCCGGCTCCGCGCGGACTACCCGATCGCCTCGCTGCCGACCGAAGGCGCGCGCGTCGTTGCGCGGGCGATGCAGAAGTACGGCATGTATCACGCGGACGGCGGCAACATCGCGCTGACCGCGCAGAGCGATCGCCACACCACGGCGAAGTGGGCGGGCCTCCTCGGCCCGAGCGATCTGACCGCGCTGAAGGTCGAGGACTTCGAGGTCATCGACCACGGCACGCCGATCGCGGTCACGAACGACTGCACGCGCTGAAGCCGTCAGCGGGAACGGTTCAGCGGTGCGCGACGGGGGCGCCGCGAACCATCCGCAGGAACGACTCGAGCTGCTCCGAGGACGCGCGCACCGCGGCAGGCGTCGGCGCCACGGCCGCGCGCCAGGTCAGGCTGCAACCGCCCTCGCTCGACGGGACTGACTCATGGGACCCGGCGTGACCCGGCGGCAGCGTGCAGTACACGCCGCCCCACAGCTCGTCCGCGCAGATCTCGACCAGACCGACCTCGTCGTCATGAGTGGTGCTGGTGCTGGTGGTGGGTGCCGGGCTCATCTGACAGCTCTCCTGGGGGTAGGCCCGGTCGCTGTGCAAGTTCCGTGATCATCGCGGCTCCGGGGAGTCCCGGGCACTTAGCTCCGACGCACTGCGACAAGCTCGCGCAGTGCGCGACAGCGCAGACCTCCAAGTGCGCGACATCGATCATGAATCTGATTTGCTGAAGACCGTTTTGCGGCTGCCTGCGTTTGCCTGGACATGCGCTCGAGCACCGCCGTCCTGGTCACCCTGTTCACGCTCCTCACGACCTTCGGCACCGCCAGCGCAGGTGCCGGTGCCGGTGCGTACACGACGTCCGCGGGCCAGAACGCGCCGACCGCGCCGGTGGCGCGCAGCGTCCGCGATGACGACGGCGTGGTCCGGACGCGGATCGTCCAGGAGCGGGTCGCCGCGGATTCGTTCGGCAACGCGCAGGGCAACGATCACGATCTCGCGATCGATGGCGCGTTCGAGGGCCAGACCGTCGCCGTGATCCAGCTCTACACGGTCGGCTTCGACTTCAGCCTTCCGAAGGAGGCACTCAAGCAGAAGGGGTTCTCGGTCTATCGCTGGGTCGACACCGTGCCGACTCCGGCCGAGCTCGAGAGGGGGCTCGAGAAATCGAGCCAGCTCTGGATCATCGCGGACAGCACGCGCCACCTCAGCGACGAGCACGTTCGCGTGATCAAGAAGTTCTTCGACGCCGGCCACGGCGTCTACATCTGGGGCGACAACCAGCCGTACTACGCGGATGCGAACGTCGTCGCCAGCGCGCTGCTCGACGGCGCGTCGATGGAAGGCGATTTGATCGGCGACCAGGTCGTCGGCGTGCGCACCGACAGTGGCAAGCCCGGCGTGCTGCCGAACCACCTGCTGACGACCGGCCTCGAGCATCTCTACGAGGGCATCACGATCGCGACGATCAAGCCCGGTCGCTCGAAGCTCCAGCCGCTGCTCCATGGCTCGGCGGGAAATCTGGTCGCTGCGTACTACGATCAGGACGGTCGACGCGCGATCCTCGACGGTGGCTTCACGCGCCTCTACAACAAGTGGGACACCGCCGGCACCGCTCGCTACGTCAAGAACGCCGCCGCGTGGCTCGTCAACGCCGAGCGCTTCGGCGATGCCGTGGTCGCACCCTCGGTCCGCAGTGCCGCGGTGATCGCAGCGCCGGCGCCGATCACGCCCGCGCCGACGGTACAGACGGCGCCGACGCCGAGCCCGTCGCTCGCAACCAACGCGATCGGTCTGGTCCTGGTCCTGCTGATGACCAGCTTCCTCCTCGTGCTCTACGTCCCCGGCCTCAGCCGTCGCGACTAGCCGCCCGAAGGTGGTACATGCTGGGGCGATGAAGTCGGTCGCCGCTGTCGTGCTTGCGCTCGTCGCGTGCAACGATTCGTCCAGTATGTCTGTCGATGCTCCTCCTCCCACGGATGCCGCCGTCGATGGCTCGGCGTGCAGCGGTGCGTGTCGAACCACCAGGCTGACCGCGACGTTTGGCTCGGTGCAGCGCTCGCTCGATCGTGCGTATTACGGGATCACGAAGACCGCGACCGGCTCGACCTTGCACGTCGAGGTCTACAAGGGCGGCGGCACCGGGTGCCCGACGATGGGCTCGCCGACGCCCCAGTACACGCTCGTCCTCGCCCGCGTTCCGATTCCGAGCGACACGACGGCCGTCACATCACCTGGCACCCTCCTCGACTTCGTCGGCGATCTTCTGAACGGTGCGATCAACGCGACTGCGACTGCGGTCACACTCACGCCGGTCGCCAACGACGTGTGCCCGACGTGCGTGGGCATGGCGCCACCGAGTGACGCCGACGGTTTCATCGCGTTCGACGCGACGCTGACGTTCTCTGGTGGCACGATCACCGGGCACGTGTTCGCGACGCACTGTGACGAGCTCGACGAGCAGCAGTGACCACGAACGCGCGCTAGGCTGGACCAGCATGATCACGCGATCTCGAGGCGAGCACTGATGGCGGGGCGATTCCTCGTCGTCGCTGCGCTCGCCGTGATCGGCCTCCTTGCCGGCCTGTGGATGCTGATGCGCGACACCGACGAGCCGGTGGTGGTCGCGACCGCGCCGCGCGACGCTGCACTGACCTCGACGCAGGCGCAGACCCAGGACGCGGCGCCGCCGTCCCCGTCGGCACGCGCCGTCCCGCCGACGCAGGTCGTGATGCGCCGCCCGACGCCGCAGGATCCCACCCCGGCCGCCGGCTCGTCGCCACAGGCGATCGCAGACGACGCGGGCGCCAAGCCGCCGACGTTCCAGGACGCACTGAAGGAGCAGGTCCTGCTGACCGAGAGCCAGATCCTCGAGTGCGGCGACAAGGCCGCGAAGGCCGGCACCAAGCTCGACGGCGAGGCCGCGTTCGGGTTCACGGTCGTCCGCAACCAGGGAAAGATCGTGATCGAGTCGACCGGCGTCGAGTACACGAACTTCGACCCGGCGACGTCGGACTGCCTGCGCAACAGCGCGAACGCGATGACGTTCGAGTCCCTGCCGGACGGCGTCGATGCGATCACCGCGTATCGCAAGGTGGTGTTCGTGGACGGCGCCCTCAAGCGGCAGTGGATGACGCAGATGAACGTCGTGTCCCCCGCGCCGCCGCCGACTGCTCCATGAGCCACCGGCCAGCGTAGCTGCCAGCGCGGCGACGAGATCCGCGGCTAACCTGCCGAGATTGCGAGGCTTGTTCGGGGCATGGGGCGTGCAGCCCTCGCCACGATGCGCGCGCCCCGACTGTCAGGACTCCTGCTTGCTGCTTGCACGGTCGCCTGCGGCACCACGAGCGAGGTCCCCGAGGACCCGTGGGCGGACGGCAAGGCCGACGGATTCTCGGCGGATCGCACGATCGACGTCGTCCTGACCGAGCCGTTCTGCGACGTCTGCACCGCGGAGGACAAGACCATCCTCTCGGCGCGCTCGAAGGTCACCCAGCGCATCGTCGGCCTGATCGACGCCGCGACCAGCTCGGTCGATATCGCGAACTACACGTTCAGCGTCCGCGCGATCGAGGAAGCCGTGCTGCGCGCCAAGACGCGTGGCGTCGGAGTGCGGGTCGCGATGGATGCCGGGCAGGCCACCGGCGACACGGTGGCGACGCGACTGTCGGCCGCCGGCGTCGAGGTGCGGTTCATCCCGGGCGGCGGAACGCCCGCGGGCCTGCAGCACGCGAAGTTCATGGTGGTCGACGAGCTCACGCTTGCGACCGGCAGCAACAACTGGTCGTCGACCGGAACCTCGATCAACGAGGAGAGCACGATCGTGATCCGCTCGGTCGACGGTGATCCGTTGCTCGGCGGCTTCGCGTGTCACTTCGACAAGATCTGGACGAAGGACCATGCCGGCGCGGGCGCGTGCTCGACCCCCGAGGTCGCGTTCTCGCCGAGCACCCTGCCGATCAAGATGATCAAGGACGAGATCCTCCGCAGCCAGAAGACGATCGACGTGCTGATGCATCACTTCGCGTTCGACGATCTCGTCAAGGAGCTCGCGAAGGCCGCCGAGCGCGGCGTCAAGGTCCGCGTGATCGTCAATGCGACCGACCGGGCCGAGCACACCGGCCCGGCGTGGGATCGGCTGATCGCTGCCGGCGGCTCGGTCCGTTACAAGCAGACCAACGCGGAGCAGTTCCAGCTCATGCACCACAAGCTGATGGTGGTCGACGATCGCGTGGTCGTGAACGGCTCGGGCAACTGGTCCGGAAGCGCGTTCTTCAAGAACTTCGAGAACTACGTGCGCTATCGCGATCCGCGGATCGCGCGGCCGTATCGCGAGCTCTATGACCGGCTGTGGATGTGGTCGCTGTCGGGCGCCTCGCTCGATGGCGGCAAGACCGCGGCCCAGCAGCACGCCGACGAGACCCACGTGTACTTCGGCAATCTGCACGCCCACTACGCCGCCGATGCGACCGGCGTCGCGCTCGACGATGGCAAGGCGATCCGCGCCGACGCGAACGGCATGATGGTCCCGGTCGATGTCGGCAACACACCCGCGGATGCGGCGCGCTACGCGTACGAGTACGCGCGCGACGAGGGCCAGATGGACTTCCTCGCACTGACACCGCACACCAGCGACGAGGGCGCGACCGATCCCGGCGACAACGCGAACATGATCCCCGAGCAGTTCGAGCAGATGGAGCTGATCGCCGGCGATGTGACGCGGACCTCGAGCGGCAGCTTCGTCGCGATGGCCGGCATGGAGTGGAGCACCAACAGCGCGGGCAACCACGTCAACGTGTTCGGCAGCCGCGAGCTCGCGAAGATCGAGCGCGGTCGGTTCGACACCCTGTACAACGAGTTCCTCCCCGGCCGCGAGCTCGAGGGCGACGCACCGGTGGTCCAGCTCAATCACCCGCGCACGTTCCGCAGCGCCGGCAACACGAGCCTCAACGGCAACTGGGATCAGGTGTTCGACACCAACCTGCGCGACATCACGAGCGTCGCGGACCGCTCGAAGAAGTTCAACGACTACGGGCTCGACGATTACGAGCCGATGAAGACCGCGCTGCCGCGCTGGATCGCGGGCGATGCCCTGCCCGATCGCGCGACCGTGCGCACGACGCTGTCGGCGGTCGAGCGCGCAGGTCGTCCGTACGTTCGGCTGTTCGAGGTCCTGGTCGGACGCGGCACCGACATCGCCGGTGACCGCCGCGAGAACGCGAGCCTGATGCTGAATTCGACGACCGGGCAGATCGAGCGGATGACCCGCGTGCACAGCGACTGGGACTACTACCTGCTCGAGGGCTTCCGGACCGCCCCGACCGCTCCCCACGACAATCACTTCGCGAACTGGGGCACCGGTCACTCGACGCGCACCGCGATCATCGCGCCCGAGCTGACGGAAGCCGCGCTGCTCGATGGCATCGACACGCGCCAAGTCTACGCGAGCGAGGACGAGGAGCTCACGGTCCGGCTCTACGCGGATGGCCGCGTGCCGATGGGTGGCAAGCTGGTCACGCGTGGCACCACCGCAGCGCTCACGCTGCATCTCGCCGACGCGAACTACACCGGTACCTACAAGGTCGTGGTCTACAGCGGCACGATCGGTGGCGACGCCGTCCGCGAGGTCGCACGGCGCGACGCGGTTCCGTCGGAGAGCTGGCAGACGATCACGGTCGATCTGCCCGCTGCCGGCGAGCGGTTCTTCTATCTCGAGATCACCGAGCCGAGTCCGGATCGGATGGCGTGGACCGCGCCGATCTGGATCGAGCGCCTCTAGTTACTGCGGCGGGCACGCCGTCTTCGCCGTCACGCAGCGCGCGTCCTTGCAGCCCTCCGGCACGACCGCGCAGCTGCCGTCGGCGAGCTGCGTGATGTCGACCATCTTGTCCTCGGTGACGCCGGGTGGGCACTCGACCTTGCGAGGCATCGGTGGGTTGCAGTCCTTGCCGGGCGGACACTCGGTGTCCTCCTCCTCGGCGTGACAGTCCGCGCCGCGCTTCTCGATGTGCCAGACGTAGACGATGGGCTGGACCAGCGGCTGTCCCGCCGGCAGCGGGCACGGCGTGCGGAGCTTCGCGCAGCTCTCGTCGACACAAGCGCGCGGCACGATCGCGCAGTCCTTGCTCGCGAGCTGGCCGATCCGGATCACGGTCGAGCCGGATGAGCCCGGCGGGCACTCGACCGCCTGGGGCATCGGAGGCTTGCACGGCACGTCGGCCGGGCAGTCGACATCCATCGCCGCCACACAGCCGGGGGGTGACGGCATCGTCACGCTCCACGTCGTCCCGGGGAACCGCTTCGCCAGCGGCGCGGCCTGCTTCTCGGAACCCGGCTCCTTGGATCCCGAGCAGCTCGCCGCGACGGACAGGATCAGCGGTGCAGCGAACTGCGTCCTGCGGCGGAGTGCGGCCATGAGCACATCCTATGCGAGAAACGCCCAGATGAAGGCCGCCTCACAGGGGCGTCCACGGAGCATTGTACGTACGCAGCGAGCCTGAACCATGGAACACCTGGTGCCATGGGGAACACGCTGCACGAGGTCCTTCACGGGCGTCGCAACGAAGTCATGCTTCGGTGGCAAGGGATGGTGCAGGGGACGATCGCCCCGGAGTCGATGGGGACGACCGAGCTGAACAATCACCTTCCGGGGTTTGTCGACGAGATAGTCGCAGCGCTGCGCGATGACGCGGGGCTGCCGAGCATCGCGCAGGTCCCCGAGGACAGCACGACCGCCAGCGGCCACGGGGAACAGCGCCTGCGCCTCGGGTTCAGTCTCGACTCGGTCGTCCGCGAGTACGGCGCCCTGCGTGACGCGATCGTCGAGGAGGCACGCGAGGCCGGCGTCGTGATGACGTTCGCCGAGATGCAGAGCGTGTTCAGCTCCACGATCACGGGGATCGCCCGCGCGGTCTCCGAGTATGCGCGTCAGCGCGACGCAGAGCTCCAGCGCCAGCACAACGAGCACGTCGCGTTCCTCGCGCACGAGCTGCGCAATCCGCTCGCGACGGCGACGATCGCGCTCGAGATGCTGCACACCAAGGGCTTCATCCCGGCCGATCAGCGGACCGGCGTGGCCCTGACGAAGTCGCTGGTGCGCATGAAGGAGCTGGTCGAGCACTCGCTCCACATGTCGCGCACCGCGTCCGGCATCGAGCTCAAGCGCGAGCTGACCCAGAGCAGCGTGCTGCTCGATGATGCCGAGCTGGTCGCCGCCGTCGAGGCCGAGGACCGCGATGTCACGCTGCGCGTCAGCATCCTCGAGGATGCCGATCTGTACATCGATCGTCGCCTGATCCGCTCCGCGCTCAACAACCTCGTGCGCAACGCGGTGAAGTACTCGTGCCGCGGCGGCGGGGTCGAGCTGCGCGGCCGGGTCGATGGGGCGCGCGCGATCTTCGAGGTCGAGGACGCCTGCGGCGGCCTGCCACCGGGCAAGGTCGAGGAAGCGTTCGCACCGTTCATCCGGCTCGGCGGAACCGAGGAGCCCGGGTTCGGGCTCGGGCTCGCGATCGCCAAGCAGGCCGTCGATGCGCACGCAGGCTCGATCCGCGTGCAGAACCTGCCCGGCAAGGGCTGCATCTTCGTGCTCGAGCTACCGACCGCGCCGAAGATGACGGCGGGCCCGGTCAGCTAGTTCGTCGGGAAGCCGCGCTTCTCGAGCAGCGCCTTGACGTCGGGATCGCGGCCGCGGAACTGGCGGTACGCCTCCGAGCGATCGGTCGAGTTGCCGGGCGCGAGGATGAACTTCCGCATCTTGTCGGCGGTCACCTTGTCGAACACGTTGCCGGCCTCCTTGTAGGCCTGCCGCGTATCGGCATCCATCACCTCGGACCACAGGTAGCTGTAGTACCCGGCGGAGTACGAGTCGCTCGTGAACAGGTGATTGAACTGCGGCAGCCGGTGCCGCATCGCGATCTCCTTGGGCGCGCCCATCTTCGTCATCATGTCGCGCTCGAACGCATCGGGATCGATCGTCTTCGCGGTCGACATGTGGAGCGCCATGTCGACGATCGCCGACGACAGGTACTCGACCGTCGCGTAGCCCTGGTTGAACTTCTTCGAGGCCTCGACCTTGTCGAGCAGGGCCTGCGGCATCGGCTTCTTCGTCTTGTAGTGCAGCGCGTACTTGTCGAGGATCGGGCGGGTCAGCACCCACATCTCGTGGACCTGCGACGGGTACTCGACGTAGTCGCGCGGCGTCGACGCGAGCCCGGGGTAGTTCACCTCGGACAGCAGGCCGTGGAGCCCGTGACCGAACTCGTGGAACAGGGTCTGCGCATCGTCGAGCGAGATCAGGACCGGCTCGCCGGGTGCGCCCTTCACGAAGTTGTTGTTGTTCGACGTGATCGTCGTCTGCTTCTTGCCGGTGAACGTCTCGTGACCCTGATAGCCCTGCGCCCACGCACCCGAGCGCTTGTTCGCGCGCGCGAAGTAGTCGCCGTAGAACAGGCCGCGGTACGCACCGGTCGCCTTGTCACTGACCTCCCAGACGCGGACATCCGCGTGGAAGCCCGGCACCTTGCCGGTGATCTCCGAGAACGTGAGCCCGTAGAGCTGCTCCGCCATGTAGAACGAGGCGGCGATCATGTTGTTGAGCTCGAAGTACGGCTTGAGCTCGTCCTGATCGAGGGCGTACTTCGCCTTGCGGACCTTCTCTGCGTAGAACAGGTAGTCCCACGGCTCGATCGTGATCTTCTTGCCGGCGATCTTCTGCATGTCGGCGACCTCCTCCTTGACGCGCGCGACGGCCGCTGGCCACACGCGCATCATCAGGCCCTCGGCCTTCGCGGGATCGATCGCCATCGTGTTCGCCATCCGCCAGTGTGCGTGGGTCGGATAGCCGAGCAGTGCCGCGCGCTCGGCACGCAGCTCGACGATCCGCGTGATCGTCTTGTTGGTGTCGGACTCTCCGCCGTTGTCGCCGCGGTTCTTGAACGCCTTCCAGACCTTCTCGCGAAGATCACGGCGGGTCGACGTGGTGAGGAACGGATCGACGCTCGACCGCGTGTTGACCACGACCCACTTGCCGGCGAGCTTGCGCTCCTCGGCCGCCGCCTTCGCGGACGCCACCAGGGACTTCGGCAAGCCTGCGAGGTCCGCCTGCTTGTCGAGGACGACCCAGGTGTTCTCGTCGGCGAGCACCTTGTTGCCGAAATCGGTGAACAGGACCGCGAGCTCCTGATTGATCCGCCCCATCTCCGCCTTCTGCGCGGCGGTGAGCTTGGCGCCCGCCTGGACGAACCGATCATAGACGAGCTCGACGAGCCGCTTCTGCTCCGCGGTGAGTCCGCCCGTGCCGCGCGCCTCGTGCACGGCGGCGATCCGCGCGAACAGCTTCTCGTTGAACGTGATCGCATCGCTGGCGGCCGCGAACTTCGGCGACCACTCGCGATTGACCGCCTGGACGTCGGCGGTGTTGAGGCTGCTGGTCAGGACCGAGAACAGCGTGTCGGCGCGATCGATGTGGCGCCCGAGATCCTGCAGCGGCACCAGCGTGTTGACGAACGTCGGCGGCTCCGGGTTCGACGCGATCACCTCGACCTCGGCCTCCTGGAGCGCGAAGCCCGCGGCGAACGCGGCCGGGAACAGCTCGGTCTTGACCTTGTCCCACGGCGGAACGCCGCCATACGGGCCCGACCACGGTGCGAGCAGCGGATTGGTCTCCGCCTCGGCCTTCCTCTTCGCGACGCGCTCGATCGCCGCGGCATGCGCAGCCGGTCGCGGATCTGGCTCGGGCGCGCGCACCTCGGCAGCCGGCTCGATGGGTCGGGACTCTGGCGCAGGAGAAGGCGTCGGCAAGGTCCTGCACGCTCCAAGGAGCGCGAGGACGAGAAACGTTCGAAGACGGGTCATGGGCCCGGACTCTATCGCGCCGAGCCTCCTCGGGATCAAGCGGTCAACGCTTCGCAACACCGGCAGGAAAATGGGGTCAGACCCCCATTTTCTCAGACAGCTCAGCCAGCGGCGGATCGGAGGATCACGCGCGTGATCTCCGCGGGTGCACCGACGCGCACCGGCGGCCCCCAGTAGCCCGCACCGCGGCTCACGTAGAGCTGGGTCCCGCCGATCTGATAGCGACCTGCGACCAGACCGCCCTGCTGCAACGAGACCAGGTAGTGCCAGGGCCAGACCTGCCCGCCATGCGTGTGCCCCGAGAGCTGGAGATCGACGTCCTGCTTGGCGGCGGCGTGGACCTGACGCGGTTGATGCGCGAGCAAGACGACCGCCCGCGCCGGATCGCGACCCGCGAGGGCGCGCCCCAGATCGGGACCGTGGCCGGGGAGGAACGAGCGACCACCATAATCGTCGATGCCGGCGAGATCGAACGTCCCACCCCCTCGGGTGATCGCCACGCGCTCGTTCCGCAGCACGCGAACGCCGAGCGAGGTGAAGTGAGCGATCCACGCATCCGCGCCCGAGTAGTACTCGTGATTGCCGGTCACGAAGAACACGCCGTGCGGAGCGCGCAACTTCGCGAACGGGGCGACACCTTCGCGGAGCTCGTCGACCGAGCCATCGACGAAGTCCCCGGTGAGGACGATCATGTCGGCGCCGATCGCGTTGGTCCGCTCGACCAGATCCTCGATGAACTCCGCACCGATCGTGCCGCCGACGTGGATGTCGGTGAGCTGGACGATCGTGAAGCCGTCGAGCGCGCGCGGCAGTCGCGCGAGCGTCACCGGGACATCGACGATCTCGGCGTCTGCGAGGACGCGGGTGACGCCGTAGCCGACGTGGCCGATGACGGCGACCGTGAGCGCGCCGCCGGTCAGCCGAGCGAGCGCCTGTCGGCGCGAGGGATCCATCGGTGGTCGGCGCAGCGCCTTGCGCCCGAGCCAGATCACGAGCGTGACGAGGTCGGTGACCAGCAACGCGGCGAACGTCAGTGCGAACAGTGCCCAGCCGAGGAACGCGGGCCACGCGAACGCGCCGGTCACCTTCGGTGCTCCACCCGGGCCGGTCGCCATCACCCAGGCCATCGGCAGGATCACGGCGATGACCGCGAGCGTGGCGGCGATCCGCGCCCGACCGCGGAGTCCCGTCCGCACGACGAGGCGGTGCCACACGTAGAACACGAGCAGCGCGAGGATCGCGAGACGCAGAACGACAGCCATCGCTCAGGATGGTCCAGATTCAGGGACCCGCCAACCCGCGCGGACCGCTGATCAGCGCGGGCGCTCGAGCCAGCCCTGCGTGCAGGCGAACATCATCGGCATCCCCTTCTCGATCTCCCCGATGATGCCGCGCTCGACCTTTCCCGACAGCAGCGGGATCCCGACGCTGACGTTGCCCGAGTAGCGGCGCCGGATCTGGCCCTCGCCGACCTGCGCGAGCTCGTAGGCCGCTGCGATCTGCACGCGCCCCCCGGCGAGCTGCGGCGCGACGATGAGGTCGATCGCGTCGTCGGCCTTTCGCCACGTCATCGTCTCGAGGTAGCGCAGCTTGCCGCCCGTCACGAACGGCTTGACGTAGCCCGGCAGAGGCTTGAGCGAGGTCACCGTCCAGGTCGTCGTGCGCACCTTGTCGTCATCGACGTTCTCGGTCATCACGCGCTCACCGAGCTCGGCGACCTTGTCCTGGGTCGCGAGATGATCGGGATCGAAGTAGGCCTCGAGGACGGTGCGCACGGAGGGAGCCCGGAACACATGCTCGTAGCTGAAGGCAGTCGTCACGCGTCATGTCGTACAATGGCGGCGGTGCCACCGCAGCTCCTCGACGCCACGTTCCTCTCCGAGCCCCCGAAATCACTGCACCTCGACCAGGGATTTCGGTTCCAGCACGGTCAGGTGATCGCGCCGTTCGACATCGTCTACGAGACGTTCGGTGAGCTCGACGCGGCGAAGTCCAACGCGATCCTCGTCTGCCACGCGCTGTCACCGGGTGCCCACGCCGCGGGCAAGTACACCCCCGAGGACGCCAAGGCCGGCTGGTGGGACGGGCTGATCGGCTACGGTAAGGGCATCGACCTCCGCGACTACTTCGTCATCTGTGTGAACTTTCCCGGCTCGCCGTGGGGCACCACCGCGCCGCGCTCGATCGATCCGGCGACCGGCACGCCCTACGGCTCGCGCTACCCGTGGGTCACCGTCGAGGACATGATCGAGTCACAGCGGATCGTCGCTGACCACCTCGGGATCTCGCGGTTCAAGGCGGTGGTCGGCAGCTCGCTCGGCGGCATGGAGGTCCTGATGTGGGCCGCGCTGCATCCCGAGCGCGTCGGCGCCGTGATCACGCTCGCCGCCTCGGCGTCGGTCGCGGTGGCCAGCGTGGCGTGGCACCTGATCGGCCGCAAGATGATCCAGAGCGACCCGGCGTTCAAGGGCGGCGATTACTACGGCAGCACCGATTCGCTGCGCGGTCTCCAGCTCGCGCGCATGGTCGGCCACATGACGTACCTCTCGAACGAGGCGCTCGAGAGCAAGTTCGGGCGTCGTCGCCGAGGAGGAACGCGGCAGTTCGAGGTCGACTCGTACCTCGAGCACCAGGCGCAGAAGTTCGCGGCCGCGTACGACGCGAACTCGTACATCCGCGTCCAGGCGGCCATGGACGAGATGGATCTCGAGGAGCAGTTCGGCTCGCTGGCCAATGCGTTCAAGAACCTGAAGTCGCGGGCGCTGCTGATCTCGTTCGACACCGACTGGCTGTTCCCGACGTCGGAGGTGATCCGGGTGCACGCCGCGATGCAGGGCGCCGGCGTCGATGCGACGCACCTCGATCTGCAGACCCCCAACGGGCACGACGCCTTCCTCGTCGACTACGACCTGATCACGCCGCCGATCCGCGACTTCCTGCGCTCGCTGTAGCTACAGCAGATCGACCCAGACCTCGGTTCCGACCACGGTCACCCGGTACCTCCGCAGCGCGATGCCCGGCATGTGGTCGCACCGCCCGGTGTCGAGATCGAAGTGATAGCCGTGGACGCGGCACACCAGATCCCGGTCGCGGAGGACGCCGTAATCGACGAGCGACACGTCGTCGTGCGGGCAGACCCCGGGGAACGCGATCAGAACACCGTCGAGCCGGGTGACCATCACCGGCCAGGTCACGCCCGTCACCAGGAAGCCGCGCAGCTCGTGGTCGACGATCTCGCTCAGCTCGCAGACCCGGACTCGAAGCGCCATCGGCTACGCGCCCCGGGTGCTCAGACGACCAGCGCGATCACGAGGTTCACGAGCGTCACCAGCGCGATGATCGCTGCGAGCACCAGCCACCGCCGGGAATCGGCCTTCGGCGGCGCCACCGGCACAGCGATCTGGACGGGCATCGTTCCCGCCATGCTCGCGGCCGGGCTGGTCTGGAACGGAGTGACCGTCGGCGTCTTCGCCGCGCGCGGAGCGAGGATCGGAATCCCGGCGACCGGCGTGTTGAGCCGGTACGCGTTGCGCGGCTCGAGTGCGGTGCGCAGACCGGCCCGCAGCTCCTCGATCGTCTGGGTCCGCCGCTCGGGATCGCGCGACAGCGCGCGATCGATCAGGTCGACGAACGCGGGGTTTGCGTCCGCTCGCAGCATGCCGATCGGGTACGGGCTCGCCGTCTGGATCAGCGCCAGCGTGTCCTCGATGGTGTCGGCACCGAACGCACGCTGCTGGGTCGCCATCTCGTAGAGGATCGCGCCCATCGCCCAGACATCGGTCGAGTTGCCGACCAGGTCGTTCTGCCCCGACGCTTGCTCCGGGGACATGTACGACGGCGTGCCGAGCATGCGGTAGACGCCGCTCAGCCGCCCGACACCGCGGAGCTTGGAGACGCCGAAGTCGAGCAGCTTCACGCGCTCGTCGCCCGAGTCATCGATCGAGATGAAGATGTTCTCGGGCTTGAGATCCCGGTGGGTGATGCCGTTGCGGTGGGCGAGCGCGATCGCCGACATCGTCTGATCGCCGATCCGCGCGATCGCCTCCCACGGCAGCGGCCCCCGCTGCAGGCGAACCTGGAGCGCAGCACCGTGGAGGAACTCGAGGACCATGCACGGCGTGCCGTCGGGGAGCTCGACCCAGTCGGAGATATCGATCACGTTGGGGTGGCGGAGGCCTCCGATCAGCTCGGCCTCGCGCTGGAACCGCTGCACGGCCTCCTCGTTGTGCGCGAGCATCGGCAGCAAGCTCTTGAGCGCGAACGAGCGCATCAGCTTGATGTGCTGGGCCTCGTAGATCGCCGACATCCCGCCCTCGGCGAGCTTGCGGATGATCCGGTACCGATCCGCCACCACCGTATCGACCAGGGGATCGTCCTCGACCACTACCTGCCTAGCTTACGACGAAACGCACCCTCATCGGACCTCTGCCGCCACCGCGATCAGCTGTTCACGTAGCCAGCGGTGGGCCGCGTCCTGGTGGGTTCGCTCGTGCCACGCGAGGGCGATCTGGAACTTCGGGATCGCGAGGGGGGGTGGAGCACACACCAGACCGAGCGTGTCGGAGAACATCGCGGCGACCCGGCTCGCGAGGGTGGCGACCAGATCCGAGCCCGCGATGACGTACGGCACGACGAGAACGAGCTGTCGGGACCGCGCGACTACTCGGCCAGCGATGTCGCAGCAGCTCTGTCATCGATCACCGGCGCATCGGTCGCCGCACAGGGTGCGCCGCTCGAGGCGGTGGTCCCGACGTTCACGAGCTTCGGGATGTCGGCGGGCGTCGCCGAGCTGTATCGCGAGATGTACGCGGCGATTCCCGCCGGCAAGCTGGTGTGGGAAGGCGGCGCGGCACGCCAGGTGCGTGGCAGCGTCGAGCTCGAGGAGACGCTTCGCGGCCTGCTGAAGCGCTGACACCGCGCGCAAGACTTGCGAGACTGCACGCGTGCTTTGCGCGATCTTCGATCTCGATGGAACGCTGGTCGACTCGCTCGAGGACATCGCGAGCGCTCTCGATCGCGCCCTCGTCGACCACGGGTTGCCGCGGCCGGCTCTCGAGACGGTGCGGACCTGGATCGGCGGTGGCGCGCGGAACCTCGTCGAGCACGCGATCACCGCATCGCAGGTCGATGCCTCGCGCGTCGACGGCGTGCTCGCGCGGTTTCGCGTCCACTACGCCGCCTCGCCGATCGTGAAGACCCGGCTGTATCCGGGGATCGATGCCGTGCTCGAGCAGTTCGTCGAGGCCGGCGTGCGACTCGCGGTGCTGACCAACAAGCCCCACGATCTGGCGGTCCGGATCTGCGGCCCGCTGCTCGCGCCGTGGCCGTTTGGCGCGATCGTTGGTCAGCGCGACGGCATCCCGATGAAGCCCGACCCACGCGCGGCACTCGCGATCGCTACCGATCTCGGCGTCGCTCCGGCGGACTGCGTGTTCATCGGTGATTCCGACGTCGACATCGCGACAGCGCATGCCGCCGGCATGCGGGCCGTCGGCGTGAGCTGGGGATTTCGCCCACGGGCCGAGCTCGAGCGCGCGCGCCCGTCGCTCATCCTCGATGAGCCGATCGGCCTCACCCGCCTCCTCCCTCCCACCCCTCCCTGACTACGACTTCGGATTCGTCGCCTGATTCTCGGCCTGCGCGATGTCGCGGATCCGGCCGAGCTGGTGGTCCAGCATGCGCGCCATCTTTTCGACCGCGGCGTCGAGCGCGACCTCGAGGTCCGACGCGTGATGCTTGACGGCGGTCGCCCCATGGCCCTCCACGCGCACCTCGACGGTGCACCGGATGTCATCACCACCGCGCTTGGGGCCGTTCTCGTCGGCGAAGTGAACCTCGACGCTGGTGATCCGCTCGCGGAACCGCTCCAGACCGCCCTCCACGGCGGTGGTCACGATCTCGGTCAACTTGTCGCTTCCCTTGATGTTGTCGTCATGACGAACGAGGACTTGCATCCCTGGATGGTATGCGAAGTACGTACCAGGCGCAGCGTACGGAGTTCCCCCAGCACACGTAACCGTTGACAAGGATTGGGCTCGCCAGCATCCTCCGCGACATGCTGTCGACGCTGTCCCGCACGATCTGCCTCCTGCTCGTCACCACTCCCCTGATCGTCGCGTGTGATAAGGGCCCGACCGGCTCGACGGCGGCCCCGGCGGTGGCGACCGCGGCGAAGACCACGGGAGCGCCGGCGACTGCCGCGACCCCGACGGCGCTCGAGGGTCAGAAGATCGGCGCCGGCGTGACGCTCGCCGACAGCGTCGCGATCGACGCGATCCTCGCAGACCCGGTGGCCTTCAAGGGCAAGACCGTTCGCGTCGAAGGCATGATCACGGACGTCTGCCCGAAGCGCGGCTGCTGGATGGAGCTCGCCGGCAGTGGTCCGGGACAGAAGCTCCGGTTCAAGGTCACCGACGGCGAGATGGTGTTCCCGATGGACGCCAAGGGCACGCGCGCCGTCGCGCAAGGCGAGGTCTCGGTTCGCGAGCTGACGCTCGAGCAGAGCAAGGCCCACGCCGAGTACCAGGCCAAGGAATACGGTATCGCGTACGACCCGGCGAGCATCACGAAGCCGACGAGCATCGTCCAGATCGACGGCACCGGCGTCGTGCTCCTCGCCAAGAAGTAGCTCGTGCGGTGGCGGAAGCTGTTCCGCGCGGTGCACCGTGACCTCGGGTACGTCGCTGTCTCGTTGACGATCGCGTACGCGCTCTCCGGGATCGCCGTCAATCACATCGAGGACTGGAACCCGAACTACGCGTTCGACGAGCGCAGCGTCGACATCGGTCCGCTGCCCGCGGGCTCGCTCGGCGAGCACGAAGCGTTCGTGGTCGCGAAGCTCGGGCTCGATCCCAGCGGCGTACGCGGTCACTTCCAGGAGACGGTGACGGATCTCCGGGTGTTCCTGACCGATGGGCAGGAAGCTCGCGTCGACATCCGCACCGGTCGGGGCTCGCTCAAGACGCTGTCGAAACGCACGGTGTTCTTCGAGGTCAACGCGCTCCACCTCAACAACCTCAAGGGGATCTGGACCTACGTCGCCGATCTGTTCGCGCTCGCGCTGATGATCCTCGCGATCACCGGGATGACGATGATGAAGGGTGATCGCGGGCTCGCCGGGCGCGGCAAGTGGTTCGTCGGCGGCGGGCTGCTGATCCCGATCGCGTTCGTGATCTACCTGTACCGCACCTAGTCGAGCTGGCCGGTCGTCTCGACCAGCTCCGCCGACACCCGGTCGCTGCCCTCCTCGACGACGAACCGCAGTGGCGTGCGATCGCGATTGGCCGCGAGCCAGACCGAGAGATCGATGGTCACGCTGTGATCGCTCGCCCGCACGACCGCGTCGATCCGCAGCGCGTGGTGGCCGAGCGCCTCGTCGCGGACCGGCGGGAACACATCGAGCCGGTACAGCTCGCCGCCATGGATCAGCCACAGATAGCCCTGGGTCGGTGTCCCTTGCGACCACGTGCGCACGACGCCGAGCGCGCTGGCGAGCGTGTGCAGCGGCTGACCATCGGGCGTGCGCCGCGGCGTGACACCGCGCAGCGTGAATGACGTCGCTCCGAGCGCGGCCTCCACGCGCCGGGTCTCGCCATCGCGGGTCAGCACCTCGGTGACCGTGCGCGCGCGCCCCTGCTCGATCGCGGTCGCGAGCTGGTAGCTGACGGAGGCGAGCGCGCTCGCGAGCGTCCCGGTGCGGAACGTGATCCGAGCGTCGTCGATCCCCGCGATCAGCTCCGCGTGACCGACGGCCATCCCCTGCCAGAACACGTCCCACGCCATCTGCTCGCCCGGCGTATGCTGCACGTCGAGCGCAGCCAGGATCTGAGGCGGTGCGTCGACCGCCGGGCTCGTGGCGCCCCCGTGCCGGGTGCACCCGATGGCCAGCCCGATCGCGAGCAGGGCAAACCGCATCATCACCAGGCTAACGCGCGACCGTCGCGATCGTGTTCAGCCGGCCAGAGTGTGCCGGTTCTCGCCACCGTCCACCGTTCGTACTTGAGCGGCCTACCATCGGTCGCATACGGTGCTCGGATGATCGATGCCGTGCAGGTGGATGAGGGCGATGATCCTGTGCCGGCTCCCATGGAGGCGCCGCCCCTCGCCTTTGCAGATCCGGTCCAGGAGCAGAACTTTCTCGCGGCGCAGGCCCAGTTCGTGTCTCCGCCGCGCGTCACCGCGAAGACCCGGATGCTGCTGACCTCTCTCGTGATGTTCGGGGCGATCACGATGATGCAGGGCGGCTCCAGCATCATCGACATGGCCGTGCTCGTCGGGGTCCTGATGGTGCACGAGCTCGGACACGCTCTGGCGATGCTCGTGTTCGGCTACACCGATGTTCGCGTGTTCTTCATTCCGTTCTTCGGCGCGGCGACGTCGGGGCACCGCCGCGGTGTGGCGCGCTGGAAGCAGGGGGTGGTGCTGATGTTCGGGCCGCTGCCCGGCCTCGTGATCGGTAGTGTGCTGCTGTGGCGCGGAGTCTCCGATGGACTTGCTCACACGATCGCCATGCAGCTGATCGTGATCAACGCCTTCAACCTGCTGCCGATCGCGCCGTTCGATGGCGGCCAGCTGTTTCAGTTGATCCTGTTCTCCCGTCATCGCCACGTCGAGCTCGGTTTCCTCACCGTTGCGAGCCTCGCGATGTTCGGTCTCGCGGTGCTGCTCTCGTCGTGGGTATTCGGCGTGATCGGCGTGTTCATGTTGATCTCGCTGCCGGTGCGCAAGAAGGTGCTGGCGGCCGCCGACGTCCTGCGCGAACAACACCTTCCGGAGGACACGCGTGCGCTCGACGAGCCGCAGCGCCGCCGGCTATTCGATGCGGTGTGGCGGCTGATGCCGGAGACCTGGCGCGGGAAGCCGGTACCGCAGGCGTCGACGATGGAGCAAATCCACGCCAGTGCCACGCAACGGCCGCTCTCGGTGGCGGCGTCAGCGGGTGTCGGCCTGTTGTGGATCGCGGGTGTCGCACTCTCGCTCGCCGCGGTCATCGCGTTCGTCTCCGGACCTCCCGCACGGTGGCAGCGGTACTACGACGCGAACCGCACCTTCTCCATCGAGCTCCCGACCGAGCCCACCGAATCGACCGAACAGCTGCACCGGCTGCACGCCACGCGCGGTCGCGCACATGACTACGACGTGATGTGGTCGTCACCGGTTCTGGACACCGCAGCATGGGTCGCCCAGATCGAGACCGCGTTGACCGCCAAGGGCACGCGCCTTCGCGACCTGGCGATTCCGGACAGCGAGGCGGCGTACGTCGTGAAGATCGAGGAGGCTGTCACCATGATCCGCATCGTCGTGAAGGATGGGACCGGGTACATCATCATGGGCTCTGCCACGAGCGACGATCAGGATAGCGAGCGCGTGATCCGATCGTTCCGCGTCGAGCCGCACTGAACTACCGACACGGCACTCGTCCCACAGCTCGAATAGCGCGTGCTTGCGCGCCACCGGATCGAGGGCGGTCGACCACCCACGACCGTTCGCCCCCCGCGCACGTGCGGGCGTTGCCCCGGCCTGATTCCCCACCGGACCCACGGCCTTGCCCGTGGCACCTGCGGTCACTCGTTGTGGCGCGTCATGTCACCGGTGATCGCCAGCAGCGACCCCAGAGTGGCTTCCAGGAGACAGCCCATGACGACCACCCACCGCCTCGTTCCGTTCGCCGCCCTCACGGTCCTCCTCCTCGCAGCCGCGCACACCGCGCACGCCCAGCCGCCGGTGCCGCACGCCGACGTCGAGATCGATCCGACTGCGTACGTACTCGAGGGTTACTCCCTCCACGTCGGACTTGGCTGGAAGCAGCTGCGCGTCGACCTCGGAACCTTCGCGATCGCCGTGCCGAGCGCGATCCAGACCAACGAAGCATTCGACGTTTCGCTCCAAGGCGCTGGCGTCAAGCTGCAGTACTTTCCGTTCGCCGAACAGCGCCACGCTTTCGTCGGTGTCGACATGATCGTCGGCCGACAGCTCGTCGAGCGCGTCGGCACGACGATGGCGAGCCGCGACCTCCAGGTCAGTCTCGGCGTCGCCGCCGGGTGGCGATTCCCGATCGGCAAGCAGATCTATGCGACCCCGTGGATCGGCGTCACCTACGGATCGAAGATCGACGACGTGCACCTCGCGGGGAGCACGTATGAGACGAAGCGGATCACCGTGTTCCCCGCCGTTCACCTCGGCTACCGGTTCCGCTGATCGGCCGTGCTCAGGCCGCTCGCTGACGCACTTCACTCGCGGTCACGCCGGTCCAGCGCTTGAACGCGCGGTGGAACGGGCTCGGTTCGGAGTAGCCGAGCAGGTACGCGACCTCCGAGATCGCGATCTGCGGATCGGCGAGGTACCGCAGCGAGAGCTGATGGCGCATCTCGTCGAGCAGGCTATCGAACGTGACTCCGTCGGCCGTCAGCCGTCGCTGCAAGCTGCGCTCGCTCATCTTGAGATCGCGGGCGACGCGCTTGAGGCTTGCGTCGCCTTCGCCGAGGTTCGTGGCGAGGATCCGGCGCACGCGGTCGGCGTAGCTCGTCGACGGGACCGGCCGCGCGGCGAGCAGCGCGTCGGCATGGCGAAGCAGCGTGCGCGCGAGCGCTGGATCGGACGCCGGGACCGGCCGCTCGAGCACGGCTCGATCCCACTCGAGCGCATTGATCGCCACCGAGAACGTGGGCGTCACCCCGAGCACGCGGAGATGCTCGGCCACCGAAGCTGGGCGTGCATGCGTGAGCTCGACCGTACGCGGGACCATCCGGGTCCCCGTGATCTGCGAGCCGACCACGATCTGCGCCGCGAGCGTGAACTCCGCCGCGTGCCGCGACTGCACGTGGCTGCCGTCACCGAAGGCGTGCTCGATGCGCGTCACCGGTCCGCGATCGTGCATCGAGAACACCGCGAGATCGTGCTCGAGCCGGTTGTAACGAGCGAGCCGCTCCATGGCGACCCGCGCGGTGGGCGCCGTGCGGATGACGTAGTCCAGCACGTCGAACACGCCCGGCTGCAACCGCTCCGCCGTATGCAGACCGAAATCGGCGTCGCGGGTTTGCCGTGCCGCCTCGTCCCACAGCGTCGTCTCGACCTCGAGCGAGATCCGCGCGTCCGGATCGGCGGCGCTCGCTGCGGAGAACCCGGTCGCGCGCTCGAGCACCTCCGGCTTCACACCGGACGCGGCCGCCGACGATACGATCATCGCTCCGATCCGCGCGGACACCTCGATGATGGACACGACACCATGATGCCAGAACACAGGCGTTTCGCGAGCTTGCACGACCGTAGGCCACCAGGCCGGCTGGTGCGTCGATACCTGCCATGCCGCTGCACCGCTCGACCTCGCTGATCACTGCCCTGTCGCTCGCCCTCGCGCCGTTCGCGGCGGCCCAGCCGGCGATGATCGCCAAGCCGGCGCGCACGCCGTCGTACGAGAAGATGGTCGCGAAGGTCGCGAACATGATCGAGGATGCGCGCGCCACCGCCACCGCCAGCCGCTACGACCTCAACATCCTCAACGTGCTGTGGGAGGACACCGGCCGGTGGGAAGGCAGCTCGGTCGGCCCGAACATCAGCGACGTGACGATCGAGGTCGAGGGCTTCCGCAAGGGCAAGGCGCATCGCACGTACCTGATGCCGGTGATGCGTCACGACAACTACACCGACAAGACCGCCGACGTGAAGATGGACCGGATCCTGATCCCGGTGGGTAACCAGACCGAGAACGGTCAGCTCAGCCTCGTGTCGTTGACCGAGCTGCTCGAGAATCCCGAGCAGTACCTCTCGGTGCACGGCAAGGGGACGATCAAGGGCGGCAGCCTGCACGCCAAGCGCGACACGCACGTGCTTGTCAGCGCGCAGCACGCGTTCTTGCCGGTGCCGAAGGAAGGCAAGGCGACGTTCTGGCCGGTGATCTTCAACTACCAGTCAACGAAGAAGAACCCGGCGGTGCTGACGATCCTCGTCACGCGCCAGGGCACGAGCATGACGATCATCGACAACGCTCGCGACACCGTGAGCGGTGGCGACTCCTGGGGACAGCGGCTGTACTTCAACCACGGCGGCAAGAAGGCGCCGCTGATCGCCGAGCGGCTCGCGGATGTGAAGGCGGCGGGCGTGACCGCCAATGGCGAGAGCGCAGCGAGCCTCGGCGAGGACTCGAACGTGCTGATGCTGATCCAGGTGCCGCTCAAGGTTCGCGAGCCCCGTCGCTCGGCGGCCTTGAACATGGGGGGCTACAGCGCGAGTGCCAGTGGTGGGATGCTGCCGGCAGCGCCGGCGAATCAGATGGCCGCGCCGCAGGAATCACAGTCGCAAGGCGATCGCCGCGAGCGCTCCGACGTCGATGTCGCGGTGCTCGGGCACGGCCAGACCGAGGGCCCGTTCACCGAGCTCGACGGTCTTACGATCGAGCGCGACGCGCGGTTCCCGGTGCGCGTGACGTTGCAGTTCTACCAGGCGACGTCGAACGGCGTCGTGTCGGGCGGAAACGTCAAGGCGATGGCCTCGCAGATCCGGAAGGTCTACGGCAAAGGCGACTTCGTCGGATCCCTGGTGGTTCCGACGGAGCGCGACCGCCAGCGCCCGACCAACTGGAGCGGCGTGACGACCGCGTTCCACGCGACGTGGCGGGACTTCCCGGGCCTCGTCGAGCGGTTCGGCGCGACCCTCGTTCGACCCCGCCTTCGCATGCTCTAGCGCCTGCGCCGCGGCCATCTCGGCATGAACCAGCAGCAGCGCAGGTCTCGCGCACCACCGTCGAGCAGCCGCATCCGGCTGACGTCCGAGATCCGACGTGACGTGGTCGGTGGTCGGCCATACCCGGACAAGCGTCTTCACAATTTCGAACGGTTACCGTGGCGCGAACATTGCTCGTCCTGATCAACGATGCCCGGATATAGTTCGTCCATGAACGCCGTCTGGCTCGAGATCCCGGAGTCGTTCCTCGAGGAGCGGCACCGGCTCGGTCATGACCAGCGGGACGAGCTCTGGGAGGGAGAGCTCCACATGGTCCCGCCCGCACGACCGAGGCACGGTGTCCTCGCGTACGACCTGTTGACCGCGATCAAACCGATCGGGGCACGCCTCGGGCTGAGATCGTTCCCCGATGGCGCGGGGATCTACGCACCGGACATCGATCCGCTGAGCTGGCGGATCCCGGACGGTTCCCTCGCTCGCCCCGAGCAGGAGTCCGACCGTGGGCTCGAAGGTGCCGTGTTGTGCTTCGAGATCCGGTCGACGGATGACGATAGTTACCGCAAGCTTCCGTTCTACGCACGGGTTGGCCTCGAGGAGGTCTGGATCGTTCATCCAGCGTCGCGCGCGATCGAGATCTATCATCGGGTGAACGACGAGCTCGTGCTCCTCGCGCCGATCGCAGGCGTGCACCGCTCGCCGGTCCTCGGGATCACGTTCGAGACGATCGCCGGGCCGGTGCTGCGGCTGCATGACGGCGAGCTCGTCAGCGATCTCTGACCGTCGGGCTCTCCGGGGCTCCTGGGCTTCGCAAGAACGGTGGCGAGCCGTGGATCCCCGCTGTTCCTTGCGACTAGATGGAATGGCGTACGTCCGGACCCGGGTGATGAGCTCCCGTCCGTATTTGCTACTTGCCTTCCTTGCGGCCTGTGGCTCCGGCGGGGGCCTCGGGGATGACGCCGGCGGTGGTGAAGACGCCGCGCTGACGGATGGCACGCTCGGCGGCGATGACGGAGGTGGTGGAGACGGAGATGGCGGAGGTGGTGGCGATGGCGGGGACGGTGGGACAGGGGACGGTGGGACAGGGGACGGTGGGACGGGGGACGGCGTCGCGCTGTGTGGCGGGCACCAGTGGTCGCCACCGCTGTCGGTGAGCGGCACGCGGCTCATGGCGTTTCGCGGCAAGGCGTATCTGTTCGCATCGAATGGCCTGGTGTGGACCGTGATCGAACATCAGACCGGTACGACGGGACCGATCCCGTTTCCACCGGGCGTCACCTCGATGCAGGCGATCTCTGCCGAGATCGGACTCAACGGGTTGCCACTGATCGGGTATCGCAGCGACGGCAACAACAGCAAGCAGCACGCGACGTTCTTCGATGGGACACAGTTCTCGACGCCGATCGAGGTCAACGCGAATGCGCGCCTCCACGCAGACGCGGCCGGCCGCATCTACGCGTACGGAGCGAACGGGTTTGTCGAATATGCCGCCGGCCAGGCGCCGCTCTATCGCGGGATGTCGCCCCACCCGAGCTCCAACACGACAGCGTGGAACGTCGCAGCGGACGGCACGCTGTACATGCTGTTCGTGACGGCCGCGTCTGTGTCGGGCGGGACGATGCACACACTCCAGATGATCCGGCTGCCGCACAATTCGCTGACGTGGTCGACAAGCACGGTGCTCGCATCGAACCTCTCGCAGGGGTTCAACGGCCTGACGATCGCCGCGGCGCCCGACGGATCGCTCCACATCGTGTGGGAGCGGGGCGGCGGATACCTGCGGTCACACGATGGTGTGACCTGGGAGCAGGGTCGATACACGGAGTTCGCGGCGACCGCGACCATGATCGACCCGGCGACGGCGAGCAATCCCTCGTTCGATCCGAGGATCCTCTCGGGTGTGCCGGAGCTCCTGGCCGCGCACGACTACGATCGCGTCTCGGTGACCACGATCACGCAGTTCGGGTCGTCGTATCCGTCGAGCATCTACTTCGCGCGTCGGTGCCCACCGTTTGGCGGACCGAACCAGATGCAGTGGCCCGCCGACCGGTTCGCCTATGGCTACGCCGCATCGATCGTGGCGGTGGACGAGCGTGGGCTCGCGACCATCGTGACGCCGTCGGGTGTGCGCCAGGACGTGGTCGTCCCATGAAGCCCGCGGTCTGCGTGCGCGCGGTCTGCCTGGTCGCGCTCGCTGCGTGCGGGTCCCCCGGCGGCAGCACCGGAGATGCCGGCAGCAACGGCGGCGTGGACGGCGGCACCGACGGCGGCTCCGTCGGCCCCGATGCTGCGACCGGCGATGGCGGTGGGACCGGTGACGCGCCGACCGACGGGGGCACCGGGCTCCCCGTGGTCCCGGTCCGCGCGTGCGGCTCGGCGACGGTGGAGATCGCGCCCGCGCTGCCCACGCCACTCGACCTCACAAGCTACGGATCCTACGGCTCACCGCCGCTGTTCCTCGACGGTGACACCGCGCGCATCGTGGTTGGCGCGAGCTCGACGTGGACGGTCGCAGCGCACGGCACCGCACAGACGGGCGGAGCGCCGCCGGTCATCGCAGGAGCGATGGACTTCCATGCCGGCCGCTCGCTGTCGGGGCGCATCGTCGGCGTGTTCCAGGTCGGGACCGAGGTCCGTGCGAGCGTCTTCGAGGGCGGGACGTTCGCGTCGTCGATCCCGATCCCGTGCACGCTGCCGCAGCCGTCGTACAACTGCGACGTCCGCGCCGCCGGTGACGGGCATCTATGGGTGCGCGCCGACCAGACGCTCCACGAGCAGGTCGGAACGACGTTCGAGAACCGTGGCGGAGCACCGATCGGCGCCGAGTTGTTCGATGTCGATGCCGAGGGCACGGTGTGGGTCGGCGGTGCCGGCATCGGTGAGGTGTTCCAGGTCTGGAAGCTCGCAGAGGGCGCGCCAGGTTGGACCAAGACGGGGGCGCTCACGACCGCGATGCTCGGCCCGGCCGCTGCCGAGATCGAGGGCGGATTCGCGATCGATCCGATCGTCGGTGCGTTCGCTCCCGACGGTTCGATCCACCTGTGGTCGAGCGCGCGCTGCATCGGCACCGGTAACCGCAACAAGACGCAGCTCTATGTGCGCTCGCAGGATGGCCTCACCTGGACCGTCGAGCAGCTCCCCGACATGACGGTGCTGCTCGACGGGCATGTCACGTGGTCGAACGCGCAGGTATGGGCGAACAGCTTCGACAACGTCCGCTTCGTGAACGTGTCGTCGACCGCGCCGATCATGCAGGGGCTCGACTGGATGTATCCATCGCGGCAGCTCAACGTGATCGCACGTTGCACGAAGGCCGGGCAGCCCGCGTTCGAGCGCGTCGCGACCGCCCCGCTGCCTGGATGGACGGTTCGCGGATTCGCCCGGCTGTCCGGCAACGGCGCGATCAGCCTGTTGACATCGCAAGGGCTAACCCAGATCTACGTGCCGTGATCGTGCCGATGAACACGCCCCCGCGTCGAGCTCTGCTCTATCTACTCGGTGACCTGCCCGTCGTTCACCGGTGGGCGCTCCTCGTTCCGTCGATCGCTGACTGGCATCGTGCGTTCGACGTGCCGTTCTTCGCGTACCGCGCGTCGGAGAGCACGATCACGAACGTCATCTGGAGCTTTGCCGAATCCGAGCTGCCCGAACAGGTCACCCAGGAGCTGTGCCTGAAGGTAGCGAACGCCGTTGCCGATCTCGCGCGCGGTCCGGCCGTGCTCGCCGAGCCCACGCAGAGCCTCTCGTTTGGATTTCACGCAAGCGCCTCGCTCGAGACGCTCTCCGCCGCGCTCGCAGCCGCTGGCATCGAGGTCGTCCGGTCGTTCGACGTGGACCCGTACGCATGGGCGGCCCTGAAGATGGTCCGCGCGGCGCGGCGCGGAGGGACACCGGACGAGCCGCGATCCATCGCCGACGCGCTCGAGACGATGGTGAGCTCCGGCACCCCGGCCATCGTCGGGTTGCATACGATCGCGGGTAGCAAGGACCGCGAACAGGTCGAAGCGTGGTGCCGCGCAGCCCCTGACGTGTGCGATCTGGTGTGGTCGAGGGACGGTCAGCGCCTGCTGGTCTGTGCGGACGACGTGCGAGTCCTGCGGCGGGGTACGGGCAAGGTCTTCGACGGCGCGCACGCGTGCGCCGAGTCCGCGTGCGGGGTGCTCTACATTCGACAGCTCGAGGAGGCGCACATGCTCCCCCCACGCGTCGACCCGCGAGACAACGCCATCCTGAGCGCCGATTTCGACGCCGCGGGCCGCATCGTGAGCGGTTTTCGCCATGGCGAGCTGCGCCGCGGTTCGGATGGCGTCGATGCCTCGACGCACGCGCTCCTCGCTCGCTTCGAAGCGCCGGTTCGCCGCGTGCGCGTCGCGCCGATCGGTCGGCACGTCGCCCTCATCGTCGGCTCCGATCTCGTCCTCCTCGACGAGGAGCGCACGCCACACGTGCTCGGGAAGGCATGTTCGAACGACGAGCAGACGTCTCCTGGGGACGACGACGGGTCGACGGCCTACCTGGCGTGGTCGGGCGACGCGACGTCTGTCGCGGTCTGCGTGGACGGCGAGCTGGTCGTTCACTCGGTCGAGACGAGGAGCGAGTCACGGCGAGCTCGCATCGCGCGCGAGCCCGAGCCTTGCGGCGAGGTCGGCTGGTCGAGGATGGCCGGGTTCGTCGTCCCGTGTGGGGAGGGTCTCGTCGTGGTCGCGAACGACGGCAGCCAGCGGCTTATTCGGCGGGCCGTCTTACCTCGAGGAGGGACGCTTCCGGGGCGGCTCACCGTTTCCGCCGACGGACGCATCGTGGTCGTCCACTTCCTCCAATACGGGTTGGACATGGGAGGCACGATCGAGGTGTTCGATCTCGCGCGCGACGAGGCCCATCTCCTGAGGAAGTTCGGTTCGAGTGGCGCGTTCTACCCGCTCGCCCTGGCGCCCTCGGGAGACGCCATGGCGTACGGTTCGAGCACCGCCTCGGTCTGGATCGATGCCTGGAGCGTGAGCGTGACCCGCGACGACGCGCTCGAGGAAGCGAAGATCCCAGAGGTCCCCGCGCGCCCGCCCGCCGCCGACGAACCCGACCTCGAAGAGGGGCACTCCGTCGTGCACCTCACGTTCGGTCGCGGAACGATCGTCAGCCTGGACGGCGAGGGTGCACAGGCGCTCGTCACCGTGGATTTCAACGGTACGACCCGCAGGATCCGAGCGTCGCGGCTCACGGCCGCTCGCTGAATCGTGGCCGTGTTCAGGCGACCGCTAGCGGATCAGCCGCAGATCGTCTCGACGAGCATCGCGCAGACCTCGTACGGATCCATGTTCGCGGCCGGGCGGCGATCCTCGAAGTAACCCTTGCCCGTGTTGGCGGTCGCCATCGGGATCCGGATCGACGCTCCGCGATCGCTCACGCCGTAGCGGAACTGATGGATCGAGCAGGTCTCGTGCTTGCCGGTCAGGCGCTCCTCGTTGAAGGCGCCGTAGACCGCGATGTGCTCCTGGTGCCGCGCGCGAAGCTTCTCGCACATGGCCTCGATGGCCTTGATGCCGCCGTCGGCGCGCGTCGCCTTGGTGCTGATGTTGGTGTGAGCACCGGCGCCGTTCCAGTCGCCCTTGATCGGCTTCGGGTGGAGCGTCGCGCTGACGCCGTACTCCTCGCCGATCCTGTAGAGCAGCCAGCGAGCGAGCCACAGCTGATCCGCCATGTCGACGGGACCGAGCGTGCCGATCTGGAATTCCCACTGCGCGGGCATCACCTCGGCGTTGGTGCCGACGATCGCCAGCCCGGCCTTGATGCATGCCTCGGCATGCGCCTCGACGACATCGCGACCGAAGACCTCGTCGCTGCCGACGCCGCAGTAGTAACCACCCTGCGGAGCCGGGAACCCGCGCTCCGGCCAGCCGAGCGGCTTGTTGCCGTCGAAGAACGTGTACTCCTGCTCGATGCCGAACCACACGTCGTGATCCGCGTGCTTGTCCTGGAGCGTGCGAAGCCGCGCGCGATGATTGCTCGAGTGGATCGTGCCGTCCGCGTTGAGCACCTCGCACAGGACGAGGACGTCCTGCTCGTCGTGCAGCGGATCGGGGATGATCTTGACGGGCTTCAGCCCGCAGTCACTGAAGTGACCCTCGGCCTGGCTGGTGCTCGAACCGTCGAAGCCCCAGTCCGGAAGCTCCTCGACCTTCTTGATCGGACCCTCGACGATCTTCGTCTTGGACCGCAGCTTGGCAGTTGGTTTCTGGCCATCGATCCAGATGTACTCGGCGCGGATTTTCTTGCTCACGGGCCGGAACACTAGCGCAGGTCCGGGGGTTGCGGGGGTGAGGCGGGCGTGAGCACTGCTCGGATTGTGTGGAGTGGCGGGGCGAACAGGGACAGCTGGTCGGGATCGGCGAACACCGCAGCGAAGTCTTCGGGGGAAAACGCACGGACAAAGCGCGCGGTGAAGGTGTCCCGCAGGAGCCGAACGTAGTGATCGCTATCGTAATCTCGGAGCTCGGCCGCGTCGGTCGCGATGCCCCCGCTCCCGGTCCGCGTGCGATAGACCCGCACGCGCTCGCCAGGTGCCCACACCGTCCGTCCACTCGCGAGCATCGCCTCGTACGGAAGCTCGCGCCGGCTCTCGCGGATCTCGAAGTATTCCGCGGGTGTCTTGGTCAGCCGGACCCGTGATGAAACGTCGTACGTCGGGAGCTCGCGCCGGCGCAGCGCTCCGACGGTCGCGAGGTAGGCGGCGCGAACCCCGGGGACATCGCCGGCGAGCAGCCGCGCGATCGCCGTGCGCAGGAACGCCTCCCCGAACGGCTCGGCCCGGCTCGACCGGAACGCCACGCCGCGCAGGATCAAGGATCCGTCGTAGGCGAGCAGCGCGTAGTTCTTCGGCTCGTGGGACAGCATCGCGGCGTAGCGACCCTCGAATTCGAGCCGGACGAGCGGAGGCAGCAGCGCCGCGACCTCGGCGACCGCGCGACGCTCGTCGGTCTCCGCCCAGGTCTCGGGCACCGAGACATAGACGCCGTCGGTGTCGGCCTCGAGCAGCGTCATGCCCCGCGCGGCGAGCTCACGGCACATCTGATCGAGCAACTCGCGGCCGTGACGCGTCACCTCGTTGGCGGCGTGGACATCCGCGAACCGGGTCAGCCCACCGGCCGCGAGATAGCCGTACGCCGAGTTGACGACGAGCTTCATCGCCGCCGACATCGCCTCGTGCGTGTAGCGCTCCGCCGAGCCGGCGGGTGCCGCCTTCGCGCTCGCCTTCGCAGCGAGCCGTCGCTCGACGAGCCGATCGACCAGCGCGAGCAACGCCCCCAGGTGATCGCGCGCAGGCCCGATCCGGTACGCGCGCATCAGCGACGGATACAGGCTCGCCACGTCGGCCTTGACGATCCGGTGCGCAACGCCCGCTGCGAACAGGTGGAGCGCCGCGCCGCTGTGCGGGGTTCCATCTCCCGGCTCGTGCGCGGGCAACGCCATCCCCGAGCGCAGGTACGCGCGGACCAGCAGCGGATCGATCACGCCGGTCGCCGCGCCCGCATCCGCCAGCCGCTCGTAGCGCCGCGGTGCCATCCGCGCGAGCGCGAACGCTGCACCGCCCATCATCTTCGCGAGACCGGCAACCTCCTCGACATCGGCGGTCGCGTAGCGACGCACGCGATCCGGATCGGTCCGGTACACCTCGTGGATCCGATCGCCGGGAATCTGCTCGCGATCGGGACCGGCGATGCCGAGCTGCTGCGCGACCTCCTTGAGGCCGTGGCCGGTCAGATCGTGCGTCGCGAAGTCGTGGCGCAGCACGGCGTCGAGCGTGTCGATCAGCTCGCGGCCGGCGATCACGAACCGGATCCGGCGGGTCGCATCCTTGCTGCTGACCACACCTCGTCGCGCCGCACGCTGGCGCAACCCGGGTGGGCCGATCCGGGCGACCGCGAGCGGGACCCCGAGGATCGCCGCGCGACGCTCGAGGAACGGCAGATCGAAGCCGTGCAGGTTGTGGTTCTCGATGACGTCCGGATCGCTGGCTGTGATCGTCGCGACCAGCCGCGCGATCAGCTCGGCCTCCGCCGCATCACCATCGCCACGGACCTCGAGCGTGCGGACCTCTCCGCTCGGGTCGCGCACCGCGGCCATGAAGATCCGATCGCGCTGTGCATCGAGCCCGGTGGTCTCGAGATCGATCTGCATCCGGTGCAGCTCGTCGAACGCGAGGTCGCGGAAGTAGGTGCGCCCGGTCGCGACGAGGTACTGCTCCTCGGGCGGCAGCATCAGGACCGCGTCGTCACCGAGCTCGCGCACGTGACGCACCGAGTGTCCGCGCCTCCGCGACGCTCCCTCGAGCAGCGCGGAGGTCAGCACGGTGATGTGATCGGCGCGCACGAGGAACCGCAGCGCTCCAGGTCCCGCGAGCTCGCGATGGGTGGCCCCCCGCAGCCCGATCGCCATCAGATCGTCGAACCGCTCCTGATCGACGAGCAGCCACGGCCGGTACCGCACGTCCTCGCGGACGAGAGCGCCGGCGACGCGCCGCCACACGGTCGCGGAGCCATCTCCCTCGGCCCACACCGACACGATCCCCGGCGTGGGATCCCAGCCCCACAGCCACTCGTCCTCCGTCACTACTACTTCTTCAACGCGCGCGCGGTCGCATCGAGCAGCGGCTGCGAGCTCACGGGCTTGCCGGTCGCCTGCTGCATCCACAGATCGGGAAGGATGTTTCCGAGCCGGCACACGCGCTCGAACTCGGTCGCGAACGTCGCGCGGTCTTTGCCCTCGACGTGCTCCTCGATCTGGAACGCGATCAGGTGGCCGACGACGTAGTTGAACAGGTAGAGCGGCGACGCGATCGTGTGGCTGTAGATGCCGAGCAGCGAGGTTCCCTTGCCGCCGAGTGTCGGTGCGTAGTAGCGGTCCCACACCTCGCGCGCGATCCGGCCGGTCGCCTCGCGCAGCTCAGCGGCGGTCGCGGTCGGATGCTCGTAGAGCCAGTGCCAGACGTCGATCTCGACGAGCGCGGAGCCCGCGATCTCGCGGGTGTTCCAGAACGCGTCGAGGATGCGGAGCCGATCGGCTTCGCCGCCGGGCTTGGGCCGACCGAGCAGCTCGAGGTCACGCGCCTGGAACAGGAACGCGAGCGCCTCGGTGAACGCGGTGTTCGGCACGCCGCTGAGCAGCGTGTAGTCGACGTCGTAGAGCGAGAACGTCTGCTCGACGTTGTGGCCGAGCTCGTGGACCGCGATGTTGTAGCCCTTGTAGTCCATGCCGCCGGCCTCGACGCGCGTCCGCAGGTGCGCCTGGTCACCGCGGCGCTCCGCGCCCATCGCATGTCCCGCGCCGCGTGACGGATCGACCGCGATGTGATCGGCGAGGTACTTCGCCCGTCCCTCGGTAAACCCGAGGTCACGGAGGATCCGTGGCAGGTCCTTGGCGAACGCAGCGGCGGTCGGATAGCGCTTGCGCGTGATCGCGTCGAGCTCGGCCTCGGCGGTCGAGCCACCGCCGAACTCGTACCAGAGATCATGTGGCTCGAGCTTGCGACCGAGGCGGCGCTCGATCTCGCGCGCGGCCTCCACCGAGTGGGGCGACTCGAGGATCTCGACGAGCATCTTGCGCACGCGCTCCTCGGACAGCTCGGCACCTTCGAACGCACGGTCGATCCGGGTCGGAGCGATCGGCGAGTACTTGTCAATCGCGCGCGCCGCTGCGAAGTGGCGGATCACCTGCGCGAACCGGGTGTCGGGCTCGCGCTCGTCGCTCGGTGCGGTCGGCCGATCCTTGGGCGCGTCGGCCTCGATCGTGCCGGCGGCTGCCGCGGTGACCTTGTTCGTGAACGGGTCCCAGTCGAGGCGCGGGTTGTTGATCACCGCCGCGGGGATCGTCTGCGTGACGATCCGCTCCATCAGCTTCGCGATCGTCCGCTGCTTCGCCATACCGTCGGCATCCGCGTAGTTCGCCTTGAGCTCGTCGCGAAGGTTCCAGTGGCTGATCAGCCGCTTGCCCGACGGAAACCGGCGCTTGCCGTCCTCGCCGAGGACGTGGTGCATCCACAGGTTGTAGCCGGCGACATACTGATCGGCGGCTGCCTCCGCGGCCGTCGCGGCCTGTGCGAGCTCGCCGGGTACGCGGGTGTCGACGATCCCGGTGAGCCGGAGCTCGGCCCAGGTCCGGCGCGAGTAGCGCTCCGCGTTCTGGATCCGCTCCGCGAGCGTCGAGAGCGGGAAGTTCAGCAGGATCGAGAACGCGACCTTGGACGTGAACAGATCGTCGACGACATGCGCGCCGAGGTCATACGTCGCGAGCAGCTGGTCGACCGGCATCATCGGACCGTCCTCGACCTCCGTCCCCCAGCGCACCGTGCGACCTAGCTCGAGCACGTGCCCCCGGATCTGCTCGACGGTCGCCTGCAGCTTCGCGAACAGCGCATCGCGCGCGGCGGGGTCGGCGACGAACTGCTCGACGCAGAACTCCGCGAGGTCGCCATCGCCCGCGCGCCACAGCTTCGCGGCCTGCTCGACGCCGGTGCGGATCGCGGCCTGGTGCGCGGCACCGTGCTTGGCGGTCAGCTTCGCGATCGCATCGGAGATCTGCGCTGCGGATGCGGGCGCGAGCGGATCCGAGGTCGCCTGCGAGGACGCGGGATCCCGCGTCGGAGCGAGCGTGGAACCACGAGGGCCAGGACACGCTGCGAGCAGGACGGCAGCGAGGAGCGAGAGGGTTCGCGTGAGCACGCCCCTACCTACCACTCCTGCCGGTCGCGCAGCTCCCGACCGACGGTCCGTCACATAAGCTGACACAAGGCTGTCCTTTCGATCATCCATGGTCCCTTCACGGAAAGGGCCACCTTGACATCCTCGGCAGTGACTTCGTGTCCGTGAACTTCAACTGTCTCGATGACATCGACGTCGGAACCGTCCAGGTCACGTACTGGGACGGCCGCCACAACAACTGGCAAGGCCGGATGCGCGACACGCCATGGCCGATCTTCTCGGGTGCGTGAGCAAACCAGCCGCGTAGGATGCCGCCATGAACACGACGGCTCTCGATGTGAAGTCCAAGGTCAGCGAGGACGAGTGGAAGCTGCGGGTCGATCTCGCTGCGTGCTACCGGCTGGTCGCCCACTACGGCTGGGACGATCTGATCTTCACGCACATCTCGGCGCGGCTGCCCGGGCCCGATCATCAGTTCCTGATCAACCCGTACGGGATGACGTTCGACGAGATCACCGCATCGAACCTCGTCAAGATCGACCTCGACGGGCGCAAGGTGATGGACAGCCCGTTCGAGATCAATCCCGCGGGGTTCACGATCCACAGCGCGATCCACGCCGCCCGTGACGATGCGAAGTGCGTGCTGCACACGCACAGCATCAACGGCGTCGCCGTCTCGGCGTCCAGGCAGGGCGTGCTCCCGCTGTCGCAGCAGTCGACGTTCGTGCTCGCGTCACTCGGCTATCACGACTACGAGGGCGTCGCGCTCAACGCCGACGAGAAGCCGCGGCTCGTCCGCGACCTCGGGGACAAGACGTTCTTCATGCTGCGCAACCACGGCCTGCTGACGGTCGGCTCGTCGATCGCCGATGCGTTCCTCGCGATGTACCTGTTCGAGTCCGCGTGCACGATCCAGCTGCGCGCGCAGGCGGCGGCGACCGAGCTGATCACGATCGAGCCCAAGGTCCTCGACGGCGCGATGATGATGGCGCAGATGGTGCTGCGCGGTGGCGGCGGCGGCTTCGCGTGGCCGGGTCTGCTCCGGAAGCTCGACCGGATCGATCCGAGCTTCCGCACGTAGCTGTCTGTTAGTGTCGGCGGATGGCTGATCCCACCGTCGAAGTCGTCACCAATCACGGAACGTTTGTCATCGCGCTCGATCCCGCGAAGGCACCAAAGTCCGTCGAGAACTTCCTGCGCTACGTCGACGCCAAGCACTACGACGGAACGATCTTCCATCGGGTGATCCCGACCTTCATGATCCAGGGCGGCGGCTTCGACGCGCAGCTCGAGAAGAAGCCGGTCCAGGCACCGGTGCCCAACGAAGCCGATAACGGCCTCAAGAACACGCGTGGCACGGTCGCGATGGCACGCACCAGCGATCCGCACTCCGCCACGTCGCAGTTCTTCGTCAACGTCACCGACAACGCGTTCCTGGACCACCAGGCGAAGGATTCGCAGGGCTGGGGCTACACGGTGTTCGGCAGGGTCACCGACGGCATGGACGTCGTCGAGAAGATCAAGGCCGTGAAGACCGGCGCGAGTGGCCCGTTCTCGAAGGACGCGCCCGTCGAGCAGGTCGTGATCCAGAGCGTTCGCCGCCGCTAAGAGCTGTCCCGTAATTAAGCTTTAACCCCAGGGATCAGTTGGTTTGACCTCCGTAGCCGCAGTGCTCGAAGTATTTGCGACAGTGATGCCGCGTGACGCGGTGACGAGCTCGACGGGCCACGCGACGAAGTGCGTCCTTCTGCCGCGGTGCGTGGCGTCGAACAAACTGCTTCTGAAGCGCCCAGCCCGACTCGATCGGGTTGAAGTCCGGCGAGTACGGCGGCAGATAGAGAACCTCGACGCCGCGCTGTGCGCAGACCTGCACTACACGCGGGTCGCGATGGGCGGCGAGGTTGTCCATCACCAGCACGTCGCCGAAGTGAAGCTTGGGCAACAGCTTGGTCTTCACCCACCCGACGAAGTAGTCATTGGTGACCCTCTCGTACGTCGTGGTGAGCACGACCCAGCCGTCGCGTCGGATCGCGCCGAGCAGGTTCAGATTCTTGCCCCAGTTCATGGGCAAGCGATCGATGAACTCCGTGCCTCGCTTCACCCACGCATGGCTGCGGCTCATCGAGAGGTTGAGACCGGACTCGTCGAGGAACACCAGTCGCTCGAACGGAATCCGGCGAATCTTCATCGCGAAGTGCGTGCGCTTGAACGCGACGTCCGCCCGCAGACTCTCCAGTGGCCGTCGCCGCTTTTTTTTACAACGAACCCATGCCGCGCGAGCGCCCGCTTCGTGCTCGACACGTGAATGCGATCTCGCCTCGAACGCGGGCGGTTGATCTCCGCGGTGAGCTCGTGCGCGGTGGCATCGGGACACGCGGCCAGGCCCTGCTCGATGTCGTGCAGCGTGATCGTCGATCGACGCCCCCCGCCCGCCGCCTTCGGCGACACGTGGCCGAGCTTGCGCTTCAACCACACCCATCGGTTCACCGAGGCTTCGCCAACACCAAACAGCTCCGCGAGCTCGGGATAGGTGCCCTTGCCCGCCTCGTAGGCGGCAACGACGCGTTCACGAAGTGCGACTGGATGACCGTCAACCATCACCCCGACCAGATCAGAAATGGATCCGCGACTCAAGGCCTGCGGATCAACGCCTCCGGTGTCTGCGCCAAGCGCGGTCACGCACGATCCGGTGGTTCAGGAACACGGGCGTGATCAGCTCGGGGATGCCGCGATAGCCGCCATCGGCGAGCACGCGCGGGTGCGACCGGCACATCGATTCGAGAGCTGAGCCGCGGTAGTGACTCGTGTCGTTCCGGTTTCCGGGCCCGCCGGCCGCAACCGCGATCACCGTCAGGTCGGATGCGCGCACGAGCACCTGCGCGTTGCACGACCAGCGGTAGTTCTTCGACGTCGCAGCGGCTGCGTGATCGCGTGTCGGGACGAGGGTCCCGTCAAGGACCCACGTGGGTCGACGGTCGAGTACTACTGGAGAGCCCAGCAACGCACCAAGGCGCGGCGTCAGATCCGTGAGGATGCGATGGACCTGCGACTTCGACATCGAGCACAGCGCGCCGAGCTCGCGCATCGTCAGGTTCGTGCGAAGGCTCACGCACACGACGAGGACCCGATCGCGCGACGAGCGAGCCCATCGTCTGCCACGTCGATCGGTTGTGTGGAACCGAGGCGAGCGACCAGCGTGTCGAGCTGGGCTGCCGCCAGTCCTGTTGCGTGGTCGTGCAATCGACTCGTCACGAGTGGACTCGTCTTGTCAGATGATCGAGGTAGGATCTCTGTGTGGCGGCGGGGTCGGGATCCAAGCGGACGCGGGGGCCGAACAAGCAGAAGCCGTGGTCCCGGTCCGTCGACGATGGGCTGTCGCTGCTGCGGCTGGCGATCGACACGTCCGATCCAGTTCAGCGCGCCCGGCTCGAGGGCATGTACTCGGCGGCCCACTCCATCCGCCGCGCGGTCCAGCGCGATGCGCGTGATCGCTGCCTCGCGTACCGGTCCGCCCATCACGAGCGCGAGCGCGGCCCCGCCGAGGTCCGGGCCCGGCTCGGGCTGTCACGAACGTCGCTCGAGCACGCCGCTTACGACCATCTCGATGGCGCACCGCACCTGCGCCGGCACGTGACCAAGGCGCTCGCGATGCACCTTGCCGATACGGTGTGGTCAGCGACCGAGCGCCACCTGTTTCGCGATGCGCGCGGCAAGACCCACGGGCTGCCCGGGACCAGCCGCTGGCACGAGTTCACGCGCATTCCGGGTCGCGCTCGCTCGCATACGAAGCCCCGCAAGTGGGAGACGTTCCGGCTGCACGGCACATGGGCCGGCCATCGCGCCGCGTACACCGGTAGCGACGGCGTGTTCGTCCAGCCCCGCACCATGCGCGGCGTGGCCGAGCCCGTGGACTCGTGGTGGACGCATGACGGCCCGCTCGTCCTCGTGTTCACCGGGCTCCCGGCAGGGGACCTCGTGCTGCCCGTCCGGCTTCCGGCGTCGCCGTCGAACCAGCCGATCCTCGATCATCACCTCGCGGACCCAACGCGCTGGCACAAGATCGATCTGGTGCGCAGCCGCGATCCGAACGCCGCCGGCGGCTGGCGCTACGAGGCGCACCTGATGGTGCTGGTGTCGCCCTATGTCGCGCCCAGCGTCGCGGCGGACCGCGCCGTCACGGCCGAGCAGACACGAGGCCGGCACGCGGGCATCGATGTCAACGTCTCCAACCTCACCGTCGCGTCGTTCCAGAATGCCGCGGATCTGACCATCACCCGCGTCGAGCGCGATGGTCACGCGCGTCAGCGCAGTCATCGTCGTGCGCGTCAGGAGCGTCGTCGGCAACGCTCGCTGGACCGGTCTCGCCGGGCGATGAATGCGCACCAGTACCAGCTCTCCAAGCGCCAGGAGAAGCGGGCACGGCGTCGCGAAGCAACCGGACTCCCTGCGCGTCAGGTGATTCCGAACGGTCCGCGGATCGCGCGTAGCGACGGCAAGCCCCTGCAGGCCTATCGCAAGGACACGCTCTCGAATACCTACCGGCGTGACCGTGCAGGCCAGGCTCGCGACGCCGCCGCCGTCGCACAGGCTCGTCGTGACCATGCGCGGCAGATCGCGGGTCGGATCGTTCGCGATCATGGCTTCACGTTGACGGTCGAGGACTGTGACCTGCGCCCGTGGTCGATGCAGTGGGGCCGCTCCCTCGCTGCATTCTCGCCGGGTACGCTGCTCGATGCGATCGAGCGCGAGGCGATCGCGGTCGCGCGGATCGCGAACAAGCCTGGTGTATTGCAGCGCGCGTCGACGCAGACGACGGCGCTGTCGCAGCACTGCTTGTGCGGTGCGCGCGTCGCCAAGACCCTCGCCGACCGCGTGCACTCATGCCCTGCGTGCGGGTTGCGTGGCGATCGCGACGCGGTCTCCGCTGTGCTCGCGGCGTGCGTCGTGTTCGGCACCGCAGCGCTCCCCGCTACCGCGCGGGTGGAGGTCGCCACCTCGCGGGCCTTGCTCGACTACGCGCAGACGCACTCCGCGCTGCGCGACACCCTCACAAGCTCGAACCAGGGACGGCAAGACGTCCCGTCCGAGTCAACCGCACATTCCGCCCACGACGGACCGTCCGTCGTGGAGACGGGGCGGACACCGACCTATGTTCGGTGGCTCGGCGAAACGTTGGCACGGTGCCGCGTTCAACCCCAGATGAGACGGGCCCATCAGGCACGACCACGCTGGAACGAATGCGAGCGCGAACCAACCTGGCCTTCTAATGGCATCCAGCCTTGGACGCCATTACGGGACAGCTCTTAGTCAGAACGGGCTGGCGATGCCGACGTGGGTGGCGATCTCGGTCTCGAACGTGTCGAAGTCGTAGAGCTCGACGCTGGTCTTCAGCCGCAGGTTGCCAACCTTCACAGCGAGGCCCGCGGTGTAGCGCAGGAGCGATGCGCGTGAATCGAGGCCGCTCGACGCGAGGACGTTGCCTGCCCGCCGCAGCCCGTCCCACCGGGCGAGCAGGTCGACGCCACCGAGCGGGATCTCGCCCTCGACGTAGAACCCATCCTTCACGAAGTAGTCGGCGAACGTGCCTGCGCGATCGGGACCGTACTTGAAGCGCGCGGCCGGATCGGCCCCGAGCGCCATGTCGGTGCGGCGAACGAGATACTCGGCGCGGACGATCAACCTCGTGAGATCGACCGCGGCGTCGACCCCGGCGATCCAGAAGCCGAGCCGCGCGTCCGGATCGTAGGTGCCTGCCATCACCGATCCGCCGAGCGTCAGCGTGCCGTGCCGGCGCAGATCGAGGGTTCCTGCCACCCGCCCACCCACCACCGGCTGGGAGTTGTTGTCGACGTAGTAGCGCTCTCCCGAGCGCGAATCGAGAAAATCGAAGTCGGCCGCGTCCGCGGTTCCCTTCGGCCCCGACATGAGAAACGCCGCATACGTCGCCTGGCCGCCGGGAAAGAAGTGCGTGCCGCCGACCTCGACACCGTTATCCACCCAGGGTGCCGGCAGGATGCCCTCGTTCCATTCGTCGCGACGCAGCATGCGTCCCATGTCGTAGGGCAGCGGCTTGTCGCTCAGCCGGTGATTGGCCGGGTCATGGCGCACCGGGAAGTTGCCGAACGACGGCGTCATCCGTCCGACCCGCAGCCGGAGCTCGTCGGCGGCGCGCAGGTCGATGTACGCCATCCCCGCCTCGAATCCATGACACGCGAAGCATGCCTTCACGCTCGCGGTCACATTCTTCGACAGATCGACGCTGAGCTTGAGCGAGAGCTCGACGGTGCCGCCGTCGAGGGTGAACCGCCGAGCCGGTCGCTCGGTCGGGACCAGGAGGTAGTCGAGCTGCAGCGACCCGGCGAACGTGCGGGCGCCGGGCTGCGCGCGCGCTGGCGTGATGCCGCGGGACACCGCGACCACCACGGCGGCAACGAGTGCCAGGGTCACGACGGCGCGGGCTTCAGTGATCACGTGCGCCTTCGGCGATCCAGTCATGGATCAGGTGGAGCTGCGGCTCGAGGAGCGGGTCGGAGTCGCGCGGCATCCGGCTGCCGAACGGCGGCGCTGGCCCGAGCTTCTTGACCAGGACGCTCGCGCACGGCTCGCCCTCGACGACGATCGAACGGACCGACCGCAGCCCTCCGGCGCGCAACGAGTCGTACGTCGAGAGATCGAGACCGCTGGCCATCTGGCCCGCGCCGCCGGGAAGATGGCAGCGGTCGCACGACGCGCGGAGGATCGGAGAGATCTCCGCAACGAACGAGACCGGTTGCAGCGGCGCGGAGTCCTCGTTGCACAAGGCCTCGGCCGCCGAGATGCCGACCTCGGGCGCGAGCGTGTCGACGCAGCCTTCCAGCACGAGCACCAGCACGACGCCGGCCTTCACCCGGGCCTCTCGTAGCCGACCCTCATCACGACGGTGACCTCGCCCACGTCGGGCGCGGTGGCCGTGCGAACCGTCGACAGCGCGGAGGACACGCAGCGTGCCACGGCCGGCGAGAGCCCCGAGGCTCGCAGGCCGGTGGCCTGGCCGGATTCGCCGATCGTGAACGTGACGGTGATGACGCCGGGCGCATCGCTGCGACACGCGCGGACCGCGGGTAACGCACGATCGACGGCGCGGCGGACCTCGGCGTTGGCGAGCGGACCCTGGACCGCGAGCTCGACGATCCTCGCGACGCCGACCGGCCTGGGCGGAGGAGGCGGAGGGCGCGGCACCGAGAGCTCGACCACCGGCGCCGGCGCCGGCATCGTTGCGACGGCCCGGATCTCGGGCGCCGTCGGCCGCTCGATCGTCACGCGCGGCGACTTCGGCGTTCGGCCTTTGTGACCCGACTTGCTGGCGCGGACGGGCGGCGGGGGTGCTTCGCGTCGCGGCTCGGGCGTCGGCTCGGGCACGAGGGGAAGCTCGCTCGCAGCCGCCACGAGCACCGGTGCCACCGCCGGCTCCGGGGTTTCGTTCGCTCCATCGATCGCGACCGCCGCGGCGACCAGCGCACCGAGCGCGAGCCCGAGTCCGACCGCGCGCAGGACCGACGAGCGCGGGATGTGGGCCGTCGTCCCGCGTGGAAGCTGCGCCGAGCGCGACGACAGATCGCAGTCAGCGGAGCCGATCGCCAGGGCATGGGGGGAGCGAGCGGCCGCGTCGAGCGCATCGATCACGGCACGCGCGTCGGGATACCGATCCACCGCCCGGCGTTGCAACAGGCGCGCAACGATCGCGCACAGTGCCGGCGGCACCGACACGTGCGGCGCGCGGCTGGCGATCGTCGGAGCGACGCAGCTCAGCTTCAACCCGACCATCTCCGACGGATCCCCCTCGAACGGGAGCCGCCCGCCGCTCAGCATCTCGAACATCGTGACGCCGAGTGCATAGAGATCCGCGCGCGCGTCGACCTCTCGCTTGGTGCACTGCTCCGGCGCGATGTAGCCGGGCGTTCCCAGCACCATGCCCGTCCCGGTCCATCGTGCGTCACTCGGATCCTTCGAGATCGCGAGCCCGAAATCAGCGATCCGAGGCACCTCGCCTTCGTCCGTGGCGATGACGATGACGTTGTCGGGCTTGAAGTCGCGATGGATGAGGCCGAGGTCGTGGGCATGCCCGAGGCCTGCGCAGAGCTGGCGGGCCAGATGGATCACTCGCTCCGGCGCCATCGCCTGGTCCCGAAGCAACGCGCTCATCACCTTGCCCTCGACCAGATCCATGACGAGGTACGCGAGGCCGGTCGAGGTCACCCCGAAATCGCTGGCTGCGACGACGTTCGGATGAGACATCCTGCTCGCGCTCTCGGCTTCCTGCGCGAAGCGCATCCGCGTCGCCGGGACCGAGGACAGATCGCCGAGCAGGATCTTGAGTGCGTAGCGCTTGTGGATCAGCCGCGCGTGGTGGGCACGATACACGCGCCCCATCCCGCCCTCCCCGAGCAGCTCGTCGATCATGTAGAGCCCGACGGACGAACCGATCATCGGATCGTCGGTCATCTCCGAGATCTCGGCGCCGTCGTTCATGCAGCGCGAATAGGCCGCGCGATAAATAGCGCCGCAGCTGGTACAGCACCTCACCGCGCCGTGCATCGCTTGAAGCCTACACCGCGGTTCCAATACTCCGAGCGAGACTTTCACCAACGCGCGGCACTCTGCCGCTCACACTACGGTCGTCCGTAGCTCGCGCCTCCGTAGCTCCCGCCGCCATAGCTCGCGCCTCCGTACTCCGCCGCATCGAGCTCGCGAATCACTCCGTTGCCGCTCGCGACTCCTTCGAGTACGTAGCGACGCGCAACGCCGGAGTACAGCGAGACGTCGAGCCGGTCGGGCGTTGACAGCGTGTACCGCTCGGGTGCGCTCGACAGACGGATCGTCTGCCGCACAGCACCGGTCGCGCGATCGATCAGGTGCAGCGTGTCGGGCTCGCTCGTGAAGCCGTAGCCCGCGATCAGGTAGCAGCCGCGCACCACGAACCGCCCGTTCGAGATCAGCGGTGCGGTCCGCCACAGCACGCGCCGTGCACGCGGATCGATCGCCACCAGCGACGAGCACGTCCCACCCGCTTCGTTCGAATAGCTCTGACACGCCTCGTTGAAGTAGAGGACGCCGTTGACCAGGCGGAGATCCTGGATCTCGAGGTGATCGCGCCGCGACAGTGCCTTCGCGAGCTTCACCGACCACTCGAGCCGCCCCGCTCGCGAGTAGAACCGCGCCTCGTACGCGCAGTTCGCGGAGCCGCCGAGCTGACAGCTGCCGACATCGTACGGCTCGCGATACAGCGCGAGATGCCCGCCATCGGCCTCGTCGAGCACGAACAGCTCGAGCTCGCCGAGCTCCCTCGGGATCGCATCGGGCACGTCGATGCCGTTCCACGACCGTCGGTCGCGTCCGGACAGCACACCCGTCGTATGTGTGCGCAGCCGACCGTCAGGCGACGGATCGAGCACCGCATGCGCGAGATCGTCGGCGCCGCCACACGAGACAGGCGCCTGGCCCAGCGGGTCGCTCGCGTTGGCGATCGATGGCGAGCTGTCGCGGTAGCACGCCGACCACAGCAGCAGGCCCGCACCCACGACCGAGAGCTTTGTCATCACCGCCGACACTAACATCGGCGCGACCCGACGCCAGGACGGCGTCATGAGGACGCCAGGACGGCGTCACTACCCGGTTACGCGTCGATCAGAACGGAATGTCGTCCATGTCGCGCGAGCCGGTGTCGCTCGGGCGCGGCTCGTAGTCGCGCGGCGGCGCATCGCGCTGATCACCGCTGTTAGCTCCGCCACGGCGGCCAGCGCTCGCGCCACGCGCCTCGACCTTCCACACATCGAGGCTGTTGAAGTACTTGGTCTCGCCCGACGGGCTCTTCCACTCGCGACCGCGAAGGCTGAAGTCGATCAGGACGTTGTCCCCGACGTTCATGCCATCGAGCTGCGAGCACCGATCGCCCGTCAGCTGGAACAGCACCATCTGCGGGTACTTCGGGTTGTCAGACATCTCGACCACGAACTCGCGCTTCGTGAACTTCGCCGAGACCTGCTTTGTCTCGAAGATCGTGTGCAGCTTTCCAAGTGCTTCGATACCCATGTCACGCAGAGTAGATCGCCGGTCCGACATTGCTCGTCGGAATTCGTCATGGCCCTGGCACTCCCGCCGACGGAAACCTTCTGACCCGCGCGCGGTGCCAGTGATGCCAGGGGGTTAGCGGATCACTTCTTCGGCGCCAGCGGCTCCTTCGGCGTCAGCTCGAGGTTCTGCATCAGGTCCTCGAGGGCGATCTTCTTCTCGGTCCGCCGGGTCTGCAGCTCGACGAGGTCGCGACCGAGCTTGTCGCCCTCCTTCGCGAACTGGTTGAGCCGATCCGACAGTTGCCTGCGCAGCGCACCTGCGGCTGGATCGCGCTTGATCGCCTCGAGGTTACTGCGCGTCTCCTGCGCACGCTGATCGAGCTCGGCGCGCGTCCGCGTCTTGCCCTCGACCTCGGTGTCGATCCGACCAGCCTCCTGGCGCAGCTTCACGATCGGCTCGAGCCGGCTGCGGATCGTGCGATCGAGCGAGCCTTGCGCGAGGATGCCCTCGAGCAGATTCAGCGAGCGAAGGTCCCAGATCGAGAGCGTGCTGCGCGACGGCGTCTGCTCGACCACCTCCTGCTTGGCCGTGATCGCGCCACTCGCGAGCTTGATCGGGATCAGGTACGCGTCGGGCAGATCCTCGGTGCCCGTGGGCCGTGGGACGAGCGTGAAGTTTCCGCCCGCCTTGGGATGCCGCACGTACAGCGTCAGCTCGCTGGTGCGTGGCTGCTGACTCGTGACCTCCCAGAACGTCGAGCGGCGCGAGAAGTTCTCGATCTCCATCACACCGCGCACGATCTTGACGAGCCGCATCTCGTCTCCGCCGTACTGCAGCGACGACGCGACCAGCAGGCTCGACTCGACGGCAAACGGGATGGTGACCGCGACCCCGGCACTGACGGGCTCGCTGATGCCCTCACCGACGAAGCTGCCGCCCGAGTAGATCGAGATCGGACCGGACTCGAGCGCGAACGGCGTCGAGTTCTTGAACCGGATCACGCGATACGGATTCGCCTCGTAGCCCTGCCCTGCACCGCCGGGACGGAACAGGAACGTCTCCTCGCCCTCGACCTTGGCGTTGATGATCGCGACCATCGTCGACGTGCCGTCGGGCACGGTCAGCTTCTCGTCGAGATCGTAGCGGGTCAGGCCGCTGATGCTCGCCGCCTTCGTCCGCGCTTCCATCGAGCGCGCGAGGGCATTGGCGTCGACCGCACCGCCCATCGGTGCGCCATCGCCACCCCAGTCACCGGGTGCAGGCGCAGGCTGGTCCGCCCCCGGCGGTCCTCCCCACCCCGCTCCGGCACTCTGCTTCGCGTTCTTCGCGGCCGGTCGATTCGGAGCGGGCCGGGTCTTGGAGGTCACCCTGGACGGCGACGCCTCGGATTCCTTCATCTCGTCGTCATACGCGGGAGGCGTCGCGGCGACAGCCGCGGGCTCCACGGGCTGCGCATAGCCTGCTTCGCCGACGGAGACGGTCGCGCGCCGCTGCGAACCGACCGACGAGAGATCGGTGCGCGTCACGTCGCGCGGCGTGTGGAGATCATAGCGAAACGCGATCGGAGCCCCCGAGGTCAGCGCGAGCTTGACGTCCCGCCAGTCCTCACCGGTCGTGTTGTCGACCACCGCCCAGCCCTGGAGCAAGGCCTCGCCCTTGCCCGCCTCCGGTAGCACGACGCGATACGTCGGCTTCCACATCGGTGCACTGACCACGTAGCTGACGACGAGATCGTTCGCGCGCCGACCCGCGAGCCGGATCGTGACGTCGACCTGCTGGAACATGCCCTCGCCGGCCGTCGCATCGAGGCTGCGCTGGAACTGCATCGCGACATCGCCGTTGTGCAGCGTGATGCCGGTGACCTTGGACAGCCGGACCACGGTGAGCTTCTGCTTCGTGATCAGCGTGACCTTGTAGTCCTGCTCGTCGTCGATGCCGGTGTCGCCCGGCGCGCGCGGCCGACCGTCCGGAAGCAGCGCCTCCACGATCAGGATCCGACCGCGCAGGTCGTCACCATCCGTCGTGCGCAGCGTGACGTCGGTGCCGCGCAGCTTGTCGAGCACCTCGAACAGGCTGCCGTTCCCGGGTCCGAGGGTTGCGATCGAGCCGTTGGCCCACGACCGCGGATCGAGAGGCATCGAGATCGACACCGCGCGACCACCGCCACGCTCCACGACGGTCAGGCTCTTCAGCAGATCGTTGACCTGATCCTTGCGGACCCGGATCGTCAGCGACTCGCCGTCCACCCGCCCGCCGCGTTCGAAGTAGCCGACGCCGTTCCGGTAGAGCACGACCTTCGAGAGCTGGAGGGCTCCACCGGTGGTCGCGTACGGAGTGCGGGCGCCGCCGCACGCACCAAGACCGAACAGCGCAGTTGCGAGGACCGAGGACAGGATCGATGGACGCATATCGCGGCCATCGTACTCCCGGGTCCGAGAGCCGGGTTACTGGCAGACCGCGTTCTGCGCCGCGCGGGACTGCGCCATGAACGGGAGGTGCTTGCCGTTCTTCCACGTCCACCACTGGCTCCACCGGGTGCCCTTGCTGCTGATCGCTGCCATCGCGCGTGCGTTGCAGCTCGGGCTGAAGGCGCACGCAGCGGAGATCTCGGGGTGCCAGTAGCTGTTGATCTGCCACAGCCCGCGGTCGACGCCGTGCGCGTTGCCGGCGGTGTTGCTGATCCCGGCGCGGAACCCGGACTCGGCCTTTGCGACCGCGGTCGCCAGCGCGATCCGCTCACCGGTGCACGCGACGCCGGCCGTCTTCGCGAGCCGCGCGACCGCCTGGTAGCCCAGCGCGCCGTCCGCCTTGCCGTCTTCCGACATCTGCTCGAAGACGGTGTCCTCCATCTGATCGTCTTCCGTCACCTCGAAGTCCTCGGGGTTCAGCTCGTCCTCTTCGGAGGTCGCGCAGCCAGCGGCGATCACCGTCATCAGTGCGAGTGCAAACAGAGCGAGCAAGGAGGCAATGCGAGTCATCGGGGTGCTCCGGGGGTTGGCGTGTTGTGCCTCCCTCCACAGCAGCATTCGGTCCAACGATCGGGGCGTGATTCGCGTGGTCCGCGCTACCAAACGGGGCAGATCGGCGGCGGTCCGGCAAGCGGCCTTTCCATGGGGGCAAAGCCTCAGTTTCCAGGGAGATCGGTCCTGGCCGTGGGCTCACGATGCACAAGCTGCGCAGCTTCGCAGACCTGGCTGGAGCTCGAGCTGCGATGGCGTGGTTCTCCGCCGGGCCGTGGCGCGATCGGCGCACGTGATGGCGCCCGGTGACGGGCGGGTCGACCGTCCCCACTGGCCGCTTCGTTGCACGTGAGGAGCGCATGGTTCGTTCGCTCCTGCTCGCCGTCATCATGATCACGTCCGCGTGTGTCACCGCGGACGAGGCTGCACCGGATGACAGCGAGCTCGCCGAGCTCGATGCATGGGCCACCACGTCCGACGGCAAGGCCGATCTGCCGAACACCTGGACCGAGCTCGTCGCGTGGTTGACGGACTTCTACACGAACCAGATGTCCGCGATCTGGCGGAACCAGGAGCATCCCGCGACCCCGGCCAGCGCGCTCGGCCGGATCCGCACGATGGTCACGCAGGCGGGCCGCAATCCCGCGACCACCAAGTTCGCGGCTCGCATCCAGCGGCTCGACGCCGGTCACATCGATCACTCCGAGATCGACATCACGCTTCCCGGTGGAACCATCGTCCGCCTGGTCGGTGATCCCAAGGGCGCGGGCGTGTTCTTCGATGGCGCGCTGTTCGAGGACTCGGTCGGCCCCCAGCTGTGTCTGACCTGGAGCGAGCTCGAGACCGCGATCACGGCCTCCTATGTGAGCGGCCTCTACGGCACCGACTTCGTGTGCCACACCGTGACCGAGCGCGTGCTCCGTGCCCTCGAGGTCGGGACCGCGACCATCTCGTCACAGTTCCGCACCTACCAGAGCGCGCGCTGGATCTGGGGCCCGCAGCTGCCGAGCTGGAGCTCGCAGAACCCGGCGAGCTGGGCCGTGTCTCGCTCGTGCCAGTAGCTCAGCGAGCGCAGTAGGTCGGGAACGTCGCGGGCAGGCCCGCCACGTACGGCGACGGCCATGCGCCGAATGCATTCGCCTCGAAGAACGCCGCAACACTGGGCGCTGCATCGAGCGGGATCTTGTGGCCCTTGCCGTGGTCGCAGATCGTGGCGAAGTGACCGTCGTCGACGAGCGTCGATCGGTAGAGCTCGCTCGCTGCCTTGAAATCGACGCCGAACACGTTGTCGTGCGTGCCGCCGTCGAAGATCAGTGCCGCGAACTTGTTGTCGGGGTTCTGCATCGACGGAACGAAGCCCGGCGGCATCCCACCCGAGAACGTCGCGACGCTCGCGATGTAGGCCGAGCGCACGAAGCTGATCGCGGTCGTCTGCAGACCACCCGCGCTCATCCCCATGCTGTGGATGTGCGTCGGATCGATCCGGTTCGCCTCGGCAAGGCACGCCACGATCTCGTCCGCGAGGGAGGCGACCGAGCAGCTCCGCCATCGGCCGGAGGAGGGCGACCGAGATGCCATGCGATGCGCTCACGCCGATGGCCCCACGATAGCCGATCCGTGAGGTCAAGCTCCCGACAACGTTGGACAAGCGGGTGCCAGCGACTGCCACCCCTTTGCGCTGTCATCGTCCTCGCACGGCGTGGTATCGACCGCGCCATGACGACTCGTTTATCTCTCCTTGGCGGATTCTTGATCGCTGCCCTCGCGGCGGCCTGTGGCGGTGACGATGGCGGCGAGGTCAATGCGACCTGCGGCGACAGCACGCGCGAAGGCGCCGAGCAGTGCGACGACGGCAACACGGCGAGCGGCGATGGCTGCTCGTCGGCGTGCACGACCGAGATCGCGATGACCTGCGGCGACAGCAGCACGACCGGCACCGAGCAGTGCGATGACGGCAACACCACGGACGGCGATGGCTGCTCCGCGATGTGCCAGACCGAGACGCCGACCGAGGACTGCGGTAACGGCATGCTCGACGGCTCCGAGGGCTGTGACGACGGCGACATCACCGCGGGCGATGGCTGCAGCGCGGCGTGCGCCGTCGAGACCGGCTACACGTGCGTCGGCGAGCCGTCGGTGTGCACGATGACCGTGACCCCGGCCGATGGAACGTGCGCAGCCCCGTACGAGCTGATGTTCACGTCGAGCGCGAGCATGCTCGTCGCCACGGGCACTGGCGACACCACGAATGGAACCAGCCAGCTCGCGATGGGCAGCTGCAACGGTGATCCCGATGCCGGCGCCGGCAAGGATCACGTCTGGAAGTTCACGACGACCGCGACCAGCGACGTCTCGATCGAGGTCGCGGACACCAGCGGCTTCGACACGGTCGTGCGCCTGCTCGCCGCACCCTGCGATCTCAACACCGAGATCGACGAGTATCTCGGCGCCGACGGTTGCTCCGATATCGCCGCCTCCGGCGAGGTCCTCGAGTACACCGCGCTTCCCGCGGGTACCTACTACGTCGTGATCGATGGCTACCTGGCCGCCGATGCGGGCATGTACAGCTTCACCGTGACGTCGCGCGCCACCCTGTGCGGCAACGGCATGATCGATCCGATCTCGGGGATCATGGGTACGTTCGACGAGCCGTGCGATGACGGCGACCTGATGTCGGGCGACGGCTGCAGCAACCGCTGCGACGTCGAGCCCGGCTTCTCGTGCGATGCCGGGGAGCCCTCGGTGTGCGTGGCGAGCTGTGGCGACGGCGTGCTCGACGCCGGCGAGGAGTGCGACGACGACAACACCACCAACGGTGACCGCTGCTCGGCGACCTGCACGCTGGAGTCCGATGTCGTCGAGGCGGCCGAGCCGAACAACACGGTTCCGCTCGTGCTCTCGGCTGGCTCGCACATCATCCGCGGTGAGCTCACCGCCGGTGACGTCGACCTCTACACGTTCACGCTGACCGCAGCGACGACGGTCCACCTCGAGACCTACAACTCGATCGATCTCCAGGATGACTACACCGGCTTCGGCACCTTGCCCCTGGTCGATTGCGACACCGACACCCTCGTCTCTCTGTATGCGATGGGTGCGGACGTCACGAGCGATACGGCTGCGCTGTTCAGCGATGACGATGACGGCGACAGCCGCTGCTCGTACCTCGGCCCGAACGACACCGCGGACGACAACGTTCCCAACGACATCGCGAATCCGCTCGAGGGTGTGCTGCAGCCGGGCACGTACACGATCCGCGTCAACCACTTCTTGGCGACCGGCACGGCGGCGTACTACATCCTCGACCTCAAGCTGCCGACCGTCGCGTCGACGGCGATGCCCCCGGCCGTCGGCGACCTCGTCATCAACGAATACATGGCGGCGGACGGCCCGGCCTCGTCGCTGGCCGACACCAACTGCGACGGTAACTTCACCGGTACCGACGACGAGTTCGTCGAGCTCGTGAACGTGTCCCAGAAGACGCTCGACCTCGCGGGCGTGACGATCCACGACGGCTCGCTGATCGGCCTTCGCCACACGTTCCCCGCCGGCGCCACCGTGGCCCCCGGCAAGGCGGTCGTGGTGTGGGGCGGCGGTGCACCCGCGTGCCCCGGTGTGACGAACTTCTTCACGGCCACGGAAACGTCGCTCGGGCTCAACGACGACGGCGACACGATCAGCGTGCGGTCGGCGGACCTGATTCCGGTGACGCTCGCCACCCGCACCTACGCGACCGCCGCGACGACCGGGGTCTCGGACAACCTGTCCCCCGACGTGACCGGTACCGCGTACGCGCTGCACACGATGGTCACCGGCGCGGTCGGTTCGTTCTCGCCGGGCAAGCACGTCGCCGGCACGGCGTTCTGATCGAGACGAGCCGGCAACCCGAGTGGTCCTGGCTGGGAGTCCGCCCCTCGACGAGGTGAGGCGGACGGACGACGCGGATCGCGCAACTCGCGGTCGATCCTGCGCGACCTGGATTCCGCCGCTGTCTCCCGCGGGATGCAGGCCGCGTGGTCCTGTTGTTGCGTTGGCTCGGGGCATGACCCACCGCCCATCGCCGTTCACCGCGCTCGACGCCGACGCGCTCGCGATCACCCTCGGCGGTGCCGCTGCCGCCCCCGGCCAGGCCGAGCTCCGCGAGCTCGCGAAGAGCTACTGCCCGGCGACCTACGACACGTTCAAGACCGCGAAGACGATCACGCGCGGAATGGGCGAGCGCTGCCTCGACGAAGCCGGCTACGGCATGTTCAAGGGCCAGCTCGACCACTACTTCCCGACGAAGTGACGCGACGCGGAGCTAGAAGATCGGGCCGACGCAGCTCGCATCGGCGACGCCGAGCAGCCGCCGGGGAAGCCGGTGGTCGAGCTCGACAAGGAGCGGGTCGAGACGTGCACGTCGGAGAACACGACCTTGCCGCAGCGATCGTCCTTCGGAGCCTCGCAACCGAACGACGCCACCATCACTGCTGCCGCCACGAGTCGCATCGGCGGCCTAAAGGCAGTTCAGCTCGGGAGCGACTTACCCTCGCGATAGAACACCGAGATCGCGATGCAGTGGAACGACGCGTCGCTCGACTGGGTGACGATCATCTCGGTCAGGACGAAGCTCGGGTGCTCCGCGATCCAGGCCGTGACCTTGTCGCCGAGCTGCGCGCGATCCGCGAACATCGTCGCCGAGAAGATCTTCACGCCGTTGAACTTCACCCCGTCGCGGAGAACCACGCGACCTTCTGCCTGCTGTGCTTGAGCGGATGCCATCAGCCACCGTAGCAGGCGATCGGGGTTCTGTACGCCCTGCCGGTAAAAAAACACTGTGCCAGGAACTGGTGGGGTGCCTGCCCTCTCACAGGGCTGTTCCAGAGCCATGAAGATCGCTCAGGGCCGGGTGCGCTATCCGCGCATCGCGATCGGGCACCTAGTAGTCGCGGGAGTCGTCGGGCTCGATATCCAGATCGCCGTCGTCCGGGAGGAAGTCGTCCTCGTCGAGCTCGATCTCTTCGTCCTCGCTCTCGGGCTCGTGCGCCCGGCCGACGAGGAGGTCGTTGTCGAGGTCTGCGTCCTGCTGTTCATTGCGGTTCATGCACTACGCATCGAGCAAGTGAGGTGCCAGTGTGTCGCCGTTTGCCTGACATCGGCGTCAGCGATCGCAACCGCGTCGCGAAGGCTCTGGATGCGGCCTTCGACGCAGGTGGATGGCCGGAGCCGAGCTATCCCGCGCGGAAGGTCACCACGAGCACATCACGATAGGCCGGTTGCGCCGGATCGACCGCCTGCACCGCCGTCACGCCGTGACATCGCCGCGCATCATCGACCAGTGCTGCATCGAACGGCGCGGTCAACGTGAAGCTACCGAGCTCGTGACCATCGTGCTGATGAATCGTCGTGGTCCCGCTCGCAATGTTGCGGCGGTGGATCAGCAGCACGAGCACCCAGTCGACACCGTCGCGGTGGAGACCTTCGGGGGTCGGCTGTGCGGTCTCGCCCGGCCGTGCCTCGATCCGGAACTGGTGGACCTCGATCCGCCAGGACGCGACCGCCGGCGACAGCGAGCCGAACAGCTCGCGACACCACGCGAGGATCGTGGTCAGGCTGCGCGAGGACCCGACCGGCTCGGTGACCGGCTCGAACCAGCGCTCGATGCCACCGTTAAGCGCGTTGTAGTCGAGGCTCTGCCAGTGCGGGCCGTGCGGCAGGCGAGCTATCGATCCGTCGGCAGCGGCCGCGTACAGCGCATGACGCCGCCGGCGGTAGCGCCCGCCATCGGCCATGTAGCGATCGAGGTGCAGGTCATCCCAGCTCGCCGCGAACGTCTCCCAGTCCGCGAGCGCGGGCGCCCCACCGAGCACGGTGCGCAGGTCGGCACCCTCGACGAACACGAACCCCTCGCTGCGCAACGCGGCAGCCACGGATGGACGACTCGACACGGGAGCACCATGCCACGTCGCTCGCCACCGTGGACACCTCTGCGGCGAGCGTCTATCGTCGAGCCATGGACGCGCGACAGTTGCCCTCCGAATCGATCGCACAGGCCGCCACGAGCATGGCGAGCCGCCACAAGTCGGTGGCCACGATCATGTTCTGGCTCGATGGCCTGTTCGTCTGCGGCGCGTTCGCGATGGCGTGGGATCAATCCAAGCACGACTGGGCGGAGAAGCTCGGCGGCATGCTGTTCTGGGTCGCCCTGTTCACGTTCCTCGCGGTGCGCTCGCTGCGCAAGGCGAGCCGGGCCCAGCGGATCGGCGCGCGTGCATCGGCGGATCCCTCGCTGACCTGGTACCTCAACAAGAAGGTGATCGTCGGCGCCAGCACGACCGGCGCGCCGCTGCCCGAGCTGTCGTTCCCCGTGACCTCGGGCCTGATCAACGTGCTGACGGCCGTGCCGCAGGCGCGCGTCGTCTCCTGATCAGACCGCGGCGGCGACCGAGCGCCTGCCGTCGGTGCGGCGCACGATCGGACCGTGCGGTAGCACCTTCCACGACGTATGCGCCTTCGCCATCCGGCGATGCTAACGCCAATGCCACTCGGTTAAGGTCGTTCGTGCACGTGCACGTCCACGTGCCACGTGCTCGTTCACGTCCACGATCATCGGCAGAGCTTGCTCAGCATTCCGACCACGCGGACCAAGAGCTGCTTGCCC